>CAZFDT010000037.1:0-10921 GCA_964518335.1 uncultured Phycisphaeraceae bacterium
CATGACCACAACCCGACTCTCATAACCACTGGCACATAAATCGGGGGCAGATCAGAACGTCTGGAAAGCGGCACCGGCTGTGGGGTTCGGTCGGCGAGGCGTGTGATTCGATGGACACGCTGTGTGGGGACGTCCCCACGTTTGTGGACGCGCCTCGGGGGTTAGTTGAGGCTGGCCTCGACCGCTTCGGGGCTCATGCAGCCTAACGTGCCGTGAAGTCGTTTGCGACCGCAGAACACCTCCAGGCACTCGAAGATCGCTGCGCGGGTATGACGCAAACACCCGGTGTCGGGCGAAGAGCCTACCTTTCCACACACGTGCAGCCCATCGTGGCCATGCTCGCTCTGCGGACACCAGTGACCTCGCTTGCGATTCGACGCACTTGCCCTCACCATATCCCCCATGCCCACCCTCGACCCGCCTCTGACGTCGGCCAACTGCATCACCCGCCATCCGCGCAACCCGATCCTGACCGCCGAGGATGTGCCCTATCCCTGCTCGCTGCTGTTCAACGCCGGCGTGTGCAGGTATCAGGGACGCTACGTCATGGTCTTTCGCAATGACTACGGCGCGACTCGAGACCAGTGGGACGCCGGGAAGCGCTTCGACGGCACGAACATCGGCATCGCGTTCAGCCACGACGGCGTGGCCTGGGACGTGCAGCCGCGCCCCTGCATCACGCTCGACCAGGCCAAGCAGCTTGCCCGGCCTCTCTTGGTGTCGCGCGACGCCACCGACGAGGTCACACGCTTCTACGATCCTCGCCTGACCGTCATCGACGGCCACGTGGTGATGTGCTTCGCCGTCGATACGCGACACGGCCTGCGCGGCGGCATCGCCGTCACCGAGGATTTCGACAAGTGGCAGGTCCTCTCGCTGACACAGCCTGACAACCGCAACATGGTGCTGTTCCCCGAAACGATCGGCGGACGATTCGTGCGACTGGACCGCCCGATGCCGGTGTACAGCCGCGGCAAAGATCGGTTCGACACCTGGCTCAGCTCGTCGGCGGACCTGCGCGACTGGGGTGGCCACGAGATGATCCTCGGCGTCGAGGACGTGCCCTTCGCCAACGACAAGGTCGGCCCCGGCGCCCCGCCGATCAAGACGCCGCGCGGCTGGCTCACCACGTTCCACGCCGTCGATATCGACGCGGCTCGCGGCAAGAACGGTTGGGAAAAGCTCTGGAAAAAGCGCTACACCGCCGGCATCATGCTCCTGGATCTGGACGACCCCCGGAAAGTGGTGGGGCTGTGTCGCACGCCCCTGATCGCGCCCGAAGTGCCGTACGAAACCGACGGCTTCCGCAATCACGTCGTGTTTCCCGGCGGCATGATCCTCGAAAGCAGCGGCGAGGTGAAGATCTACTACGGCGCGGCCGACACCGTCGAGTGTCTGGCGACCGCCCACGTCGATGATCTCGTGGCCCTGTGCGAACCGATCAGACGATAGACTCTTGGGCATGCCCTCCGTTCAGGTGAAGCTCGATGGCCGCACGACAGCGCTGTTTATCGTGACGGTGCTCATGCTCGCCGCGGCGCTGCTGGCCTGTGCGGTGCGCATCTCGCCGCAGGTCTATTTCGACGTCGATCCGCGCAGTCCGTCGGGGCGTCAGCCGGTCACGTCGCTGGGGCCGGCGCCTCAGGCATGGCTGCACGCGGGCGTGGTGGCGCTGGCGGCGTCGGGCATGGCGCTGCACTTGACCCTGGGCGGACGGGTGCGCTGGGTTTCAGCAGTGCTGGTGTTTGCCGGGGCCGCGGCGTGCGCCTGGCACATGCCCGCGCGGTTCGACGGCATGGTGCGGGGCGGGGCGTGGATCGCCGCGTCGATGTTGGCGCTGGCTGCGCTGCACCTGGCCGAGCACGCCGTGGTCCGCCGCCTCATCGCCGCCGCGGCGGTCGCCATGCTTGTGGCGATGGCGATCAAGGCGGGGATGTACGTCTTCGTGGAGCACCCGCAGACGGTGGCCATGTTTCGCCGCGACGAGGCGCAGTTCCTGCTCGGTCGCGGCTGGAGCGAGGGTTCACCGCAACACCTGCTCTATGTACGTCGTCTGGAGCATCCCGATGCGGTGGGGGCCTTTGGCCTGTCGAACGTGTTCGCCTCGGTTCTGGCGGCTTTCACGCTCGCCGCCATGGCCGCCGCATGGTGCTGTCGCCGGCATCGCGGCATCGTCGCTGCGTGCGCCGGGTGCATCGCCTGTGGCTTACTGTCACTTTATCTGACGCACTCCAAGGGCGCGGCGGTCGCCTTGATCGTCGTCGGCGGGTTGCTGGCCATGGCGTTCTCGCGCTGGCGGCGTGGGCTGCCCGCAGCCGCCTTGGCCTGCACGCTGATTCCCATTGCGATTGTCGCCGTGCGCGGCACGATGGGCCCGCCCGCCGATCACACCGGCGAGCGAAGCCTTCTCTTTCGCTACCAGTACTGGAAAGCCGTCCCCGCCGTCGTCGCTGAGCATCCGCTGGTGGGCGTCGGACCGGGCGGCTTCAAGGACGCCTACCTCCGCGCCAAGGACCCGCTCAACCCCGAGGACGTGACCAGCGTCCATAACGTGTGGATCGACTGGATCGCCATGCTCGGGATCGGCGGTATCGCGTGGTCGCTGCTGCTGCTGCTGTGGATCTGGCGTGCGGGGCAATGCGCCGCACGCGAGCCTGCGCCCGGCAGTCCGTTGGCTGACACCGATGCCGCGATGGGCCTGCCGGCGCGCCAGACGCTGGCGATCCTGGCGGTGGCGACCATCGTGTTTGGCGTGCAGTACGTGTATGAGCTGGCCCAGCTCCTGCCTGAGACGGCCATCGCGTGGATGGTGGGGGTGGTGGCGTTTGTCGGCATCGCCTCGCTGCTGGCCTCGCCGGCGCTCGACCCCCGCTGGCCGCGCGTCGCCCTTTTCGGTGCTGCAGTGGCCTTTGTGGTTCACAACCAGATCGAGATGACGTTTTACCAGGAGTCGTCGGCGATCCTGGCGTGGTTCTTTGTCGGCGCGGCGGCGGCGGGGGAGTTCAAGGTCCGTCGGGCCCGCGCCGCCTGGGCGTTGCCCGGCGTGATGGCGGCGGCGGCGATCGTGCTGGCGGCGGCCTACGCCGCACCGGTGCAGCGCCATCAGGACAAGCTCGCCCGCGCCGTGACGCTGATGCAGGCGCCGCAGACGAGCGTCGCGGCGATCCAGCCTCTCGCCGACGCCGCCGCGATCATGCCCCGCGACCCCGTGCCCGTGCAGTGGCAGGCGCAGGTGATCCTCGAGCATGCCCCGATCCGGCACGACCGCGACCGCGCCCTGGCCATGATGGATCACGCGGCGCAACTCCTGAAGGACCGCATCCCACCCGTGGGCGGCGACCTGGGTCTGATGCGCATGCTCGCCCAGGTGTACGCCATGCAGGCCGATCTGACCGGCGACGCCGCGCGGTGGGCCCAGGCCATTGCGTGGATGCAGAAACTGGTCGAACGCCAGCCCTACGGCATCCAGGACCGCATGATGCTGGCCGACCTGTGGTGGAAGACCGGCAATCACGCCGACGCCATGGCCGAGTACCGTCGCTGCCTCAAGCTCAGCGACCAGTCCTACCTCGACCCGTTGCGACAGTTGTCCGACGCCGATCGGCGGTTGGTCCGCGAGCGGTTGGAGGAGTGATCGAGCCACGCCGCGATTAGAATGCATCGCATGCACGAACGCAGGCATATGGTGGTGCTGGTCCACGGCCTGGGCGCCCCGGCCATGATGATGCGCCCGATGCAGCACCGCTTCGAGGCCGTGGGTTACGTCACCTGCAACTTCGGCTACCCCAGTCTCGTCGGCGAGATTCAGCAGCATGGCGGCCGACTCGCCGACGTGCTGGCCGACCTGGCGTCGCGCCGGTCGTTCGAGTCCATTCACCTGGTGACGCACAGCATGGGCGGGATCGTGACGCGCTGCGCCCTGCAGGCGCGGCTGCCTCCGCAACTGGGCCGCATCGTCATGCTCGCGCCGCCCAACCGTGGCTCGCCCGTGGCCACGCGCCTGCGACCCCTGGCCGGACGCCTGGTTCGCCCCATCGACCAGCTCTCGCAGCACGCGGGAAGCTGGATCTCGCAACTGCCTTCCATCCCCGGCGTGCAGGTGGGCGTGATCGCCGGCGCGCAGGATTGGGTTGTCGGCGACAACACGCATCTGCCCGACGAAGCCGACCACATCCTCATCCCCGCATTTCACACGCCCATCGTGTGGCAGAGCACCGCCTTCGCCCACGCCCTGCACTTCCTTCGCCACGGGCGATTTGCCCGCTCCTAGCCAATGCTACTGGCCAAGTCCCACGGTCTGTGGGTACACTTGGCGTGTGGAAAAGCTCGCTTGTACCTTTCGGTTGGGCTTGGTGCTGGGCGCGATCGTGGTGGCGTCGCTGCTGATGCCGCGCGGTGTCGCAGCCGACGCGAAGGAGGCGATGGCCCGGGGTGATTTCCTGGCGGCCATCAGCCAACTGCGCCAGGCGCTGGCCGACATACCCGAGGGCGATGCGGCGGCACGGCTCCACCTGCAACTGGCGTCGGCATACCACGGGCATGGGCAATCCGACCTGGCCATCCACGCGCTGGGCAAAGCGATCGCCATGGGTGCGGGCGACACCGTCGCCCGGGCACGTGTCGCCGAGGCCAACGTGTTCACGTGGACTCGCGCGTTCGCCAAGGCCGAGGCGAGCCTGGCGCTGGCACAGCAGTTCAACGCCGAACTCGATGACCAGGCCATGGCCGCCGAGATCGACATGGTCACGGGCCTGCTGGAGGCGTCGCGCGGTGCGTTCGTCCCGGCGCGATCGGCATTCGAGCGGGCCGCGGCCACGGAGGCGGCACCGCTATCGCTGCGTGCGGCGGCGGCGGTCAATGCGGCTCGGGCGGCAGCAAAAGTCGGTGACGTGGACTCGGCGCGTCGCTGGACGGCCCAGGCTCGTTCGCTTGGCGACAAGCTGGAGGATTCGCACGCCAAGGCGTCCCTGCTTGTCGCCATGGGGTCACTGCAGCAAGTTGCGTCTGCGGCTGATCGCCATGCAGCGCTGTCGGACGCGGCGGGCGTGGCCCAGCGTCTGAACGACCAGCCCGTGCTGGTGGCTGCCCTGCTGGAGATGGCCGAGCTTTATACCGCGCAGAATCGCCCTGTCGATGCGCTGCGCCTGACGCGCCGCGCCGCATTCGTCGCGCAGCAGACCGCGCTGCCCGATCTGACCTACAAGGCCCAGTGGCAGACCGGTCGTCTGCTGGCGGAGGAGAAAAAGCTCGACGAGGCCATCGCGGCGCTGGCGAGGGCGCTGGACACGGTCGAGTCGATCCGGCCGGACCTGACCGTGCGATACAGCCCGGTGGCCGACTGGCCGGAGGACGCCACGGAGCCGGCGCCGACGTTTCGCCGTGTGATCGGGCCTCTCTATTTCGAGCTGGCGGATCTCTATTTTCAGCGTGCCGACAAGCGGGAAGGGAAGGACGCCGAGGACGATCTTCTGGCCGCGCGCGACACCGTCGAGAAGTTCCGCTCGGCGGAGATCAAGGACTATTTCGACGAGCGGTGCGTCGAACTGGTGACGCGGCAGCGGCGTGCGATCACCGATGTGGGCGAGGGCACGGCGGTGGTGTACTTTGTGCCGCTGCGCGACCGGCTGGAGATTCTGGTGACGCGGGGCGTGCATCTGCAGCGATTCAAGTCACCGGTCGCCGCCGCCGACCTCGACGCCATGGCCGAGCAGTTCCGTCGCCAGGTCGAGACGCGCGGCTCGTATCGGTTCATGGCGCTGGCCCGCAAGCTGCACGATGTGCTCATTGGGCCGATCCTGCCGGGCCTCAGCGGCGATGTGGACACGCTGGTTTTCGTGCCCGATGGTTCACTGCGCACCGTGCCGATGGCGGCGCTGTACGACGGCAAGACGTTTCTGATCGAGCGTTACGCCGTGGCAGTGTCGCCGGGCATGGACCTCATGGAGCCGCGGGCGATCAGGCGGCAGAACGTGAAAGTGCTGCTCAGTGGCGTGTCGGAGGCGCGCAAGATCGATGGCGAGCCTTTTGCGCGACTGCCCTACGTGCCGGGCGAGCTGGACCGGATCGGGCGCGAGTTTGGGGCCACGCCGCTGCTGGACGCCGACTTCACCGTGCCGCGCGTGCAGGGCGAGGTGGCGCAGTTGCCCTACAACGTGGTCCACATCGCCACGCACGGCGAGTTCCGCAGCGAGGCGGCCGACTCGTTCCTGCTGGCATACGACGAGAAAATGACGCTCGACAAACTGGAGCAGATTATCCGGCCGGCCCAGTTCCGCGGCGAGCCGGTGGAATTGCTGACGCTCTCGGCGTGCCGGACGGCGGCGGGCGACGACCGCGCCGCGCTGGGGTTGGCGGGCGTGGCGATCAAGGCCGGGGCGCGCTCGGCGCTGGCGACTTTGTGGTACGTCAACGACGAAACGTCGTCGATCGTCGTGTCACGGTTCTACGAGCTGCTCAAGTCCGACCCCTCGCTGTCGAAGGCCCAGGCGCTGCAGCGGGCCCAGGCCGAACTCATCCGCTTCACCGACGAGGATGGCCGCCCGCACATTCGTCACCCGTCGCTGTGGTCGCCGTACCTCATCATCGGCAACTGGCTGTAGCCCGCCATGTCGCGCCGCCGCACCATCGAGACGCTGATCGCCTGGGCCATCGTCGCCGCGGTGTTTGTCGTTGTGCTCGCCGCGTGGCGAATGGGGTCACTGCAGCGATTTGAGTTGATGGTGTACGACCAATGGGTCCGATTGCACGTCGCGCGTGCGCCCGAGGCGGAGCCGTCCGCGGTGTTCGTGTCGATCGAGGAGGATTATCTTGATGCCCGCAAGGTTCCGGCGGTCACCGACGAGGACCTTGCGGCAGCGATCGAGCGCTTGCGCGATGGGGGAGCCAACGCGATCGGCTTGGACCTGGTGCGAAACTTCAGGTACGGCCCCGCCGCTGAGCATGAGCAGCGTTTCTCGCAACTGCTGGCAGGCACGGCCAACGTGTTCGGCGTCGTGTTTGGCGAGTCGGATGACGACGTGTCGCGTATCCGCACCCCTTCGCATCCGGCGCTGCCCGACGATCGGATCGCGCTCTATAACCTCATCAACGACAATAGGCTCGATGGCAAGGTCCGCCGCGCCACACTTTCAGCGACATATGGCGGTGAAGAGTACTACACCCTCGGCTACGTCCTGGCCGAGTCGTATCTGCTCGACCGCGAGGTGTCCATCGGGCTTGCCGACGATGAAGTGTCGGTGCGGGTCGGATCATCGATCTTCAGGCCGATAGCGCGGAACTTCGGTGGCTATGTTGGCAAGGACGACGCCGGTTATCAGTTCATGATCGACTACGACCTGCCGAGGCGCAAGGAGTCGTTTCTCAAGCTGATTCGTGGTGAAATAGACCCGGCGACGTGGCAGGACCGCATCGTCGTCGTGGGCTATGGCGGGGGTGGCAGCAGCACCAAGAAGGACTACGTCGCCACGCCCCTGGACCGCGACGATTTCATGGATGGCCCGATGGTGCATGCCATCATCGCTCAGCAGATCGTGCGTGCCGGGCTGACCGGGCGATCGCCGATGCGGGACTGGCCGGAGCGCGCCGAGGTGGCACTGCTGGTCGCGGCCGTGCTCCTGGGCGGAGCGTCGGGGTCGTTCGTGCGGTCGCCATGGGTGCTGGCGCTCGTGCTGAGCGTGAGCCTGGCGGCGATCATCGGCGGGTCGGCGTGGCAGTTTGGGCGCGGTGTTTGGGTGCCCGTGGTCCCCGCGTCCCTGGGGCTACTGGCGTCGGGCGCTGCAGTGACCTCCTGGCAGCGCTACCGCGAGCGGCGGGACCGCATGGTGCTCATGGACCTCTTCGGCCAACACGTGTCCGACCAGGTCGCGGAAAAGATCTGGACCGAGCGCGAGCAGATCCTCACCAGTGGCCGGCTCAAGACGGTGGACCTCATCGCCACCTGCATGTTCACCGACCTGCAAGGCTTCACGCGCGTGTCCGAGAGTCTGGGGCCGCAGGGCACGGTCGATTGGCTCAACCAGTACCTCGACCGCATGGGTCGGCTGGTGATCAAGCACGGCGGGATGATCAACAAGTACATGGGCGACGCGATCATGGCGCTGTTTGGCGTGCCGCTGCGTCGGCAGACGGACGAGGCGATCGCCGCGGATGCTGTCGCGGCGGTGTCGTGTGCCGTGGCGATGCGCGAGGCGCTGCAGCCGCTCAACGCCGAGCTGGGCCGGCGCGGTCTGCCCGAGATCACGCTGCGCATTGGCGTGTTCACTGGACCGCTGGTCGCCGGCAGTGTCGGCAGCACGGATCGGCTCGAATACACCGTGATCGGCGACAGCGTCAACGTCGCCTCGCGGCTGGAAAGCTACGATAAGGCGCTCATGGGAGAGGATGTAGCGCCCCGGCACTGCCGCGTGTTGATTGGCGAGGAGACCCTCACGCGGCTGGACGACGCATTTATCGCCCCCTTTGTCGCCGAGGACGAGGTACACAACCGCCATAAGCCGGTTAGAATCCATGCGGTGCTCGGTAAAGTTCAATCCACGATTGGGGGTTAGGCCATGGCGATTCATCTGCGAACTGTGCTGACCTGGGTGGCGGTGACGATGCTGGCGTCGTCGGCGGCGCTGTGCGCCGACGAGGCGAAGGATGAGAAGCCCGCCGATAGCAGCGAGAGCAAGCCGGCTCGGTTCCGTCCTCCGTCGCGCGGCGCGCCGGAGTCGCGTATCGGCGGCGGGGTGCGCGGCGGCGACGAGGTGATGCTCATCGCTCTCGTGCCCAGGCAGATCGCGCTGACCGTGTCGCCTCAGCCAAGGCTCTACTGGTACATGGATCGCGCTGCCGAGGCGCAGCTGCAGTTGTCCATCACCCGCCTCGATAACTACGAAACGATCTACGAGGTCGACGTGGCGGCCGGCGCGCCGGGCATCGCTTCGCATCCATTGCCCGGGGATTTCAAGCTCGAGCCCTCCGTGCAGTACGAATGGACCCTGACGCTGTTAGCCAACAAGGCCAATCCGTCGCAGAACCCGGTCACCGGCGGCTGGCTGACGCTCGTGGATGAGGGCGAGGCGTTCAAGGCCGCGGTCAAAGACAAGCCGCCCATGGAAAAGGTCGCCTCTTACGCCGAGCGCGGCATCTGGTACGACGCGCTGCGCGTGCTGGAGGAGGCGATCGCGGCGGCGCCCGACGATGCGGAGCTGAGATCGCTGCGCCAGTCGCTGTTCACCGATGAGAACGTCGGGCTTGGCGAGGTTGCAGCAGGGCTGGCCAAAGCCGCAGGCGAGTGATCCTCACGGTATGGTCGTGACCCAACCGGCCGTGCAACCCTGGCCGAACTCGGTGTCGGGCGCCGGCAGGAGGGCGTCGTTGAGCATGGTCATGAGGTTGTTGGTCAGGTTCACGTCGTTGGCGGCGCGAAGCTCGATGTAGCCGCCGAAGTTCGTGCGGCCGGCGGCGTCCGTGCAGTGGATGGCGGGGTTGGTGTCGAAGATGAACGTGCCGACGACGGTTTGGCCGGGCGCGATGGCGGTCAGGTTGAACTGTGCCAGCAATCGGAACACGGGGCCGGGCACCGCGTCGGGGTCGTCGGGGAAGCTGATGCCGGGGAACCCGAAGGCGGTGGCGACGAACAACACCTGCCCGCTCTGGCTGGCGGTGCCGCCATTGTTGCGCATGGTCAGTTCCAGCGTGATGAGGTTGTCGTTGTTGCTGACCACGGATTGATCGAGGAAGACGAGGTCGGCGCCGGGGGTGTCGTCGTCAATGATGACGCCGATGCCGGTGCCGCGCTGGATGGTGGCCCCTTTGGCGTTGGTGAGGTTGACGGCGAAGAGGCGGTTGCCGTCGGCGGCATCATTGCCGAGGATCGTCACGTTGAAGGTGCGCAGGCGCTGGCCGGGCTTGAAACGGAGATTGCCCGCGGCGGCAAGAAAGTCGGCGCCCTGCACCGCGGCGGCGCCCGAGGGCAGCACCGCCGTCGTGTAGTTCACCCGCGCTTTGCCCAGCAGCGCCAAGGGACCGGTCCGTCGCACCTTGAAGGTCATCGCCGTCGTCTGGCCCGAATCACCTTCGATCGCGTTGGCGAAGCTCACTTTGAACGCCGGTTTCTTCGCTCGCTTGCGCGGCTGGGCGGCCGCGATCACGTCTGCCGGCGCATCGATCGGCTCGGGCAACACGGTCATCACCTCGCCGCCGCTGGACCCGCAACCGCACGACGACAGCATCAGCCGCGGTTCGAGTGGCTCAAGACGCGGGGCATCCGGTGCCGGGGTCGATCGCATGTCGCACTTCCTTGGTCAATCGAAACCGTTGAGGTTCTCGCCCGTGGGCACAAAGTCCAGGAACTTGGCGTTGTTGCCGTTGTTGGCGTCGTTGATTGTCAGCACGCCCCACAGCTCGGGGAAGTCGGTCAGCGTGAAGACCGGATTGGGATCGACGATGAAGTTGAGGTTGGCGGTCTGGCCGGCCGCGATGGCGGGGACGTTGAGCGTGACGATCACCACCGTCGAGGAGCCGCCTTGCTGGACGTTGCGCAGCTCGAAACGCACCTGCGAAGCCGCGGCATTACCGGCTCCGTTGTTCTTCACGCTCATCTGGATCTGGTACACCTTCTGGTTGAAATCGGGGGTGACGGTGCTGCTCTGGATCGTCAGGTCGGGCTGGGCCTGGTCGTCATTGTTGATCGTGCCCACGCCCTGGTTGTCGGCGATGGTCGCGTTGACGGCGTTGCTGAGATTGACGAAGAAAGTCTCGTTGGATTCGACCTTGGTGTCGCCGACGACCTTGACGGTGACGGTCTTGCTGGTCTGGCCCGGCGTGAAGGTGAGCGTGCCGGACGTGGACTGATAGTCGTTGTCGCCGGTTGTCGCCGTGCCGTTGGCGGTGGCGAACTGCACGGTCACGGTCTGATCGCTGGCCTTGTCGAGGGTGA
>CAZFDT010000037.1:11021-53468 GCA_964518335.1 uncultured Phycisphaeraceae bacterium
ACGGTCTGATCGCTGGCCTTGTCGAGGGTGATGTTGAAGTTGAAGTCCTTGGTGCCGCTGTTGCCTTCGGTGGCGGAGACGTTTGCGATGCTGATCTTGGGCGGATCTGCTGGCTGGGCGTCGTCGTTGAGGATCGTGCCGATGCCCTGGTTGTCGGCGATCACGGCATTGGCGGGGTCGAACAGGTTGACGTGGAAGTTCTCGTCGCCCTCGAACTTGGTGTCGCCGAACACCTTGACGACGACCTGCCTGCTGGTCTGGCCGGGGGTGAAGGTGAGCGTGCCCGAGGTTTCCTCGTAGTCGTTGTCGCCGGTGGTCGCGCCGCTGTTGGAGGTGGCGAAGCGCACGGTGACTGTCTGGCTCGTGGGCTTGTCGAGGCTGACGGTGAAGACGAAGTCTTTGCTGCCGCTGTTGCCTTCGGCCAGGGCGACGTCGTTGATAGTAATCAGTGGCGGCACGGTGGGGGGGCCGTCGTCGTTGAGAATCGTGCCCGTGCTCTTGCCCTGCTTGATGGTCGCCTTCTTCGCCTTGAAGATCTCGACGGCGACGACTTTGTCAGGCTCCTCCGCATCGTTGCCGATCAGCGGCACGACGAACGCCTGTGTCTTCTGGCCCTTCTTGAATACGAGCTTGGCCACGACCGCCTGAAAATCCAGACCGGCGATGGCGGCGTTGCCCGCCGCGGCCGCGGCCGTGCGCACGAACGCCACCGACTTGGTCGCCAGCAGCGCGGCGTTGCCCTTACGTTGGACCACGAACAGCAGCGAGCCCGGATTGGCCGCGCTGCCCTCGAATGTGCTCGACGCCGCGGTGCTCTTGAGCACGAGTTTGGGCAGCGTCGCCGCCAGCAGCAGCCGCGGCTCCAGCGCTTCCAACGGCACAGACGCCCCATCCGCTCCGTTCGATTGCCCCTCAGCCATCTCGTCACTCCTATGTCGCCGGCAACGTGATCTGGATGTCACCCAGCCGGCGAAGATTATTGATCGGGTTGTCGTCCTCGATCAACACCTTGGCGAACACGTCCCACCGGTCATTAAAGACAAATGCCCGGTTGAAGTCGAGCACGTAGTCCACCTGAATCGACGAACCGGCCGGAACGCTGGGCACGAGGATGAACGGCCCCAGATCGACGGTGCCATCGACGCTGCCGTTGTTGAACACGATCATCTGGAACTGCACGGCCGTGACGCCCGAGTCGGCGTTGCCGGTGTTGGTGTAGGTCAGGCGCACGGGTAGCAGCGTGGGCGGATACGAAGCATTTTCGTCGGGCGTGAAGTTGTCGTTGGTGATGCTGACATCGATGGTCTTGCCCGCGTCGTTGTCGAGGATCGTGCCGATGGCCGTGCCGCGCTGAATGACGGCGCCCTTGGGTTTGCTGAGGACGACCATGAACTGCTCGTCGGCCTCGTCCTTGTTGTCGCCGATGACGCCGACCTTGATGGTCTGCGTCTTGATGCCCGGGGCGAAGCTGATTTTGCCGCTCTTGGCGTTGAAATCGACGTTCTCGGTGGCGTTGCGGACGCCGTCGGCGAAGAGTTTGGCCGCGCGGAAACTGACCTGGGTTGTGCCGGTGAGCACGCCTTTGCGGACGACGCGGAAGGTCATTTGCCGCACCTGGCCGGGATCGCCTTCGACGATGGACGCGTCTTTGATGATGAGCTTGACTGCGGCGTTGCGCAGCTTCTTCTTGCGGCGCTGCTGCACCGTGGCGCGTGCGAGGGCGGCATCGTCTGGCACGGCGGCCGCGACTGGGTCGGTCGTCGCCGACAGCAGGCATCGCTCCTCCAGGGGCTCAAGCCCCGCCCATGCTGAAACCGTGCCCGACTCGGGTTTGGCCGTTGTTGTCGTCATGTCGCCCACCTGTCAGAGAAAGTCCATCGCGGCAAACCCTTAGGATAACGTGAACTGGGCGGAAAGTGCGGAATTCAACCCCAAAAACCTGTCGCAGTTGGACAGCGTCCCCTCCGGCGCGTCATCATGGGGGAACCGCGGCCGCGGCCGTGCGTCGAACACGTCAACTCGGAGACCTGATCCATGCGACCTTCACCTTTTTCACTGGCCTGCCTAGCCGCATTGGTAGTGGCGGGCGCGGGTTCGACCGCGTCGTTCGCCCGCATCAAGCTCATCACCCTGCCGGTTCGCGAGCGCGTCGAGATCCAGCTCGACAACCCCGCGGCGACACTGGTCGAGGAGGAGCGGATCGTGCCGCTGGTCAAGGGCGAAAACCAGGTCGATTTCTCCTGGGCCAACACACGGATTGATCCGAACACGATCGTCTTCCGCGTGCTGGGCCCTGGCGAGGCGGGTAAGGAGATGACGATCAACGTGCTGAGCGTCAGCTATCCGCCGGGCGAGAACGCGCTGGTGTGGCAGGTGGCGTCGAGCGAAGCGGGGTCGGCCCGCGTGCGGATCAGCTACTTGCTTGGCGGGCTGGACAAGACTTTCAGCTACCGCGCCACCGCCGACCGCGGTGAGACGTCGCTGGCGCTCAGCCAGTTCATGCGGGTGCAGAACCTGGCCAACGAGGCGTTCGATGCCACAGAGATCTGGGCGGGCTTCGGCCCTCGCTTTCTCAAGCCCATCGGGATCAACGAGACCAAGGAGGTCCTCGTCGAGCGGTTCGCCCAGGTCCCGATCGTCAAGACCTACACCGCCGACCTGTCTCAGCACGGCTGGCTGGACCAGCCGCAGCAGAAGCTGCGCGTGCCCATGCACTACGTGTTGACCAACAGTAAGGCGAGCAAGCTCGGCGAGGCGGCGCTGCCCTATGGCAAGGTGCGCATCTTCCTCGACGACGGCCGCGGCGGCACCGCCTTCCTCGGCGAGGACTGGGGTCGCTTCACCCCCATCGACGACAAGATGAAGCTCTACCTCGGCGTCGCCCAGGACATCGTCGTCAAGCGCACGATCGAGCGCAACGACCGCAAGCGCGTCGCCGGCGACCTCTACGACCACGAGATCGTCATCAAGTACGAGATCGAGAACTTCAAGACTGATGCGGTGACGCTGGATGTGGCCGAGCATCTGATCACGCTGCGCAACGAACTGATTGGCGGCGCCGGCGGGCGCGATCCGCAGGTCGAGCTGGGCCAGCAGACCACGCTGGGCCAGAAGGATGCGGAGGAATCGACGTTCGATCGCTGGCTGTTCCACGTGGCGCTGCCCGCCGCCAAGGATGGCAAGGCCGACAAGCAGACGCACAAGCTCCACGTCATTTACAGGAATGTGTGGCAATGAAGGCAACCCTATCCGCTATCGTCGTGCTGCTGACTGCTGCTCTTGCCGCGGCGCGGAACGTGGACCTGTCCACGGTTCCATCGCGCGATACGGTGCAACTCACGATCTACAACAGCGAGGACATTACGCTGGTGCGCGAGATGCGCGTGGTGAGCTTCAAGAAGGGCGTCAATCCGCTGCAGTTCTCCTGGGCCAACACGCTGATCGATCCGACCAGCGTCGAGCTGCGCTTTCCCGAGAAGGCCGACCAACTTGTGGTGCTGGACACGACGTTCCCGCACGACAAGCCGCAGATGCTCTATTGGAACGTGCAGAGCGAGTTCGACGGCGAGGCGAGCGTCGAGATCACCTATTTCACCAGCGGGATCACGTGGTCGGCGGACTACATCTGCATCGCCGATCCGGGCGAGACACAGATGAGCTTCGAGGGCTTTGTGCGCGTGACCAACAACAGCGGGGAGGACTACGAGAACGCCCAGGTGCGGCTGGTGGTGGGCACGATCAACCTCGTCGAGAAGATCGCACAATTGGCACGCATCCCGATGGCGGAGGTGGCGAAACTCAGTGACGTCCGACGGCGGGAACTGCGACTGGAAGCTGCTCGCCAGTCATTTGGCATGGCAGGCGGCGCTATGCCCGCTCCCGCCGCTGCCCCAATGGAGGAGAAGCAGATCGTCAAGGAAGGCCTCAGCGAATACTTCATCTACACCATCGACGGGACGGAGACGATCCCCAACGGCTGGTCGAAGCGCATGCGCAGCTTCGAGGGTCAGACCGTGCCGTTCAAGGTGCAGTACCGCTACCGCCTGCCCGAGTACGGCGACCAGCTCGTGCGCATGTACCTGCTCACCAATGACAAGCCCAGCAAGCTCGGCACCACGCCGCTGCCCGATGGCGTGGTGCGGCTTTTCAAGCAGCAGGCCGGCGATCGCCAGGGCAGCCTGTCGTACCTGACGCAGCAGCGCATCAAGTACGTGCCCATCGGCGACAAGATCGAGCTGAACCTGGGCCCGGACCCCGAGGTGGTGTTCGAGCTGGTCCAGAGCCGGGTGTACCGGGACAACATCTGGATGCAGGTGCGCGGCGCGAACGTGTTCCGCAGAGTGGGCGAGCCGGGCGTGGAGATCGAGGTCAACAGCAGCGTGGTCGGCTGGGACGAGCACGTGGTCTGGGTGCAGCGCATCCGCAATTACACCGCCAAGCCGATCGACGTGGAGGTGCGTCGCTCGTTCCCGGGTCACGTGCTGTTCCGTAGCGGTCTGCAGCCCACGCTGCACGATTTCCAGACGGTGCAGTACGCCGCCCAGGTCGCTGCCGGGCAGAAGGCCGAGTTGCCCTACGAGGTCGTCACGTTGCAGGGTCGCAACGCCAAGCAGAACAACGTCACGCTCGGTCAGGCTCAGATCGCGCCCTGAGCCAGACCTGCTCAGGCGGGTCCGCCTTCGGCTCTCGAGTCAAGGCGTCGCCGGGGCATCCGGCGCCGCGTCCCCGCCAAGCTGCTCCTTGGCCATGTGATACGCGCTGTTGAGCCTGGAGAGCAATCGCTGGGATTCGGCCTTGGTCTGCTCCCATTTCTCGCCGGTGGCGGTCTTGAGCTCCGCCGTCTTGGCCTTGGCTTTGGCGGTCAAATCCTGCATCTCCACGAGCGTCACGTCCAGCTTCTGCGTGGTGGCGGCTGCCGCCGACTTGGCATCCACCGCCAACTGGTCGATCGCCTTTTCGAGCTGCGCCAGGCTCGCTTCCAGGTCATCGGCGTACTGGCTGCGCAGCTCCGGCCCATCGTCGGCAGCCTCGACGTTCGGACGCGGCGGCGGCAGCGGCGGCGCCGTCGGCTCCTCACGCTTGCATCCCGGGAGACTCAACATCGCCGCCATCGTCGCCGCGATCATCGCACGCATCATCTCTGGCTCCTTTCCGGTGAGGGGTGGCCCGATGACATAGTATGTGGCCATGCCTGCCGATGCCCAGCCCGCCCATCGCCCCGACGTCGTTGCCGCGGTCGAGCACGTCGCCAAGGTGTACCACCTCAACAAAGACGCCCCGCCCGTCCACGCCCTGCGCGACGTGTCGCTGAGCATTCCCCGCGGCCAGTATTGCGCCATCATGGGCCACTCCGGCAGCGGGAAAAGCACCCTCATGAACATCCTCGGCTGCCTGGACCGGCCCACCAGCGGACGCTACCTCCTCGATGGCCACGACGTGTCTCAGCTCGACGACGAAAGCATCAGCCGCGTTCGCGGCCGCACCATCGGTTTTGTGTTCCAGGCATTCAACCTCATCCCTCAGCTCACCATTCTCGGCAACGTCGAGGTGCCCCTGTTCTACCAGGATGTGCCCCGGGCTACGCGGCTCGAGCGCGCGATGGAATCGCTTCGTCGCGTGGGGCTGGCCGAGCGCGTCCACCACCGGCCCAGTGAGCTTTCCGGCGGACAGATGCAGCGCGTCGCCATCGCCCGCGCCCTGGTCACCCGGCCCTCGCTCCTGCTCGCCGACGAACCCACCGGCAACCTCGACACGGCCACCGGCGAGGCCATCCTCGACCTCTTCGACGAGCTGCGCGCCGAGGGCCTGACGATCATCATGGTCACGCACGAGCCCGACGTCGCCGCCCGATGCCAGCGCGTCGTCTGGCTGCGCGACGGCAACGTCGAGAAAGATGACATGCAGACGCCGGTGATCGCCCATTCCACACACGCGCGAGTTTGACCTGAGACTATCGGGCAGGCTCCTGGCCTCGTCAGGCGGGCTTCCTGGGTTCGTGATGAATTCCCCGTAATATCCAGCCCTCTGAACGAATCTGCCTACCGCCGATGTCTGCAGTCCAACGAACATCAAGTTTCATGCCCACAGTCGGGTCCCACACGTCGCGTCTCCATGGCGGCGCCCCCGGATCAAGGGCATATATCCGCTTCTCATCGATGGGACTCTCCATTGGCCTTTCGTCAACATGGACGTAGAGAACACGCGTCTGTTCGATGCGAGAACCAAGAATCCAATCGAAGGTGAAGACGTACCGTCCAGGCTTCTGTGGCACAACGACAATTCGATGGCTCAATGGCCCGTCCGCCGGACGGGCGTCGAATGTTTCCGCGTCACTCAGCAACAAAGCGTCGATAGGGTCGATCCGTTCCCGCAAGTATGCACGCAACGCATCGGAAGTCGTGGCATTGATCGTCAACGCGACGCTCGGTGGCAACGTTTCATCGGCGGTAGCCCGACAAGCCATAAGAACCATGATGGATGCGATGATCCTCATGCCGAGTCAGACGTTTCAGACTGAGGAAAGTTCCGGCGGCCGTCATGGTGACGCCTGTTGGTCGACTGTTGCAGCATCATCTGCATCGCCGATCTCACCTCCCGATCTTCGCGACGGCAACGTCGAAAAAGATGACATGCAGACGCCGATCCATGTGGCGCATGACGCTGCGGTGTAGTTGTGATCGCGAGCGATCTACTTCGCCTCGAACGCGCGGATCTCCACAATGTGCAGGCCGGGGTTGGCGCTGCTTCGCAACATGGTCACACGGATGTATCGTGCGGTGACCGGGTCGAACGCGTGGCGCACGCCGGCGGATGTCGCGGGCTTGTCGTTGGCGCTCATGTCGGCGACCTGCGTCCATGTTGTGCCATCGATCGAGACTTCGACGGTGTATTGGTAGTGCCGTTGCTCGTCCCAGTAGGTGAACACCTGCACCGCCGAGAGGGCCACGGGCTGTTCCAGATCGACCTGAATCCACTGCGGGGCGGGCTGCGCCGCCCAGTAGGTGTGGGCGAAGGGCTTGACCTGCACGACGCCATCGACGGCGTATTTCGGCAGCGACTCGTACTGCTCGCCCGACACCGTCACCGGCTTGCCGAAGGTGATGTTGGTCGGGTCGTAATCGACCTGTTCGAACGTGGCGGACCATGTGTAACCTCGCGGCGTACCGTCCGCGTCGAAGTAACGCATACGCACCTCCTGCGAACGATCGATGGCGATCGGTCCATTCACCGCCGGCGACTGCGCAGTGACCGTCTTGCGGCCCGCGGCATCCAGCTCGTAGCGGATCATCCCGTCATTCGAAATGGCTCGGGCGGTGAGGGTGGCCTGCTTGCCAAAGCGATGGTCGGTGTCGCTCACTGTGCCATCGAGGCTGACGACAAACGGCTGGTAGTCACACGCGGTGTGCCACGTCTGGCCCAGCAGGCGGCCCGAGTCGTCAAACAATCGGGCACGCAAGGTCACGCTGTCGGTGATCGTCAGCGGCCCGTTGAGGGCGGGGGATTGAGGCATCGGGTCGCTGCCGTCGAGTGTATAGCGCACTGTGCCGGGGATTGTGGGCGTGAGGGTGACAGTGAGTGTGCGGGCAAAGCCGCTGTTGAGGCCGTTGGCATCGACGCCGACGTCCACCCACGTGTCGCGCGGATGGTTGAGCCCCTGCAACTGAATGTCGAACCCGTACAGCAGACGGTCGAGGCGATGATCGGCCCGAGTGAATCGGTCGGCCATGTCCTCGAACGGACGTCCGGCGTGCGTGTTCCAGATCCGCTCCTGGCGTATCGGCGCTTTCATCCGCAGCAGCGGCAACGTCCGCTCATCCGTCTGCTCCCAGAACACCATCATCGCGCCCAGCAGCGGCGCATCGGGCGCCAGTTGGTTGCCGTGACAGTTGTACGGGTCCCACTCGTTGTAGAGTTGGCGTGACGTGGAGTAGATACTCGGCGTCCACGGCACGTGAATCGTGCGATAGCCGGCCTCGATGAGCTTCGTCGCGGGATAGTTCCATCCGTCCCACGCCAGCACGGTGATGTCCTTGTCCACGTTCTCGTTGGGATGAAAGGCTTCCCAGACGATCGTCTGCCTGCCATGCTTCTTGACGATGGCGTTCATGCGGTTGATGAAGCGGGGGTACAGCTCTCGCACATTCTTCAAGCCCTGCTGCTCGATGTAGGCCTTGGCCTCGGGCAGTTGGGCGAGCTCGCCGAAATAGACTTCGTCGCAGCCGATGTGAATGTAGGGCGATGACTTGAACACGTCGGCGATCTCGCCGATGAGCGTGTCCAGGGCCGGGTAGATCGCCTCGTTGGTCAGGTTGATGACGCTGAGCACCTTGGGCTTGTCGGGCTCATCGCCGGGGTAGGCGAAGATCTCGGGGACGGAGCGTTGCAGGGCGCCGGAGTGGCCGGGCAGTTCCAGCTCGGGAATGATGGTCACGCCGCGTTTGTCAGCGAAGCGAACCAGGTCGCGCAGGGCGTCGAGGTCGTACACCTCGACGCGCGGGCCGCGCATGGCGCGGTTCTTGGACCCTGCCTGGGGAAACGCCGTCGAGGGAAAGGTGAAGCCCTGGTCGTCGCTGAGGTGCAGTTGCAGGTAGGGGATCTTGTAGTATTGGCACAGGATCACGCATTGCCTGAGCGTGTCGAGTGTGATGCGCTCGCGCGCCACGTCGATCATGAGGCCGGGGAAGGGAAAATGCGGCCGATCGCGGATGGCAACGCGAGGCACGGACGCGCCGCCCTCGTCGGCGTCGATCAACTGCAGCACGGTAGCGCCGGCCCAGGCGGCGCTGCGATGGTTGCCGGCACGGATCGTCAGGCGGTCGGTCACGTCAAGGGTGTAACTGTCGTTCAGCGCCGGGTCGAGGTCCAGGACGATGTCGCCCGGCCGCGGCGCGTCGCCGCCCGTCGCCAGGCGCAGGCCCGCGATGAGGTGGATGTCATCGCGCAGCAGCTCCGCCGCGGCGGCAAGCTGCGGCGAACGGGCGACGATCCTCGCTTCGCCGGTGAGCGGCATCGCGCCGTCGGCGAGCGTGATCGTCTGAGGCCAGGGCAGCAGGGCGGGCGTGCGCCCGGTCCCGGCCGCGCGCAGCGTGCCAGATAAAAATAAGCACATTGTCGCCACGCTGGCGATCGTGGCCGCCATGAGGGCGATCCGTTCAATGCTTGAGAAATACTGGGGCATAAACGCATACTCCCATCATGACCAGCCGTGTCCGGATGGCGGACAGCCTGCCCATGTGGGATAATATTATACCCAAAAAGTGAAAGGATACGAGCGCTATTCAAGCGCCTCCCCCGCACCGCTCGCCGTTCAGGATTTGAGGCTGCCCGTCATCTTGGTCGCCGCTTCAGTCAGGTCGGCGCCGATCTGCATCGTGGGAATGTCCGCCTTGGCGGCTTCGAGGATCTGTCGCGCAGCCTCGACGTTGGTGCCCTCCAGGCGCACCACCAGCGGGACGGTGAAGCCCACCTCTTTGGCCGCGTTAACGATGGCGCGGGCGATGGTGTCGCACTTGGCGATGCCGCCGAAGATGTTCACCAGCACGCCTTTGACGTTCTCGTCGTCGAGAATGATGCGGAAGGCTTCGGTCACGGCCTCTTCGCTCGCCGACCCGCCGACATCCAGAAAGTTGGCCGGCTCGCCGCCGTGGAGCTTGATGATGTCCATCGTCGCCATCGCAAGGCCCGCGCCGTTGACCAGGCACCCGATGTTCCCGTCGAGCTTGATGTACGACAGGCCGAACCGCTTGGCCCTAAGCTCACTGGGGTCCTCCTCGGTCGGGTCCTCCATGGCGCGGATATCGTCGTGGCGGAACAGGGCGTTGTCGTCGAAGTTGATTTTGGCATCGATTGCCAGCACCTGCCCGTCGGGGAATTTCTCGCTGGGCTTGGTCACCACCAGCGGGTTGATCTCCGCCAGGCTGGCGTCGAGCTGGATGAACATGTCGGTGAGCTGGTGCATGATCTTGCTGGCCATGCGCACCTGGTCGCCGACGAACCCCAACCGGTAGGCCACCTTTCGCGCCTGGTACGGGCGCAGCCCCGTGTTCGGGTTGATCGGCTCACGCACGATCGCATCGGGATTGTCCGCGGCCACCTTTTCGATCTCCACGCCGCCCTCACTGCTGGCGATCAGCACCGGGCAGCCCTTGCGGCGATCCACCGCCATGCCCAGGTAATACTCCTTGGCGATATCGACGCCCGCCGCCAGCAGCAGCTTCTGCACCACCACGCCTTTGGGCCCCGTCTGGTGCGTGACCAGCGGCTTGGACAGAATGGCCGCCGCCGCCTTGCGGGCCTCGTCGGGCGTCTTGACCAGCCGCACGCCACCCGCCTTGCCGCGACCGCCGGCATGCACCTGCGCCTTGACCACCCCCAGCGTCACACGCTCTCGCCGCTGCATGTTCTCGAACGCACGCTCGGCTTCGTCCGGCCCCAGCACCACCACCGCCAGCGGAACAGGAATCCCGAACTTGATCAGCAACTCGCGCGCCTGGTACTCGTGGATCTTCATGGCCGGATCATATCGCCTCCGGCCGACCACCCGCAAACGCCCCGGTCCCCCAAGACTATCTTGACAGCCGAATCTGCGGAAGCAGCGGATGCGTATGCGATGGTTCTGTCGTGCGCCTGCTCGGGGCTCCGGCGGGTGGCGCTGGATTGGGGATGCCGGCCGTCGCGGCACAGCGGTACAATTTTGACAGTTCAATCGTCGCGGCCCGTGGAGACGCGTGCAATGTTGCCCAGTCTCGAACCTCTGCCAACAGCGCCCAACACGTCCTTCAACTGCAGGGCGTTTGACTTGCCCTGTTTCCCCTTCAACTGGCATCTGCACCCCGAGCACGAGCTGACGCTGATCGTGGAAGGCAGGGGCAAGCGGTTTGTGGGCGACGACGTGGCCGACTTTCAACCGGGGGAGGTGGTCCTGCTGGGGTCGAACCTGCCGCACACGTGGCATTCGCACCCGGCATCGAAGCGGCGAAGCCGGTCAGTGGTGATCCAGTTCCGCGAGGATTGCTTCGGCACGGGGTTCTTCGCCTTGCCGGAAATGACGGCGATCAAGCGGCTGCTGGGGCGCGCAGCGGTGGGCCTGCGCTTCACCGGCGAGATTCGCAAACGCACCGCCCAGTCGATGATCGCCATGGCGGCGACGGACCCGCCGCGTCGGATGACGGCGCTTCTGAGCGTGCTCGATGACCTGTCCCGCACCCGCAGCGTCGTGAAGCTGGCCAGTCGGGCCCAGGCGGTTCCACCGCGTCAGCACGATCGCTCACGCATTGACCGTGTGCTGCGCCATCTCAACGAGCATTACACGCAGCCGATCGACCAGGCGCAGATGGCGCGGATGCTGCACTTGTCCCCCTCGGCATTCAGCCGCTTTTTCCACCGCGTGACCGGGCGCACGTTCATCGAGTTCGTGCATCGCCTGCGGGTCAACCACGCCGCGAGGCTGCTTATCGATACCGATCAGCCCATCACGGAGGTGTGTTTTTCCTCGGGTTTTGGCAACCTGTCGAACTTCAATCGCCGGTTTCGCCGCGGCCAGGGCTGCACGCCGCGGGAGTACCGCAGCCGGTTCCGTTGACGCCTCAGGCGGCGCAGCGTGCGTCGGTGCAGGTGGCCAACCGGGCGCGGGCGCCGCCGGCGATGCGAAGGCTGGGATGGCCCGCTTCGTCGATGTCGATTGTCAGTGGGCCCTTGATGTCCTGCCGGATGCGGAAGTTCTGGCCGTTGACGTTGATGATGACGCCCAGGTAGATCATCTGCCCGACGGTGATGTTGACGGTGCGTGTGGCCTCGATGCGGTCTTTGAGCCGTTGCAGCGTGGTTCGGCCGCGGTGCAGAGCCGCCATGCAGCGTTGCCGTTCGTGCTTGAGCGCCACGGCCCGCTGCCGATTGGCGACCGAGTTCTTGGCGGCGGCGAGCACCAGTTGCGCTTCCTGGTTAAGGCGAATGAGGCGTTCGTCCAGCAGTGAGAGCAGGGCCACCAGCTTGTGGTGGAAGGGATCGAGCCGTGGGACGGTGGCGACGACGAGTTCGGTGGGGACGTTGGCGGGGCTGCCCACGACGTTGACGCGGATGGCGCCCGTGACGACGTGCCTGCCGCCGACGATGGTGGCGCGGGGTGAGTCGATGCCGCCGCAGATGGTGGTGTCGCAGTTGAAGATGGATCGTTCGACGCGCAGGTCCAGGCCGATCTGAGCGGTGACGTTGTCGAGGTAGCGAGCGACGAGGTGGCCTGCGGTGACTGCGGAGCCGCGGTCTCGACCGGCCATGCCGCGGGTGACCAGGTCGCCCAGGCAGTGGACGGTGGCGGCCTCGATGACGCCGTCACACGTGACGCTGCCGGTGGCGCGGACCGTGAAGCAGTCACGCACGCCTTTGCCGATGATCACGTCGCCGCTGAAGTCGATGTTGCCGGTGGAGAAATCGACATATTCGTCGATCTGCAGGACGTTGTGAACGCGCAATGTCGGGTCGTCGGGATTGATCGCCCCGTCGGCCTGTGCGATGAGGACGCCGCGACTGTCGGCGGAAAGGGTGTCGTCGAGTTGCAGTTCAACCGCCTGTCCGGGCGTGGCGGGCAGGGGCTGGCCGGTGACATCGCGTCCGTCCTGGTGCGGTGTGGGCGCGATGATACGCGCGATCTCCTGGCCACGCTTGACCATGATGAACGCACAGCGATCGTAGTGCCTGGCCTCGCCGCTGGGCAGGGGCCTGTCCACGAGCCATTCGAGCTGACCGTTCTGGCCATGGACAGGTGCAATCGACTGGGCGACGACGCCGCGGCAGGCGCGCGACCCGGTGATGTCAGCTTCGCTGGTCGCCTGGTGCAATAGCTCGTCGCAGGCTCGCAACACGTCGTCTTCGACCATGACACCCACAGCCTGCAGCGCCGCGACACAGGTCGCACGTGTCAAGCCATCCAGTGCACAGCCGGCCGGGATCACCAGCTCAGCACTGCTGCGATCCGGCGCCACCGTTGCTTGCAGGGTGGTGTCCGCGACTGTCATAGTCGTACACCTCGTCACCCCCCACGCTGTTTCGCCGTCAGGTTTATCGGCACAATCCTGAGGCGGGTTCAGGCGGAGCGCGCCGTCCGCCGCCGCCGATCTTCATTGCGAGTCGCCCGATACGCCCAGGGGGCGTGCAAAGCCCCCCATAACTCGGCCCAGACCATCGTCCGCGGCAGCGGGCCCCTGATAAACAGGCACCGCACGCTGCGGCCGACCAGCCACACGCCCCATTCGACTGCGTAGCGGAAGATGGCCCAGCGCGACAGTTGCCCCGCATGCCACAGCTTGCGGAGATAGACCCCGTAGCACCGCCCATTGGCCTGCAGCTGACGGCGAAGGCCGGCCGCGTCGCGCCGGTGAACGTGATACACGCGGGCCGAGGGTTCGTACCGGATCGCCGATCCCGCCATCAGCAGACGGTGGAAGATGTCCAGGTCGCCGGCGCCCTGTGCGGGAGTCCCCACGTCCATGGCCGTGTCAAAGCCGCCGATTGCTTCGAGAGCCGAGCGTCGAAAGGCCATGTTGGCGCCGACGCCGACATCCTGCGCGCGGATGAGCTGTCGCGGTGTCATGTCGTCGCGGTGAAAAAGGCGGGGATGATCGCCCTTGCTCATGCCGTGGCCGTAGGCTTCAAACCAATGCTGTGCGGGTGTGGCAAGTTCTGCGGGAAGCACCAGGCCGGTGACGCCTGCGACAGCGGGATCGGCAAGTGCAGCGGCGATGGCTCGCAACCACGCCGCGTCAACGCGCACGTCATCATCGGTGAAGGCGATGATGTCGTGACGTGCCGCGGCGATTCCGGCGTTACGCGCCCAGTCCAGGCCAGGCGTGCGTTCGCACACGTAGCCAAAGCCGGCTTCGCTCACGACCAGCCGCGTTCGCTCGTCCGTGGGCGCGTTGTCCACGACCACCACGTGGAAATCGGGATAGTCCAGTTGTGCCAGTGACGCCAGGCACTGCCGCAGCATGTCGTGCCGATCGCGCGTGCAGACGACGACGCTGATGGGGGGCAGGATGCGCTCGTCATGGCTCATGAATCACGCCGGGGTAGCGATGCCCGCTCGCGATATTGCCTCGGCCAATTGCTGCGATTGCGTGGGGTCCGGCAGGCGGTGAGCGAAGGGCACGTTCACGGCCGTGCAGAAGACGGTCTGGGCAAACGGCTCCGTCCATCGCGTGTCCACGCGGAACCCGGCGGTTTCCAGCAACGACACCAGGCAGCTTGGCGTCAATCCCCAGAACCAGTTGCCATAGCCTTCCTGCGGCTCGAACCCGTCGGTGATGCCGACCTGCCGCTTCAGGCCCAGACTCTTGAGTTCCCACAGCTTCCGATCGGCGGGCTTGAGCATCGGGAAGTAAACCGCGGCGTTGGGCAGCGACTTGATCTCCGGAATCGTGGACGTGCGCAGAATCAACGACTGCTTACAGATACGTCGCAACGCCACCAGCAGATCGAACGGACTGGGGTGGTGATAGAGCACGCCGGCGCAGAAGACCACGTCGCGCTGGCCGATTTTCTCGATAGTGGCCGGGTCCGATGCATCCCCGAGGATGAACTGCACGTTGGATTCGCGTTGGCGCTTCTTGTCGAGGAACTCAGGTGTCGGCCCAAAGACGTCCACGCCCGCAACGTCGGTGCCGCCGGCCTCCTCGGCGATGAAAGCGTACTCCCCGTTAACGCCCCACATGCATCCGATGTCCACAAAGCTCTTGCCACGGACGTGCTTGCGGATGATGTCCGGCAGATGCGCGTAATCGCCCACGTAAACGCCGCGCTTGACGTTGAGCATCCGCCACCAGTAATTGAACCTGGGCTTCTTAAGCAGCCGAACTTTGAGTTTGTAAAGCACGTTCATGATCTCCTGGGTCGGCATGACCCGCGACGGTGGCCAGGCAGGGATTGGCACGCATCGACGGCGGCAAGTATGGGTCGCTGCGTCCCAGGCGGCGAACCCGTCGCAGCGATCGCCACAGCGCCCACGGGCCGGCCATCAGGCCGCCGATCTCCACCAGCCGCAGCGAAACCGGATACTGCGATCTGCCCAGCATCGAGCGGATCAACTGCTTGATCTCCCACGGCGGGATTTCGACGAGCAGGCGATAGAGACTACGCCGGTCGCCATGCCGCAGCAGCGTGAGCCACTGCGCCGCGACATGGCCCTTGCTGTACGCGAATATCTGCTTGCGCAGCGAGCGCATGTCGCGCCGGTGCCGATGCCACACATAGGCCTGCGGCTCATACACGATGTCGTAGCCGGCCTTGAGCACGCGATAAAACAGGTCAGTGTCCTCGCTGCACCCTGTGGGGCTGCCGGCGCCCAGGGCCTCGTCGAGCAGGCCGATGTCGGGGTGGCTGAAGATCGAGGCGCGAAATGCCGCGTTGGCGGTCGCCCCCAGGCTCCAGGTCGGCACCGCGCTGCGTCGAAAGGAGTTGAACCAGTGAGCATCGACGCGCTTTGCTGACAGACCGCGCCCCAGCCCGCCGTAGGCCTCGAACATCTGTTGTGCTCGCGTGTCCAGTTCCAGCGGCAGAACATTGCCGGTCACCACCATGACTTGCGGGTCATCCATGGGCGTCAGCAGGGCGTCGAGCCAGTTGGTCGGCATCACCACGTCGTCGTCAGTGGCCACCACAAGATCGCCGGTGCTGGCGGCAAATCCAGCGTTTCGCGCATAGGACAGCCCCGGGCGAGGCTCACTGATCAGCCTGACGCCGGCGAATTCGCGGACCACGGGTGGCGTCTGGCCTGATGCCGGGTGATTGTCCACGACAATGATTTCCACGCGGCGCGATGTCTGCTGGGATGTCAGGCTGCGCAAGCATTGGCGCAGATCGTCGGGTCGATCGAACGTGGCGACGACGATCGAGGCACTGACCGTCGAGTCGTGTTGCGATTGGGATGGCGGGGCGGCGGGTATGGTCAGGGCGCCAAGGACGCGAGCTTCGAGAAAGTTCTTGCCTTCCTTCGAGCCTGGATTGCCGGTCAGAATGCCGCGCCCGAACTCCTTGGCCAGCGCCTGGCGCAGGTGGTCGGTCGGGATTGGAGCGTAACCGTTGTCGATGACGACTTTGCCCAGCAGGCGATCGTTGCACATGACCATCACCTGGGTCGCGGCAAAATGGCCGACATCGGAGATCGCATCAAGCGTCGTCGCCAGATTCACGGTGCGCACGGCGACGGCGGGTTCGTCAGGACCAGGCGCTGGCGGCGCTGGCGCCGCGGTGATCGGCATCGGGCCGTGCTCGGCGACGGTTCTTCCAATCTGCTCACCCGTCTTTGCCACACATCGGCGCGCCGCAAGCGCGCCGCGCACTTCGGCAAGCACCAGCGGACAAATCGGCCGATGACGCTTCCACAGCAACGACTTGAACAGCGATTGGCGAATGTACTTGAACAACCACCAGCGCGTCAGGCGGACAATCGCGCCTCGGGCCTTGGGATCGCGCCGCCAGACGTGCAGGAGATACGCGAACACGCCGCTGCCCCAGCCATGAATCTGGCGCAGCAGCCCAGCGTCGTCGCGACGATGGCGATGGCGAACGATCGCTGCCGGTTCGTACAGCAGATGCGCGCCGTGCCGCAGCAGGCGATAGTAGATTTCCAGATCGCCGCCGCCATTGGTGGGCGTGCCCACGTCCAGGCCCGGCTCGAACCCACCGATGCGATCGAACAGGCTGCGTCGGAATGCCATGTTCGCGCCCGTGCCGAACATGCCCGCGCCGATGTACCACATGTCGGGCCTATGCGGACTCCGATGGCCATGGTGCCACTGTCGCTGATAACCGCGGGCAAACCCCCCGTAATGCTCGAACAAGGCCTGTGCCGGCGTCTCCAATTCATGGGGGACCACCAGGCCCGTGACGGCGTCAACATGCGGTTGCGTGGCGAAAGCAAGACCCAGCTTCGTCAGCCAGTCCGGGTCCACGAGGACATCATCGTCGGTGAATGCAATGATGTCGCCCCGTGTTTCAAGCAACGCGCGATTGCGCGCCCAATCCAGGCCGGGTCGAGGTTCGCGCACATAACGCACGCTGGCAAACCGCGATGCGAGCAACTCGCGCGTCTGGTCGGTCGATGGCGCGTTGTCCACCACCAGCACATCCATCGTGCCGGGGTACTCCAGACGTTCGATCGCCTCCAGGCATGCGGCCAGGTCGCAGACCCGGTCTCGCGTGCAGACGGCGACGGTGATGCTCGGAAGCTCGGGCGAGACGTCGGTGGGCGATTCCTGCAGTAATCGCCGGATGTCCGGCGCTTCCGCTCGCTCACTGATCGGCTGGCGCAGCACTCCATCGGCCAGGCGAGTGACAATGGCGTCGGTGAGCCGGGTCGAGATCTCTTCGGCGAGTGTCATCGCCGACAGATGGTCACAGCCTTTGAGCGGATACATCACGACGCCGACGGGCTGCTGATGCAGTCTGACCAGCACACGGACGGCGTGATAGCGTCCAAGCCCCGTCAGCGTGGGAAGAGGCCGACTCAGCTCCACGTCCGTCAGGAACACGGGGTGGCACAAATGGGCATTCCAATCAGGCATGAGGCTGTTCCGTAATGGCCTTGCCCTGGTACGCATCCAGCACGTGCTCGATCCGGCCCGACATCTGCACGACGCCCTTGTCGATCCACACGCCGCGGGTGCAGAGCGTTCGGATGGTTTCCAGGTCGTGGGACACGACGACGAGGGTACCGCCGCCCGCCTGGAACTCGCGCAGCCGGTCGATGCATTTGGTGCGGAAGTCCTGATCGCCCACGGCCAGCACTTCATCGAGCAACAGGATGTCCGGCTCGACGCAGACGGTGACGGCGAACGCCAGTCTTGCGTGCATGCCCGACGAGTAGTATTTCACGGGCACGGAGATGAAGTCGCCAATGTCGGCGAAGGACACGATGCGGTCGAACCGATCACGGACCTGCTTGCGCGTCAGGCCCATGACGGCGCCGTAGAGTTCGACGTTCTCCTGACCAGTCAGCTCGGGGTGGAAGCCCGCGCCCAGTTCGATGACGGCGGCGATTTTACCGCGGGTTTCCACCGTGCCCAGGGTCGGCTGATAGATGCCGGCGATCATGCGGAGGATGGTGCTCTTGCCCGATCCGTTGCCGCCGACGAGTGCGACGGCCTCACCCGGCCAGACATCGAGACTGAAACCTGTCAGCTCGAAGTGGGGCAGCTTGGTGGTCAGGGGTTGGCGTCGCAGCAGTCGCGTGAACGCCTCGCGCAACGATGCGGTGCGGTGCTCGTAGTAATAGAACCGCTTGCACACGTCGCGGCAGCACACCGCGGGCGCGGCGGTGGTGGCGGCTTGCGCGGCCGAAGTCTCGCCGAGGCCCGGGGCCTCAAACGATCTCGGCGCACACGGACTTGTAACGGTTAAAAATGGCATAACCTACGGGTGCAAGGATCATCGCCACGGCTGTGGTGTACGCCAGCAGCCACATGGGCGGCATCACGCCTTCGTACAGAACCGTGTGGTAGAGCGTCAACAATCCCGCCATCGGGTTCATCAGGTACAGGGGCCGGATCACCTCGGGAACCATGTCCAGTCCGTAAAACACCGGCGACACGTAGAAGAGCACCGTGAGCACCACGGGCAGCGCGTGCTCGATGTCGCGCAGGAAAACCGACATCACCGCCAGCGGCATCACCACGCCCAGGGCGATGAGAATCTGCAGCACGATCAGCAGCGGCAGCAGTGCAAAGCTCGCCGGCACATGACCATGATGCACCACCACCAGGAGGAGGAGCATCAGCGCCATCTCGATGCCGAACTCCACCAGCCGCGACAGCGTCGCCGCCAGCACCGGCACCTCGGGGGGGAAGCGAACCGCTCGCGCCAGTCGGCCGTGCTCGGCCATGATGTACGTCCCCGTGTTGAGCATCTGCGAGAAGTAGCTCCACACGAAATACCCGCTGATGAGAAACGCCCAGTAGTGGTCCTTGGGGATGCGGATGATGTAGCTGAACACGGCCACCAGCACGGCGAGCATCAGCAGGGGGTTGAGCAGCGTCCAGACAAATCCCAGCATCGAGCGCTGGTACTTGGCCTTGAGGTTGCGGCCGACGAGGCTGCGCAGCAGCTCGCGGTAGCGCCACACGTCGGCGAGCGCGCGGGGACTAAGCGGGTTAACGATTGCCGTGCCTGTCACGGGCCTCATCCCTGGGTCCGCGGGCTGGTGGCCGCGGTCCATCGCTGTCCGGATAACGCGCCGGCGACCAGCGACGACGTCTCCTCTATCGGTCGATCCTGACTCGATCCGTAACGGGCGCGACGGCGATCGGCTTCACGGCGTGCAGCCGGGTAGCCGCCCAGCCCGCGCAGGCATTGGCCGGCCATGCGCAACAGCGCCGACAGCGGCAGCGGGTCGCGCCCCGCCAGACGCCGGGCCATTCGCACCCACGGCTTGAGCAGTCGCCACAGCAGGAACACCGCGATGGAAGCGCGCAGCCGGCCGCGCGCTTCGACGGCGCACTTGACCAGCAGCGCGATGAGGGCCCGCTGATAGCCGACGATCTGATTGGTAGCGGCCTCGACGGTGGGGCGGTGCTCGTGCCAGGCCAGGGCCGCCGGCTCGTACAGGATGTCGCACCCGTGGCGCAGCAGGCGCCAGAGCATGTCGTGGTCGCCGCCGCCGGGCATGGCTGGGCCCATGTCCAGGGCCTCGTCGAATCCGCCGATGGTCAGGGCCGTCTGCCGCCGCACCGCCAGGCTGCACCCGGCGCCGACGCTCACCGCCCACGCGATCAGCGGCGCCCGGCGCCCGTGCAGGCGTCGCGTCGCATCGCGCGGCAACAGGACTTGCTGCTGGCCGCGACTGAAACCGCCGTTGGCCTCGAAGAGCTTCTGCCCCGGCGCATCCGTGCTCATGGCCTCGACTCGCCCCGTGCAGGCGCCGAGGTCGGCGTGGTCGGCGAAGGCACGAGCGATGGAGGCGCACCATTCGGCATCGGCGGCCGCGTCGTCGTCCAGAAACGCCACCACCTCGCCGCGCGCCTCGCGCAACGCACGGTTGCGGGCGAAGTCCAGGCCCGGCACAGGCTCGACGACGTAACGCACGCCGCGCTCGGTCGCCGCCACTTGCCGGGTCGCGTCATCGGCCGGCGCATTGTCCACCACGATCACCTCCAGCGGTGGCGACGACTGGGTGCGCAACGACGTCAAGGCGCGGCTGAGCAACTGCGGCCTGCCTCGGGTGCAGATCGCCACGCTGATCGTGATGGCCGGTTGGCTCATCGCCATCGGGGTCGCTCGCCTGGGGCCTGAGGCTGGTGCCGACGTTTGAGCCACGCCAGGCCGCCGCTGGCCAGTCCATAGGCATAGGCGACGCGGCTGGCGAAGACAAACGGCAGCATGAGCAGCGGCTCGATCTGGCCGGCACGCAGCCAGCAGCCGAGGGTGTAAATCGTGTGAGCGACGGCCCAGGGCGGGGCGGCGGCCACGATCAGCCACGGGTGGCGGTACAGCCGGGCGAAGCGGGCGGCGTCGGTCTGGGCCTTGCTCTCGATCGCGCTGTAACCCCAGCGATAGCTGCGCCGCAGCAAATTGGACAGGCCGGGTCGGTTGTGGTGCAAAGCCACCGCGCTGGGCTCGAAGTAGATCGTGCCCCCGAGCTGGCGCACCTGGTGCTGCCAGCGCAACTCCTCGTGGCCGTCGGCGATGGGCAGGCGTTCGACGAAGCCGTCGGTCTGGTCGTAGGCGTCGCGTTGGACACTGCAATTGGCGGGCGAATGGTTGGGGACGGTTCCGGCGGGGCGGAGGGGGTGGAGGTGATAGCAGCCGCAGTAGTGATCGCAGCGGGCCATGGGTCCCAGGTGGCGGGGCACGTCGAGGCTGCCGCCGACGATGGCGGCGCCGCGGGCGTGGGCGGCCAGCAGGGCGTGGAGCCAGCCGGGTCGGGGCACGCAGTCGGCATCGAGGAAGACGATCACGTCGGCGTCGGCGGCGATGGGGGAGGCGGCGCCGCGGTTGCGCGCTGCCGCCGGGTTGCCGCCGCGCGTGTCACCGTGCAGCGACAGCACGCGGGCTCCGGCTTCATACGCCAGGCGGGCCGTGGCATCGGTTGAGTCGTCATCGACGACCAGCACGTGCAGATCCACCCCGGCGTGGCGCTGGGCGACTACGGCGGTCACGGTGCGAGCGATCGTCGCTGCCTCATTACGAGCGGGGATGATGCAGCACACGCTTGGTCGGCTTGACGGTGGCGATGTGCAGCGGTCTGTTCTGGTCAGCGAGGACGGTGCGTGTGTCGCGGGTGTGGGCATGGGCCTGAACCTCCTCGAACAGGCGTTGGATCGACTCGACGAACGGCTTCCACCCGCAGATGTGCTCGGCCAGCTCACGCGAGGCGGCCACCAGCGCCTGCGCCCGGGCGGAATCGGTCAACACCGACACGATCCCTTGTGCCAGGGCCTCGGGCCGCGGCTCGACGAGGACCGCCATTCGCTGGTCCAGCACGGCCGTGTGCGACGTCACGTCCGTGGCCACGATGGGCCGCGCCGCCGCCAGGTAGTCGAAAACCTTCAGCGGCGTGTTTCCCCCGTACCGCCGCGGCGAGACCAGCACGTCGGCCATCCGCTGATACACCGTGATCCGCTCCACCGGCTGACGCGGCAGTATTTTGAGATGTCCATTGAGCCCCAGCAGCAATGCCTGGCGCTTGACGGCGTCGCCCATCGTGCCTGACGCCCCGACCAGCACGAACACCGCCTCCGGTACGGCCATGCACACCTGCGGCGCGGCGGCCACGAGCTGGCTCAGACCTTGATACGTCTCGAACGTCCCGGTGTACACCACCATGCGGGCCTGATCGGGCACGCCCAGCTCCTGGCGGAGCTCACGCACCTGGTCGGCTGTCACCTCCACCGGCGGCGTCGCATAGCGCCATTCGCGCACCCGCGCGTCGGGCACGGCGTCGCGCACCTTCTCCGCCAGACCCTCGCTGCACATCACAAAGTCCGCCTGCCGCAGCAGCCACCGCTCGCACCGGTGGAACAGGGCCTGCAGCGCCGCCAGCCGCAGCAGGGCAAAACGCTCCAACTGCTCAGGCATGCTCGACTGCATGTCGTACACCACCGGCAACCCCAGCCGCCGCGCCATCGGGATGCAGAAGAACGCGGCCTCCTCCAGCGCGTGGACGCCGAAGTAGTCGCCGCTTCGCAGGCGCTGATGCACAGCCGAGATCATCGCGGCGTCCAGTGCGAGCTTGCGCCACGACAGGCCGATGGGCACGTGCTTGAGCCGCAGCGGGTTGTTGCACTGAAATTGCCTGACGCCGGGCAATTCCACCGCTCGGCCGATGGGGAACGACAAGAGGTCGGCCTCGATGCCGCAGACGTGGGCCGCCTCCAGCAGCCGTCGCACGGCGATAGGCGTGCCCCGGTCCTCATAAAACGGCTGAGGCGACACGACGAGAATGCGTTTGCCCGGTGTCATGCAGTCTTTTCGCCCTCCAAGGCGATCCTTCGCACCCCCCGGCAACGCGTGTCATCCCCTCTTCGGGAAGCGCGACACGCATTCATGCGGTTTCTATCGAACAGGACGAGCACGCGGATGAGCCGCCCACGTCGTCCCCACAGCACGTCGCTCGAAAGGCTTGGCGGACGTGCTACCCCACCGGGCCATCCCATCCTATAGGCCAAGATCGGTATTCGGAAGCCAGCGTTCGGAGTTTTTTGCCGCGTGCGGCCGCGTACGGCCCTACAAACGGCCCGAAACTGGGGGATTGGGCAAAATGTGTCCGAGAACGCGGCGACACGGGTCGCGTCCCATCCGCCAACTCGGGCGAACGCTATCGCTTGACCTCCACCGTCGCCGCGTCGCCCGCCAGGCGTCGCATGCCCTCGCCCTGCAGCCACCGGGCCGCGTCCTCGTCCCCACGCAGATGGGCCTGCCAGAATTGGCTGGTGATCTCGACGATCAGACGGTGGTGCAGGTCATCGGTGGGCACGGCCAGGCGTCGCGGGCGGCCGGGAAACACCATGTGGTCGCCTCCGTCAAGGATCACCAGATATTGCTCGCGCCCCTTCCCCCCGGGGTGGTGGTCGAAGGGCACGCGGCGTTTGGCTGCGGGCGTGTCGCCGATCGCGCTGTCGTCTCGCGTGCCCGTCATGTGCAGGACAGGAATCCTGATGCTCCCGTACGACTGGGCATATCGGTCCGCCTCGCCGGGCACCGGGGCGCTCATCGCCACCGCCGCCTTCACCCGCCCGTCGCCCAGTGAGACCCCGCCCAGCCGCGTCGCAAACGTCTGGCCCGCCACCGCCAGCGTCGTGTAGGCGCCAAACGAATGCCCGGCCACGCCCACCCGTTCGAGATCCAGCTTCCCCCGCAGGCGCGGACCATCCGCCTGCAGCCGCGTCAGTGTGTCGATCGCCAGCGTCACGTCCCGCGGCCGGTTCACCAGGTTCGCCGGGTCCGCCACCGCCCGACGCATCGCCACCAGTCGTTCCCGCGGCGGCACGCCCCGCCACACCGACTCGTCGCTGCCCGGGTGCTGCAGCATCACCACCACGTACCCCTGCACCGCCCACCCCCGGCCCAGGTAGCCGTACATCTCCCGCGACCCCCCCAGCCCGTGCGAGAACACGATCACCGGCCAAGGACCCTCGCCCCCAGGCTCATATACCTTCACAGGCACCACCCGCTGCCGCACTTCGTCACGCCACTCGTCCGTCCACGCCGCTACCCCCGCCGGCTCCCCCCGCGCCAGCGAACACAAGCCCACCAACAGCCATGCCCACAACCAGCGTCGCATCACCTCACACTACCCGTTCGGACCCTCGTCAGTTACGCCCATGCAATCCCGAGGCCCAGTTATCCACATCCCCGAAGACGCTTGCCGGGGTCGGCGTTAGTCGGAATCACTGGGTTTTCACCTTCACCACACGATGCGCCTGCCAGCATGACAGTGGGCCTCTGCGGAGATGGCTGAGGTCTAAGGTCTGATGTGAAGACCAACCATGGCATGCGACCCGCTCCCATAGCCTTGTGACCTCCAATACCCGACACCCGACACCCGAACCCCGCCTCCCTCCCGTCCACTGCAACGCTTCATTGTACCCCACCCCCGCGCGGCGCATAGTCCTCGCTGGAGATATTTCCAGGTGTCGGCCCGGCCGCCGCGGCGTCCGCGTCGGTGACGTTTGCCCGCCGCGGGCGGCGGGGCTGCACATGCGTGGTGCGATGGCCGTGGCGCGGGGGGTCAGAAGCACTTTTCGCCGGGCAGTTTGGAGGCCTGTTTGATCCAGGTGGTGAGCAGTGGCTCGTCGATCGGGTCGTGCTCGTGGATGTGGAAGTAGCGGACGTTGGGTTGCTTGGACTCGACGGGCGGGACCGGGCGCAGGGATGTGCCCTGGAAGAAGGTCACTTTGACGTACTTGGTGATGCAGTGATACGCGATGAACCAGCCATGGTCTTCGAGGCCGTAGAAGGGGGTGTTCCAGCGGACGGCCTTGCGGACGTGGGGGACGGCCTTCTCGATGAGGGCGTCGAGTCGGCGCCCGACGTCACCTTTCCAGCCGGGCATGGCGGCGATGTAGGCCTGGACGGCGGCGTCGCCGTCGGCCTTGGCGATCTGCGGGTTGCCGCCGGAGAGCAGCCTGGGCTTGTTGGCGTTTCCTTGTGCGACCGGTGCTTTCTTCGTTGATTTTGCCATCTTCCACCTCAATGGGACATGTGAACCACATCGGCGAACCCGCGCCGTGGGATACGCACACGACACGCACCCTTCACCCCTCGCCACCCGTCTTGCCCAGCAGTCGCATCACCTCGTCGAGGTCCTTGTCGCCGCGGCCGGACAGATTGACGACGATGACCTGATCGTCGGGCATGGCGGCGGCGACGCGGACGGCTTCGGACAGGGCGTGCGACGATTCGAGGGCGGGGATGATGCCTTCGAGTCGGGCCAGGAGTTGGAAGGCGTCAAGTGCAGCGGCGTCGGTGGCGGCGGTGTAGGTGGCGCGGCCGGTGTCGTGCCAGTAGGCGTGCTCGGGTCCGACGCCGGGGTAGTCGAGTCCCGCGGAGATGGAGTGGACGTCGGCGGTCTGGCCGTCGGGGTCCTGCAGGACGTAGCTGAGGCTGCCGTGGAGGACCCCCGGAAGCCCGTAGTTCAATGGGGCCGCGTGATCGCCCGGGGACGTGGACCTTCCGCCGGCCTCGACGCCCATGAGCTTGACCGACATATCGGCCACGAACGGGTGAAAGATGCCCGCGGCGTTGCTGCCGCCGCCGACGCAGGCGATGACGAGGTCGGGCAGGCGTCCGATCTGGTCGAGGCACTGCTGCCGCGCCTCGCGGCCGATGACGGACTGGAAGTCGCGGACGATCATGGGGAAGGGGTGGGGCCCGACGACGCTGCCGATGATGTAGTGCGTGCCGGCGGACGTTTCCATCCAATCTCTCATCGCCGCATTCGTCGCGTCTTTGAGGGTGCGGCTGCCGGACTCGACGCCGACCACCCGTGCGCCCATGAGCTGCATGCGCAGGACGTTGGGGCGTTGGCGGCGCATGTCCTCGGTGCCCATGAAGACGTCGCACTGGAGTCCGAAGGCCGCGGCTGCGGTGGCGGTGGCGACGCCGTGCTGGCCGGCGCCGGTCTCGGCGATGACGCGTTTCTTGCCCATGCGGACGGTGAGCAGGGCCTGGCCGAGCGAGTTGTTGATTTTGTGGGCGCCGGTGTGGGCGACGTCTTCGCGTTTGAGCCACAGCGCTGCGCCCATGCCGGGCCTGGCGGCGGCGCGGACGTGCTCGGTGAGGCGTCGGGCGAAGTAGAGGGGCGTGGGTCGGCCGACGTAGTCTTTGAGCAGTTGCTCGAACTGGCGGGTGAATGCCGGATCGGCGCGGGCCTGGTGATAGGCGCGGGCGAGGTCGTCGAGTGCCTGGAAGAGGGTTTCGGGGACATAGACGCCGCCGTAGTCGCCGAAGCGGCCGTGCGAATCGGGAGCGTCGGTCAGCGGGGAGGGCGCGGTGGGCATGGGACCATCTTAGGCAAGTCAGCGGCGCTTGCGCCGCAGGCTGCTGGCGTGGTCGCGCATGGCCAGGGCGCTCTTGTAGATGCTGCTGTCCTTGTCGGTGTAGATGTTGAGCAGGCGGTCGAAGGTGCGCACGGCGCCGTCGTGGTTGCCGGCCATGAGCTGGTTGAAGCCCTGGCGGTACATGCCCTCGATCTGGATGACCAGGGCGTCCTGGACTTCGAGGAAGCGCTGCTGGTCGAGTCCCTGCTCGAAGGCGATGAGGTTGGCCGAGGCGAGTGAGCGTTTGTATTCGTCGTGGGCGCGGAAGTTGGCGACGACCTCGATGTCGCGGCGGGCGTACCAACTGCGGGCTTCCTGGAGGTGGCGGTCGGCGGCGTCAAGATTGGGCGGCTGCACCAGGGGGAGGGCGGCGCGAATCTCCGACTCGAGTTCGGCGGGCGTGATCTCGGTGGGGCGCTGTGCCGACGCCCCGCCGCCGGCGTCCCCGAGCGTCGCCAGAAAGACGAACAGGCCCAGCATGAGCAGCATGTAGATGCCGATGCCCATCCAGACCTTGCTGCGACCGCTGAGCTTGCGAGGCTCCAGCGCGGCGCGGTCGGCCTGGTCGTCATCGTCGAGGGCGGCGGCCTCGAGAGAGACGGTGAACACGGGCTGGTTGCCCACCGTGATGGTGTCGCCGTCGTGCAGTCGGCGGGGCTTGCCCTCGGTGGCGGTGATGAGCCGGGCGTTGATGCGCGTGCCGTTGGTGCTGTGGTTGGCCAGGCACCAGCGGCCGCGGTCATCGAGCACCAGCGACCCGTGATGGCGCGAGACGAAGGGCTCGGCGAGCACCAGCACGTTGTCGGCGTCGCGGCCAAACGACACCGGGGGCTGGGTGAACTTCTGCCGCCGGCCCATGCTCGGTCCGCTGAGGTATTGGATGGTGATCGGGTCGGGCATGATCGTTCTGACACGCCGGAGCTGAGTCTTCGAAGCTCCGGATGGGGCTGTCGTACGTCGGGGCGATCCGGACCTTCGAAGACTCAGGTCCGGCGTGGCGGCGGCGCATCACCAGAACGCGCCCTGGGACCAGTAGCGCAGGATCATCGGGCCGAAGACCGTGATGACCACCGCGATGAGGATGAGCATCGACGGCACGAGGATGCGCAGGCTCGCCGACGCCGCCAGTTTCTCGGCGCGCACGCTGCGGTGCATGCGGATCATATTCGCCTGCACGAGGAGGATCGCCGACAGGGGCGTGCCCAGGGCCTCGGCCTGGTTGATGGCGCCGATCACCGAGCGGAGCGAGTCGAGCGGGATGCGGGCGGCCATGTTGGCCAGCGCCGCCGAGCGGCTGGCGCCGAACTCGATCTCGCCCTTGACGATGCGCAGCTCCTGGTTGAGCGGGTCGTCGGGGTTGTCGCTGATGATGGTGTCCACGGCCTCGGTGAAGGTGCTGCCGGCGCCCATCATCAGGGCGATGAGGTCGAGGGTGTAGGGAAGCTGCTTGCTGATGGCGGTGAGGCGTCGGGAGGCGGCGCCGTTGAGCGCCATGAGGGGGATGAAGAATCCCAGGCCGCCGAGGAAGATGACGATGAACGGCACGCCGCCGGTCCCCAGGGCGACGCCGAGCATGGCCGCGAACACCGCCATGCACAGGGCGCAGAACAGGCAGATGGCCACGTACTCGATCTCGTCGTAGCTGTTGGGATTGCCCGAGGCGTCCAGGTCGCGGCGGATGGTGTGGCGCAGCGTGCCGAAGCCCATCTTTCGCGTCAGGTTCAACAGCAGCGACATGATGGGCGCCAGCCCGGGGATCTCGAAGAGCGTCTTGCGCTGCCCCGCGCCGATCGCCAGGGCGATGCGTCGATGCACCGGCGGCTCGGTCTGCGCCGGGTAGCGAAAGAGGCTCCACACCAGCAGAAACACGCTGCCGCCCAGGAGCAGACTCAGCAGGACTTGATAGGTGAGGAGGGTGGTCATCGGTCGGTGAAGGTTGTTCGCATGAGCGTCGGGATCTCAGGTGTTTAGCCCCGCCGCTCGCGGCGGGCGAGGGGCGACGGGCGGCGGGTGTCGGGCGACGGGCCGCAAGCGGCCCGGCTAAACGTTCACGTCATATATCCACCGCCAGGATTTTGCGGATCCACAGCCAGCCCAGGAGGATCAGAACGCACACGCCCAGGAGCATGACGCGGCCCAGGGGTTGGGTGAAGAGCATCGTGACGCCCTCGCGGTCGATGACGTAGAGGATGCCCAGGAACGCCAGGGGCATGACGGCCATCATCCATGCCTGGAAGCGGCCCTGACTGGTGATGGCGTCGAGCTTGCCTTCGAGGCGCTGGATTTCGCGGATGGACTCGGCGATGCGGTCGAGGCTCTGGCCCACGTCGCCGCCGCGGAGGCGGTGCATCTCCAGGGCGGTGAAGAGCAGGCGGTAGTTGCTGCTGCCGATGCGGTTGGCGGCGTTGCGCATGGCCTGGTTGAAGTCCAGGCCCATCTGGTACTCGCGCAGGAGTTGGGCGAACTCCTGCTTGATCGGGCCGGTGTGGTTGCGGACGAGGATTTCCATGGCCTGGATGAGGTTCAGGCCCGCGCGGACCGCCGACGCCATGGTGGTGATGCCGTCCACGAGCTGGGTTTCTAGGCGCTCGATGCGTTTGCGTTCGAGGTGACGGACGATGAGGATCGGCGCGGCGTACCCGATGGCGGCGCCGGCGATGAGGCCGGTGACGCTGGCCACGAGCAGGTAGCCGATCATGCCGCAGATGCTCACGCCCATGGCGGCCATGATGAGGGCGTTGCGCGGCTTGATGTCCATGAGGAGCTGGTGGACGAGGACGCGCTCGTAGCTCTGCTCGGTGCGGGCGATGTACCACCGCGCCGCCGGCAGGCCGTATCGCACGAACACGAACACGCCGGCGAAGAGCGTGACGTTGGCGAGGATGAGCGTGGCGGTGGGGTTCATGGCTTCGTTGGCCCGTGGACTTCGGCGCGACCGATGGTCGCGGCGTCACAGGAACACCTCCACGCCGAAGTGGTTCTTGGCGATCATCTCCTGGGTGAACGTGGGGATATAGCCGGTGTGGCGCAGTCGAGGCTGATCGGCGTCGCGGAGCGTGTAGATGTCCTCGAGGCGGATCACGCCCGTGTCGGTGTCGATGTGCTTGACCTCGCTGATGGCGCTGACACGGCGGCGGCCGGAGGAAAAGCGTGTGACCTGCACGACCAGGTCGATGGCGGCGACGACCTGCTCGCGGATGGCGCGCACGGGCATATCGACGGCCATGAGGACGAGGGTTTCGAGTCGGCCCATGGCATCGACGGGGGTGTTGGCGTGCAGCGTCGAGAGCGATCCGTCGTGGCCGGTGTTCATCGCCTGGAGCATGTCCAGGGCCTCGGGGCCGCGCACCTCGCCGACGATGATGCGGTCAGGGCGCATCCGCAGCGCGTTGCGCACCAGGTCGCGGATGGTGTAGGCCCCCTTGCCCTCGATGTTCGCCGGTCGGCCCTCCAGGCTCACCACGTGCGGCTGGGGCAGGCGCAGCTCGGCCGACTCCTCGATCGTCACGATGCGCTCGCTCGGCCGGCAGTAGGCGCACAGCGTGTTGAGCAGCGTCGTCTTGCCCGAGCCCGTGCCGCCGCTGATGACGATGTTTTTGCGGCCGACCACGCAGCCCTGCAGGAACGACGCCACCTGCGGACTGATCGTCTCGCGCTCGATCAGGTCATCGATGGTGAAGGGAATCCACCCGAACTTGCGGATGGTCAGCACCGGGCCGCACAACGACAGCGGCGAGATCACCACATTCACGCGGCTGCCGTCGGCGAGTCGGGCATCGACCAGCGGGTTGCTCTGGTCCACCCGCCGGCCCACCGGCGTGATGATCCGCTCGATGATCGACAGCAGCACCTCGTCGGAGAAAAACGAGCGCGTCGTCGGCTGGATCACGCCGTTCTTCTCGACGTAGATGTGGTCCTTGCCCACGACCATGATCTCGTTGACGTTGGCCATCTCCAGCAGGTCCTGCAGGGGGCCCAGGCCCAGCAGCACGTCCTGGATGTCCTTGGCCACGTTGCTGCGGAAGATGTACCGCCGCAGGTCGCGCCCGATCGACGGCAGCATCTGCTCGAACAGCTCGCCGAACGCCTCCTCCGCCACCGCCAGGTCCTCGGTCACGCTGGTCGGGTCGAACAGCAGCGGCATCATGTCCACCATCGTGACGACCAGCTCGGTGATCGAGGCTTCGCGCGTGGCGTCGAGGCGCGACTCGTCGGTCTTGTACTCGGTCTGCACCTTGCCCTGGGCCTGGCGGACCACCTCGGCGATGACCAGGCGGTGCAAGTGCAGCCGGATGGTGTGGACGATCAGCGCGTCGTCGAGCTGGGCGACGCGCTCGTCGAGGATCTGCTCGAGGTGGGCGAGGATCTGGGTGATGAACTTGGCGTCGCCCTTGTTGATGTGGCCGGTGACGCGGAGGTTCATGCGTTCGAGGAGCTGGGCGTGGACCTCCTGCTCGAACTGCATGAGCCGGGCCTGGAGCTGGGCGGCGGTGTCCTCGGGCGCGGCGTGTCCGGGCGTCTTGCCGTCGGGCCGGATCATCGCCAGCGAGAACTGGCCCACCTGCACCTCGTCGCCGAAGTCGATGCGCGACGGCTGGCCGGCGACGACCTCGCGGTTGGCCACGCTCGTGCTCGATCGGCCCAGCACCTCGACGAAAAACTGGTTGCCCTTGCGGACGATCCGCGCGTGCTTGCGGGCGACGAACGGGCTCTTGAGCACGATGTCGCACTCGTCGTCGCGGCCGATCACCACCGGCTCGGACTTCACCTGCAGCGTCGAGCGGCGGTTGGCGGAATGGTCGTAGATCCAGAATTCCATGGGGTGGGTCGGCGCCCTCAGCGGACAGCCGTCGTGCGCGCGGTGGGCAGCATGTCCAGCACCGCCGGGTTGATCCCGGTGGATAGCTCGGGGTTGGGAATCTTCACGCGGGCGTCGTCGCCGGGCTTGCGCAGGTGCAGCTCGAACGGGCCTTGCGCGATGCGGTCGATCATCGACAGCGCCGTGGCGGCGTGCGGTGTCACCTCGATGCCGATCGTCTGGTACGACGTGACCCGCGAGGCGGTGCCGGCCTTCTCGTCCACCGTGCTCACGTTGCCCACGGTGACAATCTTGACCGACTCCATCACGGGCAGGACGATCGGCACCGTGCCCTGGCCCCGGAACGGCGCCTCGATATCGACGATCATGCCCGGCCGCAGCCCGCCGATCATCGTGCGACTGTTCACCGGCAGGGCGACGAGGCGCATGCCCTCTTTCACCTCGCCGTCGAGTCGGCGATCGTCGGGGTCCTCGAACATCAGCGACGACAGGAACTCGCCCTGATAGCCGGTGCGCTTGACCATCTGGTTGAGGCGACGGTCCTTTTCCTTGTCGTCGAGATAGTTCTTGAACGCATCGCGGTAGCGGGCGGGCAGGCGCACCTGTTCGATGTCGCGGTCGCGCAGGCGGTCGCCGGGGCGCAGCGTCTGGGTCAGGCGGAACTTGAGGATCTCACCCTCGTCGCTGGTGCGTTTGATGTACTCGACATAGACGTTGACGAGTACGATGGCGACCAGCGCCAGGACGGCGGCGATGACGACGAGCTTGGCGCTGCCGGCGGGGGGGCTGCCCGGCGTGCCGGCGGAGGCGGGGGAGGGGTTGTGACTCATGCTTGAAGCAGGCTCCGGCAATCGGGGTCGGGGATCAGACGGCGGGCGCGACGGTCGCCGGTCAGCGCGACGATGGTATAGCGTACCGCAACCACGCGGTGGTGCGCACTTCGCCTTCGCGGACGCTGGCCCGGACGATCAGCGTCTGCTGGGTGGGCATGTCGCCGCCGCGGTCGGGCGGGTCGAGGCGGGTGAACAGCATGCTGGTCGATGCGACCGCGGCGCTGTCCACCGGCACAAACCCCGCCGCCAGCGCCGCCTGGCGACAGTGGACCCGCACCGCCTCGATGTCCACGCCGGGCACGCGGTAGAAGGCGTATTCCTCGACGATCCCCTCGGCCGTTCGCCGCACACCCATGAACCCTTGCGCCTGGGGATGCGGCGGCAGCGCCGCCTCCGTCGGCGACAGCGACCGATCGCCCGGATGCACCGCCAGCAGCCGCTGGCCGTCCGTCGGCATCAGGCTCGACCAGTCCTCGCCTGCCCGTCCCGATGGATCCTCGCCCGGCGGCATCGACTGCGCCAACGTCCCGATGCGGCCGACCGGCGGCGGCATGCGCGTCATCTCCTCCCAATACAGATACGCCGCCACCACCGTCACCCCCGCCAACGCCACCAGCACCGGCATCAGCACCGACCGCCGCGTGGGCTTGGCCTCCTCCTTCGTGTTGGCTCGGTAGGGGTTGAACATCGGCGACTTCACTCGCACGCTATCGTAACCACTTCGCACCGCCGGCAACGAAAAATCTGCTCACTCGTCGTCGGCCACCCAATACACCGTCGCACCGCGATACCCCGGCTCACGCACGAACAGCTCGCGCAACTCGCCCGCCAGCGGATTGTCGTTGTTCTGGATGTTCTCCAACGCCTGGTCCAGATCGTCGTACAGCCCCTCGCGCATCGCCATGAGGATCGACACCGGCAGACCGCCCGGCCACCAGTTGCCGTGCGACGGCCAGGGCTGCCACTGGCCCATCACCGCGTCGTCCGGGGGAAACTCCCGCGCCGGACGCGGATCGTTGCGAAAGTCACGCCATCGCCTGCCTTCCACGTCGCGGAAGCTGTTGGTGAACTTCCAGTCGTTGCCCGCACGCGTGTGGCGGTGACGAATCGCGCCCTCGAACGGCTTGTAGATCGCCACCGTGTTGGTGTGCTCCGTGGCAAAGCCCGTCGTCTGCCCGCCGGGGAGCATCTCGTACACCGTGTTCACCAGGTCCGCCGCTTCCGGGCCCGCCTCCGACACCACCGCGATGATCTCGTCCTCGGCGTCCTTGGGGAACTCGTCATCGAGCCAGCGGGTGATCTGGCTGGCCTTGCCCCCGAAAAACGTCTCGTTGTACGCCTGCGTGCCCGGCACAATCATCCACTGCGGCCCCGGGCCGTCGTACACGCTGCGCCACGTCGCGTACCGATCCATCACCAAGGCGTGCTGCGCCCGCACCATCCCCCGCCCGAAAAACAGCATCATCGCCAGCACGAACACGATCAACGGCAGCACAAGCACCATCTCCGTCATGGCCGCACCGCGGCGGCGGGAATCAGGGTGCGGGGCACAGGGAGTATGCAGGCAACAGGCAGTAGGCAGTATGCAGTAGGCAGTAGGCAGAATGGATTGTCGTCGATTGTTCATGCTCGATACTCCCACAACAGCTTCCCCTACTCCCTACTGCCCGCATCAATGCATCAACATCACATCCGCCAGTGGCTCGATACTCTTGAGGTAGGAAAACAGGTCGCCCACCTTGGCCGAGTCGAGCTCGGGGACGTTGCCGGCGTCGGCGGAGAAGTCGGGCAGGCGCGCCACCCAGTCGTCGAAGCGCTCGACCCGCTCGATCTGGGCGTGCCACATCTGCGTCCACAGGTCCCACGAGTGAGTGTTGAACACGGCGACCTGCGTGAGCCCGACCGTGTGCGGGTAGGGCTTGTCGTCGTCGAAGCGATTGGGCCAGAACAGCGAGCGGTTGTTGCGCTGGGCCACGGCCAGGTAGGTGAGCTTCTCGCGGCGATTGGCGTCGTCGGGCGCGACCTCTTGGTGATCGAAGTCGATCGGCGCGGGCAGGTCGGCCTTGCTGGCGAAGTTGAACGGGTTGCGCACCTCGACGGGCTCGCCGATGTCGATGCCCAGGAACGCGTACTCGTCGATGCGGTACACCTGATAGATGACCGGCGTGCCGTCGGGCTGCGTCTGCGGCGTCAGGCCCAGGTCGCTGTCGAAAAAGACGTTGTAGGACCACTCGTCTCGCCAGATGTAGTCGTCCACCTGCGACACGCCCCAGCGCCGCGGATCGTGCCAGCCATTGGAGCGAACGATCGACGCGGGATGGCGATCGGGCTGATTCAGGGCGTAGCGGTAGGCCCAGGTGCCCGGCTGCATGAACTGGCCGTGGCCGCGCGGATAGATGCTCTTGATCTCGCACTTGAAGAAGGCGGTGGTGCGAATGGTGGTCGTGCCCGCCTCGGCGATGGAGACGGCGGTGTTGAAGTCGGTCTCCCACTGTGGGTCGATCACGGTCTGGACGGGATCGCCGGGCCAGCAGTAGGACATCTTGATGCTGGTGATTTCGCGGACCCATCGGCCGAAGCGGCTGTGGTAGAGGTTGTTCCAGGCGAAGTCGCCGAAGCGGCCGAGCATCCATTCGAGGGGGCCGAAGACGGCGTAGTTTTCCCAATCGACGCTGGTGACGACGAACTGGCTGCCGCCGCCACCGCCGGGGCCGGACCCGAAGGGCACGCGCGGCCGACCCCCGCCGGGCGCCTGACCCGTGTCGTCAGCTTCGGTGTAGCCTTCGACGCTGCGCGCCCGGCCGTAACGCCAGCCAAAGACCGTGTCGAACGGGCCCCGGTTGGTCGTCTTGTCGTCGGTGTCCGGGGGCAGCAGGCCCTGTCGCACCGGCCGCTCGAAGTCATCGAACTCGCCACGCTGCCACGCGAACTGCGGCATGAACGGAACCATCAGGGCCATCGAGCGTTCGTCGGCCGTGCCCGCGTCCCGCTCCAGGTTCACTTCGCCGCCGCGGATGGCGTTGAGCTGCGCCAGCACCCCGATGTTCTCCATGCTCGCCTGGCTGAACTCGTCCATCGCCTCCATCGCCCGCCACAGCGTGCCCCGTCCCGCCGGTCCGTCGTAATGCGTCATCTCCCGCACGTCGTACTGGTTGTTGAAAAAGTTCTCCAGCGGCGTGATGATCTGAATCTCGCGCTCCAGCTCGCTTTGCAGGATCAGGAACGCCTCGCGCACCCACCAGTCGCTGACGCCCCGCGAAAGCTGATCGTTGAGCGCCTCCAGCGCGGCGGTCTGGTCCTCGAGGGTGAACTGCATCACCTGCGGCATCGCGTCGAGCACGCCCACCGTCACGATCATCCGCGCCGTGCTCACGTTGTTCATCGCCACCGTGTTGAACGATCGGGCGATCCACCCGGCGCCGGCGGCGGCGGTCGCGTCCGCCGCGTGCTGCGCCACGATCCGCGCGTTGGCCTGACGACCCAGGTTGATGATGTAGAACACCATCCCCGCCAGCAGGATCACCGCGATGAGCGTGATGACCATCACCGCGCCAAGCGAGCGATGTCTGATGATGCCTCGTCGATGGCGCGCTGGTTTCATCATGGCACGGACTCCTTCTTACATCAGACATCATCCATCAGACACCAGACGTTCTCACTCGCCCGGCGCCTTGGGCATGTTCTGCCGCACCGTGTCGCGCAGCTCCTGCACCTCGGGCGTGTTGCCGTTGGGCATGCCCGCCATCACGTCGAGAATCGCTTTGGCGGCGCTCCAGCGTTTGAGATCGATCTCGGACTTGGCCTGGGTCAGCAGGTTCTCGTACTCGGTGGCGTCGATGAGCTGGCGCACCTCGTCGCTGAGCACGGGCGGGAGGCCGTTGTCCCGGGCGAACTTGTCGGCCTTGCGGTAGCGATCGATCGCCTCGCCGAATCGTCCGGCGGCGCGGGCGGCGTTGCCCTCGCTCACCAGTCGTCGGAACTCGTTGAGGGCCTGCAGCCTGGCCCGCATGGTCTGCAACTCGGGATCGCCCGGCGCCAGCCTCGCCGCCTCGTCCAGCGCCTCGGCGACGCCCGCCAGGTTCTCCTTGGCCATGTGAATCCGCGCCGTCTCCATCGCCAGTTGCAGCTTCGCATTCACCAGCTTGTCCGCCAGCGTCGGGTCCGGCCCGTACTCCAGCGAAGCGCTGTAAATCTTGATCGCCTCTTCGAAGCGACGCGACGCCATCGCTTCGTCGCCGGCACGCACCTTGTCCGCCTTCACGTCCGCAGTGGCGATGGTCTGCTTCAGCCGCAACGCCTCCTCGTGTTCGGGATCGATCGACAGCACGCGCTCGATGTTGGTCGAGGCGGTGGCGATGTCGTTGACGCTCAGCGCTTCGCGGGCCCGCGCCATGCTGGCCTGGATCAGCAGTTCGTCGGCGCGCCGCTTGAGGTCCGCCGACAACGTCGCGTCGTCGCTCTTGAGCCGGCCCGCGCGCGTCAGGTGGTCCACGGCCGTGTCCAGCTCGCCGCGCGCCGCGGCGGCGTTGGCGGCGGCGATCAGGCTGTCGAACTCCGCCTCGCCCCGCAGTCGGATCAGTGTCCGATCCACCGCGCTGCCGGGGAACTTGGCCGCGCCCTCCGCGGCGATCTCGATCGCCTTCTCGCGCCGACCGGCGTCCAGTTGCGCCTGGATCCGCTGCGTGTAGTCGTCGATCTGCGCCTGCTGCACGTTCTGGCGGATCCGCGCGTCGATCTCGTCAAGTCTGATCTTGCGCGCCTCGGGCTGACGCAGGTTGCGCTGCTTCTGCAGCTCGAACGCGGCCTGCGGGTACTTGCCCGCGGCGATGAGGCCCTCGATGTCGCGGATCACGTTGCTGAAGGCGTACTCGTCCAGCGCCAGGCGGCGCAGCTCGGTCCACTTCTCCAAGTCATTGATTTGGCCGAGCTTCTCGGCCTCGTCGAGCTTCTGCACCGACAGGAGGTAGTTGCCGTCGCGCATGGCCAACTGCGCCTCGGACATGAGCTTGCCCGCCAGGCTCGCTGCGCCGAACTCCGCGTCGGAAGTCCACTCCTGATTGACCCGGTCGTACAGCGCCAGCGCCCCCGTGAAATCGGCGCCGAAGTAAAGCTTGCGGGCCTCGACGAGCACCTGCCGGGTCTGGTCGCGCAGGGCCTGGCGCTTGGCGGCCTTGTCCTGGGCGTACCACGCCCACAGCCCCAGGCCCGCCAGCACGTTCACGATCAAGAGCGCCACCAGCACGTAAGGCAGCTTGCTGGCGGTGGGCAGCTTCGCCGTCACCGCCGCACGCGATTCCTGCGGCGCCGCCCGGGCCACGTCGCGCGTGTCCTCGATGATCTTCTTCTCCGGCGCCGCACCCGGCGTGAAGTGCCGGCGGATCGTCTCCAGCAGCTCGTCGGCGGACTGGATGCGCGACTGCGGGTCCTTGTCCATCATCCGCGCGACCAGGTCGCTGAGCGTGTCGCTGATATTGGGGTTGAGCTGGCTCAGCGGCGTGGCGCGGACGCGCACGTTGGTGTGCCACTTCATCCAGCGCAGCGCCTGGTTGCGCTGGTCGCGCAGGACGATCTTGAACGCCTCGTTGAAGGCGGCGCGGCCCAGCAGCATCTCGTAGGCGATCATGCCCAGGGCGTAGATGTCGGCGCGTCCGTCCACCGTGTCGCCGCGGAAGAGCTCGGGCGCCATGTAGCGCACCGAGCCCAGCGGCAGCGACTCCTGCTCGGCGATCGTCGCCGCCAGCCCGAAGTCGCACACTTTCAGCCCGCCGTCGTGCGGCAGGAGGATGTTCGACGGCTTGAGGTCGCGGTGGATGATCCCCTTGTCGTGGATCGCCTGCAGCGCGAGGGTGACGGCGCCGATGATGCCCAGGGCCTGGCGGTGGTCCATGGGCTGGGGCTTGGTGGTGAGGACCTGTTCGAGTGAGACGCCGTCGACGTATTCCTGCACGAGGAAGAGGCCGCGCGGGTTTTCGATGAAGTCGATGAAGCCGACGAGGTGCTTGTGCTGCGGGGCGACGCGTTTCTGCAGCTTGGCCTCGCGGCGGAAGCGTTCGACGACGCCTTCGTCGCCGTTCTCGGCCGCCAGCTCGGTGTTGACCTGCTTGATGGCGACCATGCGGTCGAGCAGGGCGTCGTAGCCTTTATAGACGACGGCCATGCCGCCGGCGCCGATCGTGTCGCGCACCTCGTACTTGTCGAGTTTGTCGCCCGGCTGCAGGCCGGTTGCGGTTGGGGTGGATGGGGTGGTCATAAGCAGGTCACTGTAGCGATTACGGATCACGGATCAGGTCGGGGGTGGGGGGCAGGAGCTTGTCGATGCCCTCGTTGGTCAGGGTGTATTGGGCGCTCATGACGGTGTAGAGGCCGTAGCCGCTGCCGCCGGAGTGCTCGTCGTCGGCGAAGATGCGCCGCACGTAGGGCACGGTGAGGCTGAAGCGATGGGAGACGCGGACGGTGATGGGATCGTGGGGCGCGAAGGTGTGCTCGGCGCCGGTGCCGATGGGGCTGATGGTGATGGTGCCGTCGTCGTGGGCGGTGAGCTCGCACACCTCGACCTGGGTGTTGGCGTCGGCGTAGCGCAGGCGATCGGCGGCGAGCGTGTCGATCCAGCGCGGCTTGGACTGTCCGGCCGCGGCGTAGTACTCCTCCAGCCCGCTGACGAAGGCGTCGGGTGAGATCGTGCCCGTGGTGTCGAGCCGACCGCTGACGGGCATGACCGCGAACACCGCGGCGCGGCGGATGGCCTCGTGCTTGCCCAGCGTGCTGCCGCCCACGTACACGTTGCCCGGCTCGCCGTCGGTCACGTAGGGGATCGTCGTGATCGCCGCCCGCACCGCGGCGAACGCCGCGTAGTTGACGAAAATGTGCCCCGTCATCAGCAGCATGACCTGCAGCAGCACCAGCGACATGAACAGGACGATCGGCGTGACGAGCGCGAACTCGACCGTGGCCGTCCCCTCGTCGCATCGCAGGATTCGCATCGGGTTTCGCATGGCCAACTCCTACGGCGTCCGCAACAGTCCCCGCCTGCAGTCAGTTTACGGTCCCAGGCTCGACCAGGGCAGTCGCACCTGCAAAAGCACCTCCGCCCCCGCCACCAGCCCGCCCACGCAGCACGCCACGGCAAACGGGATGCGCGGGCTGTCGGTGGGCATGTCCGGCTTGACCCGCGCCGCGGCCACCAGCGCCGCGGTGAAGATTCGCTTGAGCGTGCGGACCACGATTCGCCGCCGCACCATGACGTACACCGCCATGACGAACATCACCAGGAAGGCGTACACCGCCGTCGCCAGCACGAGTTGCCAGCTCGCCGACACGGCGCCGACGGCGGCCATGAGCTTCACGTCGCCGCCGCCGAGCCCGCCGGCGGCGAAGATGATGGCAAACGGCACGTAGCCCGCCGCGCAACCCAGCAGCGCCGCGACCAGGCCCCGCCCCGCGCCCGCGGCGCCGGCCTCGACCAGGCCCGCCGCCGTCCACAGCGCCAGGCCCGCCACCAGGCCGCCATACGTCACCGCCTTGGGTATGCGCTGCGTTCGCGCGTCCGCCACGGCGGCGGCGATCAGCACGACCGCCAACAGGCCAAACGCGATGATCTGCGCCATACGCACGCCCAGAGACGACAACCCAGCCTATCTACACCACAGGGCCCGTCGCCTGGTCGATCAGCCGACGAGCCCGGTGGCGACACACGTCCAACGCCGTTGGCTTAGAAGACCGGGTCGTACTGCTTCGAGTCGTCCTCGACCGTACCCCAGGCGTCCTGCAGCCATTCGGTGATCTTGCCGCGGAACACGATCAGCAGGCCCAGCAGCGGCAGCACGATGGCGCCGATGATGAGCAGCTTCTCGAGACCCTCGGCCCCGCGGTCGTCGCGGTGGATGCGGCTGACCAGCGCCTTGATCCTCGACAGTTCGAACTTCATGACGGTTCCCTTTCGCATCGAGCGGTGGCCCGTGACGGACGCGGCGGTCCGGGGCGGGGGGTGTGGAATACCAGCTGCCTTACGGGAAGGGCAGCGCGTTAAGCGAGGACACCATCTGGTAGTGTTCGACCATGATCGCCATGCCCAGTGAGAAAAGGACATAGGCCGGAATGGCCATCACCACCAGCAGCAGGGCCCATTCCAGGGCCGTGGCCCCACGGTCATCGGCGTGAACGCCTGGCGGGGCGGCTGGGTCGGCTGCGGCCGACTTCGCCGGGGCCAGGTTTTGCGGTTCACGCATGCTCATCGTCCTAACCTGATTGTAAACAAAGACCTACCGAAAATCCAGCCCCCAGGCGGGCGCTCTCCTCCGTCACCCGACCGGCTGGGCTCGATTCACCATGGTTCAACGCCGGTCCAGCCACGGCCATTGCAGCGGCGGCCCGCGGCGGGGCGGCGCCACCCCCCGGGCCTACGTCCGCAGATCCCGCGGCCCGCGATGCACGCCGGTCTGCCCGAAACGCGCGGCGATGGCGTCCATCGTCCGGTCGAGCTGGCGGCGTTTTTCCCGCTGTGGGTCGGGGAAGAGCCCCATCTGCTCGCCCTTGCCGAGCTTCTGGGCGGTGACGCCGATCAGCCGCACGGGCACGAACGCTGCAGTGGCCCATTGGTCGAATAGCGCCCTGGCCGCGCGCCACAGGTCGTCGGTCAGGTCGGTCGGCTCATCGAACGTGCTCTGGCGGGTGATGGTCTCGAAGTCGCCGAAGCGGATCTTGACGCTGACGCCGCGCGCCTGCAGCCCGTGCTTGCGCAGCCGGCGGCCGACCTGCTCGCACTGGCCGAGCATGACGCGGCGCACCTCGTCGGGCACGTCGATGTCCTGTGGGAAGGTCTCCTCCTGGCCGATGCTCTTGGCCTCGCGATCGGGCACGACGGGCCGGTCGTCGATCCCGCACGACAGGCGGGCGATGTGCTCGCCGATCGAGCCGAACCACGCCGCCAGTTGCGCCTCGCCGTGGCGGGCGATGTCGCCGATGGTGCGCAGGCCGTGGGCTTCGAGCTTCTTCTGCATCGCCGGGCCTACGCCCCACAGCCGCGAAACCGGGAGCGGCGCCAGCGTGGCGTGCACGTTCTCGGGCGTGACGATCGTCAGCCCGTCGGGCTTGTTGAGGTCGGATGCGAGCTTGGCCAGGAATTTATTGAACGCCACGCCGACGGACGCGGTCAACTGCAGCTCGGCATGGATGCGGGCCTTGAGTTGCCTGGCGATCGTCACGGGGTCGCCCAGCAGCCGCCGCGACCCGGTCACGTCGATGAACGCCTCATCGACGCTCACCGGCTGCACCAGGGGCGACACGTCGTCGAGAATCTCGAAGAGCCTGCTCGACGCCTCCCGGATTTTCGCGCCCGGCACGGGCACGACGATCGCCTGCGGGCACAGTCGCCTCGCCACGGCCATCGGCATCGCGCTGCGGCAGCCGAACACCCGCGCCTCGTACGACGCCGTGCTCACCACGCCGCGCGGCCCGTCCCCGCCCGTGAGCACCGGCCGGCCCCGCAGCGATGGATCGTCCCGCTGCGCAATGGCCGCGAAAAACGCGTCCATGTCCACGTGCAGAATGGCGCGGTCGGCGGCCACGTTACGATGATAGTCCATGGCCGACCCCACACGACAGACCACCGTGACGATCGCCGGCGACGACTTCCACATCAACGGCCGACCGACATATCCCGGCCGCGTGTGGAACGGGCATCGCATCGAGGGGCTGCTGCTCAACAGCCGCATGGTCCAGAGCGTTTTCGACGATCTGAATCCCGACACGCGCGGTCGCTGGGCCTATCCCGACGGCCCGTGGGACGCCGACCGCAACACCCGCGAGTTCGTCGCCGCCATGCCCGCCTGGCGCGAGCACGGCCTGCGGTCGTTCACGATCAACCTGCAGGGCGGCAGCCCGGAGGGCTACAGCCGCGAACAGCCGTGGCACAACTCGGCGTTCACCGAGGCGGGCGAGCTTCGGCCCGACTACCTGCGCCGCCTGGCGACCATCCTCGACCGCGCCGACCAACTGGGCATGGCCCCGATCCTGGGGCTGTTCTACTTCGGCCAGGACCAGCGCCTGCGCGACGAGGCGGCCGTGCTCGACGCCGCCTATCACGCCATCGACTGGGTCTTGCGTCAGGGCTATACGCATGTGCTCATCGAAATCGCCAACGAATGCGACGTGCGTTACGACCACGCGATCCTCAAGCCGCCGCGCGCCCACGAGCTGATCCGGCGCGTGCGCGATCAGAGCAAGGGCCGCCTGCTGGTGAGCACGAGCTTCGGCGGGGGCAGGATGCCGACACCCAACGTGGTGGAGGCGAGCGACTACGTGCTGCTGCACGGCAACGGCGTGGGCGACCCCCACCGCATCCGCCGCATGGTCGATGACGTGCGCGCCATGGCGAGCTATCGCGGTCAGCCCATCGTGTTCAACGAGGACGACCACTACGGCTTCGACAAGTCCGACAACAACTTCATCGCTGCAGTGAGCCGCCGCGCGGGCTGGGGCTATTTCGACTTCCGCCGCCGCGACGAGGGCTACAGCCAGGGCTACCAGAGCGTGCCCGTCGATTGGGGCATCAGCAGCGACCGCAAGCGCGGTTTCTTCGGTTTGCTGCAACAGATCGCCGGTTGACGCCGCATCATACGCATTCTGGGAAGTCCGCACGCTCCGGCTCCCTCTCCTCCGCCTGCTTTGAGGCGGAGGAGAGGGTGGGGGTGAGGAGGCGAATGACCACGGACGCCCGTTGCGCGAACCCCCTCACCCTGCCCTCTCCCCCGGAGGACCGGGGGAGAGGGTGCTGCAG
>CAZFDT010000038.1:0-51211 GCA_964518335.1 uncultured Phycisphaeraceae bacterium
GTTAGGGACACTTCTATCGAGACCTAGGAGGTCAGTTCTATCGAGCTACAACACTCACAGGGTCAGCACCGTGATCTTCGTGTTCGTATAGACGCACAACTCACCCGCGATCGTCATGGCGTGCTGCACCACCTGCTCGGGAGGCAGTTGGGTGTGCTGCACCAGGGCCCGCGCCGCCGCTGTCGCGTACGCCCCGCCACTGCCGATGCCCACCACGCCATCGGTCGGCTCGATCACGTCGCCCGTGCCCGACACCAGCAGGCTCGTGCCGCGATCGGCCACGACCAGCAGGCTCTCCAGCCGCCGCAGGTAGCGGTCCGTCCGCCACTGCTTGGCTAGTTCCACTGCAGCACGTTTGATGTTCGCCGGCGAGTCCTTCAGCCGTGCCTCGAACCGCTCCAGCAGCGCAAACGCATCGGCCGCCGCCCCGGCAAAGCCCACCAGGACGCCCGCATTGGCCACGCCACCTTGCTCGAGCTTGCGCACCTTCACCGCGTCGCTCTTGGCTACCACCTTGTCCATCGTCACCTGGCCGTCGCCGCCGATCGCCACCTGCTCGCCTCGCCGCACGCTCAGGATCGTTGTTGCTTCAAACTTGATCATGACGACGATTGTAATAGGGATCGAGCCATGCAGGACCACGGCCACATCCCGGTGCTCGCCCAGCGGGTGCTCGGCGCGCTCGATCCGCAGCCGGGGCAGGTCTATCTCGACTGCACGGTCGGGCGTGGCGGCCACGCGGCCCTGATCGCGCCGCGGCTGGCGCCGGGCGGCCAGGTGATCGGGCTGGACGCCGACCCCGCCAACGTCGCCTTCGCGCGGGATCGCCTGCGGGATTCGCCCGTCCCCGTCGCCGTGCGTCACGCCAATTTCATTGAAGCCGGTGCAGTCCTGGCCGACCTGGGTCTGGTCGGATGCGACCTGCTGCTGGCGGACCTGGGCTTTGCCTCGACACAGGTGGACGATCCGTCGCGTGGGCTGTCGTTTCAGCGCGAGGGCCCGCTGGACATGCGTCTGGACCCGACCGGGCCGCGCACTGCAGCGGACATCGTCAACCACACGCCCGAGCGCGAGCTGGCGGACCTGATCTACCGGTACGGGGAGGAGCGGCTGAGTCGAAAAATTGCACGAAAGATTGTGGAGGCTCGCCAGCGCGATCCGATTCTTACGACTACGCACCTGGCCCAGGTCGTGCGCGCCGCGTATGGGCGTCACGGGCATGGCCGACATAGGACCCCCGAATGGAGTCGGGGAGGTCAGAAGCGGGGCGGGCCCGCCCGGTCGAGGATCGATCCGGCCACCCGCACGTTCATGGCGCTTCGGATCGCCCTCAACGGTGAACTCGACGCACTGGACCACCTGCTGGCGCACCTGCCCGGCGTGCTCCGACCCGGTGGTATCGCGGCGGTGATCAGCTTCCACTCCCTCGAAGATCGGATGGTCAAGCAGGCCTTTCGCGGCTTGGCGGCGTCGGAGGAATGGCAACTCGTCACGAGGAAGCCGCTGGAGGCCGACGACGCCGAGGTCGCCGCCAACCCGCGGAGCCGATCGGCGAAACTGCGAGCCGTACGGCGACTCGCTTAGAGGACCACACACGCGGCCGCTCACGGACCGGCGGCCCAAGCTCAGACAGGGACGGCTATGACACGCGAAACCAAAGTCGGATTGCTCGTGGGCCTGGGCATGATCCTCCTCATCGGGATCATCGTCAGCGATCACCTCTCGGTCGTTTCCCAGCAGGAGGCGGCCGACTTCACGCACTTTGCCGACGGCGCCCAGCGCACGCTCAACGGCGGGTCCGCACCCGCAACCGGGCCCGCCGCCACCGTGGCCACCGAGCAGGCCCGTCAGCCCGTGCCAATGGCCCACGAGCTGCGCCAGCCGCAGGGCGAAACGACCACGACCGATCTGACCGTCGAGCAGCCGCGCCAGGTGAGCTATCCGCAGCGGGCCTATGCTCTGCACGAGCGCGATCAGGGTCACGGCACCGTGCAGGACATCGTCACGCGCGACCGCACAACGTCGGCCGACACCGACCCGTCCCACACCGCCGCCATCGACCAGCGCCTGGCAGCGCTGCAGCAACAGGGCGACTTCGTCCCCGTCCGCCACGAACTCGACGGCGCCACGTACCAACCCGGCAGCAACACGCTGCGCTTCCGTGAGACGGCCCCGCCGCCACGTGAACCATCCCAGCGCATGACCGAGACGCCGGTCGTCATCCCCGCGGCCACGCAGCCGACCATGGTCGTCAAGTCCGGCCAGACGCTCACCGCCATTGCCCGCGAGCACCTGGGCGACGGCAATCGCTGGAAGGAAATCTTCGAGCTCAACCGCGACAAGCTCGACGCCCCCGAGAGCCTCCAGGCCGGCATGCAGATCAAGCTGCCGCGCGCCCACGCCCCCGTGGTCCAGGCGCCCGCGCCATCCCCTGCCCCGGCGCCTGAGCCGGATGTCAGGCAGCCCCAGCGCCTGCAGGACCTGCGCGCCGCCCAGCGTCAGGGCCAGACCCCGACGCCGCAGAACGCCGCGGCGCCCAGCACGAAAACCTACGTCGTGCAGCGCGGCGACAACCTCTACAAAATCGCCCAGAAAACGATGGGCGACGGCGGCCAATGGCGCAAGCTCTACAACGCCAACAAGACGCGCATCAGCGATCCCAACGCCGTGCAGGTGGGCACGCAACTGATGATCCCGCAGAGTTGAGGCGTATGTAGCGCCCACGACGCACGATCGAGCGACCATCACTCACCACTCCCTATGTTCGCCAAGCTCGCCATCGTCCTGATTGCCGCGGCCGCCATCGGAGCGGTGCTGCTGGGACTGCGTCAACAGCGGGTGCAGACGGTCGGACGAATGGCGGCGATGCACGCCCAGATGAACCGCACGCGGCAGTCGATGTGGGACACGCAGGTGCGTATCGCCCAGCACGCCAACCCCAGCCAGTTGAAGGACGCCCTGCAGCGGGCGGGGCTGCAGGTCGAGCCGATGGTCGCGCCTTCCCGTCACCTGCCCTCTGTCGCCGCGAGCCGTGCTCATGACCGCGATTGACGCCCAGTACGGCCCATCCCCCCTTCCTTCGGGCGAGGGCACGGGCGAGGCGAGGCCACGCGAGCAGGAGGCCCCGTCGATCCGCACGGCCGAGTTCCTTCACAAGTCGATCCACCCCGCCGACGGCGCCCGCCGCGTGCTGATCGTCGGCCGACTCATGATCGGGCTGGTGAGCCTGATCCTTGTAGCCCTGGTCGCGCGCGTGGTGCAACTGCAGCTTCACCCCCCGGCGCCGATCGCCGCCCTCGTCGATTCGCAGTTCAGCCGTCAGCCCCTGCCCGCCCGCCGCGGCAGCCTGCTCGACGCCCGTGGCCGGCCACTGGCCACCACCCGCGTCGCCTACTCGCTCTTCGTCGATCCCCACCTCATCGAGGAGCCGGGCACGTTCAGCGAATACGTCGGCTACACCCTCAACTACGAGCCGGCGTCCATCGAGCAGAAGATCGCCGCCCGGCCTGACTCGCGTTTCATCGTGCTCGACGACCGACTCACCGACGACCGTCTCGCCATCCTGCGTGAGTTCGGGATGCCCGGCCTGGCGATGGCGCCACGCCTGGTGCGCGACTATCCGCAGGGTCAGCTCGCCAGCCATCTCATCGGCTTCGTCGGCGCCGACGGCAAGGGACTCGAAGGCCTGGAGATGAAGCTCGATCCCATGCTGCGCGGCGACGACGGGAGCATCCGCTATCTGCGCGACGCCCGCCGCCGGCCGCTGTGGGTCGAGCCGCACGACTACAAGCCCAACACCGACGGTCAGTCGGTTCAGCTCTGCCTGGACCTGACGATCCAGCAGATCGCCGAGGAGGAGCTGGCCGCTGCAGTGAGCCAGTTCAAGGCCAAGGCCGGGCAGATGATCGTCATGCGGCCGGCCACGGGCGAAATCCTGGCCATGGCCAACCTGCCCTACTTCGACCCCAACGGTTTCGGGTCGGTCCAGCCCGATGTCCGCCGCAACCGCTGCGTCACCGACTCCTACGAGCCGGGCTCGATCTTCAAGCCCTTCATGTGGGCGGCCATCACCGACGCCGGCGCGATGAAGCCCAACGAAAAGGTGGACACCACCGACAGCGGCTACTGGGTCACACCCAACGGCCGACGACTCAGCGACGTGCGCGGCCACGGGCTGGTCTCCTGGGACGAGGTGCTCATCTACTCGAGCAACATCGGCATGGGCAAGGGCGGCCTCAAAATGTCCCACAAGGACCTGCGCGACGCCATGCTCCGATTCGGCTTCGGCTCCACCACCGGCAGCGGCCTGCCCGGCGAGGTCGGCGGCAAAGTCACCAGCCCACGCAACTGGTCCCACTACTCCCAGACCTCCGTCACCATGGGCTACGAGGTCGGCGTCACCGCGCTGCAGTTGCTCACCGCCTTCTCCGCCATCGCCAACGATGGCGTGTGGGTGCAGCCGACCGTCCTCGCCGACGATGTCGTCTCCCAGCACGTGCAGCGACGCGCCATTTCCCCCGCCGTCGCCGCCCACACCCGCAACGTCCTGGGCCGCGTCGTCACCGAGGGCACCGGCCGCAAGGCCCGCAGCGACCTCTACAACCTCTACGGCAAGACCGGCACCGCACACGTCGCCAATCCCGGCCGACGCGGCTATCTCCACGACCAATATGTCGCCTCGTTCCTTGCCGGCGCTCCCCTCGAACACCCCGAGATCGTCGTCCTCTGCTCCATCCACCGCCCCGACAAATCGATCGGCCACTACGGCGGAACCGTCGCCGCCCCCGCCGTCAAGCTCGTCATCGAGCGCACCCTCACCTACCTGGGCACCCCCGCCAACGCCCCCAACGCTCCCGCCCATTCGTCGCCCCAGGCCCAGATCGTGCAGGTCCATGACTGACTCCACGCCGTCGGGTCCATGCATCGACCCCTTCGCAGGCCGCGTGCGATGACGCCGGGGCCCAACCAACTCAACTTGAGGGTCTCCACGTAGCACAAGTTGCAGGTTCCGACCATCAAGTTGATTTCCCGAGTCGTGCCGGCGCGCAGGCCGGCCACAATGTTTGGTATATGTTACCATGCCGCCCGTTCGTGGTCAATGGTGATTTAACACCGCCCGCCGCGGGGGTTTGCCCCATTTCCCGCGGGCTGGCCGGCACGTGCCCGCCCGACCGTCATTCCCGCGCATGCGGGAATCCAGTGATCGCACGGGGGACGACCTAATCACACCCGGGCTCGTTGGTGTAACGGACGACCAACCTGGATGCCCGCCTCCGCGGGCATGACGGACTCCACCGTCCAGCGCCCCCGGATAACTGGGCAGACCCTGGCGGCACATGGCAATTTTCGGGGCGGGCGATCCGATGTTGGTACAATGCGTGGTTCCATGACCTGCCGCACTGTGATTGCCGGGGTCCTGGGGCTTGGCGTGATCGCTGGGCCGGGGTGCCAAAGCCCGCTGGACCGCCTGGATGTCGAAGCCGCCGGGATGATCGAGCGTCGTCAGACGATGGCGTTGGGTCCCGATGCGCTGCTGGACACGGCCCGTGTGCCCGACCGCACGGACGTGGCGGGTGACGAAGGGGCGATCTACGACACCCGGCCGGCGACGACCAACCCTGCCGCCGCGGACTTGCCCGTGGAGTCGGCCCAGGCGGGCGCCGGCGCCGAGGCGGCCCTGGCGACGACCCTCAAGTACGTGCTCGACCCCGACGACGCCTTGGCGTACGACCTGGCGGAAAGCCTCGCCTATGCCGTCGAGCATTCGCGCGAGTACCGCAGCGAGAAGGAAAGTCTGTACCTGGCGGCGATCCGGCTGCTGATCGAAAAGCACCTGTGGGGCCCGCGGTTTTTCGACACCGTCACCGCCGCCGTCAACGGCACGCCCGAGAGCGGCGACTACGACCAGGTCGCGCGCATCGTCAACGAGCTGGGCGTGACGCAACGCCTGCCCTACGGCGGGAGCGTGTCCGTGCGGGCCGTGGCCGACTACGTCAACTTCCTGCAGCAGCGCACCGGGTCGGCGCGCGACGAGGATTCGCAGTCGGCGGGCTTGTTCGCCTCGGCCGACCTGCCGCTGCTGCGCAACGCCGGCATGAGCGCGCGGGAGGATCTGATCCAGGCCGAGCGCGACCTGATCTATGCGGTGCGACGGTTCGAGCGGTTCCGCCGCGAGTTCTTCGTCGATATCGCCACCGACTACTTCGACCTGCTGCGCGATCAGCAGGGCATCGCCAACCAGCAGCGGCAGCTTGCGAACCTGGAGTGGCTTTACAAGCGTTACGCGGCGTTCGCCGAGGCGGGGCGCCAGCCGTACTTCCGGGTGCAGCGGGTCGAGCAGGACGTGCTGTTCGCCCGCAACAACCTGATCGCGCTGCTGGAGAACTACGCAGGGTCGCTCGACGCGTTCAAGATCCGGCTGGGGATGCCGATCCAGCAGCGGCTGAGGATCGAGGCGGTGGAGGTGGCGGTGCCGATGCCGGCGCTGGACCCGCGTGAGGCGGTGGCGGCGGGGCTGTCGTACCGGCTGGACCTGCAGACCACGCGCGACGCCGTCGCCGACGCCCGGCGGCGGGTGAAAGTGGCCGAGAACCAGACGCTGCCCGACCTGGACCTGTTCGCCGACGCGGGCATCAGCACGGGGAGCGATCGCCGCTACGGCGGGCTGAGGCTGGACGCCGGCGAGGGCGAGTATGCCGCCGGCGTGCGGCTGGGCGTGCCGCTGGACCGGCGCATCGAGCAACTGAACGTGCGGGCGTCTCAGATCGCCTACGAGCGGGCACAGCGGCTCTACTCGCTGCAGCGCGACCAGGTGGCCCTGCAGATACGCCAGTCGATTCGGCGGATTGAGCAAGCGCGCTTTTCGCGCGATCTGCAGAACCGCAATATCCAGGTGGCGCAACTGCGCATCCGGGGCGTACTGCTGAACCTGCGCGACCTGGACCCGCGCGAGTTCACCGACGCCCAGGACGCCCTGCTGCGAGCCGAGACGCGCCGCGACGCGGCCGAGCGCGACCTGCGCGTGAGCGTGCTCAACTTCCTGCTGGACACCGACCAGTTGCGCGTGACGAGCGACGGGCACTGGCAGCCGCCAGCGAAGCTGCAGATGCCAGCCGGAGCCCCCCCGCCGCGACCGATGGGCGAGCTGATCCAGCCGGAGCAGGCCCCATGAAAAGCCAGCGGATGGATGCATCCAGTGACCGGGGTTGTGCGTTACACCGAATGAGCCTGTGAGGACCATGCATTTACTTTCGTCAACCAAGTCGGGCCGACCCGCACATCGATCGGCGGGCCGTGTAGTCAAGTGGGTGCTGCCGCCGCTGTTGCTGCTGGCGGTGTTCGGTGTGGCCGTGGCGTTGTGGGGCGCCGACGACGAGCCCCGGGCGCGGGCCACCGCCGCCGCGGAGTCCGACTTCTTCCGCGTGACCCGGGGCAGTTTCGATCTGATTGTGATCGCTTCGGGCGAGCTGGAGGCCAAGCGTCAGGTCGAGCTCAAGTGCCTGGTGAAGCAGCAGACGGCGATCGTCGAGATCGTGTCGGAGGGCGAGCGGGTGAGCGTGGGCGACGTGCTGGTGCGGCTGGACGACACGGTGGTGCGTCAGAAGCTTGAGCAGGCGCAGCTCGACGCGGAGACCGGCCGGGCCGACCGCAAGCAGGCGGCGGAGAACCTGCTCATCATTCAGAGCGAGAACGACTCGGCGTTGCGAGCGGCGCAGGTGCAACTGTCGCTGGCGGAGCTGGCGCTGGCGCAGTGGCGCGAGGGCGACGTGCCGCAGAAGCAGCGCGAGCTGAAGCTGGCGCTGGAAAAGGCGCAGCGCGACCTGGTGACCGCCAGGCGAGATCTGGAGTTGAGCAAGCAGCTTTACGCGGAGAAGTTCATCTCGCTGGGCGAGCTGGAGGACGATGAGATTCTGGTGATCGAGGCCGAGAACGCGCTGGCGACGGCCGATCTGGCGCTGCAGATTTACGACAAGTACACGCAGCCCAAGGACCAGCAGCAGTTCGAGAGCGATGTGGCGCAGGCCAAGGCGGAGTTGGACCGCACGGTGCAGATGAACCAGAGCAAGATCGCGCAGGCCGAGGCGAGCCTCAGCAGCAAGACGCGGGCGCTGCTCATCCGCGAGCAGCAGTTGGAGGACCTGCAGCACGAGCTGGAGAACTGCCTGGTCAAGGCGCCGCAGGGGGGTCTGGTGGTCTATGCGTCGAGCGTGGGCAACTCGCGCTGGCGTGGCGACCCGATGGCGGTGGGCCGATCGGTGAAGTACAGCGAGTCGTTGATCCTGCTGCCGGACACGCAGCAGATGGTGGCGGCCTTGCGCGTGCATGAGGCGAGGTTGCCGCAGGTGCAGCCGGGCCAAAAGGTGAGTGTGACGATCGACGCCCGCCGCGCCGATCCGATGCCAGGCGAGGTGGCGTCGATCGCGGTGATGGCCGAGAGCGGCGGGTGGATGAACCCGGATCTGCGGGAATACACGGTGAAAGTGGACCTGCCGCCGGAGATCGACAAATCGCTCAAGCCGGCGATGCGTGCGTCGGGGCAGATTCTGGTGGGGACGGTGCAGGACGCGCTGGCGATACCGGTGCAGGCCGTCTTCGCTGAGGGTCGCACGCGCTACGTGCACGTACCCGCCGGCGCCGGCCGCGTGAAGAAACAGTCGGTTACCATCGGCCGCGCCAGCGACACCATGGTCGAAGTCACCGGCGGCCTCAAAGAAAATGACCGCGTCCTGCTCCGCCAGCCCAAGCCCGGTGAAGTGATCGAGGGGTGACGCGCATCGCGCAGGTCGCTCATCAAGTCGAGCCGCGCCCGGCCGACAGCCGCGCACTCGCGCGCCATAGTATGGCTGATCGCAAGCTACGCCTGCCCGCGGTCGTCGATCGCACGACGCGTGGCCAGAGTGAGCACGACGTAGATTCCAAACGCCGTGGTGAAGCTGATGAACCAGGCGTAGCTGTACATCTGCATGAAGATCGCGGGCGGCTGCCAAAGGCCGACTGTGCCAAGGAAGCCCGGAGCGCATGGAGCGACGCCGGCGGCGAAGGCGATCAGGGCGATGGGGTTGAAGCCCGCGCGATACCAGTACGGACCTTCGCGGTGGTAGAGCCCGGGTAGATCAAGCCGAGTGCGGCGGATGATGAAGTAGTCGGCGATGAGTATGCCGCCGATAGCGCCCAGCAGCGCCGAATAGGCGATGAGCCAGTTGAAGATATACCCGGTGGGGTCCTCGACGAGTCTCCACGGCCGCATGAGGATGCCGATGACGCCGGTGATGAGCCCGCCGGTGCGGAAGCTGATGCGTCGGGGCCAGAGGTGGGAAAAGTCGTTGGCGGGCCCGACGACGTTGGCGGCGATGTTCGTGGACAGTGTCGCGGTGGCGAGTGCGAGCATGGAGATGACGACCACGGCCGGATTGCTGAACTTGGCGAGGATGTCCATCGGATTCCAGATCGCCTCACCGTAGATGACGATCGTGGCGCTGGTCACTGCCACGCCGATGAAGGCGTAGAGACCCATGGTGGTGGGCAAGCCCAGCATCTGGCCGAGGACCTGGTCTTTCTGCGAGCGGGCGTAGCGCGAGAAGTCGGGGATGTTCAGCGACAGGGTGGACCAGAACCCCACCATGCCGGTGAGCGCGGGGACAAACAGCAGCAGGAATTGCCCGTCTTTGGGGCCACCGGCGACAAACGCCGACGGTTGACTGAAGATCGGCCCCAGCCCACCGGCCTGCGTGTAAGCCCAGATGAGCAGGGCCACCGGCACACCGATGAGAATCGGCGTCGCCAAGTTCATCAGCACGCGGATCGACTCGATCCCGCGGTAGATGATCCACATGTTGATCGCCCAGAAGGCAAGGAAACACGCAAGCTGCGGCAACCTGATTCCCGAGAAGACCTCGGGGGCGTCGGCCAGCGCCGGGAAGAACACCAGCAGCGGCACGTAGAACCCCAGCCCGCCGATCCACGTCTGGATGCCGAACCATCCGCACGCGACCAGGGCGCGCAGCATGGCGGGCACGTTCGCCCCCAGCACGCCAAAGCTCGCGCGGCAATAGACCGGAAACGGGATGCCGTACTTCGTTCCGGCGTGGGCGTTAAGCACCATGGGCACGAGGACGATGCAGTTGCCCAGGAACACGGTCAGCGTCGCCTGCCACCAGTTCATGCCCGAGGCGATGAGGCCGGAGGCGAGCATGTACGAGGGGATGCATGCGGACATGCCGATCCACAGCGCCGCCATGTCGCGCACGGTCCATTTGCGCTGGGAGCGGCTGGTCGGGGCCATGTCGCGGTTGTGGTAGGCCGAGTGCGAGAGATCGACGGTGAGTTCCTGGATGCCGTCGTCCGCCGGGGGGTGCGGCAAATCGACAGGTGCGGTCGTGGTGGTCATGGCGAGCCCTGGGTTCGACGGGACGTGAAGCAGACTGTTGACAAATCAGGCTTGGCGATGCGCACAAACGGGATATCATAACGCATTGGCCCCATTCGCAGAAGGTGGTGTTCATGACGACCACGATCAGCCGACCGGCCGCCCCCGAACCTGGGCGGTCTCCCTCGCGTGCGCCGCGGACCTTGTCGCTGCCCGTCTGTCAGCACAAGCCCTTGCCTTACGATGGTCCGCCACGCGAGCAGGTACTCGCCCTGAGGCAGCAATACCTCTCGCCCGGCCTGTTCCTCTACTACAAAGAACCCCTCATGATCGTCGAGGGGCACATGCAGTACGTCTGGGACGAGACGGGCAAACGTTACCTCGACGCCTTCGCAGGCATCGTCACCGTCAGCGTCGGCCACTGCCATCCCAAGATCATCGAGAAGGTCAAGGCCCAGACCGGGCGACTGCAGCACACGACGACGATCTACCTGCACCCGACCATCGCCCAGTTCGCCCAGAAGCTGGCCTCGAAGATGCCCGAGGGTCTCGACAAGACCTACTTCACCAACTCCGGCTCCGAGGCCAACGAACTGGCTATCCTCAGCAGCCGCGAGCACACGGGCCACATGCACGTCATCGCCCTGCGCAACGGCTACCACGGCGGCACCGGCGTGCCCATGGGTCTCACCGCTCACGGCACGTGGAAATTCAAGTCCAACCCCGAGTCCTTCGTCCATCACACCCACCCAGGCTACTGCTACCGCTGCCCCTACGGCCTGACGTATCCGTCGTGCGACCTCAAGTGCGCCAAGGACATCAAGAACGTCATCGAGTACGAGACACCCGGTAGTGTCGCGTGTTTCATCGGCGAGCCGATCCAGGGCGTCGGCGGCACGATCATTCCGCCCCCGGAGTTTTTCAAGATCGTGTACGACATCGTGCGCCAGCACGGCGGTCTGTGCATCGCCGACGAGGTGCAGGGTGGGTTCGGCCGCACCGGCCATCACTACTGGGCTCACCAGAACTGGGGCGTCACGCCCGACATCATCACCATGGCCAAGGGCATCGGCAACGGCGCCCCCCTCGCCGCAATGACCACCCGCGGCGACGTCGCCAAGGTCATGGCGAGCAAAATCCACTTCAACACCTACGGGGGCAACCCCATCAGCGTCACGCAGGGCCTGGCCACCCTCGAAGTCATCGACGAGGAAGGCATCCAGCAGAACGCGCTGACCGTCGGCTCACACCTCAAGTCGCGCCTCGTCGAACTGATGGACAAGCACCCGATCATCGGCGAGGTGCGCGGCCTGGGGCTGATGCTCGGCATCGAACTCGTCGCCGACCGCAAGACGAAAGAGCCTGCCAAGGCGCAGTGCGCGGCCGTGGTCGAACTCGCCCGGGAACGCAACCTGCTCCTGGGCAAGGGCGGGCTGCACGGCAACGTCATTCGCCTCAAGCCCCCGATGTGCATCACCAAAGACGACGCCGACTACATCGCCGACTGTCTCGACGACATCCTTCCCCTTGTGTAAAGCCGCGACCATTGGTCGCGCTCCGCGGAGTCAACCATGGCCAACCTCAACGTCACCGTCAACGGACTCAAACTCCCCAATCCCTTTGTCATCGGCTCCGGCCCGCCGGGGACCAACGCCAACGTCATCGGCAAAGCCTTCGACGAGGGCTGGGGCGCGGTCATCGCCAAGACCATCAGCCTTGACGCATCGAAGGTCATCAACGTCGCCCCTCGCTACGGCCGACTCCGGGCCGACAAGAGCGATGAAATCTTCGGCTGGGAGAACATCGAGCTCATCAGCGACCGCCCGTTCAACGTGTGGATCGACGAGTTCAAGAAGCTCAAGGACAAGTACCCCCAGGGGATTCTCATCGCCTCGATCATGGAAGAGTACCGCAAGGACGCATGGATCGAGATTGTCGAGCGGTGCCAGGAGACCGGCGTCGATGCCTTCGAGCTGAACATGTCGTGCCCGCACGGGTTGCCCGAACGCAAGATGGGCGCGGCCATGGGCGAGGACCCGGCCATTCTCCAGGAGGTGTGCGGCTGGGTCATGAGTGCGGCCAAGATTCCCGTGTGGGCCAAGATGACGCCCAACGTCACCCACATCGAAGACCCCTCGCGCGCTTCGCTCAAGGCCGGGTGCAACGGCATCAGCGCGATCAACACCATCCGCAGCGTCATCGGCGTCAACCTCGACACGCTGCGACCCGAGCCGGCCGTCGAAGGCTACACCACGCCCGGCGGCTACTCGTGCAAGGCCGTGCGGCCCATCGCCCTGCGCATGTGCATGGAGGTCGCCCAGGTCATTCGCAAGGAGTATCCGGGGGCCGGCCGCACGCTGTCAGGCATCGGCGGGATCGAGACCGGCGAGGACGCCGCCCAGTTCATCCTGCTTGGCGCCGACACCGTGCAGGTCTGCACCGGCGTGATGAAGTTCGGCTACGCCATGGTCAAACCCATGTGCGAGCAACTCGCTGCGTTCATGGACAAGCACCACTTCAGCACCGTGGACGCCTTCCGCGGGCACAGCCTGCCCTACTTCACGACGCACGCTGAACTGGTGCGCATGCAGAAGGAGGCCAAGGCCGCCGTCGCGCGCAAGGCCGCCCAAGCCGTCACCGTCAAGAAGATGGTCACCGCCGACAACGAGTGGAGCGGCGAAGACTTCGTCAAGCAGTCCGAGGCGCTGGCTCGCAACTAGCGTTCGTTGCGGTGGACCTCGGTGAACACCGCGAGAAAACGCACCCGGGCAGTCAGCGGCGTCAGTTCGTGTGGCTGCTCGGCGTCAAAGTAAACGCTGTCGCCTTCGCGCAGGGTGTATTCGACGTCGCCGACCCGGTATTTCATGCGCCCCAGCACCACGAAGACCAGTTCCTCACCGGCGTGAGTCATCGGTTGCGACACGATCTCACCCCGCCGGGCCTCGAAGAGGATCGGCTGCATCAGCTTGTCCGGCCTTCCGGCCGCGAGCATGGCGAACCGATAGCCCTTCTGGCTGCGGATCGCCGCACGGGACCAGTCGCCGTCGCGCGTCACGACGGTCGTGGCCGCCGAGCCTTCCTCCATGAGCGCCGACGCGGACGCGCCCAGCGCGGCGGCAATCCTCATCAGCGTGGCCACCGGCGGCACGACCTTGCCGGTCTCGATCTTCGACAGCAGGCTGCGCGTGCAGCCGCAGCGGTCGGCCACCTCCTGCAGCGTCCATCCGAGGCGCCTGCGCATCCGCCGGATGCGCGCCCCGAGCCCGCACGTGGCCTTGGCTTGATTCAACAAAGTTGAATGACGTGACATTACGGGTTATCCTACCCCGCCATGAACGACTTTGCACTGGCCACCGCAGCGTCCACGAGCACCGCCGACTTCGACTGGGGACGACTTCACTGGTACGCCAGCGGGCCTCAGGGCAACAGCGACGCCCTCACCGTCGGCAAGTGCGTGCTCAACCCCGGCAAGGCCAACCCGAAACACCATCATCCCAACTGCGAGGAGGTCCTCCACGTGCTCAGCGGCGACATCGAGCACTTCGTCGAGGGCCAGGGCTGGCTGAAGATGGGTGCCGGCGACACCATCACCGTCGCCCCGCGCGTCTGGCACCAGGCCCGCAACGTCGGCGACACCGAGGCGCATCTGTTGATCTGCTTTTCCTCCCCCGACCGACAGACGGTCGGCGAATAGTGGATGTGCAAGGAGTCTTCCATGAGCGGCACGGCCAATTCCGCGAATCGCCCGGTACGCGCCGGCTTCATCGGCTGCGGAGGTCACGCGGCACGCAACATCTTCCCCACGTTCGCCTTCACACCGGTGGACCTCGTCGCCGTCTGCGACCTCGACGAGCACCGCGCCCGCACAATCGGCGATCGCTTCGGAGCAAAACACGTTTACACCGACATGCACCGCCTGCTCGAGCGCGACGATCTCGATGCGGTCTTCGTCGTCGTCGGCTACGACCAGCGCGGCCGACCGATGTACCCGGCGATCGCCAAACCTGCCCTGGAACGCGGACTGCACGTGTGGATCGAGAAGCCTCCGGCGGCCACCGTCGCGGACCTTCGCCCACTCCTGGAGGCCTCGCGCGAGCACAGAAGGCACGTCATGGTGGGCTTCAAGAAAATGTTCATGCCCGCCAACCGCAAGGCGGCGGAGTTGATCCGCCGCCCCGAGTTCAAGCCGACACTGCTCATCGCTCAGTACCCCACGCCGATCCCCACCTCCGAGCAGTATGTCCGCTATCTCGCTGGCGAGCGCGAGCGAGCGGTCGTGGGTTTTCTCGACCACCTCTGCCACCCGATGTCGATGATCCTCGAGCTTTTCGGCGCTCCACGGCGACTGTTGTTCACGCGCGGCATCAACGGGGCCGGCGTCGCCACGTTCGAGTACGACGACGGGCGCATCGCCACCCTGGCGCTGACCTACGGCCAGTCGATCAACGGTGGGCTCGAACGCACCACGATCGTCGGCAGCGATGGCAGGCACGTGACCGTCGAGAACAATCTCCGCGTGACCTATCATCGCAATGCCGCCGGTCTGGGCTACGGCACGCAGCCCGATTACTACCTCGGCGACCCCGCCCATGCCTCGTGCGTCTGGGAGCCCGAGTTCTCACTGGGGCAACTGTACAACAAGGGACTCATGCTGCTGGGCTATTACAGCGAGGTTCACGAGTTCGCGCAGTCGGTCCTGACTGGAACGCCGCCCCAGCGCGGTACGCTGCGCCATGCGGCGCAAAGCACCGCGGTCTTCGAGGCGTTTGCCCAAGGTCCGGGGCGGATGATCGACATCGCCTACGACGCGGCGTTTGACGCCGATTGACTGCGCCGGCGCGCTATCCGTGCGTCGGCTCTCGCTGCAGCAGCCGACCCATCGTGGCGTCGCCGACGAACTTGCCGTCGCGCGCCTGCACGGCGCCACGCACCGTCACCACGCTGGGGCGTCCGGCAATGTCCCAACCCTCGAACGCGCTGTGGTCCACGTTCATGTATTGCGACGCGGCAGTGATCTGGCCACGATAAGCTGGGTCCCACACCACCAGGTCGGCATCGGCGCCGGGCTGGATCGTGCCCTTCTTCGGGTACAACCCGAACAGCTTGGCGGCCTGCGTGCTGGCGCAATCGACGAACGTGTTCAGGTCAAGCCGGCCTGTCGCCACGCCGTGCGTATAGAGCAGCGTCACGCGATGCTCGATCGACGGGATGCCGTTGGGAATCTTGGTGAATGCGCCGCGACCCATCTCCTTCTGCCCCGTGAAATCGAACGGGGCGTGATCCGTGGCGACGGTGCTGATCATCCGCGTGCGCAGTCCGTTCCACAGCACGTCCTGGTGGCGTCTGGCGCGGATGGGCGGGCTCATCACGTACTTGGCACCCTCGAAATCAGGCTTTTCCGCGTACGTGCTGTCGAGCACGAGGTACGGGATAACCGTCTCGATCCACGCCCGCACTCCGCGGTGCATCGCCGCCTGGGCCGCCATCACCGCCTCTTCGCACGAGGTGTGCACCACGTACACATGCGCGCCCGTCAGTTCGGCAAACGTCATCAGGTGATGCACGCCCTCCGCCTCGACGCGCACCGGGCGCGACGGCTCGTGCCACTGCGGACCGGTCTTTCCCTCGGCGATCAGACTCGCCTGCAACTGCGACACCAGTTCCGCGTTCTCGCAGTGGGCCGTCACGATCACCCCCAGCGCCTTGGCCAACTGCAGCGTCTGGTATAGCTCGCCGTCGTCCACGGCAAACGCCCCTTTGTATGCCAGAAACACCTTGAACGATGCAATCCCGCTGCCCACGATCTTGCGCAGTTGGTCCGCGCAGCGATCATCGAACCGGCTCACACCCATATGGAACGTGTAGTCGCACGCGCTCTTGCCCGCCGCCTTGCCACACCACAACTCGAATGACTCGTAAAGGTCATCAGCCTTGCTGGGGCAGATCATCTCGATGATCGACGTGGTCCCGCCGACGAGGGCCGCCTTGCTCGCCGAGGCGTAGTCGTCTTTCGCGTAGGTGCCCATGAAAGGCAGGTAGATGTGAACGTGCGGATCGATGAACCCGGGGAACACATACTTGCCCGCGGCGTCGATCACTTGCGTACCCGCCGGGGCTTCGAGGTCGCGACCGATCCTCGTGATCGATTCTCCCTCGCAATAAATGTCGGCCACATAATCGTCTGTCGCGGTGATGATCCGCCCGTTTCTGATGAGTGTCGCCAAGGCAGTGACCTCCGAAGGGACCTGCCCAGATGGTATCAGCGCCGTTGTGGTAGAACCATCATGATCTTGTGGCACAAGGGAGCGGACTGTGACGACATTTCGCGTGGCGTTTATCGGTTGTGGACGGCGGGCGCGGCAGCACCTGGTCGGGATCAAGGCCGACCCCCGCTGCCGGGTGGTCGCACTGGCGGACGTGAGCCGCGAGGCGGCCCGGGCGATGAACGAGGAGGCCGAACTCGGTGCGGCAGAATATGGCGATCACGTGCACATGCTGGCGAAAGAGAAGCCGGATGTCGTGGTGACGTGCCTGTGGACGCCGCTGCACTTGCCGGTGTTCCGCGACTGTGTGTCGGCTGGCGTGCGCGCCGTGCTGTGCGAGAAGCCGATGGCCCCGACGTGGGGCGAATGCCTGGCGATGAGCCGGCTGGCCGAAGAATCAGGCTGCCAGCTCACGTTCAGCCATCAGCGACGGTTCGCAGCGGGGAACCGGCTCGTACGGCGGTGGCTGGCCGAGGGACGCTTCGGTGACATCCGGCACATGGACCTGTACGCGCCGCAGAATCTGCTGGACTGCGGCACGCACACGTTCGACCAGGCCATGAGCTTCAACGGCGAATCGCCCGCCACATCGGTGCTGGGCGCGATCGACACGACGAAGCTCATCGAATGGTTCGGCGTCAAGGCCGAGAACATGGCGACGGGGCTGGTCACGTTCGCCAACGGCGTCCACGCGACATTCCAGTTCGGAGTGCCCGGCCGCGACATGACCACGGGCGTGCGCGTCCACTGCAGCGGAGGGATCGTCGAGGTGGATTGGGACGGCCAGATCCGCCGGGCGGTGGTCTACGCCGATCCGGGTTGGTCCTGTCCGCCCACGCCTGACGACCGCGATGAGCATATGACAGGCGTGGTGCGTAACGCACTGGACAGCCTGGAGTCGGGCGTCGAGCCGGAGCTGTCGCACCGCAAGGCGTTACGTGCGGCGGAGGTCATCTTCGCCTTGTATGAGTCGGTGCGCCGCCGCCGAGTGGTCACGCTGCCGCTGGAGAGCCGCGATCATCCGCTGCTGAGCATGCTGGAGCAAGGCGAGATTGTGCCGGCGACCTGAGCATTCGGGAATCCTCTTGAAGTGGCTGCGAAGATTTGCCGCCCTATCGCGGTATTCTCGGCTTGACCGTTGCGTCGAGCACGCACCATCCACCGAACGGAACCGCCATGACCCAGACCACTCTCGACCGCCCCGCCGCCGCCGCCGCACCCAACGCCCCCGCCACCGCGAGCCAGGTGGACCCGATGCAAGCCTATCTGTTCGACCTGCGCGGGTATATCGTGGTCCCAAACGCGATCGATCCCGATCACTTACGGCAGTTAAACGACACGATCGACCGGATCATCCACCTGCAACCGCCACTCAAGGCCGGGGAGTGGTACGGCTGCGTCCACGCCCACTCGTTCGGCGGCAAGGACGGCACCAATCTGCAGCAGATTTATGAGGCCGGCGAACCCTTCGAGCGGCTCATCGATCACCCCAACTGGATCGAGCTGATCAAATGCTTCGTCGGTGGCAAGGACACCTTCGACTACCTGCACGGCCCCCTGTTCCTCGACGAGAACTTCGCCAACGTCCGCGGTCGGGGCGAGGCCATCGGCATCCACTCGGGCGGACACGAGGGCTGCAAACGCACCAACTTCCGTTTTCAGAACGGCAAGTTCCATTGCGGCCAGGTCAACGTCCTCATGGCCCTCTCGGACATCGGACCCGGCGACGGCGCCACCATGCTCATTCCCGGCTCGCACAAGTCCAATCTCGAAAACCCCACCATCCACACCAACCGCATCATGCCCGGACAAGCCACCAGCGCCGACCACGTCGAAGGCGCCATCGAAGTCCACATGAACAAAGGTGATGCCTTGGTCTTCGTCGATTCGTGCTGCCACGGCTCGGCCAAACGCATCAACGCCGGCGAACGCCGCATTGTTGTCTATCGTTACGGCCCATCGTGGGGCAATTTCCGACACCCCTACTATCCGTCGGACGAACTGCTCGACCGCCTCACCCCCGAGCGTCGCAGGATCGTGATGCCCCAGCGTCCCATCAAACGCGAACCCAACCGCATCGCCGGCACGCCCAGCCCTCGCCACGCGGTGTAACAGCCCGGCACGAAGAATTGGGCTTGCCACATCGCGCCAACCGATTAAGCTAACCTGCAGTCCGGCACACGTCGGGCTCGGGAGGCGCTGGTGAGCTCCAGACGCGTGACGTTGCTGGGAGTCGGAGCCATCGCCGTGAGCGTGCTGGCGGGCACGTTCGCGGGCGTGAGCGGGTTCACGTTCTACTATGCCCAGGGCGCCAGCTACCTGTCCAACGATCCGCAGACGTGCGTTAACTGTCACATCATGCGCGAGCAGTACGATGGGTGGCTCAAGTCCAGCCACCACGCCGTGGCCACGTGCAACGACTGTCATTTGCCGCACGATTTCGTCGGCAAGTGGATCACCAAGGGCAAGAACGGCTACTGGCACTCGACGGCGTTCACGTTCCAGAACTTTCACGAGCCGATCCAGGTTCGCCAGAGCAACCAGCAGGTGCTGCAAGGCAGTTGCCTGCACTGCCACGCGGACGTGGTGCATCAGATGCAGGTGCATGCATACCCCGAGGAGTCGGCGGGCCTGTGCATCACCTGCCACCAGGGCGTCGGTCACGGGCAGGCCAGGCAGCAATAACCATCGCAAGACGGAGATCCTCTCATGGCAGACCCCTCGAAGCCGAAAGTCGCGCGTCGCATGGGCGCTGTTCCGCTGCTCATCGGACTGGCGGTGATCGTCGCGGCGGCATGCGTGGGCGTGCTGTTGCTGCTGGAGAATATCGCCACACGCAAGCGCGAGGCGCTGCAGTACTCGTTCCAGGTCGTCCAGGTGGATGAGAGCACGATCGACCCGGAGAAGTGGGGCCAGAACTTTCCCCGCCAGTACGACTCGTACCAGCGCACGGTCGATATCGAGCGGACGCGCCACGGCGGCAGTGACGCATTCCAGAAGCTCGACAAGTACCCGCGCTGGCGCACGATCTTCGATGGGTACGCCTTTGCCGTGGACTACCGGGAGGAGCGCGGCCATGCCTACATGCTGCAGGACCAGAAGGAAACCGAGCGCGTGACCGGGTTCAAGCAGCCGGGGGCCTGCATTCACTGCCACGCATCGACGGTTCCCTATTACCGGGAGGTGGGCGTCGCGGGCGGCGCGGCCGACAAAGGCCCGCATGACTTCAATTGGCCGGCGGTCATGAAAGGCTTCGAGGAGGTCTGCGGCAAGCCACTGACCGACGTCCACGAACACGTTCACCACCCCGTCTCGTGCGTCGATTGCCACGACCCGCAATCGATGAAGCTACGCGTGACTCGACCGGGATTCATCCACGGCATCCAGGCGCTGGCGATGTCAGACGACCCCGTGCTGCACTTGCCCAGCGTCGAGCGGTGGCGCAAGGGAGACCGCAAAGATCCCTACGACCCCAACACGATGGCGACACGACACGAGCTGCGCACCATGGCCTGCGCCCAATGCCACGTCGAGTATTACTTCAAGGGCGAGGGCAAGATCCTCACTTATCCCTGGCACAAGGGGCTTAAGGTCGAGCAAATCGAGGCCTACTACGACGAGGTCGGCTGGACCGACTGGACGCACAAGCAGAGCGGGGCGCCGGCTCTGAAGGCCCAGCATCCTGAGTTCGAGTTGTGGAGCCAGGGCATCCACGCCCGCGCCGGCGTATCGTGCGCCGACTGTCATATGCCCTACGTGCGCGAAGGTGCTGTGAAAGTGTCCAGCCACCACGTGCGCAGCCCGCTGCTCAACCCGGCGGCGTCGTGCCAGACATGCCACCGTGTCAGCGAGAATGAACTGGTCGCCAGAGCGACGGCCATCCAGGACCGGACCATGGCGCTGATGGAGCGAGCCGAGATTGCGGTGGTGGAACTGATCGAGGCGATCTCGGCGGCAATGAAGGCGGGAGCGTCGGACGATCAGCTTGCCGAGGCGCGACAACTGCAGCGCAAGGCGCAGTGGCGCCTGGATTTCATCGCCGCGGAGAACTCGCTGGGATTCCACGCCCCGCAGGAGTCGGCCCGTATCCTGGGCGAGGCGATCGACTACGCCCGCCAGGGTCAACTGCGGCTTTCGCAGCCCACCACGCCGGAAGTCGCCTCATTGCCGTAGCGGCGCCGTGCCTGCGGCACCGGGCCAGACGGCCCGCTACATGCGCTCGGGAACGTCGATGCCCAGCAGCGCCAGCCCCTGCCGCAGCACGCGGCCAACCAGATCGCACAGCGCCAGGCGACTGGCGCGCATCGCTGCGTCGGGAGCGGCAAGCACCGGGCATTGCTCGTAGAACTGATGGAACGCCGCCGCCAGCTCGTACAGGTACGTGCAGAGCCGATGCGGTTCGAGTGAGTGGGCGACGTTGTCCACCACGCTGGCAAAACCCAGGAGCTTGAGGCCCAGCGCACGCTCGGCGGGGTCGGTGATGCGGATGGCTGACGGTTGATGGCTGATGGCCGATGGCTCGCCGACCTTGCGAAAGATCGACCGGATGCGCGTGTAGGAGTACTGCAGATACGGGGCCGTATTCCCATCGAGTGCGAGCATGCGGTCCCAGTCGAAGATGTAGTCCTTGATGCGGTCGTTGGACAGGTCGGCGTACTTGAGCGCGCCGATGCCGACGACGTGGGCGATTCGCCGCCGCTCGTCCTCGGGCAGGTCGGGATTCTTTGCCGACACCTGATCGAATGCGCGTTTCTCGGCTTCGTCGAGCACGTCGGCGAGGCGCACGGTGCCGCCTTGGCGGGTCTTGAAGGGCTTGCGGTCCTTGCCGAGAATGGTGCCGAACGCCACATGTTCGAGTTTGACGCCCTGGGCCAGCCAACCCGCGAGGCCTGCGGCGGCAAAAAACTTGGCGAAGTGATCGCGCTGGCGAGCATCGACGACATACACGACGCGCTGCGCGTGCAAGTCGAGCACGCGATGCCGGACCGCCGCCAGATCAGTGGCCGCGTATCCGAACCCACCGTCGCTTTTGCGCACCACCAGCGGATCGTTGGCCCCCTCGACGAAGACGCACAGCGCCCCTTCGCTGACGCGGGCAACGCCGACCTTTTCCAGTTCCTCGCACACGAGCATCAGGCGATCGTTGTAGAAGCTCTCGGGCTTGAGGTCCGCATCGGTGAGCTGCACCCCCAGCCGCGCGACGACCTCGTTCATGTGCCGCACTGACTCGTCGATGAGCATGTGCCAGATGCGACGGGATGCGTCGTCGCCCTGCTGCAGCAGCACCACGCGGCGGCGAGCGCGCTCGGCAAAGGCGGGATCACTGTCATCCCGCTTCTTGGCGTCCTGGTACAGGGCGTTGAGGTCGCTGATGCTGTGGTCGGCGGCAGCGTCCCATCCGGTGTCGATCAGGTGCTCCAGGAGCATGCCGAACTGAGTGCCCCAGTCGCCGATGTGATTGTGGCGGATGACGCGGTGCCCCTGGATGTCGAGTACGCGGCCCAGAGCGTCGCCGATGATGAGCGACCGCAGGTGGCCGACGTGCATTTCCTTGGCGAGATTGGGGCTGCCGTAGTCGATGACGACGGTCTGTGCGGGGGCCGCGGCGATGATGCCCAACCGTGTGTCTGTTGACAGTTTGCCGACCTGGTCAGCCAGGACCGTCGAGTCCATCCTCAGATTGATGAACCCCGGCCCGGCAATGTCCGGCGGCTGAGCCAGGACGCCCTGCCACTGGAGCCTGGCCACAATCGCCTCGGCCACCTCGCGTGGTTTGCGGCCGAGCCGCTTGCCCAGGCCCATCGCCACGTTCGCCTGGAAGTCGCCGAACTGCGGATTGGTCGCCGCCGTGATGATCGGGTCGGTATCGGCCAACGCATCGCCCAGCGCCGCGGCGATCGCGGCGGCGAACCGAGCACGCAGGGTATCCGGGAGAGTCGCCATGGCGGCAACATAGTGACGCCGGGGGCGCACACGTCAAATCGGGCCGGGCAGAAACGGCGTGGTCTACTCGACTTCGACTTCGAGTTCCTGGTCGCGGTGCTGAAGTTGAGCCTTGAGACGGGCGAGGATGGATGAGTGCATCTGGCTCACGCGGGACTCGGACAGGTCCAGGGTCACGCCGATCTCCTTCATCGTCATCTCTTCGTAGTAGTAGAGGATGACAATGAGGCGTTCGGCACGGGACAAGCCCCGGGTGATCAGATCTTTCAGGTCGCGGCGCTGCACGGCGGTGAAGGGGTTGACCTGACGCTCATCCTTGAGGACGTCGATCTCTCGCACGTCCTTGTTGGAATCGGTCTCGAACCATTTGCGCGAGAGGCTGACGGTCTGCGTCGCTTTGCCGTCCTTGAGGATCTTGTCGAAGTCCTCCTTGGACACCTTGAGCTTCCTGCACATTTCATCATTGGTGGGCTTGCGGCCCAGTTCCATTTCGAGGCTCTTGCGCGCCTGATCGACCTGTGAAGAGCGGGAGCGAACGAGGCGAGGGACCCAGTCCATCGAGCGGAGTTCGTCGAGGATGGCGCCGCGGATACGGGGGGCGCAGTAGGTTTCAAACTTGACGCCACGATCGAGGTCGAAGGCATCGATGGCGTCCATGAGGCCGAAGATGCCCGCGGACATGAGGTCTTCGACATCGACCTCGTCGGGGAGCTTGGCGTGAATGCGCTCGGCGTTGTACTTGACGAGCGGAAGATAATTCTCCATCAGCCGGTTTCGCAGATCCTCACCGCCCGTCTGCTTGTATTCGAGCCAGATCTCCTGAATGGGACGCTGGTCGGGTGGTGCGGGGACTGCGATGCCTTTGCTTTTCGCCATGGGGTCAGCTCCTTGACCTTGCGGGGCCGCGCGGATCCTTCCGGCAGCGGGTGAACGTGACGCCTCGGGGGCGCCCAATGAATGAATGGACTATGCCGTGTTGACTCCGTCGACGCCCGGTTGATCGCCTGCATCACCGGATGCGGGCGGATCGGTGGCAAGCGTATCGGACGGAATGGGGAACCGGTTCTTGTAGGCGGCGACGTGAGCGTCGATCGTCTGCTGTGCGATCGCGCCCACGACGCGACCGATGATGTAACAGATCATCATCGCCAGGGTCGCGCGGGTGATGATGGTGGACAGCTCGTTACCCGCGGCGATGCCGAACAGACACGCGGCCGCGAAGCACGCCAACGCAAAGCTGGAAGCGATCACTCGTCCGGAGATGGCTGAGCACTCCTTTGCTCTGACCCTGCAAACCGAAACAGTCCATTGATTCGGCGAATATAACGACTTGCGCCGCGCTGTGAAGCCCTTGATCATGTAAATCATGACATTTTTTTATTTTTTATCGCGCGAGTCACGATACCCCAACAGGTTGTTGCATTCCTTTTCAATGCGTCAACCATGTAGCCATCCGGCGCAGTAGCCCGCCCGAACGTGGTTCAGCGGCATGGCGATCCATGCGATGCGCCAACTGCGCAATCGCACCGCTGGCTTCAGACGTCGGCGCATCAAGCACGAACGGCTTGCGCCGACGGATCGACGCCGGCACCCGCGCGTCGTGGATGATGTGGCCGGCAAAACGCGGCGTCAGGCGCAGAAACTTGCGACAGCACGCCGCCAGCCGGTCGAATACTGACCTCGCCTCGGCTGAGTCTTTTGCCATATTGATCAGCAGCGCAATATCTGCGCTTTCACGCCGTCGCACGATCGTCTTGATCACCGCATAGGCGTCGGTGATCGAGGTCGGCTCCGGCGTGGCGATCACCAGGACCTGGTCGGCGGCGGCGGCGAAATGCAGCACGTTGGGCCCGACGCCCGCGCCCGTATCGACGAGAATCAGGTCAGCCTCACTTCGCAGCCCACCGATCTGCTCCAGCAGCCGCTGCCGCTCCAGTTCGTTGAGGGCCGCCATCTGCGCCAGGCCCGACGCCCCCACGACCATGCGGAAGCCACCGGGCGCATCGACCAGTGCCTCGCGCAAAGGCAACCGCCCCGCCACCACGTGCGCCAGCGTGTCCGTCGGCGCCACGTTGCAGAGCACATCGGCGTTGGCGGTGCCCAGGTCCACATCGATGAGCACGATGCGCCGGCCCATCTGCGACAGCTTCACCGCTAGGTTCACCGCGATGGTGGTCTTGCCCACGCCGCCTTTGCCGCTGGTCACGGCAATGATCGGCGCCCGCTTCCCCGCCGGGGGCTTGTGGGCCTCCGACGTGGCCTGACGCTGCGCCGCCGCCATCAGCTCGCGCAGGCTCGATGCCTGATCCGATATCGCAGCCATCACTCAGACCCCCGCCTGCCCCGTCACAAGCTCCGCCAGGCGCTCCGGCCGGCTGGGCTCGATCTGGTGCGGCACTTCCTGACCCGTGGTCAAATACGACAGACGCTTTTTCACTCTTCGCGTCACGTTGAGCAACACCCCAAAACTCACTGCCTCGTCCAGTTTGGTGAAAATGATGCTGTCGGTCGGCACGCGGCTGAACCGCTCGACCGTCTCCAGCAGCACCGACTGCGTGCAGGTGGACGAGAGCACCAGGTGGACGTGGTGCGGCTGGGCGACGCGGATGAACTCCTTGAGCTGATCCAGGCGCGGATCGTCGCGCTGACTTCGGCCGGCGGTGTCGATCAGGACCACGTCGCAGCCGCGCATCTTGTGAACGGCGTCGCGCAGCTCGTCGGGCGTCATGGCCACGGCCAGGGGCACGCCGATGATGTTGGCGTAGGTCTTGAGCTGATCGACGGCAGCGATTCGGTAGGTGTCGAGCGTGACCAGACCCACTCGCTTACCGTGCTTGAGCTTGAAGGTGGCGGCGAGCTTGGCGATGGTAGTGGTCTTGCCCACGCCGGTCGGGCCGATGAGGGCGATGGTGCGCGGCCGACCATCGGGCGTGGGTTTGACCTGCTCGCCGGCGGGATCCACCGGGATGAGCGCCGCAACGACGCTGCGGACGGCGCGGCGAACCTTGGCCTCGTCGTGCAGTTCATGGTCGCTGAGGGTCTTGCGAACCTCGGCGATGACCTCGTCGGCCAACTCCTCGGCGACCTCATGCTTGATGAGGTTCAGGTACTGATCGAAGAGCGTGTCAGGCAGATCCGAGCGCGACGCCGTGTGGCCGCTGGATGGCTGCTGTTGCCGCATCATGCGAGCGACCATGCGCTTGACCTCGCGCATCTCACTGGTGATGTCAGGCCCCGCGTGAGGCGAGTGAACCGGCGGGCGCGGCGCGGGCACCGTGGCCACCTGGGCGGTCAACTCGGCCTTGGCGGCGGCATACGTGCGCTTGATCAACTCGCCCGCCAGCGGGTGGCGCGACTCGTCGCGCCGCACATCGGGCCGGTCCGGCGTCGCGGGCTTCTTCTGCACGCGTTCGAGCAGTGCCGCACGCGGCGACGGGCCCTGCGCCTTCTGACGATGCCTGCGCACCTCCTGGGCGTCGGCGGCGGTGACCTCGATGATCGGCTTGGCGCCGATCCCCAAGATGCCGCCTTGGCGGTACTGCCGCGTGTGCAGCACCACCGCGTCACTGCCCAACTCCGCGGTCACCCGCGCCAGCACCTGTGCCATCGTCCGACCTGTGAAAGTCTTGAGGTTCAATTCGCGGCCCCCTGCAGTTGCATGCCTGCCATGGTGGATTCATCCTCGGCCTGGACGAGTCCCAGTGACTCGACATCCACGCCCTTGCTCACTTCGTTGTATCCCAGCACTGCCGCGCCAGGAAGGTGCGGCTCAAGCAGACGGCGCACCTGGGCGCGAACCTGCGGTGAGGCCAGCACCACCGGTGCGTGACCAGCCTGGATCAGACGTTGCACCTCGCGCAGCAGCGCTGCAGTGATCCGGTTGGCGACCACCGGCGGGATCGACACCGTCGTGCCCTCGGCAGTGCGCTCAATGTACCCGGCGATGAGGTCCTCCATCGCGGGATCGAGGCTCACACAGTAGAGCTTGGCCACGCTCGAGCCCGAGCCAGCCAGATCGTTGGCCGTCTCATACTCCACGTACTGGCTGCAGATCGTCCGCCGCAGCGCGTTGCGCACGTACTCGGTGAGGACGTCCAGGTCCTTGGTGCGCACCGCCCAGTCGCCCAGCGTCTCGATGATCGTCTCCAGGTCGCGGATGGCCACGCGCTCGCGCAGCAGGTTCTGCAGCACCTTCTGCAGATCGCCCGGCTTGATGATGCCCGCCTTGTCACCCACACCCAGCACCTCATCCACCAGCCTGGGCGTCTTTTCCTTGAGCTGCGTGATGAGGTTACTCGTCTCCTCGCGCGTCAGCAGCTCGTGGGCGTGACTCTTGACCACTTCCGTGATGTGCGTCGCCAACACGCTGGTAGCATCGACCACGGTGTAGTTGAGCGCTTCGGCCCGTTCCTTCTGGCCGGCGTCGATCCACACCGCATCGAGTCCGAACGCCGGCTCTCGGGTCGCCGTGCCCGACAGCGCCGCGCCGTCGCTGACCAACCCGCTGTCCATCGCCAGGAACTGGCCCGGATAGACCTGCCCGCGCGTCACCGCGTTGCCGCGAATCTTGATCTGGTAATCGTTAGGCTGAAGCTGCATGTTGTCGCGGATGCGCAGCGGCGGCATCACCAGACCCATTTCGCCGGCAAGCTGACGGCGGATCATCGTGATCCGGTCCAGCAGATCGCCGCCCTGGGCCGTATCGACCATCCGCACCAGGGCATAGCCCACCTCGAGCTCAAGCGTATCCACGTGCAATGCCTGCTCAACCGGTGGCGGCTCCGGTTTGACCTGTTTGGCAGCCTCGGCCGTGACACGTTCGCGGTTCTTGTCACCGCTGAACACAAACCACCCGATCGCCCCGACCACCACCGCCAGCGACAGCAGCGGCATCACGGGCAGGCCCGGTACTGCCGCCATCAACGCCAGAAATCCCCCCGTGATCGCCAGCGCCACCCAGCGCTTGGTGAGCTGGCTGGTCAACTCGAAGCCCAGGTCGTGCCGGCTGCTGGATCGCGTGACGATCAGACCGGCGGCGATCGAGATGATGAATGCCGGAAGTTGGCTCACCAGTCCGTCGCCGATGGTCAACTTGGTGAAAACATGGATCGACTCGGCCAGGGTCCAGCCCTTCTCGAACACGCCCACGGCAAAGCCACCGACAATATTCACCAACGTGATAATGATGCCTGCGATGGCGTCGCCGCGCACGAATTTGGCGGCACCGTCCATGGCGCCGTAGAAGTCGGCTTCCTGGGCGATCTTCTCGCGTCGCTCGCGCGCCTGCTGCTCGTTGATGAGTCCGGCGTTGAGGTCGGCGTCGATCGCCATCTGCTTGCCGGGCATCCCGTCGAGGGTGAATCTCGCGGCCACTTCGCTGATGCGTGTCGCACCCTTGGTGATGACCACGAACTGCACGATGATCAGGATGACAAACAGCACGACGCCCACCACGAGCGACCCGCTGGACACGAACCCGGCGAAGGCCTCGATCACCTTGCCCGCCACCGCCGTCGCCGCCTCGGGCGTGTCGGTATCTGCCGCCAGGATCAGCCGTGTCGTGGCGATGTTCAGCACCAGCCGCAGCAAGGTCGTGCCCAGCAGCAATGACGGGAACACGCTGAAATCCAGCGGGCTTTCCACGTAGATGGTCGTCAGCAGGATGATCGCCGCCAGCGCGATGTTGGCGGAGATGAGAATATCCATCACCACCGGCGGCATGGGCACGACGATGACGGCCAACAGCGACACAAACGCCACCGGCACCAGCAGCGTGCGGAACTTCGCAAGCTGGTTCACCCACGCCGGAATCGCGAGTTGGTTTTGTGTCTTGGCCATGCTGCATCACACCGCCGCCGCGATCTTGCGGCCGCTGAGTCGGTACACGTAGGCCAGAATCTCCGCCACGGCGGCGTAGAACTCGGGGGGAACTTCCTGACCAACCTCCACGCCCTTGTAGAGGGCGCGGGCCAGTTCCTTGCGCTCGACCAGTGGCACGCCACTGGCGATGGCGATCTGACGGATGCGCATCGCCATGAAGTCGGCGCCCTTGGCCACCACCTTGGGTGCGGTCATCTTCTGGCCGTCGTACCTGATCGCGATGGCAAAGTGCGTCGGGTTGGTCACGACCACGTCGGCGTGGGGTACGGCCGACGCAATACGCTGCAGCGCGAGCTGCCGCGCCACCCGCGCCCGCCGCTGCTTGACCAGCGGGTCGCCATCCATCCGCTTCATTTCCTCCTTGACCTCTTCCTTGGTCATGCGCAGGTCGCGCACGTGCTGCCACTTCTGGAACCAGTAATCGAGCAGCGCCAGGATCAGCAGCAGCGCCGCCAGCTTCAGCGCCAGGTCATAGATCAGCGACGCACATGCCGCCAGCAGCGGCATCGGCTCCAGCAGACTCAGCCCGGCGATCCTCGGCAGGTCCGCCCAGATCACCCACGAGGACACCGCCGCCAATAGGCCCACCTTCGCCAGACTCATCACCAGCCTCATCCCGGCGCGGGCGTTGAAGAGGTGCGCTACGCCCTTGAAGGGATTGAGCTTGCCCAGATTCGGCTGCAACGGCTTGACGGTGAAGAGAATTCCCGTCTGCATCAGGGTGATCACCAGTGCCACGGCCGCGATCGCCAGCGTGATGGGCCCGGCGGCGGCGACGGCCAGCTTCCCGCCGTAACCTAGCAGGTGCGTGAGATCGTCGGTGCGCGTCGGGTTGCCTCCCAGCGACGCCGACAACATCGCTTCCATGCTCAGTTTCATGGCGTGCATCACGCGCACCCCGAAGATGTTGAGTACGATCACCGCGCCCAGCAGCGTCACCGCAGCCGTCAGGTCAGTGCTGCGCGCGATGTTGCCGCTCTCTCTCGCCTCGGTCAGGCGACGGGGTGTAGGGGCTTCGGTTTTTTCTCCGGCGCTCTCGGCCATCGACAGTTACACCTTCAGGTCGTGAAGAATATCCTCAGCACGTCCAGCGTCCGCCGGATGCTTTCGATCACCACCGTCATCTGCACCCCGACGGTGGCGACCAGCACCGACAGCCCGATCAGGATGCGCAAGGGGAATCCGACGCTCATGATGTTCATTTGCGGGACGGTGCGAGCCACGAAGTTCATGGCGACGTTTTCCAGAAAGATGACTGCCAGAAGAGGGGCGGCGATGCGAAGCGCCAGCTCGATCATGGACGTGAGCAGGCCGCACACCAGCGCCACCAGCCCGTGGAAGTCGCTGAAGGCTCCCAGCGGCACGTGATCGAAGCTGGCGACGAGGGTGGCGAGCATGACGCGATGGCCGCCGATCATGACGAAGATGGCCAGCGCCGTCAGAAAGAAAAACTCGCCGACGACACCCGAGTTCTCACCCAGCTCGGGGTTGAAAATGCCCGCCAACCCCAGGCCGATCTGCTGGTCGATGACGTGTCCGCCGACCTGCGCCGCCATCAGCGGCAGCGACGCGCCGTAGCCGATGACCAATCCTATGAGCAGTTCGATGGCCACGGCGGCGCCCAGCGACCACAGGTGCAGCGGCGCGTCGATGAAGCTGCCGATCATCGCCGCCGACGGCCGCGACGACGACAGCAGCATGGGATAGACGCACAGGGACAACCCAACAGCCAGGAACACCTTGATGCGCCCGGGAATGGTCGCCGCGCCCAACATCGGTGCGAAGATGAAGATGCCACTGAGCCGGAACAACACCATCAGCCAGGCGGGCAGATGTTCGAGGATGGGGTTGAATGTGACCGGCATGGTATCCGTGCAACTGACGAGGAATCCAGGGCTTGGGTTACTCCATGGTGCCGAACATGCGGCGGGCGAACTCCATCACGATCGTGGTCAACCAGGGCGTGAGCAGGATGGCGACCATGCCCATGCCGAGAATCTTGGGCACGAAGGTCAATGTCTGCTCCTGAATCTGCGTCACTGCCTGAAACACGCTGACCGTCAGGCCGATCACCAGCGCCGCCAGCAGGATCGGCGACGCCAGCATGAGCATGAGCGTCAGCGCATGTCGGATCAGGTCGATGGCATGGTCGGTGGTCATGGTGAGTGGTGAGTGGTGAGTGGTGAGTGGTGAGTGGCTGATGCGGTATCACTCACTGCGAACCACTGACCGCCTTATCCCACGGCGAAGCTCTGCAGCAGGTTGCCGGCAACGAGCCGCCAACCATCCACGAGCACGAACATCAACAGCTTGAACGGCAGCGAAATCAGCGGCGGGGGCAGCATCATCATGCCCATGCTGATGAGCACGCTGGCGACAACCATGTCGATGATGAGAAACGGCAGGTACAGCCGGAATCCCATCAGGAACGCGACCTTGAGTTCGCTGAGGATGAACGCGGGGATGAGTGTGAGCATGTCCACGTCTTCGCGCGTCAGGTTCTGCGGGTTGGACGTATCGATGCCGCGGTAATTGAGGATCATGTAGAGATCGCCCTCGCTACGGGCGTGCTCGATCTGGTCGAACATGAAGTCGCGCACGGGCTGCTTGGCCCGGACCCAGGCTTGAGTCTGGTCGATTGTGCCATCGTTGAGCGGCACGATGGCCTCGCGGTTGATGCGTTCGAGCGTCGGGGCCATGACCAGCAGTGTCATAAAGAGTGCCAAGCCGATGATGACCTGCGAGGGCGGCAACGACTGGGTTCCCGTAGCCTGCCGCAAAAGAGCAAGCACCACGACGATGCGCGTGAAGCTGGTGCAGAGGATGAGGATCGACGGCGCAACCGTAAGCACCGTCAGCAGCATGACGATCGACAGCGTGGCGCTGAAGTTGGCTGGGGGGGGATCAGCGGGAGCGTCGCCGGGTTGAACGGGTAGCGCGCGAGACGCCTGGTCGAGGATGACCAGGGGGTTGGTCAGGTCGGGGCTGGACTGAGCCTGCAGCGCCGACGTGGCCAGCAGCGCGACGGCCAGGCCGCCAACGACCCAGTGGAGGCGTGTCATGACGACGCCTCCCGCGCGGAGATGGTGCGCATGCGGGCGAGGAGGCCGGACACGCGATCGCGAGCGCGGTCGATGGTGTGTTCGGCATCGTCGCCACCTTCTTCGGCGACGCGCGACGTGTCATCGAACTCACGATTGAAGCGGCCAAGCACACTGGAAAATCCGCGACTGATGCTGTTGGGCGACGCCGCAGTGGTCGTCGCCAGAAGTGAGGCGATCTCGGCGGGGTCGTCGATCTGGGCGAGGGTGCGCAGGCCGGCGGGGCTGTCGCCGACAACCAGGACGCGGCCTCCGACGCGCATGAGCAGCACGTGGTTGCGCGGGGCGACCATGGTGCGCGTGAGCACTTCCACGGCAGGATGGTGTGTCCTGCCGCCCTTGACCGCGCCCATGCGCGTCAGCAATGTATGAATGCCCAGGATCACGAGGATGACCACGCCCAGCGCGGTGACGGTGTTGAGCACCCATCCGCCGCTCCACGTTGGACGTGCCAGAGGCGTTGAGGTACTCGATGCGACGATATCCGGCCGCTGGAGAGGCAACTGTTCGTTGGGCGACGGCGATGGCGTCGCGGTCGATGTCGCGGGCTCGGACTCGGTCGAGGCCTGCACCACCGGGTCACTGGCTAACTGTTGTGCCAGCACCTTCAGTCGATCGTCGGAATTGGCCTGGGCATCGTCTTGCTGCGCGGAGCAGAAGGCAGAGCAGGCAAGCATGACGCCCGCCGCCACGATCCACGTCAACGCCGTCGGAAGAATTGCCCGCACTGTGGCCCTCCCTGGCCTGTTCCGGCGACTCCATCGCCGGGGTGAAATCCATCCCGCTACATCGCCGCCTGCTCGGCTGCCGCTTCGGCCTGGTCTTCGACAGTCGCCACGATCTCACTGATGCGAATGCAGAAGTTGTCGTTGAGCACGAGCACTTCGCCCCGCGCAATCAGACGGTTGTTCACATACACATCCACCGGATCGCCGGCGAGCTTGTCCAACTCGACCACACTGCCCGATCCCAGCCGCAGCACGTCCTCGACAAGCATCTCGGTCCGGCCCAGCTCGATCGTCACGTTGAGGTTGACATCGCCCAGCAGGTCGATCCGGGCCTCAGGGTCAGACTCTTCAAAGGACGGCAATTCGACGCCCCGGCCCATCGCCGCCGTGGCGTCGCGCTGGGCGTCGTTCACGGCCGCGGCGGTGTCGGCCATGGCCTGATCGACCACGGCTTGCGAGGATTTGGCGGTTTTGTCGGCCATCGCGTCGCCACGGCGCGCAGCGCAAATGCTGCGCGTCACAGCGCAGTTATCGGCGCACCCCGCGCGTTTCTTGCAGAATTTATTCGCGGCCTGATCAGAGGTCGGCCCGGAACTGCGTACACTTGGTGATCAGCACTTCCTGGATGATGGATTCGCCCGTCTCGGCATCGCGGCCGACGCGGTTGTCCAGGGCCGCCTTGATCTGACGCTGCAACGTGGCGAGGCTGGGCTCCAGCAGGTGGGCCGGCTCAGCGCGGCGGAAGATCGTGGTGATATCCGCGCTGATCTGGGCGGACTTTTCCTTCAGCAGGGACTTGGTCTGCGTCTGGTTCTTACGCTTGACGACGATGTAGATCTGGGTGTCGTAAAGGTAGGTTCGCCCGGTACGCGTGTTCTGGAACTTATCCTCGACGACAAGCTCCTCGACCGGCTGCTCGGCGAACGCGGCAGCGTCCTGGGCGGCAGGATCGGCGTTCACCGTCGCCGGGCCTCCGGTCAGCATGAATGCACCGGCAATCGCGCCGGCCTCCAAAAGCAGCGCCGCGACGATAATCAGCAGCGTTTTGAGCGGGAAGCCCTTTTTCGCCTCGGGCGCCGCCTCTGTCTTGGCTTCGCCCTTGGCCGGAGCCTCTTTCTTCTTGTCCGCCATTGCTTGGGTCCTCACGGAGCGGGGAGTCTCCAGACCCTCTATCGGCTAATACGCCGCGGAGACTGTGGGCTGATGGTCCTCCACCAGCTCCTCACTCACCACCACCTCGACGCGGCGGTTGGGCTCCTGGCTGTTGCGGGTGTAGGCTCGCAGCTTCTGCGGCTCGCGGTCGGCGTTGGCGATCACCCGCAGGCGGTCGGCACGCACGCCGACCTGCGGCAGCATCAGGTAGTCCGCCACCGACTTGGCACGGGCGTAGCTCAGCTCCCAGAGGTCCGAATAACGCCCGCCGGCCTCACTCAACTCCATCGACGCCGCGTGCCCGCGAATCTCGATCTTGTTGTTGTGACCCTTCACCAGATTTGCCACGGTGTCGAGCGTTCGCTTGGCGTGATCGCTCAGTTCCGCCGAACCGGGCTCGAAGGTGATCGGCCCGCCGACCACGAAAAGCATTCCCTTGCGGATGGCAGTCACCGTGGCTTCCTTGCCCTCGACACCCGGGTCATCGGTGTTGGACCGTTGCGGATCGGGATTCTGCCGCATTTGCAGTGCTTCGAGCCGCTGAATCAGAGACAGTTCCGGGTCATCCTTGGTGGGTAACTTGCCGCCGCCGCCTTTCATGCCGAATGCCTTCTGCACCTCCTGCACGATCGCGCGGTAGTCGTCCTCGCGCTTGAGCTCGGACAGCGCCACGATCATGATGAAGAACACCAGCAGCAGCGACATCATGTCGCCGTAAGTGAGCACCCATTCAGGCGCGCCGGCCGGAGGGCATTTGTGTCTGCGAGCCATACCACTCCTACGCCGCCTCCTCCTCGCTGTCCTTGCGCAGGCTTGGCGGGAGGAAGGTCTTGAGTTTCTGTTCGACGATGCGGGGGTTGTCGCCGCTCTGGATGGCCATGACGCCCTTGATGATGATTGTCTTGTAGAGGATTTCCTCGGCCGATCGTTTGGCCAGGCGGTCACTGAGGGGTCCGGCGATGCCGTTGGCGATCAGGGCGCCGTACAGGGTCGTCAGGATGGCCACCGCCATGCCGGGGCCAAGCTTGGAGGGATCGCCCATGTTCTGGAGCATGATGACCAGGCCCACGAGCGTTCCGATCATGCCCATGGCCGGAGAGTACTTGCCCAGCGTGTCGAAGATGGCTTTGCCTCCCTCGTGGCGCTCGATGAGATTATCGAGCTCGTTGGTCATGATCTGCTCGATCAGCTCGGGGTCGGTGCCGTCCACCGCCATCTGGATGCCGCGAACGATGAAGGGGTCGTCAATGTCCTTGGTGGTGTTTTCGAGGCTGAGGATGCCGTCGCGGCGGGCGATCTCCGCGTAGCTGACCATGTCCTCGATGAGCTTCTCGACGCTCATTTTCTGCGGGAAGAACGCGCGGCGCACGATCTTGATGAGCGATTTGAGGTTGCGCACCGGAAAGCACATGAACGTGATGGTCAGGCTGCCGCCGATCACGAGGATGACGCTGGGGGTGTCGATGAACCACCCGATTTGTCCACCCGAAAGCACCGCCCACGTGATCAGGAGCCACGTGCCGATCAAACCGAAAAGAATGCCCAGGTCCATGGCGAGTCTCGTTTCTCAGCCGTCGTCCGTGACGGCGCGTGTCATCGCTGTTTCCCACGCCTCATGTCACCGGCAGAAGTCTGCGGAGGCTGCGGCCGTACTCGATCGTCAAGCGCACCACGTCCTGCATGGTTTCCTTGACGATCACATGGTCGCCGTTAATGAGGCGAATGGTCGTGTCGGGGTTCTCCTCAACCGAACGGATCAATTCCGCGTTGATGACGATCGGCCGGTCGTTGAGTCGGGTGACGGTAATCATGGTGTGCGTGGTGAGTGGTGAGCTGTGAGTGGTGAACGGTCGGTCTCGTGCCATTCACCGCTCACGGCTCACGCCTGATTCCTATCTCGCGGCCAGGAGCAGCTCCTGAATCAGTTGGTTGGCCGTCGTCAGCACCCGCGAGGCCGCAGAGAAGCCTGTCTGGGCGCTGATGAGGCTGATGAACTCCTGGGTGAGATCGACGTTGGAGCCTTCGAGTGCTGCGCCGATGATGCGGCCGGAGCCTGCGGTTCCGGCCGTGACGATCTGGGCGGTGCCGCTATTGGGCGTGGGCACGAAGAAATTGCCACCCAGTTCCTGCAGACCCTGGGGGTTGGAGAACTGGGCGAGGACGACCTGTCCCAAGTCGCGGACCAAGCCGTTGCTGAACACACCGGTGATGACGCCGTTCTGGTTGGCGGAGAAATCCTCGAGGGTGCCAATGGGAGCGCCGTCACGGGCGAAGTTGGTCAGCAGGCTGTTGGTGTCTTCGAGCGAGGAAAGCGAGCCCTTGGGATTGACGAAGCTGGCGGTGATGGCCTGGGGCGTCTGGGCGCCGGTGTTGTTGCGGTTGATGGTGAACGTGATGTCGTCGTCGCTGGTGAGTCGGCCGTTGGTGTCGAAGGTGACGGTGCTGGTGGTCAGCACGCGGTCGCTGGACGTGCCGGAGCTGTTGTCGTCGCTCTGGATATAGAAGCGCCAGACCGTGCCGTTGTTGGTTTTCTCTTCGAGCACGGCGGCGAGCTCGATCGTCATCGCGCTGCCGAGACTGTCGAACGCTGTGAAGCTGGTTCGCACGCTTTCGCCGTCGGCGCTCTGGGTCTGGTCCCAATCGAAGGGGGTGGTGGGGTTGGCCGAGCCCGCATTGACCACGATGTTGGCGGCGGCCAGGACGATGTCGTTGGCCTCGAAGCCGCTGTTGCCGGTGACGACGATCTGGCCGGTGGCGCCATCGACCGTGATGCCCGCGGCGGCGTCTGCGTCGCTGTCGAGGCCCAGTACTTCGTCGAGAAACGCGAGGAAGTCGGCGAGCGTGGTTCCGTTGGCGTCGCTCTGCGTGGTGTTGGCGGGGCCGACCTCAAACGTGCGCGAGGACAGTTCGGCGCCGCCCTTGGTCATGCCGCTGAGCGTGACGACGTCGCCCACGGCAAAGAGAGGCGTGGCCAGATCGGCAGGATCGCGCAGAGCGGTCAGCGCCTCAGTGCCATCGATTGGAGCGCCGCCCGCCGTGCTCAGCGCGGCGCTGGTGTTGATCGAACCGCGGGTGGCGGCATCGCCCGACGCATTGAGATTGCCGCTGAACTGAGCCTTGGTGGTGGCCTCCGCGAGCGTGAGCACGCCCAGGGGAATGTTGATGTCGGTCAGCACGCCCTCGATGATGCGGAACTGGTCATCGACGGCATAGCCCTGGACGCGGCCGCCGGAGCCGGACTCGGTGAGGTAGAAGTCGCGGTCGAGTCCGAAGTTGCCAGCGCGGGTGTATTGCTGGTTGCCATTGACATCGACGACGAAGAATCCATTGCCCTCGATGGCCAGGTGAGAGCTGACGCCGGTGGGCTGGATGGAGCCGTTGCCGAAGTTGCGGGTGATGCTGCCGTCGCGGACGCCCAGGCCGATCTGCAGGGGGTTGGTTCCGCCGAGTTGGTCGCCGGGGCCGCTGCCGCCCTTGAGTGTCTGGACGATCTGGGTCTCGAAGTTGTATCGGCTGGTCTTGAAGCCGGTGGTGTTCACATTGGCGATGTTGTTGCCCGACACCGCGATGAGGTTGGAGTTGGTGGTCAGGCCCGAGAGGCCGGTGAACATCGACGTGGTCAATCCCATGGCAAAAACTCCGTCAGTGCAGCGCTGGATCAGGAGGCCGATGTGGCGCCGCCGATGATCCGACGAAGCGCCGCGTTCTCGATCCGATCCACGCCGGTCAGTCCCTGAAGCGGGTCGGGGCCCTTGACCGCCGTCCGCTCACTGGCTGCAGTTGTCTGTGGCTCCGCCTTCTGTTCCGCCGCGGCCTCCGCCAACAGCGACTCGAAATCCTGCCCCTCGATCGGCTGCGCTACGCGCCGGGTGGTGTTGGGCAACCCTCCGGGCCGCACCACCGGCTCAAGCATCCGCAGCAGATCGGCTTCCCGTCCCATGCGCTACTCCGGATCGACGATCTCCGTCACACGATCCGCCGCCAAGGCATAGCCCGTGTCCAGCTCCAGGATGGGCTTGCCGTCCTGCACCCGGATCCCCACCACCAGGCCCGACACCGTCCTGTTGTCGCTGTTGAGCCCCGCCACCAGCTTGCCCAGCAACCCGCTCGCAGACGAGATCGCGTTCTGGGACACCAGTGAGGTGAGCGACTTCTGCAGCGTCAACTGGCTTTCGATGTTGCGCAGGCTGCTGAGCTGCTCCATCAGCGCGGTCGAGTCGGTGGGCTTGAGTGGGTCCTGGTTCGACAGCTCGCTGATGAGCACTTTGATGAACTCGTCGCTGCTCATCGCGGCAAAGCCGTCACCCGTGCTCTTGCCGGTGCTGGCAGTGCTGTTGAGCACGCTGCTGATCGACCCTGCGGACATTCGTGGCTCCTTGCGTTCAATCAAGCGACGGCGTTGAGCAGTTCCTTTTCAAACTGCTGACGTCGTTGTCGGTCCTGCGGCTCGCGCCGCTGCTCGTGCTGGGCCGCATACTCTCCCCGGCTGCGCCCGTCACCTCCCGAAGATGACTGCTGCGAGTCGTACGTCGGCATCGCCTGCTGCGTCTGAACCGCCAGGCGCTCCACGTGCAGACCCTGCCGCTCCAACCCCGCGCGAAGCTGGGCCATCTGTTCTGTTAGCAAGTGCCGTACCGATTCGGTCTCGGTGTGAAATCGCGCTGTCACCGTGCCCTGCATGATGGCCAGTTCAATGCGGACCGTGCCCAGTTCCGGCGGGGTCAGACGCAATGTCACCGAACCACCCTGTTGATTGATCGCCCCCTGCATGCCGCGCACCACCCGCGCAAAGATGGCCTGATCCTGCGGCGATTCGAGGCGCGGCGGCGGCAGTTCCTGCGCGGGCGCGGGCGACGCCGACGCGGTCACAGGCGATACCGGGTGGGCCGGCGCCCCGCCGCTCACCGGCGGCGACGTGGATGCTGGCGCATCGAGCTTTACCGGCGCGACCGCCCGTGATGACGTGGTGGCAGGCTCCGCGGCATCGTCCTGCGTCTGCCGCGTCTGGGCCTGTAGCGTCGCATCACCGCCGTCGTCGGCCTGCGGCGCCGGCGCCACCGGCGGCGCGGCGGCTTCATCCTGAACCGGCATCGGCGCCTGCACCGGTCGAGACTGCGATTTCGCCTCCACGGGTTTGCTGGCCGCAGGCATCGGCGCAACCGCAGTTGACGCTTTGACCGCGGGAACCAGCGGATCCACTGGCTTCACTTCCGTTTCAACCATCGGCACGTCCTGCGGATCACCCTCCGCCGATGCCTCAACCACGACAGGAACGGGCGCCGCCTCCGCCACGTCCGTCAACTGCAGCTGAGCATTCTCGCTGTCTGCGCTCACGGCAGGTTCGGCCGGGACCTCCTCCCGCGACGACTCCGATGTCACCGGCTCACTTGACGCTTTGACTTCCGCGGGTGGTTTCTGATCTTTGTCCCGCTTAGACGAAGCTTCGTCAGTCTTGTCTTTCGACTCGGCAGGCGTTCTCGCCGGAGGTCCGACTTTCGCCAATGGCGTGGGTTTGTCGGCTTGTTGCAGCACGTCGGTGAATCGCGGGGGCTGCAACGCCGGTTTCACATCCACGGCCGCTCGAGGTGATGGCTTGGGCAAAGGATTGGCATTCAGGAACATCAGGTTCGCAATCACAGGCGAGATTCTCCCTTTGCCGCCGCGGACTGCGTACCCAGCACGTCCACGCCACGCTTGCGCAGTTCCTCGATCAGGTTCGTCGCCTGGACGACCTCGGCATCGTCCTTGAACTCCTTGAGCACCGCCGCGGACTTGCGAAGCTGCATGGCTGCAAGGTAGTCCACCACCTGCTCGGTCTTGCCCTCGCCCATCAGCGCCTGGAACATCTGCTTGACCTGCCGTGGCTTGAGCTGCTCAAACGTGCGGACCGCCTGCTGGAAGTTGGCGTCCTTGAGCATCTGCTCCTCCCGCTGGCGAGCCTGCTCGAACGCGGCACGCTCCTGCAGCAGGCGAGCGCGATCCTTGGTGATCTGGCTCTGGGCGATCTCAAGCTGCCGCTGCAGATCGGCGATGTCGCGTTGCAGCCGCTGCACGCGCGCCTCGGCCAACTCGTCCCGCTCCTGCTGGCGGGCCAGGCGATCGTCGGTGGTCATCGGACCGTCGGCGACGGCTTCGAGACGGGCAAGCTGCTTCTGCATCGCTTCCGCCTCAGCCTGACGCGCGGCGGCCTCCTCGGCGAGCTTCTGCTCCTGGGCGATGGTCGGCTTGAACAGTTCCACCGCCTGGTTGACCCGCTCCCCGTTGAGTCGTCCAGTGGCGTGCAACCATCCCCCCAGCGCAAGAACCGCCAGCAGGTTCAGCACGAGCAGCGCAACTGTTGCCGTCAGGGTCGAGCGAAGCATCAGGCGGCGTTCTCCAGGGCAGTCGCACGCAGATGCCGTTGGGTCGCCAGATCGTCCAGTTCGGCGGCTTCAAGGCGGTTCTCGTGCTCCAGCCATTCGCGGTGCCGCTTGTCATGGAGCAATTCCAATGCCTTGCGGTCGCGCGATGCCGCCAACAGCCGCTCACGCGCCATGAGAATGTGCTGCTCCAGTCCCGCCAGCCGCTGCACAATCTGCTGGGCTCGAATCGTCGTCTGGCCGCTGTAACGGGCAAAATCCGCCACGCGCGTCAGATCGACCTGCCCCACCAGACTGCCCGCCAGATCGTGCTTGGACGAGCGGATCGTTTCCTGCATCTGGCGAAGCTGGTCCATCAAGATCATCTTCTGCCGCAGCAGCTTAGCCAGCTCGCGCTGACGCTCATCCTCGATGACGCGGCGGTGTTCGAGCACGGGTTCGAGATTGAATTTGAACGTACTGATGGCTCAAGCTCCGTTGCCAGGCCGTGGGAAATGCCCGGCGAGGTCACAGCAGGCTCCCTATCGCTTGCCCCCAGGGCCCTGTGGCACGCCGCGCGGCGATTTGGTCAGAATCTTGCGCACGTCCTCGATCTTGCGCTGCAGCGTCAGGAGCAGTTGCCGCGTCCTGTTGAAGTCGGCGGCGCCTTTCACTTCGTGTCGCCCCTGCTGCAGCAACTGATCGATGTCGCTCTTGCACTGGATCGCCAGGTCGAAGTCGCCGTTGCTGCCAAAGGCGTAAGCCCCAATATTCAGAAGGTCCTCGACCTGCCTGTACGCGGCGAGCAGTCGCACGACGAGCTTGCGGGCCGCCTGCTGGTCGGCGGGGGTCACATCGTCGATGACACGGCTGACGGACGCGAGCACGTCGATGGCGGGGTAGTGGCCGCGCTGCGCCAAGCCGCGATCGAGCGTGACGTGGCCGTCGAGAATGCCTTTGACGGCGTCGGCGACGGGACCGGTCATGTCGTCGCTCTCGACAAGGACGGAGTAAATGCCGGTGATGGAGCCTCGCGTGGTGCGGCCGGCACGTTCGAGCAGCGTGGGCAGGAGCGAGAAGACGCTGGGCGGATAGCCGCGCGTCGCCGGCGGCTCGCCCGCCGCCAAACCAACCTCGCGTTGGGCGTGGCACCAGCGCGTAATCGAATCCATCATCAGCAGCACGTCCAGGCCCTGATCGCGGAAGTGCTCGGCAATGGTGGTGGCCACTGCAGCGGCGCGCAGTCGCAGCAGGGCCGGCTCGTCGCTGGTGGCACAGATGACGATGCTGCGGGCCAGGCCTTCGGGACCGAGCTGGTTGTCGAGGAAGTCACGCACCTCGCGGCCGCGCTCACCCACGAGGGCCAACACCGTCACATCCGCAGCAGTGTGGCGAGCGAGCATGGCCATGAGCGTCGACTTGCCCACGCCGGGCCCGGAAAACAGGCCCACACGTTGACCTCGACCAAGACTGATCAGCGCGTCAATGGCCCGCACACCCGTCGCCAATGGTTCATCGATCAGCGCCCGATCCAGCGGATCGATCGGCTTGGGATGCAGCGGACGCACCACCGTGTCGATCAGCGGCGGGCCGTTGTCAATCGGTTGGCCCATGGCGTTGAGCACGCGACCGAGCATCGTGTCACCGACTCGCACGAGCTGTGAAAACTGGTCGGCCACCACCCAATCGCCGCGTCGCACGCCATGGAGCGAACCGAACGGCATGACGACCGTGTGATCGCCCTGAAACGCGACCACTTCGCCACGAAGCTCCGTGTCATTGCCGGGCACGCCACGAGGCGAGAGGATTCGCACCATCGCACCGATCGGCACAGGCAGATCGGCCACGCGCAGCGCCAGCCCGCGCACCTCCGCCACCGCCCCGCGAAACTCCAGCGGAGACACGTGCTCCAGCAACTCGATCTGTTCGGTCAACACGCTCAAGACGATGAGTCCTCTTCCTCGTCCATGAGTTCCATTCCATCCGGCACCGCCTCCGCTTCAACGGCTGGCGGCCTGGCAGCGCCGGGGAGCATCATCTCGACAATTCGCTCAAGCTGAGTCTCGATCTGGGCGTCGATCAGCCCCTGGCCGGTGGCGACCACGCACCCGCCTGGCGCCACCGATTCGTCTTCAACCAGGTGCACGTGCTCGAATTGGTTGAACTCACGCAAAAGCTGCGGCATGGCCTCATCGAGTAATGCGCGGTCGGCGGGGTTGATCTTTACCATCGGATCCATCGGCCTCAGCACGTGCGACAAAGCATTGGCGACCTGCTCGACGATCACACTGCGATCGACTTCCAGCACGCGATGAACAACCCGCTCGGCCAGCGCCAGGGCCAGGTGCAACACGGCCTGGTTCGCCTCGCGGGCCATGTCCTTGCGCTGCGACTCCCACTGTGACGCCACTTCGCTCCACGCCTGCTGCAGCTTCGTCAGCCGCTCGGCGCCGGCAGCCAGCGCCTCGGCATAGCCCTTGGCGCGGCCGGCCTCGACGCCCTCGGTCATGCCCCGGGCATACCCTTCCCGATACCCACGATCCGACGCCTCGCTGATCAGTTGCTGCGCCTGTCGCTGCGACGCTTCCACAATCTCCGTCGCCTTCGCTTCGGCAGCCACACGCATCCGCGCCGCCTGACGACCAATGTCGCCCAGATCCAGCACGATCGCTTCCTTGATCATCGGTGCGGCTTGTTGGTTCTTGACAACGGGCATCAGACCACCATTTCCTTATCGCCGCCCCGGCCGGTGATGATGATCTCGCCGGCGTCCTCGAGGCGGCGCACGATGTCGACGATCCGCTGCTGGGCGCCCTCGACGTCCGACACGCGCACCGGGCCCATGTACTGCATGTCCTCCTGAATGAGCTGCGAGGCGCGCTCGGACATGTTCTTGAAGATCTTCTCCTTGAGCTCGGGCGACGCCGTCTTCAGCGCCAGGGCCAGTTCGTCGTTGTCCACTTCCTTGAGCACCGCCTGGATGCCCTTGTCGTTGACAAGGTTGATGTCCTCGAAGACGAACATCAGGCGGCGAATCTGCTCGACGAGATCGGGGTCCTCGGCTTCGAGGCCCTCCATGATGCCCTTTTCGGTCGTGCGATCGACGAGGTTGAGCATTTCGGCGACGGTGTTGACGCCGCCGATTTTCTCGAAGCTCTGCGTGAGCATGGACGACAGCCGGGCTTCGAGGCCGCGCTCGACCTCGCTGATGACCTCGGGGTTAGTCTGCTCCATGTTGGCGACGCGCTTGACGACCTCGATCTGCTTGGGGCCCGGCAGGCCGCCGAGGATTTCGCTGGCCTTGTGAAACGGCAGGTGCGACACGATTAGCGCGATGGTCTGCGGGTGCTCGTCCTGGATGAAGGTGAGCAGGTTCTGACTCTCTGCCTTTTGCAGGAAAGCGAAGGGCGTCTTGCGCACCTGCTGGCGAATCTGCTGGAGAATGCGGTCGGCCTCCTTCGGGTCCAGCGCCGACTGCAGCAGCAGCTTCGCCTGCTCCAGGCCGCCCTCGCGGCTCCACGACTGGGCCAGCGCCAGCTCGTAGAACTCCTTGACCACCGTGTCGCGCTGACGCGAGGCGATGTTGCGCATCGCCGCCATTTCGCGCGTCACCTCCTCGATGGCCTTGGGCGGCATCTGCTTGAGAATGATCGACGACGCCTCCTGGTCGAGCGACAGCAGGAGGATCGCGGCTTTGCGGACGCCGCTGATCTCTTCACTGGTGTCGGGGCTGGTGGCGGTGGCGGGCATGGTCGATGGCTGCTAAGCCGCAATGCGGTTATTCCTCGTGATGAACCCAGCGCCCGATGAGATTGCCCGCTTCCTGCGGGTTGGCCTTGATCATCTCGCTGATCTGGCCGGCCATCTCGCGGAAGCGAAGTTCCTCGGGATCGAGTTCGACGCCGGCCAGCGTGGCGTTGATCTCGCCCGCTTCGCCGATCAACTCGTCTTCCGCAGGCAGTTCCGGCGGCACGCCCGCCAGCTCCTCGATGCTTGGCAACGGCTCGCGCCGCGTCGCCTTGCGCACGGTGTAAAGCATGAACCCAAGCGCCGCCATCGCCAGCAGCCCGACAAACGCAGGCTTGGTCCATGGCGATGTGGTCAGCAGCGCGCCGACGCCCGCCGCCGCCGTGTCCTGCGCCGCCGCGACGCCGAGCATCGATGCGTCATAGATCATGGCGGCCCGCACCACGCCGTTCTCCCCCGCGGTGATCAACGGCTCGACCTGCGTCACGATCTGCGCCAGGTGCGCGTCGCGGATCGGCTCCAGATCGGCATCGGTCGGCGCGGCGTCGGCCTTATCCGCAGGCTGCGTCTGACGCCACAACGCCACGAAAAACGTCCGCGGCACATTGATCGACACGTTGATCTGCCGCGTCTGGCGGCCCACCATCACCTTCTGCTCTTTGCCCGTCACCAACTTGTCGGCGTATTCGCGCTCGGCGATCGTCTCCGTTTCCTCGCTGCCGGTGTTGGCGCTGACACCGGCATCCAGACCCGTGTTGGGCCTGGCCCCCGGCTCCTCCGACACGCGCCTGTCCTTGCGAATCCGCTCCTCGTCGCGCTCGCGCCGCAGCGGCTCGGACTCTGAATACTGCACCGACTCCGACGTATGCTTGTGGACGTTGTCGATCTGCACGTTCACCGCCACGATCACCCCGGGGATGTAGCGGAGCATGTTCTCGATCTTCTCGCGGTGGTACTGCTCGGCGCGTTGGATCTGCTCGATGGCCTCATCGCCGCCGAACTGGTCTTCGCTCTTGACGGTGAATTGACGGTTGATGCCGGCGTCGATAACGACCACATCCTGCGGCTGCATCTCGGCGACGGCGCCGCTGACCATGCCGGCGACCGCGTGCACGAGGTTCTTGTCCACGCGCCCACTGCCGTGCATGACCACGCTGACCGCCGCACTTGGCCTGACGAACGTGCGGCCGAAACCCTGGTCCTCGGGCATCGAAATGACCACGTCGGCCGACTTGACGCCTCGCATCTTGCCCACGATCGACGACAGCACCTTTTGCTTGGCGACCAGGGCGCTCATCTTCCGCAGCGCCGAGTCCTGCCACATGTTGCTGCTGCCGAGCATCTGGTCGAACGCTGCGGCGGTGTCGTGACCCATCAACTGGGTTTGCTGCAGGACCACGAGGGCGTCCACGTGGCGATCCTGCGCGACGAGAACCTGGTTGCCTTCGAGCTTGACGGGGATGCCCGCCGCCTTCAGCCGGTTCACCGCCTCCGCCGGGCGATCACCTGCGAACCCCGTGATCGGCATCATCTGGGGCGAGCCGGCATATTGTGCGACAATGAATCCGGTCAGAAGCAGCACGACCAGCAGCGCAAGGATCAGCCACTTCTGGCTGGGACTCATCCCTTCCAGATAGACCTTCACCTGCGTCCACGAGTTGCGTAAAAACTGCATCGTCAGCGGGCCTCCGTGCCCTGAATGCAGGCAGTCGGCAGTCGGCAGCAGGGATCAGCAGAACGTTGCCTTTTCCCTACTCCCGCTGCCTACGCCCTGCTGCCTAAACACGCATCTGCTTCAACTCCTCGTAAGCAGCCACAAGCTTGTTGCGCACCTGCAGCAGCGTCTGAAACGCCAGGTCAGCCTTCTGCTTGGCGATGAGAACCTGGTCGGCATCGGTGCGCCGCCCGGTCTTGAGGTCCACAACCGCCTGCTCCGCGTCCTGCTGCAGGCGGTTGACCTGCTGGATGTTCTCCATCAGCACGTCCTTGAAGGACGGCCCCTGCGCTTCACCCACGCGCGCAGCGCCCGGTGGCCGCGGCGCGGTCGGCGCGACGGGCGTTGCACTATTGATGAGTCCCAGTGGATCAGCCATAGTTCATCTCGAACGGCTACGCCAGCAGTCGCAGCGAAGCCTGCAGCATCGACTTGGTCGCCTCGGCGGCCGTGATGTTGGCTTCATACGCGCGGCTGGCCTCCAGCGCATTGACCATCTCCATCGCCGAATCAATGTTGGGTAACTGGATATATCCCTGCGCGTCGGCGAAGGGATGGCCGGGGTCGTGAACCTTGCGGAACGGACTGCGGTCCAGAGCGATCTCACTGATGTGAACGCCCTGGTCGCTGCCCGAGGACGGGTCGCCCGGCGTGAAGATGGTCACCCGCCGGCGAAAGTCGTCGGGGTCCTTGCTCGGATCGACCACGGCGTCGCGCATGGCCATGTTGGCGCTGATGGCTTCCAACCGTGTCCGCTGGGCGACGAGGGCCGAGGTCGAGATGTTGAGCGAACCATACATCAGTCATTCCCGTTGGATCACACGCGCTCACGGATCGCCGTGCGCAGCATCTCGAACTGGTTGCGGAGCAGGTCGATGGCCAGGCGATGGGTCATGGTGTTTTCCGCCAGGTCCTGCATGACGCGCTCCACGTCGCGGTTGTTGCGATCGTGGAAAAGGATGTTGTCGTTGCGGGGTTGTGGCTGCAGGGTGATCGATTCCTTGCCGAAGCGTATCTGGCGCGTGTCACTCAATTCGAGCGGCCCGCGCAGTGGGCTGGGCCGGCTGCCACGGCGTTCGACCGCCTTGCGGAGCGAGTCCTGGAAGGCTCGGGGATCGACATCCGCGGGCCGAAAATGCGGCGTGGAGAGGTTGGCGACGTTGTGCGCCAACAGCGCCTGCCGCGCGTGGGTGAACTGAACCACGCGCTCCAGCGTTGGTAAGGCCCCTTGATCGAACAGTCCCGCGATCATGCGTAGCGTTCCTTCACCTCATACCGGGAGCAAGTGGTGTGCCTGTGCGTGCGTAGGGTGCGATCACGACCACAATGGCGTTGCCGCGACGACTTGCGGCGCACTATTTGCGCGTCAAGTCACAGGGTTTGCGCGACGAGGTTCATCTCCTTCCACTTCTTGAGTTTGAGCCCGAGCGTGCGGACGCCGATGCCCAGGGCGTGGGCGGTGCGCATGCGGTTGCCGCCGAAGCGGCCCAGGGCGCGCACGATCTGCTCGCGCTCGATGTCCTCCAGCGGCTTGACCTCGATCGTGGGCGGCTCGACCGGCGTCCAGCCGGTATCGGCCCCGGTCGCCGGACCCGGACCGGGCTCGGCGCTCATGAGCCACGGCTGAATCAGCCCCGCCTCGATGACGCTGTGCTTGGACAGCACGCTGGCCCGCTCGCAGATATTCTGCAGCTCGCGCACATTGCCCGGCCAGGCGTACTGTCGCATGACGTCCATGGCCTCGTCGTCAAACCGCTTGGCGGGCCGACCCTCGCGCAGCGCCACCTGCTGCAGAAAGTGCTCGGCCAGCAGCGGCACGTCATCAACTCGCTGCCGCAACGGCGGCAACTGGATCGGCAGCACGTTCAGCCGGTAGTACAGATCCTGGCGGAACGTCCCCTTGGCCACCGCCTGCGTCAGGTCCCGATTAGTCGTGGCGATCACGCGCACATCCACCTGCATGGTCAGGCTCGATCCGACGCGCTCAAACGCCTGCTCCTGCAGCACACGGAGCAGTTTGGCCTGCAACTCGGGCGATATTTCGCTGATCTCGTCGAGGAACAGCGTACCGCCGTCGGCCAGCTCGAATCGGCCTTTACGCAGTTGGTCGGCGCCGGTGAACGCGCCTTTCTCGTGACCGAAGAGTTCGCTCTCCAACAGATTGCTCGAGAGCGCCGCGCAGTTGAGGCTCAGCAGGATGCGGTCGCGGCGCGGGCTGTGGGCGTGGATCATGCGGGCGACGACTTCCTTGCCTGTGCCCGATTCGCCGCTGATGAGCACCGTGCCGTGCGAATTGGCGATCTGCTGGATCTGATGGGCGACCTGGCGCATGGCGGTCGATCGGCCGACAAGCACAGGGCCCGTCTCGTACATCCGCGCGCTGGTGCGTAAGGCCGCGTTCTCCTGCAGCAGCCGCCGATGCTCGACGGCGCGGCGCACCGTCATCACAAGCTGTTCGCCCTCGAAGGGCTTCTGGATGAAGTCGAACGCGCCGTCCTTCATCGCCTGCACGGCTTCCTCGATCGAACCGTACGCGGTCATGAGAATGACCGGTAGCGAGTCATCGGCCTGGCGCAAGCGAGACAACAGCTCCAGCCCGTCCATCTCCGGCATCTTCAGGTCGGTGATGACCGCGGCGGGCCGATGCTTGCCCAACAGGTTCAGCGCGGCCGAGCCCTCGGCGGTCGTGACCACCTGATAACCGGCGCGCTGCAGCGTGGCGCCGACGCTGTCGCGCATCATCTGCTTGTCATCGACGACGAGGATCTTGGTGCTCATGCGGCCTCTTTGTTGCAGTTGGCGAGCGCGACGACGCAGGCGTGGCTTGTGGGCGAGTGATAATCGGCGGGCAACAGCAACTCGAACGACGCGCCGCCATCCGCCGTGTTGGACACGCGGATGACACCGCCGTGGGCGTCGATGATGCGGTGGACAATCGCCAGTCCCAGCCCTGTGCCGGTGTCACGAGTCGTGAAAAACGGGTTGAAAATGCGGTCGATCGCCTCGTCGGCGATGCCCGGCCCGTTGTCGCGGACGCCCAGCATGATCATCCCGTCCTCGACGCAGGCCGACAGCGCGACCGCGGTGGCCCCCGCCTCGACCGAGTTGCGCAGCAGGTTCAGCAGGGCCTGGTGCAGCAGATCGCTGTCGGCCACAAGCAGCAGATCCTCCGGCTCCATCGCGTATCGCACCGAAACCTTCGCCGCGTCCAGTGCCGGACGATGCGCATCGACCGCGCGGCGGAACACCTCGATCACGCGCAGCGGCATCGGCCTGGGCCGCAGCTCCCTCGCAAACGCCAGCACATCCGAGACGATGGCGTTGAGCCCGCGCACCGCATCGGCGATCTTGCCGGCTGTCTGTCCGGTCTCGCTGCCCGAGGGCAGGTCCTCGACGAGCATGCGAGCATAGAGATGGATCGCCGCCAGGGGGTTGCGAATTTCGTGTGCGATTCCCGCGGCCATCTCGCCCAGCGCCGCCAGCCGCTTGCTGCGCTGCAGTGCAGCGTTGCTGCTGGCCAGTTCCTGCTGCAGCCGGGCGACCTCGGCGTGTAGCGACTCGTGCGAGCGCTGCAGGTCTGCCGTCACCTGGTTGTAAGCACGCATGATCTCGGCGAGATCGTCCATTCGCGAGTCGGGCTTGGTCAGTGTCAGAGTGGCCATGCACTACATCCTTCAGGCCTGACGATCGGTGAAACGAGGTGAGGCGGTGGCGGTCGCGCCGATCGCCGGCCGACCACCGTAGGCGCGAACCGCCATCGTCCCGCCGTTGATCTTCTTGAGCTCGGCCTGCACGCGGTCCTGCGACGATTGCAGGCGAGTGCGGTCGATCTCGTCCTGCTCAAGTATCCCCGCCAGCAGATCGCTGACCGTCTTGAGCAGGTCGTTGACTTCGGCTCGTGCGTTCTCGGGCACCTGACGCCAGACGCGGGGCCAGTCGTCACGATAGGGTGCAAGCTGAACGTTGATCTGAGTCAGTTCGTCGATGAGGTGCTGACGTCGGCCGAGGACCTCCAACAGGGCCTCGGCGGCACCCTGCTCGACCAGGGGCGCCTGCCGCTCGCTCAGCTCGCGTAATGCCGTGTAAAGCTCGCGTTGGCGGCGGAGCATGGCGATCAGGCCGGGGATGTCGTACGTGTCAGTGGCGGTCATCCGTGACCTTTCGCGGTCGAGCCTCCGGCTCGTCATCACACTGGGCTGTTATCGGGCAAGCGCAGAAATTGCTTGAAAAGTCTGCGCGTCCCCTCGGCGGCAGACCCGCTAAAGCGGGTCGGCCTCAGTCGCGCGCGGGGGCCGTTGCACTGGCCTGGGTGCTGAACAGGTCCATGTCGGAGGTGAATTCCAGCCATCGCCGCCAGTGCTCGCGGCTCATGGGCAGGCTCGGGTCGTCGAACGCCGCGTCGGGGATGCGCCGCAGGTGGTCGCGGGCTCGCCGGTTGGCGGCCGCGGCGGCCTGGTAGTTCTGCATCTCGCAGTAGGCGTTAACGATCTGCACCAACGCCACCAGCGACGCCGGGTGGCTGTCAAACCGCTTGGCCGCCATGTCGTACAGATTGATCGCGTGCTCCCAGTTCCCCAGGTCATACGCACAATCGGCACGATAGAAGTAGCTGTTACGCAGGCACAGCTTCTCCGCCGGCGACAACTCGATCTCGGGCACCGCCTCCAACGTCGTGATCACCTGGCTGAACAACACTCCCGCCTGCTCCAGTCGTCGGGCACGCTCGGCCTGACGCGCCAGCCGCTTACTCTGCGGCATCGGCTCCTGCAGCTCCTTCTGAATCTCGATCACCGACTGGCGGTAGGCGTCGGCGAGCTTGAAGCGCAGTGTCGCAGCCTGGGGCGATTCGCCGTAACGCTGCACCGCCTCGTCCAGCCGGGCGATCGCGTCGGCGTACTCTTTCTGGCGGTAGTGCAACTCGCCCAGCTCGATCACCGCCTCCCGATACTGCGGGCTTTGCGGCGTGATCGCCGGGTGCTGCGTCACCACCTGCAGCAGCACGCGCCTGGCCGCGTCGGTCTCGCTGATCGCCATGTAGCACTGGGCCAGCGGCACGAGACTGTCGTACGTCACCGGCCCGCGCGGATGGTTCTCCACCAGATCGCGGAACAGATCGGCGGCGGCACGATACTGACCGTCCGCCATGTACGCGCGGCCGAGCCGATACGTCGCCTCCAGCACGCGCGGGTCATTGGGTCGGCCCTGGCGATACTCGGCATAAACCTCGATCGCATCTTTCCACAGCTGCGCCTGATCGTAATTCTCTGCGGATTTCCACAGACTCACGCCGTGCTGCTGATCGTCGCTGACGGTGATGGCGTGGGCGTGCTTGCGGTAGTACTCGGCGCTGCGGCCAAAGTGCATCGCCGCTTCCTGGTTCAGCAACCGCCTGGCCTCACGCGTGGGCGCGCCGGCGTCGGTCACGACCAGCGCGGCCTGCGACTGCTTCTGCTGCGCGATCCGCTCGTGCACCTCGGCAAACTCCACCAGGATATTGGCCGGTGTGTCCGGCAGCGGATTGATCACCGTCAGGTACGCCAGCGCCAGCTCGTAATCGCCCCGGTCGTAAGCCGTCTCATAGTGCGATCGCGCCACGTCGATCAGGTCCTGCCGCAGCCCCACGGTCTCCTCCGGCGACTGCATGAGCAACTCCACGGTGCGGGAAAAGCACTCGATGGCCTCCGGGTCGCCCCCGAGCTTGGCTTCGCTGTCACCCAGCCCGATCAGCGCCAGCAGGTGCGTGTGGAAGCCCGGCCGCGTCGGGTCGGTCTGGGCGAACTCGCTTTCGGCGCGGCTGAAGTGCTGCTTGGCCGACTGCACGTCGCCCGTCTGCGACAGATCGAGCTGACCCAGGCCCACCAGCACATCCGCATTGAGCACCGAGGTCGGGTCCAGCTTGCTCTGGGCATAGAGATACCAGCGGCGGGCCTCGGGCAACTCCCCCGCATCCTGAAAACTGCGGGCGTACAGCACGACCAG
>CAZFDT010000039.1:0-48932 GCA_964518335.1 uncultured Phycisphaeraceae bacterium
AAGAGCGCAAACGACAAATGTGTCCTCTTATTGGTGGCTACATGCGTTTACCCTGCGATCCACCCCTGACCCCTTGACATCCTCGACTTCATAGAGGTGGTTAGGGGGCATCTTCTTGGCGACGTACGACTCGCCCCAGACCAACACGGCGAACAACGCCGGGATCGTGGACAGCGCCCAGCAGAATGGCATGATCAGACACGGCCAACTTGTGAAGTTCCCGCTAACGATGGTGCCACGAAGACGAAGTAGATACCAGCAGGTGAATACGCCGTACGCCACGAGGACAGCCGGAAGGGCAAGACGGTGACGTCGCCAAAGTAGGAGAGTGAAAATCAAGATCGCCAGGCAGACCGAGGCAACGATAGCCCGCTCTGTATCGGTGACATGGATCGTGGACATCGTGTAGAGAGTCAACGGCTCGATTGCAGCTAGAGCGTGTTATGCACTTCCGCAGGCGGTGGCGGCGTAACGGGCGAGCATGAGGCTGACGAAGGCGACCAGGTGCAGGCCCACGACAGAGGTCGGCAATCGCTCGTAGTCCTTGGCGAGACGCCGGAAGCGCGTGGCCCAGGCGAAGCTGCGTTCGACGACCCATCGCCGCGGCAGCAACACAAACCCGCGTTTGGCTTCGGGCAGTTTCACCACCTGCAGGTCGATCCCGTGCGCCTGGGCATCTGCAGCGGGCGTGTCGCCGGTGTAGCCCTGATCGACGAACGCCATCTGCACGTGGTCGCCGGTGGCCTCCTGCACGGCCCGGGCCAACTCGTCGATCTGGGCGCGATCCTGCTCGTCGGCAGGGGTCAAGTGTAGCGCCAGCAGATGCCCCAGCGTGTCCACCGCCGCGTGGATCTTCGAGCCTTTCTTGCGTTTGGCCCCGTCATATCCGCCGCGGTGGCCGCTCTCGGGCGTGCTCTGCAACGTGCGACTGTCGATCACCGCTGCAGTGGGCTGCTCACCTCGGCCCTGGGCCAGACGCAGCAGCGCCCTCAGGTCATGCACCATGTTGGCGAACACGCCTGCGGCAAACCACCGTCGCGTCTGCTGGTACACCATCTCCCACGGCGGCAGGTCGTTGGGCAGATACCGCCACGGCGAACCGGTCCGCACCAGCCAACGCAGACCGTTGAACACCTCACGCAGGCTGTGCTCACGCTGCGGCGCGTCTTCACGCATCAGCGTCAGGTACGGGGCCACGAAGGCCCACTCGTCGTCCGTCACGTCACTGGGGTAGGGCTTCCTTGCCATCCCCCTTTCATCGGTTCAACCGGGCGAAAGTGCATAACACGCTCTAGTGCCGGTAAGGCTGTGAGCAACAAGAACGGGATGTGCCGCCACTGAACGGTCACGTTGCCCCCTAACAACCATTATACGGGTCATGTGCAGCATAGCAGTCTACTTGCGGGAGAGGCTGACGCAAGGGAAATCTGGGCTGGCGAATCGCAGGGGGCCTTTTCCAGGGGGACGGGCGTTCATATTGACAGGTGGGATAGCCGACGCCGGAACTGTCGGGAACTTTTGCCATGTCAGCGATCCGGGGGTGCAGATCGGCGTCGAGGAGGGCTTGATCGGCGGCGGCGGCGCGGTATGATGTTCGTATCATGATCGGGTCCGGCGGCGACGCCGGGGCCGGGCGCTCTTTGACATGTGAGCGGGTACCACGGCGAACCAGAACGGCTGTTAGGGTCGTGCGGATGAAGTGCGGATACTTTGGCGACACACGGGCGTCGAGCCGGGGTGTTCGAGCCGTGCCAACCCGAGCGTCGCGGCTGGCGTCGGTGATCCGGGGGGCGAACCCTCACCTGGCCTGGCGCGGCCCCCCGGAAGTGCCGCTGGGCCTGTCCTCCCCCTGGGAGGGGGAGGAGAAAGATCGTCCGGACGAATCCGTCGCTGCAGTGATCCCCTCTCCCTCCCAGGGCGAGGACCGCTTCGCTGCTTCAGCAGCGAAGCAGGTGAGGGTTCGCCCGATCGCGGCAGACGCCAGGGTTGAGCTGAGATGGCTCTGGGTGTCATCTTGCCCCTCGGAACCTGCAACTTGCCCTACGCAGTGATGGGCAAGTTGACATGAACCCCGCCTGGGACGCCGTGGAAGGGGGTCGAGCGCGGCAACTCGATCATCAAAACCGGCAACTTGCTCTACGTGGTGATGATCAAGTTGACATGAACCCCACTTGGGAGGCTGCGGGAGGGGGTCGAGCGCGGCAACTTGAGGGTCGGATCGTGCAACTTGATGTGTGCGGCACCAAGTTGAGTTGGTTGAGGCGTGCCGGAGTGCGGGAAAGCGCCCGCGCGAGCGTTCGGGGGCCGGGCTCATTGGGGTTTTCGCTGAAATCCGAAGCCCGAAGCCCGAAATCCGAAACAGGCCCGAAGGTCCAAGTCCAAAGCAGGAACGGGCGTTTTCCTCTTTGGCCCTTTGGGATTTGGAGCCTGGGATTTGTTTCGGATTTCGGGCTCCGGATTTCGGTTTTTCCCCCGCGTCAGGTGTCATGCACCCATCTGACCGTATCATCGCCGCCACATGAACGCTGATGGTGATGCTCGCGCGCAGCGTCTGGGGTTGATCTACGGCCTGGCGGCCTACGCGTGGTGGGGATTCATACCCCTGTATTTCAAGCTGGTCGCACACGTGCCGGCACTGACGGTGCTGGCCCACCGCGTGGTGTGGTCCACGGCGTTCCTGGCGGTGATGGTGGCCGCGCAACGGCGATGGGGCGAGGTCGCCGAGGTGGTCAGGCGACGCCAGACGCTGGGCCTGCTCGCCCTGGGGGCGGTGCTCATCGCCGTCAACTGGTTGACGTTCATCCACGCGGTGAGCAGCGGGCAGGTGATGCAGGCGAGCCTGGGGTACTACATCACACCCCTGGTGTGCGTGCTGCTTGGCCTTGTGGTGCTGCGCGAGCGGATGCGTCCGCTGCAGTGGACCGCGGTCGGGCTGGCGGCGGCGGGCGTGGCGATCATGGCGACCGCGGGCGACTCGTTCCCCTGGGTGGCGCTGCTGCTGGCGTGGTCCTTCGGTCTGTACGCGCTGACTCGCAAGTACCTGAGCGTGGGCCCGATGATCGCCGTGCTGATGGAAACCGCGCTGCTGTTGCCGTTAGGACTGGCGTACGTTATCGCGGCGCCGAGGCTTGATGGCGACCGGCTCGACGGCGGCACCTACGGCCTGCTCATGCTCGCCGGCGCCGTCACCGCCCTGCCGCTGCTTTGGTTCGCCAACGCCGTGCGCCGACTGCGCTTGTCCACCATGGGTTTCATGCAGTACCTGGCCCCCACGCTGCAACTCCTCTGTGCCCTGATGCTCGGTGAAGCCATGGGACGGCAACGACTGGTGAGCTTCACGATGATCTGGGTGGCGCTGGCGATATTCACGCTCGACGCCCTCCGGGCGCATCGAGCGGGGGCCTCCATCACGAGCGGCGTGGAACTGGCCGATTAAGACGCCCCTGCACAGTCTGACGCAATCGCCATACTGTGTGCGATGATGAGCGCGTTGAACAGTGAGACCTGGGTGACGGCCGCGCTGCTGTTGACGGCGCCGGCGACGCTGGGCGCGATCGCGTGGGCCGGGCTGCTCAAGCGCGAGGCGCTGGCGACAGGGCCGTTGCGGCGGGTGGGTTTGGAGGCGATCGATCTGGCGGTGGCGATGGTGCTGCCTGCGCTGGCGCTCGTCGGCGGCGTCATGGCGGCGTTTCAAGACCGGGCGACGGGGCCAGAGGGGGCCGCGCCCGCGGCGGGCTGGCCGATGCTGCAGAATCTGCTGCTGAGTCAGGCGATCACGCAGATGCCGTTTGTGCTGTGGCTGCTGGTTCGTGCGGGCCGCGCCGACGACGGTTGGCAGCGGATCGGCCTTGTGTCGCGCCGGCCGGGGCGCGACGCGATGGCGGGCGGGCTGGGGCTGGTCGTGGCGGTGGTGCTGGTGATGGCCATCAACGGGGTCTGCATCCTGCTGCAGTTGGCGATGGGCGGCGAGGCGCCGCGGATCGCCCATCCGCTGCTGCGAATCATGGCGACGGGCCCGCCACCGCTGCTGCTGATGGGGCTGATCCTGTCCGCCCTGGTGCTGGCGCCGGTGCTGGAGGAGATCATCTTCCGTGGACTGCTGCAGACGGCGCTGCTGGAGTTTCTGGGCTGGCGCCATCGCTGGCCGGCGGTGATCTGCGCGGCAGCGGCGTTCGCGGCGGTCCACGTATCGCTTGTGCCGTGGTTCGTCATGCCCGGTTTGTTCGTGCTGGGCGTCGTCCTGGGCTGGCTGTACGAGCGCACCGGATCGCTTTGGCCATGCTTCGTGGTGCATGCGGGCTTCAATAGCTTCAACACGCTGGTGGCGATGATGATGACAACTGCTGCTTGAGCGATTTCGTGGGACCCCAACACTCAACGCAACGCGTACTCGGAACCACGCAGCTTGATCACCTTCCCGTCCTCCAGCAGATAGTCAGGCAAGTGGCCGTCGTCGAACACGGCCAGGGGTCTGCCTCGCCGAGCAAGCATCGCGTGCTCCTGCGGCGTAGGCAATCTGTCGTAGCAAGGCAAACCCGAATAGAACATGGCCTCGACGAACTCCTGCGACTTGACATTCATCACCACGTATTGTGGCGACAGCGCGGTGGCCAGCCGCCGATAGACCTGCCGATTGTGAATGTGGCGCGAGCGGTAGTTGGCATCGTGATAGATGTGCCCACCTTCCGAATGATTGGCCAGGAGCTTGGGCAGTTCGACATGAAACAGTCCCAGCACCACAACGGCAGCGATCACCACCGCGCCTGCGCAGCGAGGGCTGGCGTTCTTGAGCAGTCTGGTCACCTGGTGCGCCAGGCATCCCATGGCCAGGTACATGATGCCGCAGACCACATACACATAGCTGGGCATCTTGGTTGCGACCACGGAAAAGAAGACATAGACAGCCAGCAGCCAGGTGAGTACCGACCCAAGGTGCTCGCGCCTATGGATCGTCATGACCATGGCGATGAGAGCGAAAGGGATGATCCAGCCCACGGCGTTGCCATAGAGATACGGCACATAGTCAATGTGATAGTGCCAGTCGCCTGCGTGGCCTTCGAGCTGCTCAAACAGATGGCGTCGATTGTAGCCATGCTCATAGCGACTCTCCTGCGGGAATGCCGCGAACGTGTAAATCTGCCAGGGCAGGGCAACCGCGACAGTCAGTGACACGGCGGCCGCCAGGGCGAGAAAGCGGCGCCAGTTCGCACGATCACGACAGGACCACAGCAACACCAGGCCCCAGCCGGCATACACCAGGAGCCCGACCAGCCACTTGGTCAGAACCGCGGCGCCGCTGAAAACGCCAATCAGCGCCACCCACCACCAGCGAGGCGTGCGCAGATGTTCCAAGCAGCACCACAAGCTCGATGTGATGTAGAACAGGAACGTCACATCGTTGTGCTCCAGCGTCGCCGCGCCGGTGACGAGCTCCAGGCGGTAGTAGCTGAGCACGAAAAGCAGTGCCGCGACGTAGCCCACCGTGGCGTTGGCCAGGAGTGTCCCCATGCGAAACAGCACGGGAACCAGCAACGCGGTCATGAGCACCATCGGAAGCCGCAACGACCATTCATGCACCCCGAACACCCTGAAGCTTGCGGCGATCTGCCAGAGAAACAAGGGCTGTTTATGCAACCACACATGGTTGTCCCACCACTCGCGGTAGTCATACACAAAGACGGGATCCGCGCGGAGCGCAGGCCGCAACGGTGCGTCGACCATGTTCCGGGCCACCAGCGCATGGTAGCGCTCGTCCCAATCGTTGAGAAACGGATCAAGCCGGGCCGCCCACACGTTTATGACCAGGGCTCCGGCCATGAGCGTGACGACTGCCACCACGATGCGTCCACGCAGAAACAGCACCGCACTGCACAAGATCGCAGCGCCAGCAAGACTGATCAGAAGATTCTGCGTCGTCGCCATGAGCACCACTGCATATTTGCGCCAGTGTTGAAGATATCGACCAGTTCGACCAAATCCATCACGCGACGTTGAGTATGATCTGTTGCATGTCTCTGAAAACCCTCGAATGGGCGGGCGATGCGGCGACTGGACACTTGCGGCTGCTCGACCAGACGAAGCTGCCGGGGCAGACGGTGGTGCTGGATTGCCGTGATGTGCAAAGCGTGTGGGAGGCGATCCGGCGGCTGAGCGTGCGCGGGGCGCCGGCGATCGGCATCGCGGCTGCGTATGGGTGCGTGCTCGGTGCGCAACGGGGCGAGTTAGCGCAGGCAGCGTCGCACCTGGCGACCAGCCGGCCCACGGCGGTGAATCTGTTCTGGGCCATCGAGCGGATGAAGCGCGTCAGCCCGCCGACGCCCGAGGCCCTTTTGGCCGAAGCGCGGCGCGTTCACGAGGAGGATGCGGCGATGTGCCGGGCGATTGGCGTTCACGCGGCGGATATGCTGGAAGCCCTCAAGGGCAGGCGTGCCAACGAGGCCGGTGTTGGCGTGTTGACGCACTGCAACGCCGGGGCGCTGGCGACGGGCGGGATCGGCACGGCGACGGCGGGCATGTACGTGGCGCACGAGCGCGGGCTGCGGCTGCGCGTTTTCGCCGACGAGACGAGGCCGTTGTTACAGGGAGCGCGCCTCACCGCTTACGAGTTAAACATGGCAGGCCTCGACGTGACGCTGATCTGCGATGGGATGGCGGCCCAGGTCATGCGCGAAGGCCGCGTCGATGTGGTGATCGTCGGCGCCGACCGCATCGCGGCCAACGGCGACACCGCCAACAAGATCGGCACATACAACGTGGCCATTCTCGCGCGGCATCATGGCGTCCCCTTCTACGTCGCCGCACCGTCGAGCACATTCGACCTGTCGCTGCCGGATGGCTCGCGCATCCCCATCGAGCAGCGCGGCACCGAGGAGGTGGCGCCATCATCGTTGTCCGGCGTGGGGGTTTACAACCCGGCGTTTGATGTGACACCGCACGATTTGATCGCGGGGATCGTGACCGAGCGAGGTGTGATCGCGCCGGTCAACGCCCAGACGGTGCAGGCGATGATCGAGACCGATGCGAAGGCGCAAGCGTGATGCGAGGCCTGCGCGGGTATGCGGGGCGCCTTGCGGCTACTGGGCTTTGGCGGCGAAGGCGCCTTCGCTGACGACGCCGCCGAAGCCGACGTACTGCCACCAGCCGGAGAAGAGGCTGTTGCGGAGGCGGCCGCGGAGGATGACGTGATTGTCGATGGTGCCCGGCTGGAGGTTGAGAACCACGACCTTGTCGCCGGCCTTGCCACCGAGCCTGCCATCGCCCAGTTGCGGCCCCACGTCGGCGAAGCGCACGCCCTCGGCGGGGGCGAACGACCAGTCGCCATCGACGCTGTCGCCCGTCTGCTTCATGCGCAGTGTGCCGGTGACGACGATGTTGCCGTCGGCGTCGTAGGCGGTGTAGTCGTAGGCTGTCGGCTCCAGCGCGAGCTTGGTGGTCTGACAGCCGGTGAACACAACGAGCGACAGAAGGGCAAGAACAGTGACGCGCATGGCGGGGGTTACCTCCGAGGCATGTTGGCCGGTCATGCTATCAGATCGGCCGAAGGACAGTCATAACATCACCGCGTTGAGTGGCTTGATCGTCTGGACGAGGTCGAAGAGGCGGTACGGACGGGTCAGGTCGATCGGCAGGGCCACGCCATGGCTGTGATCCGATGCCAGCACGATCATCGTGTCACCCTCGACGTAGTGGCCCATTTCCGCGGGCTGATGTCCCATGAGAAACAGGTCCACATCCCACGCCATGCCCAGTTCGTCGGCGACGGCCTGCGTATGGCGTCGGCCCCATACCAGGTCGTAAGCCGAGCCGTCTCGACCCAGGTCCGCCTCCGTCGGTACACGCTCGATCACTGCCGGGTCGAACGCCTCGACGCGCCGCGGAGAGGGCAGGCTGTGCGTACACATGATCCCGTAGGGACACTTCACTGCCAGCAACAGGCTCGATACGTATTCACGCATCGCCGCACGCACGTCCTCGCCCCGGCTGCCGTAGATCGCATCCACCCCCGCGTCGAACAGCTTGTTCACGCTCGTGCCGCCCTTGAGGATCGGCTCGCCACGCGCCTGAGCCAGCTCGTGGTTGGACAGCAGTACGTGTAACTGCAGCGGATATCGCGCGGCCAGCGCCGCCACGCGCACCAGCGTGCGAATCGACAGGTCCGGCTGATCGGCCGGCCCCCGCTCGTCGCGCTCCGAGGGGTGGATCACCTCGTGCAGCACCAGGTGGTGGTCGGGCGAAGCGTCGAGCGCGGCGAACTTGACGATGCGCGACAGGTTGTCGCCGTGGTCGTGCAGATCGCCGGTCATGACCAACCGGCCCTGTTCGGGCAGATGGACAGTCGAGCCTTCGCGGCTGGGGTGGTCGGCAAACGCCCGGGCTGCGGCGTGCAGCACATCGACGGCGAAAGCTGCGTCGTCAATCCGGGTGGCAAAGTCGGGCGTCACGGCCATGTCGGGCACAGTATGGCGGGCCGGCGGCCGGGGGGCAATATCACCTTTGGCCCCGCGTTGGTTACGCTAGTAGCCGTATGCCTGACCCGACCCCCGCCCCCGGCAACGGACCGGGACTGGATCAGACGCTGGCGATGGCCGCCCAAGGCGACCCGGACGCCTGGCGCGATCTGGTCGAAGCTTACACCCGGCGGGTGTACGGCCTGTTGTTGCGTCAGTGCAACGATCGCGACCTGGCCGAGGAGATCACCCAGGCGACGTTCGTCAAGGTCGTGACCAAGCTCGGCGATGAGGAGGGCTACGAGGAGCGTGGCAAGTTCGAGGCGTGGCTGTTCCGCATTGCCATGAATCAGTTGCGGGACGAGATGCGCCGGCGCAAGCGTCAGGCCAGGCCGATGGACATGACGCCGGGGACCGGGCGAGGTGGCGAGGACGGACGCGAGGACCCGTCGGAGTGGGCTGCGGCCCAAGGCCAGATTGCCCTGCGGCGCGAGCCGGACTGGCCCGACCCAACCGACGCAGCGAGTACTGCCGAGCAGGTCGAACTGCTGCGTGACGCGATCCAGACCATGAGTGCCGCCGACCAGGAGATTTTATATCTTCGTCACACGGCTGGGCTTAGCTTCGCCCAGATCGCCCAGACCCTGGGCCAGCCTCTTGGGACCGTACTCGCCCGCGGCCACCGCGCGTTGGGCAAACTCCGCCAGATGCTCGCTCAAGACGGAGACCAGGACCGCCCCAGACTCAATAAACCCGCTTGACGGGCAGGAGTTACGCAAGAAACGCCCCGATTCCGCCGTTACAACTCATAGGCCCCACTCCCATGGACACGCAAGGCTTCCAACCCGACGACCCCCACCTGGACGAGCTGCTCGACCGGGTCTTGGCCACGCCCCTGATGCGGGCGTCGCTGGTGGATGACATTGTCACGGCCACCACGCCCATGCTGGCGACGCGGACAACGCGGCTGCTGGATGCGGCCATGCTCGCCGACGAGCCCTCCCCGACCTTGGTCCCGCGCATCCTCAAGACCACCGCCCCGGCGCTGTACCGCAAGCGCCACCCGGTGATCGGCTTCCTCGGCGGCACGCCCGCGTACCGCATAGCCGCCGGCATCCTCCTGGCTGCCATGCTCGGCATCTGGGGCACCCTCGCCTCCATCGCCGCCGACGCCCGCGACCTGTCCCGCATCGAACATCAGCTTGCCGGCCTCTCCAGCCTCGCCGCGACCGACAGTTCGCTCGACCGCGAGATCGGTCAGCTCGACGAGCAACTTCGCAGCCTGCAAGTCTCCACCGCCTGGGACGCCGACCGCATCATCCGCGACGACGCCGCTCGCTGGCCCGTCGATGGCCCCGTCGCCGACATGCCCTGGCTGTTCTGACCTCCCTCATGACCCCCCACCGACGACCCATGAAAACAGTTGGCTACATGCTGATGGCGGCGATGGCGTTGGCACTGGCCTCGCCCGTGGCGGCGCAGGACAAGACCAAGGACGGCCCGCCGCGGCGACCCGCCGCCGACGACGTCGCGGCCATGCTCGACGTGCTCCGCGAGATGGAGCCGGGCCTGGCCAAGGACATCGACAAGTGGCGCAAGGACAGTCCCGAGCGCGTCGCGGAAATGATCAACCGTCGCTTCCCGCGCCTGCGCCACATGGTCGAGCTGCGCCGCAATGATCGTGACTTGTATGACCTGAAAATCGAGGATGTCCGGCTGTCGCAGAAGTCGCTTGAACTGGTGCGGTCGTACCGTGCGGCGAGCCTGGCCAAGGACCCCAAGGCAGGCCAGATCCGCGACGAGCTTCGCCAGAGCGTGGCCACGCAGTTCGACGTGCGACAGAAGATTCGCCAGCGCGAACTGCAGCGTTTCGAGCAGCGTATCGCGCAGATGCGCAAGGAGTTGGACGACCGCTCGGCGGCCCGCGAACGCATTCTCGAGGGCGAACTGAAAAAGATGCTCGATCAGACCGAGGTGAAGGTGGAAGTCAAATCCGAGCCCAAACCCGAATCCAAGGATCAGTGATTCACGTCGTAAGTCGCCGCCGCTTCGAGCAGGTCCATGGAGCGACGCTCGGCGGCCAGTGCCTGCTGCGTCTGCCCTGTTTCGCGTAGCGCCTGAGCATATCGGGCATAAACAGCGGCATAGAAGCGGGCAAGATCCGCGTCGGCGGCGGTCGTGGCGGGATTCGCGCGCGACAGTGCATCCACCACCGGCGGGCGATGGGCGAACGCCGCGTCGAGGATCGTCACCGCCTCCGCCGCGCTGGTTGCCGCCTCCTGCCGGGGGAGCCAGTATGCCTCGTAAGGCGACAGCCAGTCGGCGTGGGTGATTGGCGTGACACCAGGCGGCAGCGGTCGCAACGTCAGCACGAACAGCATGACGACTGCGGCCATGGCTGCGACCCAACCGCGAGGTCTGGCGTTCGTGCGCACCGACTGCACCAGCCACACCGCGCACAGCCCCGCCAGCGGCGCCAGCCACGCCACCAGCGGCGCCCGATACCGCGCATGAGGGGCCGCCACCACGGATGACAGTGCCCCCACCGTCGCCAGGGCCAGCAGCGGCAGCAACTGCGCCCACCGCCGCCAGAACTGTGCCGCCGCGATGACCAGCCCCACGACCGCCAGTGGTGCGATCACTGCAAACCGCACCGGCATCAGATGCAGCACCCACGCATGACGGGCGAAATAGGCGAAACTGACGTTGTTGGGCTTCTCGAACCAGCGCCACGCCATGCCAGCTTTCCGCACCACGAGACCGAGGTAGCTCCCGACGCCGTCGTGCAGCGCGATCGTCCGCGCCACGACGCCCGGTGCGGCCTGGCGCGACGCTTCGAGCACCTGCGGGATGGTTGCCGTGGCGTAAAAGCTCATGTCCGCATGTTGCTCCGGCCCGTTGGTCGCTATGAAAGTCACCGCCCCCACGCTGGACAACTGCAGCGGCCCCACACCCAGCGCCACGTTCCGCGCCGCCACCGGCAACAACACCACCGCCGCACCACCCAGCACCCCCAGCAACGCCTGCGGCCTGGCGCCCTTTGCGCCCATCCAAGCCGTCACCGCCACCACCGGCAGCAGCGCCTGCGCCCCGCCGTGGGTCAGCATCGCCAGGCCGCACATCGCGCCCGCCAGTGCCCACCACTTCCACGTCCGTCGCGTCCACGCCACGCCCGCCGCGTCCACGGCCGCCAAGCCCAGGAACGTGATCAAAGGCCCACGCAGCAGGACCAGCTCGTAGAACATCAGCGGCCCGGCAAACACCGTCAATACCGCCGCAGTGAGCCCGGCCCCCGGAAATGCCTCGTCAAAGTGCCGCCGCCCGATGCGGTACACCAGCACCGTGCTCGCCACGCCCATCGCCATCTGCCACAGGAACACCCAGCGCACGTCCTCGCCCAACGTCGCATACGTCAAGGCGATCAGGTACGGATACAGCGGCTCCTGGTGAAACCTCTTGCCTCCGCCCCCGGAAGTGCCGCCATACCAGTCATCCCAAGCCGCCTCGATCTGCTGAGCCGACGCCTCTGGCCCCAGGTACGCCTGCGCCACCGCGACGTGCCAGTCATGCATCGGGTGCAGCGACCGGTTGGTGAGCACGTCGCCCGAGGCGATCACCTTCGCCCATGCGTCGAAAAAGTGCATGTCGCTCTGGTCCCACCGGTGCAACTGCAGCAGCGGGCCCTGCGAGAGCTGCGCGTAGCAGATCACGCGCACCGCAACGGCCGCGGCGACGAGCACGAGAACAGGCCATTGGCGAGACATGCCGTTAGCGTACCGTTGCGGCGGCGATGAGTGGATCGACGACCCCCGCGGCCTCGAAGGCGTGGTGGCGGCGACGGCAGGCGTCGCAAGCGCGGCACGGGCCGGCGGAGTCGTCCACGGCTACGGTACATGTCCACGCCAGCGCCCATGGCACGTCGAGCTGCACGCCCAATTCGATCATCTGCCGGTCGGTCAACTCCGCCAGCGGCGTATCGACCGTCGCCACGTTTCGGCCGGTGAACGCCAGTTCGGACTCGGCCAGATGCGACGCCAGCACCGCCAACTCGGTGGCATGAGCCGCGTGGCGGACATCGCCGTCGCACTGGGCCGGCCAGATCAGTCGTTCGGCGGCATACTCCGCAGCCTGCGCCAGGCCCGTCACCAGCACCTGCGTCCGCTGCAGCGGTGAGGGCGAGGCCGGTTCGCGCACCGCCGTCTTGCCCGACTGCAACGGCGCGATCCGCGGCATCTCCAATTCGGCCACTCGCCTGATCTGATAGTGCTCGGCCTGCCTTCGTACATACGCCAGACGCGTCGCGGCGTTGGGCGTGAGCTCCAGCAGGTGCAAGAGGGCCAGTCGAGGTTTGTCCGACTCGGCTGCCGCCAGCGCCGTCGCCACCAGGCTGCGCAGTCCGCCCGAGTGCAGTATCAGCGTCGCGTGCGTGGGCATACCCGACTTATCGGCCCACTCGCCCCTCTTTCAACAACACGCCGCTATACTCTGCGATCATGGCGATCGTCATCCTTGAGCATCATCCTGATGAGACTTCGGCGGAGCTGGGCGCAACGCTGCTGCGGCACAACCATCGGCTGCGCGTGCTCAAGTTGCATGCGGGGCAGGCGGTGCCGCCGGATCTGGACGACGTGGACGGCGTGGTGAGCATGGGTGGGCCGATGAATGTGGAAGACGCCGCCGCGCATCCATGGATGGTGGCGGAACTGGCGCTACTGAAGGCTGCGCACGAGCGGGGGGTGCCGATCGTGGGCGTGTGCCTGGGGGCGCAGCTCGTCGCCGCGGCGCTGGGCGGTGAGGTCAAGGCCATGGCGGCGCCGGAGATCGGCTGGCACAACGTGAAGCTGGCGTTCCCCGGCACGGTCGATCCGATCCTGCAGGGCATCGCCTGGGACACGATGCAATTCCACGTCCATGGGCAGGAGGTCGTCAAGCTCCCGCCCGAGGGCGTGCCGCTGGCAGGGTCGAAGGTGTGCAAGACTCAGGCCTTCAAGGTTGGCCTGACCACCTACGCCTTTCAATACCACTTCGAGTGGAACCAGGGACAACTGCAGCGAATTCTCGCCAACGATCAGTGGCTGCGCCAGCACGCTGACACGACCGCCATTGCCGCCCAGATCGACGAGCACTACACCGGCTATCGCCGCCGCGGCGACCGGCTGTGCGACAACATCGCCAACCTGCTATTGCCCATCGACAAGCGGGCCACCCGCCGCCTGGCGGGAGCGGCGTGATCCGCCATGGCCGCCACGCTTACCATGAAGGCTCCGCGCGGGTTTGACCTGGCGCGGGCGGTGTGTTCGTACGGCTACTTCGTACTCGCACCCAACGTCTGGGACAAGGCCGACGGAGCCCTGCGTCGCCCTTTGCGCGGTGAAGGCGATCGTGTTGTCGCTGTCGCCGTCACACACCGCGGCGACTTGCTGCGCGTCGCCTGTGACCGCAAGCTCACTACAACGGATCGCACGCTCGTGCGCGACCAGGTCGCTCGCATGCTGAGGCTCGAAGAGGACTTCAAACCCTGGTTCGCCATGCACCCGCCCGCACGGCGGCGGCGCTTCGCTCGGCTCTTCCGCTCGCCCACGCTCTTCGAGGACATGGTGAAGACGATCACCGGCTGCAACGTCACGTGGAAAAACACGATGGCGATGAACCGCCTGCTGTGCGAGCGACACGGCGGTGCGTTCCCGACGCCAACGGAACTGGCGAACGCGACGCCCGCCCTGCTCAAGCGCACATGCAAGGTCGGCTATCGCGCCCAGCGCATCGTGCGTCTGGCGCGCGATTTCCGTGACGGGCGATTGACGCCGGCCATGTTCGAGGACCCGGCGCTGAGTACTGACGAACTGGCCGCGCGACTGCTGGCCATCCACGGCATCGGGCCATACGCCGCCGCCAACATCTGCCATCTGCTGGGCCGCTACGACCGCCTGGCGATCGACAGCGAAACCTACCGCCACTACTGCAAAGTGACCGGCACGCCCCGGCCGGCAAATCCGCAATCGCTGCACGTCGCCATCGAGGCTCGCTACGAGCGCTATCGTCCTTACCAGTTCTTGGCGTACTGGTTCGAGCTGTGGACCGGCTATCAGCAGGCCATTGGCGACGCGACGACGTGGGATGCGCAACTCGACGGTCCCGCGTTAACCACTACAGACTGACGCCCACCACCGCGATGCCCGAACGGTCGGCGGCATCGAGGACCGCCGGCTTGTCGATCAGGATCACCGCACCTGCCTCGACCGCCAGGCACGCCGCGCCCGCGGCCTTGAGCGCTGCGATCGTCCCGATGCCGATCGTTGGCACATCGAATCGGCGGTCTTTCTGCGGTCCGGCCGCCTTCACCAGCGTCCACCCGCCGTGGCGGCACAACGCGCCGGCTCGCGCGATCATCGCATCGGTCCCCTCGATCGCCTCCACCGCGATCACGTCGCGATCCTTCACCGCGATCGCCTGCCCCACGTCCAGCCCGATGACACCGCGAAGGATCGGCAGGGCGAAGTCGATGTCGGCCTGATGCGCTGCAGTGGGCTGGCGCCGTGTCAGGATGCCGGGGCTGGCCAGGTGGTCGGGGATGTATCGCGTCGTGTCGATGAGCGTCACGCCTCCGCGCTGCAGTTCGTCGGCAACGGCGGCCAGCAGCGTCTGGTTCCGCTTGTCGTGCCGCAGCACACGATACCAGAGCCGCGCCGCACGCCAGTCGGGCATCTGCCGCACGATACGCAGGGGCTCGTACATGCGGGCCTTGCGCACGCGGCCGACCATGACCGCCTCGGTCGCCCCCCACCGCCGCAGCAGTCGCAGCCATTGTCCCATGCGGATGATCCCTGCCGCCGCGAATTCGTCGCACAGTCCCGGCAACTGCGCATCGAACTGATCGCGCAGCCCCACGCACACCACGCGCCGCCCCGCCGCGCGTATCCCCTGCGCCGTAATCAGCGGCAACGCCCCTTCGCCCGCGATGAGTCCGATTGGTTGCGTCATCTCGCCACTATCTCCCACCTCATGGACAATACGATGGCGCGATGCGCACCATCACCTGCTCGTCGCGCGGCTTGATCCACACCAGGCCCATTGTGCGCAGCAGCAGCACGGCGTGGAGATTCGATCCGAGCTGACTGGCCGGGACCCAGCCGCGTGCAGCCTGGAGCTGCGCGACGACTCGCTCCATCGCCTGCACTTGAGCCTCGCCGGCGGAGACTCGCTGACGCCAGGCCCGCACCGCTCGCGCTACGGCACGGGGGCCAAAGAGCAGCGTCTCCGCCACCACGCCGGCGAAGACCGCGTGACCCAGCAACGAGCGCGCCGCCAGCGAATCGTCGGCGCTGACGATCTGGTCCCAACTTGACGCCGACACGTCCGGGCTGTCGCGCTGGTCGCGCACGATCAGGCGGATGGCCTCGACGATCAGCGCCAGTGCCGCGCCGCCTGCGACGATCGAGCCGATGCGAAACGCCCGGTCGATACCCACGCCGCGGACGAGCATCGCAGTGACGAACCACCAGACGAGAGCGAAGGCCAGCGCCCAGAACAGCGGTGCCGCCGCCGCGCAGCCGATGGTCTGCGCCAGCATCAGGCGATTGTGTCGCTGCACCCGCCCGCGGAGGTCGCCGATCGGCTCAGGCATCGCCCCATGGTAATGCGTCACCCCGGCCGTGGGGAGGCGGTGATGATCGTTTTGTCCATGAGACGATCGGGCCGGCCATGGCGAAGGCGGCACAAATGGGACAGAATAGTCCGCCATGAATGAGCGCCATCGCTTTCTCGCCACCATGCACTATCAGCCGCGCGACCGCTGTCCGATCTGCGACTTTTCCTTCTGGCCGGAGACGATCGACGTCTGGCGAAGTCAGGGCCTGCCCGAGTGGGTTGGGCGGGATTATGACGCCGCGACGCAGCAGCGGTTCTTCGGCACGGAGAGCTACGGTGGCGGCCCGAGCGGTCATGTCGGACTGTGGCCGGCGTTCGAGTGGCGCGTCGTCGAGGACCTGGGCGACGAGGAGATCGTGATCGACCACCATGGCGTGACGCTTCGCCGCAGCAAGTCGAAGGCATCGATCCCGCTGTACCTCGACTACACGCTCAAGGATCGCGCATCGTGGGAGCGTCATTTCAAGTGGCGGTTCGATCCGTCGAACGCCGGTCGTTACCCGACGGACCTCGACGCCGCCCGCCGCGTCTGGCAGGACACCGATTGCCCCCACCCGCGCTGCGTCGGCGGCGGCAGCTTCTACGGCTGGATCCGTGACATGATGGGCGTCGAGGGCGTGTCCTACATCGTCTATGACGACCCGGCCCTGTTCGAGGAAATGGTCGTCACCATGACCGACTGCAAATTGGCCGTGATTCAGCGGCTGTACGAAGCGGGGGCTCGATTCGACTGCTGCTCGATGTGGGAGGACATGTGCTACAGCGCCGGCCCGCTGCTGTCGCCCGAGCACTTTCGACGATATCTCGTGCCGCAGATCCGCCGCGTGACCGACCTGCTGCGCTCCCACGGATGCGACATCATCTGGGTGGACTGCGATGGCAAGATCGACGAGTTGGTCCCGCTGTGGCTGGAGGCCGGAGTCAACTGCATGTTCCCCATCGAGGTGGGCACATGGGGCGCCGACCCCCGGAAGTATCGCAGGGAGTACGGCCGCAACCTGCTCATGATGGGCGGGTTCGGCAAACGCACGCTGGCGCAGGGGCCCGACGCCATCGACGCCGAAGTGAACCGACTTGCCCCGCTGGTCGAGGAAGGCGGCTATATTCCGATGCCCGACCACCGCGTGCCGCCTGACGTACCGCTGGCCCACTACCTCCACTACCTTCATGCCGCCCGCCGCGTCTGGGGCAAGGACCTCAACCTCAAGCCGTTGGGCATGCCTGACTTGATGGCCCCGGCCTGCGTCGCCGCGTCCTGAGTATGTGGGAACCGGACCGCCCTCGCACAGGAAGACAGCTTCGTCCGCTGTTGTGATAATGCGCCACATGCTCGACGGCCTGACCCTCAAGCCGGAACTGGCACGATCACTGCAGCGCTTCGAGGCGTGGTGGCACGGGCAAATCGTCGATCGACCGCCCGTCACCCTGTCCGTTAAGGCCGCCCGCCCATACCGTGGCCCCAGCGGCGAGGGCATGACACACCGCCAGCGTGCGCTCGATGTCGAGTTCAGCGTTGAAGCTGCACTTGCCCGCCTCGCCCAGCGCGACTACCCCGGCGACGCCCTGCCCATCTACATGCCCAACGTCGGGCCGGAGCTCATGTCCACGCCCTTCGGCTGCCAGCTCGAGTTCGGACCCCACACCTCCTGGTCGGTCCCCACCATACACGACCTCGCCGACTGGCAAGCCATGATCGACGCGGCGCCGAACTTCGACAACCTCTACTGGCGGACCGTCGAGACGATGACGCGCCTGGCGCTGCAGCGCGGCCGGGGCCACTGCCTCGTGGGCATATCCGACCTGCACGGCAACCTCGACATCCTCGGCGGGCTCCGCGAGCCCCAAGCCTTGTGCATGGACCTGATCGACGACCCCGACCTCATCCGTCGAGCGATGCACCACGCCTGCGACGCCTTCGTCACCGGGTACGATCGCCTCTGGGCTCTCCTGCGCGAAGCCGGCCAGCCCGCCACCACCTGGACGACGTTCCTCCATAACGGACCCGCCTACGTCCCCAGTTGCGATTTCTGGTGCATGCTCAGCGACGACATGGCCCGTGACCTGGTCATCCCTGCTATTCTGCGCGAGATGCGTCCACTGCAACGCAGCATCTTCCACCTCGACGGCCCGCAGGCCCTGCGCCACCTCGACCTGCTGCTGGACCTGCCTCAGCTCGACGCTGTCCAATGGGTTTACGGCGCCGGCCAAGGCCCCGCCTTACGCTGGCTCGACGTGTACCGCCGCTGTCTGCTGCGCGGCAAATGCATCGAGTTAATAGCCCAGGGGCCCGACGACGCACTGGCCGCCCTTCGCGCCCTGGGTCCCTGCGGCGTCTGGCTCCGAGTCGAAGGCGACTTTCCAACCCTCGATCAAGCTCACGCCTTCCTCCACGAGGTCGAGTCCCTCACGGCCACAACACCCTCCACCTTCATCGCCCGACGATAAGCCTTGCGCGATGTTGTGCGTGAACGACGGACGCATTCATCAGCCGCTCTCGGGGACCGACGGCGTGTCGGTGGGCATGGGCAGCGGCCGGCCGTGCCACATCTGGTGCGCGGCGCTCTTGATGTCGTAGAACACCAGCATGACGCACGGCAAGACCACCAGCACCACCAGCGTCGCCGACATCAACCCCACGGCCAGGGAGATCGCCATCGGGATGAGAAAGCGAGCCTGGAAGGACGTTTCGAGCATCAGCGGGAGCAGACCGCACACCGTGGTGACGGTGGTCAGGACGATCGCGCGCAGGCGGGCGCGGCCGGCGTGGACAAGCGAGTCGAACACGCTGTGGCCTGCGACGCGCTCGGTGTTGTAGAAGTTGACGAAGATGATCGAGTCGTTGACGACGATGCCTGAGAGGGCGACGAAGCCGATAAGGCTCAGGAACGTCATGTTGTAGCCCAGCAGGAAGTGCCCCCACACCACGCCGATGAGCGAGAAGGGAATAACGAGCATGACGATCAGCGGCTGGGCGTAACTGTTGAAGAGCCAGGCGATCTGGACGTAGATCATGATGACGGCGGCGAGGAATCCCCAAGGGAGGGAGCTGAAGGCGTCGGCCATCTGCTCCTGTCGGCCGGCGTAGTCAAAACTGATGCCGGGATGCTCGCGGCGTAGCGTGTCGAGATCGAGCCGGGCCGTCACGGTCTCGGGGCTCAGCCAAGGGGCTGTATCGGCAGTGACGGTGATAGCTCGCAGGCGATCGACGCGCTTGATGCTGGCGTAGGTGGTGGCCTCCTCGACGTTGGCGACTTCGAGAAGTGGCACGGCCCGGCCGGTGGGACTCATCAACCACACGTGCTCCATGGCGAAGAGACTGCGGCGCGTGGCCTCGTCGAGTCGGACGCGCACGTCGATGTCCTCCTCGTCCTGGGCGAAGGTGTGAGCGTCCAGGCCGTAGAGAAAACCGCGAATCTGCGTGGCCACGTCGGCGACGGTGAACCCCAGAGCCGCCGCGCCCGGTCGCAGCGTCACGCGCATCTCGACCTGGCCAAGGTCGTTGTCGTCGGCGATGTCATACACACCCTCGAACTGGGCGAGTTGGGCTCGGACGGCAGCGGCGGCGGCCTCGATCCGATCAACGTCGTCGCCCCGCACTCGCACCGTGATGTCCTGCCCGCCCGGTCCGCCGGCGATCTCCGAGTAACGCAGGCGGTCCACTTCGTCGAGTCGGCCGCGCGTCGCCTGCCGGATCGCATCGATCACCTGCTGGCTCTCGCGTTGGCGCTCCTCCACAGGGTGCAGCTCGATGAACATCTGCGCCACGTGAGTCGCGTAAGCCTCGGCGATACCGGTGTCAATGTTCGCACGCTGACCGACGATGCTGCTGATGGTCTTGACTTCGGGCTGGGCCAGTGCAGCTTCCTCGATCTTGCGCACCGCGCCCTGGGTCAGGTCGATGGCGGCCCCGATGGGCAGTCGCATATCGACGACGACGGTTTCCGAATCGGTGCTGTCGAGGAAGGTGAACTTGACGCGTTCGCCGGCGACCATGCCCAGGGAGATGAACAGGATCGCCGTGGCCGTGGCGGCAGTGATATAGCGGTAATGGAGCAGCGTCTGCAGCACACGGCCGTAACGCGGCACGAGCTTGTCGAGAATGAACGCGTCGCGCCATGTCTCGTAACGGTGCATCAGTCGATCCAGGCGATGCGGCACGCGTTTGGCGGCCTTGGCAAGACTGTGGCCCATGTGGCTGGGCAGGATGAGCAAGGCCTCGACGAGGCTCATGATCAGGGCGCAGGCGACGACGGTGGGCAGCGCGCCCAGCAGATCGCCGATTTCGCCCTTGATGAACGTCAGCGGGATGAACGCGACGACGGTGGTGAGAACGGTGACAACGACCGGCCACCACATCTCGGTGGTTCCGGTGATCGCCGCCTGCAGGGGCGGCTCGCCACGTCGAGCGTTGGTCTCGATGTTCTCGGCGACGACGATGCCGTCATCCACGAGCATGCCCAGCACGACGATCAAGCCGAACATCGTCAACAGGTTGAGCGTGATGCCCATGCCCATCATGAGCACGAGCGTGCCGCTGATGGCAACGGTCAGGCCCAAGAGGACCCACATGGCCGACCGTAGGCTCAAGAAGATCAGCAGGGTGAGGAACACCAGGGCCGCGCCCTGCAGGGCGTTGCGCGAAAGCAGATCGAGTCGGCCCTCGACAAAGCGGGCGAGGTCCGAGGTGGTCTGCACCTTGGCCTCCGGCGGCAGCGCCCGGCCGGTGTGGGCGCCCAGGTTCCATGCCTTGTACCGTGCCGACTCGTACAACCGTTCCAGCACGCGCGGGTGAAAGGGCTGGCCCTGTCGCCCTTCGGCATAGGCCCGCACCATCTCGGCGATCCTGATCACGTCCTGCTCGCCGACTTTATAGACCGTCAGGCCCGCGGCGGGCTCGCCATTGAAGCGGTTGATGACCTGCTCATCGACGAAGCCCTCGGTGACTTCGCCGATGTCGCGGACGCGCACCGCCGTGCCGTCAGGCTTGGCCAGCACGGTAATGTCGCGGATCGCTTCGCGCCGCTCCTGAACGCCCATGGTGCGGAAGCGGACGTTGCCCGTGCCGGTGCGCACCGTTCCGCCGGGCACCTCGGCCATCCACTGACGGATCGATTCGTGGACATGCGGCAGGCTCAGCCCGTGCTGCAACATTGCCGCGCGATCCACATCGACGCGCACCTCATACTCGCGCACGCCGTCGATCGTGATCTCGCCCATGCCCGGCAGCGTGCGCAGGTCGTCCTTGACCGCGCGGATCGCCCGCTTCATCACGTGCTCGTCCATCGGCCCGTAGAGAGTGAGGCGAATCACCGGAAGCCGCGGCTCCAGCAGCTCGGCCTGGATGCGCTCAGAGTCGGCGGGCAGGTCGCGCAGCGCGTCGATCGCCCGGTCGATCTTGTCCAACGCGCGGGTCGGGTTCACACCGTCGTGCAGTCGCGCGGTGATGCCTCCGCCGCCCTCGGCCACCGTCGTCAGGATCTCCTCGATCTCCTCGACGTCAGCGAGCTTGTCCTCGACTTTGATCGCCAGCGTGTCCTCCACCTCGGCGGGCGTCGCCCCGGGATAGGGCATGGTGACGAGCACGGTCTGCGGGTCGATCTGCGGGAAGAACTCGCGCCGAAGCGTCAGGCCGGCGACGGCACCGGCAATGAGGATCGCGGCCATCAGCAGGTTGATGGGCACGGTCCGATGCACCGCGAATCTGGACAACCCCGTCATGGCACAGGCCCCGTTCCAGCGCCGGGCCGCGATGCCACTTCGGCAGCGCTGACCGGAACGGCTGCAACCTTCGCCCCATCGAGCAGCGACACCGACGGAGCCACCAACACCTGCTCACCTTCGCGCAACGACTCGTCGAGCACTGCCCACTGATCGTCGGCGAGCTGGGGCAACTGCGCCAGCTTGCCCTCGATGATGAAGTCGATGCGCACCGGTCGGCTCCGCAGCGTGCCGTCTTCGATCACCATGACGCGCCCGCCGCGCACGGCACGACGAGGCACAACGAAACGCGGCTCGACGGCGCGCGATGTGACCACGGCCTCGACGAACATGCCCGGCGCCAGCAGCGACCGCGCCCGCTCGATGCCGAACCGTCGCGCCTCATCGGTCTGATCGACCTCGACCCACGCGGTGAGCGTGCGCGCCTGCGGATCGCTCTCGGGCGCCAGCCGCGTGAGCCTGGCGTTCCAAGACCAGCCGGTGTTGTTGGCCGCCACGAGCTGCACCGGGTCCCCAACGGCCATGTCGTGCGCCGCAGCCGCGGGCAACTGCACGCCCACCTCGACCCGAGCCAGATCGATCACCCTCGCCACTCGCCTGCCGGGTGTCACACTTTCGCCACGCTTGACGTCCACCGATTGGAGCACGCCAGCGATCGGGCTGACGATCCGGCAACGCTGCATGTTCAGCTCGGCCAACTGCATCGCGGCATACTGGGCCTGCTTCTGCGCCTCCAGCCCCAGCCGACGCGGCGCCAGTCGGTCGTACGTCTCGCTGGTAAGGTTGAGCGCCGCACGCGAGACCAGCTCCGTCCTCCGCACGCTGTCGTAATCCTGCTGACTGGCGACCTTGCTCGCATGCAGCCGCTCGACACGCTCACGCTCTGCCGTCGCCAGCGACAGGTTCTCACGCTCGATCGCCAGACGCTCCTCCAGGCGCCTCTGCTCGACCGACAACTGCTCGAACTGGGCGTCGATCTCCGCCAGACGCTGACGCGCGATGTCGGCCTCGCGTTTGAAGTCGCTGTCGTCGAGCTCGACCAGCAGCTCGTCTTTGCTGACGGCGACCCCGGACTGGATGCGCTGGGGGATGGCCTCGACGGTGGCGGTGATGCGAGCGGGCACGTCGGAGCGTACGACCGCGTCGGCGACGCCCCAGCCTCGCCACTGCCTCGCCACGGGCGCACGCACCGCGGCGAACACCTGCACGCGCGGCAGGTCCTCACCGTGCGGGGACCGCACCGGCTCGGGCCGCGTCGCAGACAGCATCGCCGCCACGCCTATGCCCACCACCGCGATGACCAACGCCACCGCGCCGCGAACAATCCGGGCGAGCATGGGAACCTTGGATCGAAGCATGGGGAGGGTGTCGGCGAAAGCCACCTGCAGCGTAGGAGGATTGTAGGCCAATGGATGCCCGGCGCGAATTAAACCATGGCGACGAGGGTTGGTCGAGTAAACGGACACCATTCATCAGGCGAGTGCGATCATGCTCACACGGTCCATATCGAGTTATCACTGGCTGATGCTGCTTGCGATGCTTGCCAGCGTGCTGGCTTTGCAGGCGTGCGATGGCCGCGGCGAGGCGCCCGACACCATCGGCTGGCGACATGACTTCGACGCGGCGCTGCAGGAGGCTCAGGCCACGGGTCGCCCTGTCCTGCTCGACTTCACCGCCGACTGGTGTCCGCCCTGCCAGTCGATGGCCCACGACGTGTTCCCTCGGGACGACGTGAGCAGGCTCGTGCGCGGCGGCTTTGTCCCCACCAAGATCGACCTGACCGACAACCGCGGACCCGGCGGCCCGATCGCCCAACGCTACAACGTGGGTGCCATCCCCACGCTGATCGTCACCGATGCCCAGGGCCAGGAGCTGGCTCGTGCCGTCGGCGGCAAGTCGGCCCAGGGTCTGATCGACTGGCTCACGCCTCACGCCGCCTCGGTGCAGTGACCGACCCCTGTTGCCTCCGGCGGCGTTCCATCGTCCAATACCGTCATGGTCTGGATCTGCCTGACGCTGGCGGGCGTGGCGATGCTGCTGAGCCTGTTGATCTGCCTGCTGATGGTGCGTGTCGGCCCGGCAGTCGGGCTGATGGACCGCCCGGGCAGTGAAGCGCACAAGCTCAACACACGGGCGGTCCCCACTGTCGGCGGCGTGGGCATATTCTGGGCGCTGACGCTGCCGATGCTGGCGATCATCGCGGCGGTGTGGCTGCTGCCGGTTGAGGCCTGGCGCGGGATGCTCGCGCCGGTGCGCGATCACCTGCCTGGCCTGCGCGCCACCACGCCGATGGCCCTGGGCATCCTCGCGGGCTTGGCCCTGATGCACGCCACGGGGCTGATCGATGACCGCAGACGGCTTACTGCAGCGCCCAAGCTGGCTGTGCAGCTCGTCATCGCCGTCGCGCTGGCGTGGTGGTTCGACATGCGTGTGTTGCACCTGCTGGACGCCTGGGGGCCGGCTGGGACTGCGGCAAGCGTCGCGCTGTCCATCGTCTGGATTGTCGTCGTGACCAACGCCATGAACATGCTCGACAACATGGACGGCCTGTCCGCGGGGGTCGCGGCCATCATCTCGCTGTTTTACCTTGTGGCGACCCTCATCGGCGGACAGTGGTTCATCGCGGCGCTGGCGGCATTGCTGCTGGGGGCGTGCGTCGGATTCCTCTGCCTCAACTTCCCGCCGGCGCGCATCTACATGGGCGATGCCGGATCGCTGGTCGTGGGTCTGATGCTGGCCCTCATCAGTGTCCGCACCACCTACGTCAATCTCGACGTGGCGGACAAGGTCCGGGCGTGGTACGGCGTCCTCATGCCGCTGATGGTTCTGGCGGTGCCGCTCTACGACTTCGTCAGTGTCACGCTCATCCGCGCCATGGCGGGCAAGAGTCCGTTCGTGGGCGACACCAATCACTTCTCACACCGGCTGGTGCGCATGGGCCTGTCCAGACGGGGCGCGGTCGTCGTGATCTGGCTGGCGACCGCCGCCACGGGCGTCAGCGGCATGATGCTGACGACGCTCGAGCCCTGGCAGGCCGCGCTCGCCGCGTTGCAGACCGTCGCCGTCCTGGCCATGCTGGCCATCCTCGAGCGCAGCGCCGCCTGATCCGCCGCGTATTTCACACGCTTCCTGACCAGGTGTCACAACTTCCGGGGGGATCAATCGAACTTGACGCCCATTTCGTCGTCGAAGGCCCTGCGTTCCTCGGGGTCCATACGCTCGCGCATGACGCGGAGCGTATAGGCGCCTCGGATGGACGTGCCCTCGATGATGTACCAGTCGATGATCTGGTCGGGCGCGACGGAGGCGGCCTGGCCGGGCTTGATGTTTTCGAGGATCAGCGGGTTGTCGTCGATCTTGCCGTGGATTTTCCCGTCGGCGTAGGTGAGCTGGCGCAGGCGCAGCACCTCGGAGACGCCGGCGATGTCGTCGCGGACCATGGCCTTGACCTCGATGACGCGCGGCTGCTCCGTGGGGTTCTGGATGGCGTCGATCAGCTCGGGCGCAGTCTTGCGCGCCTGCTCGATGGCCAGGCGCATCGTCTTCTGCTCTGGCGTCTCGTTAAAAGGCTCAAGCGCCTCCAGCGGCTCGCCGTCGGGCCCGACGCCGGGCAACTCCTCTGCCTGATCGCAGCCGACAACGCCCCACATCAACCCAAGACCGACAACAACCGCAAGCTTGCGCATCATGGCGTGATTCCGAGATAAGCCCCTGATCTTGCCCTCATGGCATTCACGATTGTACGGTCGCCGCCGCCGCAGGCAATTGGACGGGCATCCGTGAACTGGATCGCACACGCCCGATGACGCGCTCCCACGGGACCCACATGAGATACAGCGCGACGAACTCGAAGAACGGCGCCGCCTGTGTGAGGTAGATCATCGTGTGCATCATCGCCCCGCTCAGAAGCACCCACGGCGTGAGGCGACGGACGATCGCCCAGCGTTGGAACATAATGACGAAGAATCCGGCTTCGAGGGCCAGCGCCCCGGCCGAGAGGAACACGCACAACCAGCGGAACTGCGCCAGGTAGATGCCCAGGGGCATGTCGGACTTGACGCCGTCCTGGAGCATGTAGTTTTGCAGGGTGTAGCCGTTCATCCACTGGACGCCGCCGACGCTGGCCTTGGCGGCGAAGGCCTCGAAGTAGGCGATGACCAGCAACCACTGGCCCAGGAGCAGAGGCCACATGGCCATGCGCGTCGTGGCGTCGAGGCCCCAATTGACATCGCCGCGCCCCCGACGGAGCCAGGCGTCCAGCGACAGGCACTGCCCGCACGGACCAAGCCCGAGGAAGGTGATCGTCAGCAGGTAGATCGCCTCGGGATGGTGGCACTCGCCGTAGGAGTAGAGGTGGCTGATGAGCAGGAGGTTGCCCAGCCCGAAGAGCAAAGTGGCGGTGCGGGCGAACAAGCCGACCAGCGCCAGGACGCCCAGCACGACCGTGCCATACCAGAGTGCGGTGAGGAACGCTGCCGATCGGACCGTGGCCTCGGGCACGACCGCCGTCAGCCAGGTGATAAGGACGCGGGGGTGGATGAACTCGGGTGCCCGCAGCGCCCGCATGTGCGACGACAGCGGGTCCATGAAAAAGGCCAACTGCAGCGCGACGAGGATGATGCGCATCACCGCCAGGCGCGCGGCGGTGGTGAGCGGGAAAAAGTACCCGTCCAGGGCGTCGAGTGGGCGAAGCAGAAGCGGTCGTGGCGCGGCGGCGGGCGTCATGGGCTGACCTCCGAACTCAGGGCGACCGGATCGGCCAGCCGGTGGATGATGCCCTCGACGCGGGTGCGGATGTCGCCATCCTCCACCTGGTACACGCGCACGACCATCTCGATGGCCTGCGGCGGCGCGCCCTCCAGGCGCTGAGTCTGCTCGCTGATCATGCGGACGGCCTGGGCGCGGCGCTGGTCCAGCGGGACGCCGCGAACGTCGGCCTTGGGCGGTTCCTTGCCCAGCCACCGGGCCAGTTCCTGCCACCAGCCGTGCCAGTACAGGCCCATGTACGCCGGCGTCACCTCGATCTGCCGCCCATCGGGCAGCCGGGCGAACATGGCGGTCTTGGTCGCCCGCACGGGCAGGCCGCGCGCCTGGCAGTACATGCCGTAGTTGGCGAACGGGTACATCGCCTTGCCCACCCAGTAGGCGGCCACCTGCAGGCCGATGCAGCCGAGAATGAAGATGAGCACTATCCGACGCATGGGCATGTCCCGCACGCTCCCCCGCCGCGGCGGCCGATCCGGCCACGGCTGGACGACAGCCCTTTCAATATCGGCGACACCTCGCGGCTAACTGAACCCCGGCATCTGCCCACCCTAGGCTACGAGGAAATCGCGGAAGTTATCGCGCAGCAGCAGAGCGGCATCGCGCCGCACGTGCTCCTCGGTGAGGCGGAAGCCGGCCTCGACGGCGTCGGCGTACTTGTCGGCCAGAACCTTGGCGATGATCCTGCGCGAGTGGTCCCACTTGTAGATGAGCTGATCGAGGATCCGGGCGTCGGAGTGCTGCGGGCAGAAGCTAGTGCCCAGCAGTTCCAGCCGCATGCGGGTCATCTCCTCGATCAGCGACGGATTGTTGAGAAACCACCAGCAGCCGAACACCATCACGTTGCCGAACTTTCTCGCCGCGACGCACAACTCGTGCTGATTCTCACGGGCGAGCATGGTGACGAGAAACTTATTCTGCGGGAACCCGGCGGCGAGATTGACGACGCTGAGAATGTCGGCCTTGCCCACCATGTCGCCGGCGTCGCCCAGCGCAGGGTTCACCCGCAGCCGCGACCCGATCATCATGGCAAAGGGCATGCGACGCTCGGCCAGCACCGGCAGCAGAGCTTTTTCCAATACCGTTTCGCCCGCATGCTGTTCGCCATCGAGCTTGTGCGAGGGGTAGGCGAACGTGGGCGGCAGGCTCACCGCAACGTAGATCGCGCCCATGCGGTCGATCCAGTCGCTGAGGAACCGCTTGATCTCGCCGATGCACTGCTCGGTGATCATGCCCTTGACTTTGTAGCCCCAGCCCGCAAGCTTTTTGGCCGCCGTGGGCCAGTCGCGCAACAGCGGATCGACCCGCAGCACCGCCTTGAACCGCCGGTCGCTGCCCGCCAGCGGGTTCTGTTCCCAGATGCCCCTCTCGTGGTCGTCGAACACGGGGTTGGTCATCGTGATCGAGTCAACGTTCGCCAGGTCCATGACACGGTCGATGTACTCGCTGGCATCCATGCCCCGGAAGTAGTCGCGGTACGGCTCCAGCGTCTTTTCGTTGGGATCCAGCCCAAGCTTGCTGATCGTGGTGAGCACGCCGCGGCACGCCTCGCTGATGGGCGTGCGCTCGACGAACAAATTCGTCCAGATGTGGTCGGCCTGCTGCTTCTTGCTCATCTTCCAGAACTGCTCGTAAGGCAGTTCCGACGCCGGCACAACTCGGTACACCTCCGCCACCAGGTAGTGATACGTCACCAGCTCGTCGATGCCCCACAACAGCAGGCCCTTGCCCGTGCCGTCATAGGTGTGCCCGAACGCCGGCGCGTAGCAGTGCGTATGCAGATCGGTGACGGGCTGCTGCTCGATCACCCGCGACACCGTCGCGGCGATGGCAGAACGATCGGTCAAGGGCTCGTACGACACGGCTGCGGACATAGCGTTTACCTTATGACAGCAAAACGTCGCCATCATAACGCAAGCGATGAATAGCCGCAGGTAAACGAGGATGAACGCCGATGAAGAGTCAGACCATGAAGGTGCTGTATTTTCTCCTGTTAGCCCTGATATGCGTCGGCCCGCGGCCGGCACCGGCGGGTGAGAAGCCCTGGGAAGTGATGCCCGACCTGCCCGTGGGCGTGTTTAACGCCGCGGCGAGCGTGTCGCGACATCGGATCGTCGTCACTGGCGGACTGACCGGGCTGGGACAGCCGTCGAACTTGGTGCAGGTGTATGACGTGGAGGCGGGCGCATGGACGACGCCGGCACTTCTGGCGCAGGCCCGACACACGCACGCGCAGGTGACGCTGGCGGATGGTCGCGTACTCGTGGCCGGCGGCGAGACGGCAATGCTGCGCGACGGCCAAGTCAAGCAGACGACGAGCGTTGAGGTGCTGCCCGTCGATGTCGGCGAGCCATCGAGTGTGCTCACGCTCACAGACGGTCGCATGACCGGACCGACGGCGCACGCGCTGGCCGATGGCCGGGCGGTGGTGATCGGCGGCGCACGGGCGGTGGTGATCGACGCCGATGGACCTGTGGTCGTGAAGACCATCGCATTGCGCGAGGGGCGCACGGGCCACGCATCGGCGTTGCTGCCCGACGGGCGGGTCGTCGTCGCTGCCGGCGCCGGCCGCGCCAGCATCGAACTGCTCGACCTCGAGGCTGGCACATCGAAACTGCTCGGCGCCAGTCTGCCTGTGGCCTTGGACGATCTGGGCATCGCGGTCATCGACGCGAAGCGCGTGTGGATCATCGGCGGACAAGAATCGCGCAGCGGCAACACCACCGATCGCACGTGGATCCTCACGCTGCACAATACCGGCAAGAGCGAACTGGCCGATGGACCTCGCCTGGGCATCTCTGCGGGCGTCGCCGATCATGTGGTGGCGGATCTGGGCGACCGCGTGGTGGTTGCCGGCGGTGAATCGGAACGTCGCGGCGTCGATCAGGAGTTGGCTGCGGCGTGGTTGCTTCACAAAGAATCGCTCACCGTCACCCCGCTGCCGGACATGAGCACGATCCACGACGATGCCTGTGCCGTGGTGTTGGGTGGCCACGCCTGGGTGATCGGCGGGTATGCCGTGCAGCCCGCGCCGCTGGGACTGCAGATGAAAGTGCCCGTGGCGGTGCGACGAATGGAGCGGACAAACCCCGCAGTGCCATAATACCCATGTGGTATGATTCCTCGTGAAGGCCACGGACCGGCCTTCCGCTCGGTACAGTCACCGGCGCCAAAGGGGAAGGAATGCACGCACCATCTCACGACGTCAGGCCCTCCGGCGGTCGGTTCCGGAAGTTTTTCCTCCGCGGGTTGGGCATCGTCTTGCCGACGATTCTCACCATCTGGATTTTGACGTTCGCGTACCGCTTTCTGAGCCAGAACATCGCCGAGCCGATCAACCAGGGCCTGAGATGGGTGGTGGTGCAGTCCGGCTGGCCCCCGCCGCAGGCCGGCGACTATCTCCTCGCCGAGCGTAATGTGCCTCCCGACATCGAGGCGCGGTGGCTTAAGCGCGAGCAGAAGCTCATCGCCGAGCACAAGAACGCCTGGACGCCAGCCCTGCGCGACGAGTACCGCCGCGAGTTCATCGCCCCCTACGCCCGCCGCGTCGCCCTGGACCGCCTGTGGTCGTCGATCCGCATCGGTAACTGGCAGGTGTTCGACCTGCTGGGCCTGATCATTGCCATCATCGGCATCTACATGCTCGGGGCGCTGCTGGGCGGGTTCATCGGCGCCCGCATTGTGCGGCGACTGGAGAACCTCATCCACCGCATGCCACTGATCCGCAGCGTCTATCCGGCGGTGAAGCAGGTGACCGACTTCCTCGTCGGCGACAAGAGCGTCGATAAGGCCAGCTTCAACCGCGTCGTGGCGGTGCAGTATCCCCGCAAAGGTCTGTGGTCGATCGGGCTGGTCACCGGCGCGACCATGCGAGCTATCGAGGACGCGGCCGGGGCCGAGTGCATGACCGTGTTCATCCCCTCCAGCCCCACGCCGTTCACGGGTTATGTCATCACGGTGGCGCGCGAGGATACAATTGATCTGCCGGTGTCGATCGAGGACGCGATCAAGTTCACCGTGAGCTTGGGGGTGGTCATCCCGCCGAATCAGACCATTGTGCACGAGGCCAGCCGCGGCGGTCGCCCGCCGGCCGTGTCGCTGCCGGCGCCTTCGTCGGAACCGCGCGTCGCGAGCTGAGCCCAGTGCCTATCGGGAAGGAGCGTTCGTATGGACATCAATGTGACCGGCAAGCACCTGGAAGTCACCGACGCCATCCGCAACTACGCTTCGCACAAGTGCGCCAAACTCCCCCGCTACTACGACCGCATCCGCACCATCGACGTGCTCATCGACAAACGCGACCACCACAACCAGGACGTGGAGATGATCGTCCACGTCGATCACCACAACCCCTTCCTGGCGCGCGTCGACGGCGGCGACCTCTACGCCTGCATCGACCAGGCCATCGACAAGCTCGAACGCCAACTCACCGAACACAAGGAAAAGGTCCGCAACCACAAGCACACGACGGCGTGACGGGGCGCTGCGACATCGTTGCCATCGGTCGCGTTTCCCGCAAGAAGCAAACCTCAGGAGCGGATCGGTACGACCAGCGACCACGGTTCACACCATGCGCCGTGACCGATGGGCGTCGGCGCTGTAAACTCTGGGCGGACATGCCGGGCCTGCCTCCTGTATGGATCGACGGCCCATGTCATTGCCAGGGTTCAGCCCATGAAAATGACCGACTTTGTGGTGGAGAAAGCGATCATCCCCGACCTCGCGGCGACCGAGCGGGACGACGCTATCCGTGAGCTTGTCGAGGCCCTGGTCGCTGCCGGCGCGGCGCCCAAGACCCTTGGCGACGACCTGGTCAAGCAGATTCTCGACCGCGAAAAGCATGGCTCGACCGGGTTCGGCAAGGGCGTGGCCGTCCCCCACGTCAAGCACGAGAAGGTCAAGAAGATGGCCGCCGCCATCGGCATCAGCCACAAGGGCGTCGATTTCAACGCCCTCGACAAGGCCCCGGTCTATTCCATCGTGCTGCTGTTGTCCCCCAAGGACAAGCCCGATGAGCACCTGCAGGCCATGGAGAACATCTTCTCCAACCTGCAGAAAGACACCTTCCGCAAATTCCTCCGCCAGGCGACCGCGCTGCAGGACGTGATCGACCTGCTGCACGAAGCCGATATGCAGCAATTGCAGGGTTAGAATCCCGAAGAACCATGAACGGACCATCCGCCAGTTCTGCCCCGACCACTGCTGAAGCCACGGTGGTCATCCAGAACAAGCTGGGCCTGCACGCCCGGCCGGCGATGTCGTTCGTCGATACCGCCAACGGCTTCCGCGCCGACGTGCGCGTGGGCAAGGGCGCCCAGGAGGTCGATGGCAAGAGCATCATGCAGATGATGATGCTCGCCGCCACCCAGGGCACGAGCCTGAAAATCAAAGCTGCCGGCCCCGACGCCACTGAGGCCGTCGACGCCCTGCGCCAACTCGTGGACAGCAAGTTCGACGAGGAGTGATGGTCGCCGCGCTCAGTCCGCTGGCGGCATCTGACCTGCGGGATGCGGCGACTTGCGTCGCGCCATCTTCCACAGCCAGGCCATCGGCGCCGACAGGGCGTAGAGCACGAACGCCGCCGCCAGCGCGCCCTGCGGCCGCACCAGCAACAACAGCAGCACGATCACGACCCAGGCGATCGTCTCGATCTTCGCCCGGCCGCGCACGTAGCGGTTGAGCACGTGCACATAGCGCAGGCGGCTGACCATCGCCAGGGCCGCCAGAAGCGCGACGGCGACCATGGCCACCGCGCTGATGCGCAGGCGCCACGATGCGTCGAGATGCACGCCCTCAGCCTGGTGCCTCAGAAAATGCTGGTGCAGAAGGACGAGGCTGGCCACCGTGCCCGCCGCGCCGGGCGAGGGCAGGCCTTTGAAGCTCATGTGATCGTCGGGGCTGTCGCCGGCGACCTCGATGTTGAACCGCGCCAGCCGTAGCGCCGCGCATGCCACATAGATCAGTGCCACGACCATGCCGATGCGGTCGAACATATCGTCGGCGCGCTCCGAGACCGCCAGAAACGGCGTCTCCACGCCCACGACCTGCACCACCAGGAACGCGGGCGCCACGCCGAATGTGACCATGTCCGCCATCGAGTCGAGTTGCTCGCCCAGGGATGAGGTCGCCCGCGCCAGTCTCGCAATGCGACCGTCCAGTCCGTCGCAGAGCATCCCCGCGAAAATAAACCCAGCGGCGATGGTCAGAGGCGACCAGCCCATCGTGCCCTGCGAGCGGCTGGCGAAGAAAATCGCCGCGAACCCGCACAGCAGGTTCCCCAGCGTGAACATCGTCGGCAACACCGCCAGCCCCCGCCGCGCCGCCGCGCGCCGTCTTGCCCGCTTCATTCGCCGCACCTCGTCAAGCTCCGCAAGGCGATAGCCCATGTCGAAATTGTATCGGCTCGCGTTTCTCCCGCCGGTGGTTTCTCCAAACCCATGCCGGAGGCATACGATGGACGATAATGCAGTGGTCTGCACGGTCGCCACACGCTGCCGTGGCGACTGCGGGCATGGAGGCATTCGGATCGTGATCCCCGACACGTTCATCTCGCTGGGCATTGCCGCCGGGCTGGGGATGCTCGTGGGGATGCAGCGCGAGCGGACGGCGGCCGCCGACGAGGAAAAGGTCGCGGGGATTCGTACATTCACGTTGATCACGTTGCTGGGAGCGCTGGGGGCGAACCTGTCGAAGGTCGATGCGGTCGGCGCGTGGGTGATCCCCGCGGGCCTGCTGGCGGTGGCGGTCATGCTGGTGCAGGGCAACATCGTGAAGCTGCGCACGGGCCACATCGATCCTGGGATCACCACGGAGGTGGCCGCGCTGGTGATGTATGGCGTGGGCGCGGCGCTGCCGCTGGGGCTGATGGCGCCGGCGGTGGCGACCGGCGGTGCGGTGGCGGTGCTGCTGCACTGGAAAGCGCCGCTCCATCAGTTCGCCAAGCGCGTGGGCGAGCGCGATTTCAGGGCGATCATCCAGTTCGTGCTCATTGCGCTGGTGATTCTGCCGGTGCTGCCCAACCGCACGTTCGGGCCTTACGACGTGTTCAACCCCTACAAGGTGTGGCTGCTGGTGGTGCTGATCGTGGCAGTAAGCCTGTCGGCGTACGTGGCGATGAAGCTGATCGGCCCGCGGGCGGGCGTGGCGCTGGGCGGGCTTCTGGGCGGGCTGATATCGAGCACCGCAGTGACGGTGAGCTATGCGCGGCAGACCCGCGACGGAGCCGTGGACACGGCGTCGGCGGCGACGGTCATGATGATCGCCTCGACGATCGTGTACGGACGAATGCTTTTTCTGATCGGCGTCGCCGCGTCCTCGCTGTTGCCCGAAGCGGCCCCGCCGCTTGGTGCCATGATGGCAGTCATGTCCGTGCTGTGCATCGGGCTCTACCTCTGGAAGGGACGCGACGCCCGCGCCGCCAATACCGAGCACGGCAACCCGGCCCAGATCAAGACCGCCCTCATCTTCGGGGCGCTGTATGCCATTATTCTCTTCGCCATTGCGGCGGCGAAAACGCACCTCGGCCAAGGTGCGATCTACGGCGTGGCGGCGATCTCCGGCCTCACCGACGTGGACGCCATCACACTCTCAACCGCCGAGCTCACCCGCGACGAGCACGTCGATCTCGACACGGCCTGGCGCGTGATTCTGCTGGCGTCGCTTTCGAACCTGATCTTCAAGGCCGGCATTGCCGCGGTCCTGGGCACGCGACAACTGGCGGTCTGGATCGGCGTCCTGTTCGGGCTGTCCATCGCGGCCGGTGCAGCAGTCCTGTTGCTATGGCCATGAGGGGCGTGGATCGATGCTATGATCTGCTCGCCATGGATACGGCGCTCGCCCAGATTGCGGAGAAGGTCCATGCCGGGGAGCGGTTGTCGGCCGATGACGGGCTGACGCTGCTTCAGTCGCGCGACGTGTGGACGATCGGCGAACTGGCCGACGTGGTGCGCACTCGCCGGCACGGTCGTGCGGCTTACTACAACATCAACCGGCATGTGAACTACACCAACCTTTGTGCGTTGTCGTGCAAGTTCTGCTCGTTCTACCGCAAGAAAGACGACCCGCGCGGAGGCATCTACGAGATGACTCCCGAGCAGGTCGCCCAACAGGCGATCGCGGCGGCGGCCGGGGGGGCGACGGAGGTGCATATCGTCGGGGGGCTGCACCCGTGGCTGCCATTTTCGTATTACACCGACATGCTGCAGGCGATCCGGCAGGCCGCGCCGAAGCTGCACATCAAAGCGTTCACGGCCGTGGAGATCGTCCATCTGGCCCGCATCAGCAAGCGCCCCCGGCAGTTGGACGAAGTGCTGTCCGACCTTAAGGACGCTGGACTGGGCTCACTGCCGGGGGGCGGCGCCGAGGTGTTCGACGACCGCGTCCACGACGAGGCGTTCAAGGGCAAGATCCGCAGCGACCAGTGGCTGGAGGTGCATCGCACCGCGCACCGCCTGGGGCTGATGAGCAACGCCACGATCCTCTATGGCCACATCGAGTCTCTGGAGGATCGCGTGCATCACTTCTGCATGCTGCGCGACGCGCAGGACGAGGCGATCGATGAACGCCACGAAGGACGGTTCCAGACCGTGATTCCCCTGCCGTTCGTGCCCGACGATTCTGAGCTGCAGCACCTGCCTGGCCCGTCCGGTCTGGACGACCTGAAGATGCTCGCGGTGTCGCGGCTGATGCTGGACAATTTCGAGCACGTCAAGGCGTTCTGGATCATGCAGACGCTGCAGTTGTCGCAACTGTCGCTGGCGTTCGGCGTGGATGATATCGACGGCACGGTGGTGTGGTACGACATCACCAAGGTCGGCGGCAAGTCCGACGCATCCGGCGGCACGCACCAGGAGGTGGACGTGGCGGCGCTGTGTCGCGCGGTGCGCGAGGCGGGCTACGAGCCGATCGAGCGCGACACGCTCTATCGTCGGGTGATCCGTGACGGCGCCGACTGGCGCATTGCCCGGAGGCCCGCTGCCGTGGCCGTGTGAGGCGGCGCGACCGTCCGCACATCCGTTTCGGCAAGGTCAGGCCGGCCCCTGCTCCGACACTTGCTCAAGCAACTCGAAATCGACCAGGGCATAGGCGAACCGTCCGCGCCGGCGCAACAGCGTCCCGTCGCGGCGGACGCGCAGCACGACATGCCGCGGCTTGTGATCCAGCACGCGAAACCCCTTGGCCGCAAGTTCATCGGCGGCGCGGCGCGTGACGTTGCGCATCTCGGTGTCGTTGAGAAAGCCAAGATCATTAAGCTCATGAGCGTCGAAACCACGCACCCACGCATACACCATGATGTAGTCGCGGTCCCGGTGCAGGTGAACGGGCATCTCATGAGTCGCCTGGTCGTGATGACGCTGGAGATTGTGTTCGTGGTGCTGGACCTGACTGTCGGAGCGTCCGAGTTGCCAGGCCTCGTAGTGCTGAGGCGGGCAGTAAATCGCCAGGGGCCGTTTGGTGAAAATGCGCAGGCCCGCCGGTCCTTGCCGGCTCTGGCGCAGGGCCTGCAGCATGCCGAACTCCTCGAATGGACTGTTGAACCGCGCCGAATCAAACAGGATGGCGTCGGTGCCGCCCGGCTCGCGGCTGGCCATGCCCACGGGCATGTGCTGCGCCATGCGCGAGAACTTGACCACCAGCTCGACCTGCCGCGATTGATGCGACACAGGCACGTGGAACACCGCCCCCGTGCCGCCCTCCAGCCGGCGGGCTGCGGGTGTTAATCTCCCATCGATCAGCCAGCGGCGGGGGTCAATGCAGTCGCGCAGATGCCGACCGTACTGCGTCACATACAGTTCGCCGCCCTGCTCGTCGCGGCAGAACGTGTATTCGACGCCGAACAAACGCACCATTGCAGTCTGCGACGACTGCGGCCTCGCCTCGTCCATGGTCACGCCCGTTGCTGCGGACATGCCGCACCGCCTCTCATTGATCCATGGTCAACACCTCAGCATCGACCAGCTTCGTGTAATCCTCGACCGATCCGCCGCCAAGGCAGCACTCGATGATCTGGCGGCCCTGCGGCAGCAGGTCGGGCTCGATGAACGATTCCAGTTGATGACGGAAAAATGCCGTCAGTTCGGCGGCGCCGGCGTCGTACGCCTCTTGCCCCACCTCCGGCTGCTTCTCGACCTGCAGGAACCACGATCCGATCGTCTGCCCTTCGACCATGATCGGTCGCAGCGCATAACCCAGCAGGGGGCAGCGGGCCGGCGTCACCTGCTCGGGCGTGAACTTCGCCCCGCCACGACGCGCCAGATATTCCCGTGCGATCCACTGCGGCATGAAGCCCACTTTCCACGATCCGATGTGCTGGTTGGGCACGAGCACGTATTTCACCCGTGGCGTGTCGAGAATCTGCTTCAACAGCAGGTTGGCCTGATCGACGCGCCGTCCGGTGGCGAAAGGCCAGTACGACCCGACGCCCTCGCTGCTCATGCCCTCGCTCTGAACGATGCTGGGGTTGTCGTGCCCGCGCGGCGCCACCAGACGCCACAGCCACGCCAGCGCGGGCGGCAGCAGGTGGAACAGCCCGATGATCCCGTAGCTGGGCTTGTCGCGCGTGCATGGCGGCGTGCGCACGCCGAAGCTGCGGATATCGACCGTCACGGCGCCGTCCACGACACCCGGCACAATCTGCCGCGGCATCACCACGCGCGGGTTCGGGCATCGCTTGCCCGGCTCGTCCTCGATGTGCTCCCAGATCAGCGCCGTGCTGCCGGGCTGAGCATCGATGCTCAGGAACAGCAGGGGCTGAGGCGGGTGGACGGTCAGTTCCTCCAAGTCGGGGTCGATGCCGTAACGCGTGATGTGGTTGACGCGCACGAACCAGGCGTCCTCGGCGTCCATGACGGTGAGTCGGCCGTTGCCGCGCTGCAGCTCGGGGTGGCACAAGGCCATGTCGTCCGTGACGGGGCGGATGGCGCAGGTGCGCGGCAGGGTGAGGTGACGTTCCTCGCTGTGGACGACGTTGCGGCCCAGAAGCAGGCGTCCGTCGCGCTCGCGATGGACGGCCTCCAGCAGTTCGCTCTTGCCTCCGCCGGAGGCGCCTTCGTGACAGATGACCACCTTGTTGTCGTAGGGCGTGATGATCTGGGCGGTGGAGCAGTGGATGGTGGTCCAGTCCTGCATTTCGCCGAGGGTGAGCAGGACGCCGTAGATGCCCTTTTTCGCCGACGGGCCGGGGTAGAGGTTGTAGCTGAACAGCTCGTGAATCTTCGAGCGACGATTGTGAACGACGACCTGCTTGCCCTGAAAGTGCGTGTGGCGGAACGGCGGGGCGACGTAGATCACCGCGCCGGGGTTGAACCGCGGCGACAGCTCCGCGGGATCGAGCACGCCCTGCAGCAGGGCCAGGCCCAGCGCGAAGAACCCGGCGTTGGCGGGGGCGATGACGACCGCGTCCATCCCCTTGCCCGGCGCGCCGGCGATGAAGGGAAACACCGCCAGCTCCTGCGTGCGGAGCCAGTCCAGCGTCTTGGTGCGCAGCGAGTCGAAGTCCTCGCCATAACGCTCGTGGAATCGCGTCTTGTTGGTTGGGCGGTCGTCGGCGATGACCATGCAGTCGGGATCGCGTCGCCGCATGTACGGGTCGAGGTAGTTGGCGGCGATGCCGTTTTTGACGCGGCAGACTTTCGCCTCGACCACCCGCCCGTCGCCTGGCACGTCGTAAGCCACCTCGTGCCAGCCGCGGCCGTCGGCGTCACGCACCGCCAAGTCCACCAGTTGCTCGACGCTGCCTGCCACCACGAAGCCCGGACAGTCGTTGAGCACCGCCCCGGCCTCCGCAGGCAGCGCAAAGGGTAACTGCACCTTCCGTTCGTTTGTCACCATCGTGCTCGTCCTTTCTCGCGCAGGCGTCTCTACATTGGGCCTGACGACTCCTGCTGCAACCGTTCGTACTCCGCAAGCCGCTTGGCGTACACCCAGCCGTTAAACGACTGCCACCCGATGAACGCCGCGATGATCATCAGCCACACTTCCCCCGCCAGCAGCGCCGCCGCGCCGCCCACCGCCGCCACCACCATGCCGGTCGCCGAGGCGATCATCAGGCTCTTGGTGCGCCCGATGAAAAACCACAGCAACGCCTGCAGCATCTGCCCGCCGTCGAGTGGGTACACCGGCAGCAGGTTGAACGCCAGCAGCGAGAGATTCATGATAAACACAATCGTCAGGTAGCGCTCCATGTCGTTGGACCGCGGCAGATTGCCTCCCAGCAGACCCGCGCCGAGCACCATCGCCAACGTGATCGGCACCAGCACCACGTTGACCAGCGGGCCCGCGGCGATGCTCCACAGCACCGCGCCGGGCCGTTGGGGCGGCTGCACGTACGCCACGCCCCCCAGCGGCCAAAGCACGATCCGGTCCGCAAGCCCCCCCACGCTTCGGCACGCCAACGCATGTCCAAACTCGTGCATCAGCACAATCGCAAACAGCGTCATGTACGTCGCCACGTGCCACAGCCACTGCCCGAACAGTCCCTTGCCCCCCGGCATCCCAAACAGATACGCCGCCACGATGAACCACGACCAATGCACGAACACATCGACCCCGAACGCCCGGAACAGTCGCAACGAGCCTTGTGCGGTAGGTAGCATCGGCAGAGTATAGGCGATCACCATCAGCACCCCTCGCGTCCCGCGGCCGCACCCGCCTCGTCGCCTGAGGGGCCTACAATCCTCGCCTCTCACTCACAGGAGCTTGACCATGGCAACCGACGTGGCCATCGTGACAGGTGCCGGCAGCGGCGTGGGTCGGGCCACTGCGATCGCACTGGCGCAGGGGGGCTATCGTCTGCTTCTCGTGGCACGCACCGAATCGGCCTTACGCCAGACCGCGCAGCTGGCCGCCGGCCCCGACACCGCCATCCTGCCCGTGGACGTGGCCGCCCCCGATGCCGCCACGCGCATTGTCGAGCATGCCCTGCAACGCTTCGGCCGCATCGACGCCATCGCCAACGTCGCCGGCGCCGCTCCCCTGCTCCCCATCGACCAGGTCACGCCCCAGATCTGGCGAACCTGCATCGACACCAACCTCTCCGCCATCGTCCTGCTCACCGCCGCGGCCTGGCCGACCTTCCAGAAGCAGCGCCGCGGCGTCGTCGTCAACGTCTCCAGCCTCGCCAGCCTCGACCCGTTCCCCCACTTCGCCATCTACGCCGCAGCGAAAGTCGGCGTCAACATGTTCACCCGCTGCACCGCCTCCGAAGGCGCGCCCATCGGCGTCAGGGCCGTCTGCATCGCCCCAGGCGCCGTCGAAACCCCCATGCTCCGCTCACTCTTCAACGAGCAGGCCATCCCCCCCGACCAATGCCTCCCCCCCGCCGACGTCGCCGCCGTCATCCGCGACTGCATCACCGGCACACGCGATTTCACCAGCGGACAAACCATCCCATTGCACAGCCCATGCCCCTCACCCGCCGTCCCCGACGCTGAATCACGCCGCGGATAGCTCGCGGATCAACATCCCCGGGGGAGCGTTATTCGGAATCACTGGGTTTTCATCTTCACCAGTCGATGCGCCTGCCACATCGGCAGTGGGCTTCTCCGGAGATGTCTGAGGTCTGATGTCTGATGTGAAGACCCACCGTGGCATGCGACCCGCTCCCATAGCCGTGCGACGCTGAATCCTGTGCCCGTCCCATTTTGCCCTTTGCATTTTGCATTTTGCATTTTGCATTTTGCTTTCCGACACCCGACACCCGACACCCGCTCCCCCCTCCCCCCGTCCACTGCAACGCTTCATTCTACCCCACCCCCGCGCGGCGCATAGTCCTCGCCGGGGAATTATCGAGGCCGTCGGCCATGCGCCCCAACCCCATGACGCCGCCGCGGCAAGGTCGTATCGCGCCGCGACTCAACCGACCCCTTTGACCGATATAATCGTTGATGGACACCGGCATGAGCGTGCAAATCCCCATCGACCGCGACCGCATCGCCGCGTTCTGCCGCCGGCACCACATTGTGGAGCTGTCACTGTTCGGCTCGGTCCTGCGCGACGACTTTGGGCCCGACAGCGATATCGATGTGCTTGTCGAGTTTGATCGCGACGCACCCGTGACCATGTTCGGCCTCGTAGGCATGGAGGATGAGCTTGCTCACATCCTCGGCCGAAAGATCGATCTGGTGATGAAGAACGGCATCAATCGGTGGATTCGTCGTGAGGTGCTGCAGACGCGGGAACCGATCTATGCAGCATCCTGATCTTCTTCATCTCGGCCGCATGCTCGACTGCGCACACGCTGTGCTCAAGCATATCGAGGGCATGGATCGAGAAGCCTTCCTGTCCAATGCGACGACCATCGACGCCGTGGCCTACCGGCTCCAATGAATCGGCGAAGCCGCACGCCATGTGTATGACACCACGCGGCAACGTCACAGCGACATTCCATGGCACGCAATCGTCGGCATGCGCCATCGCATCGTTCACGACTACGAAAACATCGACCCAACAGTTGTCTGGGACGTGGCGTGCACTGAGGTCGCCGATCTGATCAAGTGCCTGCGGACCTTCGTCCCTGACAACCCACCTGAAGATGATTCCTGGCAGCCGTGATGCGTATGGCCCAAGAGTAGTCGTAGGGTGGGCCGAGTCTTCGAGGCCCACCATTGAGCGAGCGATGCCCCATGCTGAAGCGACCCTATCACGTGGAAGGTGCATCGGTGGGCCTCGCGGACTCGGCCCACCCTACCTGCTTGTGCCGAACCATGGCTACTCCTTCAACCGCTTGCGAATAAGGTCCGTCACGACCTTCGGATTCGCCTGGCCCTTGCTGAGCTTCATGATCTGGCCCATGAGGGCGCCGATGGCTTTGTCTTTGCCGGCCTTGAGGTCGGCGACGGCTTTTTCGTTGCGGGGGTCGGCGAGGACCTGGGCGATGTAGGTTTCCAGGGCGGCGGTGTCGCTGACCTGCAGCAGGCCCTGCTGCTGGGCGACGGCGTCGGCGTCGAGGGCCGGGTCGTTGGCGTCGCAGAGGTGGTTGAAAAGGTCGGCGGCGGCGCTGGAGCCGATCTTGTCGGCGGCCTGGAGCTGGACCACTGCAGCGACCTGCTGCGGGGTGATGCCGATGCGGTCGATGGCCACGCCCTTGTCGTTGGCGCGCTTGGCGGCCTGGTTGAGGACCACCGCAGCGGCGCGCCTGGCGTCGAGGCCGGCCGCCATCACGGCCTCGAAGAACCGCGTGGTCGCCGGCTCGCTGAGAATCTGCTCGATCTGGCGGGCGTCGAGGCCCAGTTGCTCGGCGTACCGCTGCCGCTTGGCCTGGGGAAACTCGCCGATCCGGGCGCGCAGGGCGTCGAGCCAGGCGTCATCGACGGTGACTTCGACCAGGTCGGGGTCGGGGAAATAGCGGTAGTCGTGGGCCTCTTCTTTTTCGCGCTGGAGAAACGTCTCGTTGCGCACGTCGTCCCACCCGCGGGTGGATTTCAAGCCCGGCTTGAGCGTCGTGCCCGTCTGCAGCCACTCCTCGACCTGGCGTTCGTACTCGTAGGCGATCGCGCCGTGCACCGCGCGGAAGGAGTTGAGGTTCTTGATCTCGACGATGGGCGTCTTGTACTCCTGCCCGTCGCGTTCGATGACGACGTTGATGTTGGGCTCGAAGCGGATGTGCCCGCGCTGCATGACGCCCTCGGTGACGCCCAGGTGTCGGCAGATGTCGCGGAGGGATTGTGCGAAGGCGACGGCCTCATCGGGCGTGCTGATGTCGGGGTAGGTGACGATCTCCAGCAGCGGCGTGCCGGCGCGGTTGAGATCGACGATGGAGTGATCGCCCCCGGAAGTGCCGCCGGCGGCGGGGGCTTCGTGGAGGAGCTTGCCCGCGTCCTCTTCGAGGTGGGCGCGGATGATGCGGATGGACTTCGTGGCCAGCCCCGCATTTGCATGGCGGGGCTGCGTCGAAGCCCCGTCATGCAAATGCGGGGCTTGGATCGTCAGTGAGCCCTCGTAACAGAGAGGCTGGTCGTACTGGCTGATCTGGTAGTTCTTGGGCAGGTCGGGGTAGTAGTAGCTCTTGCGGTCCCACTTGGTGCGGCGAGCGATCTGGCAGTTGAGGGCGAGGCCGACGAGGATGGACATCTCGACGGCGCGGCGGTTCATCACCGGCAGCGTCCCCGGCATGCCGATGACGACTGGATCGAGCAGGGTGTTGGGCGCGGCGTCGTAGTGGTCGGGGTGGGCGACGTTGGGGGCGCTGGTCCACATCTTGGTGCGTGTGGCCAGCTCGACGTGGACTTCCATGCCGACGATGAGGCGGGTCTTCAGATCGCTCATGGGCGCGATTGTAGTCATTGCGATGCGGGGAGGAGTTGCGCGCCCAGCTCGCGTTCGAGCACGTCGAAGATCTCGGCGGGCAGGTCGGGTCGGCCGGGCATGAGTCGAGGCAAAGCGCCCGCTCCGGTCGCCAGATAGAAGCGCACGCCCTGCTCGATGTAGCGTTGGGGCCAGCCGTCGGCCAGCGCCTGGTCGAGGGCCTGCTCGCCGATGAGCTGCCGCGCCCGCTCGCGCGCCTCGGCGGCCGGGCGCGGCCGGGGCGAGGCGAAGAGCCAGTCGTCCATCACGTCGAACTTCTCGACATCGACGCGCCACACCGCCAGCGCCAGCTCCGCCAGTTCGCACGCGCCGACGTGAGCCGGGCTTGTGTGGCCCACGGCCGGGTTGCACCGCCCTTCCAGCGGCACGCGCATGAGCACGATCGCCAGCACGTCGGCGAACCGCGCCCGCAGCCGCTTCAGCCGCTCGTGCATGGCGCGGCAGTGCGGGCAAGTGTAGTCGTACATGCACACCAGCAGATGCCGGGCCGACGGCTCGCCGATGAGCGGCACCTGGGTCGGCTCGCCCACGACGCCGCCGACGGCGCCGATCGTGACCGCCGGCCGCCACGGTTGCACAGCCTGCACCCCCGCCAGCACCGCCACGCTCAACCACGCCGCCAGCGCCAGCCCCGTCGCACGCCACGGCCCGATCAGCATCGGGTCGGGCGGCTCATCGGGCAGCAGCCGCTCGCGCCCGATCGGGGCGTGCCAGAGAATGAGCATGCCCGTCGCCGCACCGCAGGCGTGGGCGGTCATGCACCAGCGACACCACTGCCCGATCGCTGCCCACTGCAGCAGCGTAAACCACGCCGCCGCGCCCAGCAGCGCCGCCGCGCACGCCATGAGCACGCGCCACGCCACCCGCTGACGGCGCGGCGACTCGCCCGGCCGCACATGAATCAGCATCGCCGCCACCAGCGCATACACCACGATCGCCGCGGCGCTGACCGGAACGCCCAGCACCTGCGACCATCGGCTGCTGAGCACCGCGTCGCACCCGCTGCCCGGAGCGCACCCTGGCAGGGCGTGCGATCGCAACAGCACCATACTGACGGCCGCGCCCGCCAGCGCCGCCAGCGCGATCGTCCATCGCGCCGCCGGCGACGGCGTCACGTAGCGGCTCGGGGGTGTTGCAGTAAACCCACTCATGGCATGATCCATCGGGTCTCCACGCCGGGCCTGAGCCGTCTTCGGCGAAGGCCCGGATGGGTGATGGCCGCGCGGCCGCAGTCCGGACCAGCGCCCCCGCAACTGCCTCGGGTCCGGCGCGACAGTCCATCACCCGCCGCGCTTGCGGAAGCGGATGAAGGTGCCGATCACCTTGAAACCCAGCTGCTCGTAGAACGGAAGGTGCGGGCAGTTCTGCGGGAACGACGCGATGACCTGCTCGAACTGCGCCCGCCGGCAGTGGTCGAGCGTGTGCGCCATCATCGCCGCGCCGACGCCTCGACCGCGGCATGGCGGCAGCGTGAAAAGGTCGTACAGGACGCCGATGTTGCCCAGCGTCAGCACGCCGCTGACGCCCACGGCCTTGCCATCGAGGCGCCCGAGAAACACTTCCAGCCGCGGCTCGTCGAGCTGGTCCACCCGCGCCTGGGCGGCCGCCTCGGCCTGAGGGGCCTCGGCGCGATCCGCCGTCGCGGCCATCTCTACGAAGAAGCCACGCAGCTCGCCGTAACTGGCCCGCGCCGGAATGATCTGCAGCCCCGGGCACACCCGCTCCTGCGGCGGCGCCTGATAGTGGCCCAGCATGCACACCATGCGATTCGATGGGAAGTACCCCAGACCCGACAGAATGGGGGGAACCGCATCGGGCCAGTAGCGATCCGCCGCGTCCAGTGCCTGACACGACAAGCCGCGCTCCCGATAGTGGGCCATGATCTGCTCGATCGCCTCTCGTGCCGTGGTGTTGGCCGGGACCGTGACTTCCCCGGTGAAGTTCGCCGCCGCCACCCCGGCCCGCTCGGCGTTAAACAGCACCGTTCCCACGTCCAGCGTCGCCTCCTCGGCGATGGTCCGCCCCAGCACCAGCGCTCCCCGCTTGGCGGCTCGAATCAACGCCTCGGCCGAAGGTTGATAGGACTCTGGCGCAATGGGCAACTCCATCGCGGCATTGTAGAAAGTCTCGCCCCCCGCTGCGGCCGCCGCCCGCGCCACCCCGCCGCGCAACAAAAAACCCGCAGCAGTCGTGCCACGGGTCTCTCACCAAACGAGGGCGACGGGGCTCGAACCCACCGAAAATCGGCCCTGGCGATAGCGCCAGCGGGGATATGGACACCTCGATGGACACCCGGCCCGCTCCGGTGGCGACAGTTCTCGACGCCGATCTGCAGTTGGTTGCCGTCATCCGTGCATGGTCCAGGCTGAGCGATCCGGCTCGCCGGGAGATCACTGCAGCGATTGCCAGTGATCTTCGGCCCATGTCCGTGTCTGCGGTGCCCATGGTCGAAGTGGGCAAGACCGACCTGGTTTACAGCGGCGTGGTCATGCAGCGGCTGGGCATCTCGCGTCACACCTTGCGGGCCTGGGAGAAAGCCGGTCGCCTGGGCGAAGCCGTGCGGCTGCACGGCAGCGTGTACTTCCACGAAGCCGATGTGGCGAAGCTCGAAGGCTTGCCCAGGGGTGGGCGTCGTCGTGCCCGCTCCCGATCTGTCGAGGGCGACCGATGACGAACCCCACCAGACCACAACCCGAAACCGACCACCGCCGCCTTCGCCAGAAGCGAGGCGGCGGGGGTCGATCTCGCGCGCGACGGGCCAGCCCCTCGGCGGTCCGCTCGAACGAAACAAACGCCATGACAACGCGAAGCGTTGGCGTGGCGTTTGGGAGTGAGGCCGACCGACGTGGGCGGTATCACTGCAACGAGCTTCCAGACTTCACGGGAATACGCCCGCCCGCTCACCTGCAGGCCGGGCCTGGCCTGTGGGCTTCCCACGGGCAGGCCCGGCCGTCGTGCCGGCGTCGCTTTGTGCAACAAAGCGTAAGCCGGCCGACTGGTGACACGTTGCAGCTCGCCTGGCCGCGATCGGTGTCACCAACCTGCCCAAGAAAAAGCCCCGCGACCCTGAAGGCGGCATCGCGGGGCGATTCAGTTGGACGCGGCATCATACCCGGCGTCGTCGTCGGATTCTCCTCGACGCCTCGTCGTGAACCATCCGCCGCCACGTGGAGGGCGACGTGATGACGTACGAGACCTGGCGAGCCTGGGCGTGTGCTGCCGTCGTCGCCGATGCCGCGAGCTGGGGTTACGACGTGCACGAACGTTGTGAGGCTCAAAGCGGCACGTGGTATGTGCGTCTGCGGCGTGGCGCCCTTCGCCTGGCTGTGCGGATCTCCGATCACGGCGCCAGCAAGTCGGCCAGACGTTCGCCGTCGCTGTTCTTGGTCACGCGCGGCCGCCGTGCCTGGCGTCATCACCTGGGCCGGTTCCTCGACCTGGGCTATGTGCCTGGCGTGGGCGGCATGCCTGGCGATCCTGGTAGCGGTCGGTCACGTCGGCGGGCGAGCATGGCCCGCAACCGGCCACCGGCCGGGCGGGCCACTCGCCCGCCGTGGCCGCTACAGGCGTTCTGCCGCATTCTGCGGATTGGGGGTAGACATGAGTACCCCTCGGGTGTAGGATCGGCTCATAAGCCATCCAGCGGCGACACTGGGCCAGTCGCCTTCGTCCCTTCCGCCTGTCCCGTCCCGCCCGGCCCAATTGCTGCAGTTGACCACGGTTTGTTAGGGGAAAGCGGTTCGGCCACTCCTTACTTGATACATAGACATAAATCGTATGCCGGGATGTTAGGGTGTTCCGATGCGCTGCAGGCAGTGTCACTGCAACGCGACAATGTCGCGTTGTGGCACGCCTGCGGTTCTTATGACGCGGCGGGGCATTGACTGGCGGGATACGTTCGCATACAATGGCCGCATTCAAACCCCTTGGGAGCGCATGAACATGGCAAAGGAAGTCATCACAGGACGCGTTGACGCGGACCTGGTCGCCAAGATTGACGCCCTGGCGGACAAGCTGGGCCTGACGCGGAGCGAGTGCGTGGAGGCGGTGTTGCGGATGGGCGTTGAAGGGGGCGAGCGTTTCGCCTCCGCGCTCACCTCGCCGGTGATCCGCCAGATTTTCAAGCTGGTCATGAGCATCGACGGGGAAGGTCAGGAGACGGTCGACAAGTTCGAGCGGATGTTTCATGCGGCAAAGACGAGGCGACGTAAGCCCAAGTCGTAGCCGGGAAAGGACACTGCGATGGTGAGGGTTGAGAAAGTCGTGCCGACCTCGGAGAAAGGTCGGCTGGTCACGTTCGAGGAAGCTGGCGACATGCTGCGTTGCGGCAAGCGCACGATTCAGCGGCTGGTGTCGGGCGGGCACCTGCGGCGGTTGCGGATGGGCCGCAAGGCGTGCGTTCCCCTGGACGATCTGGTCGTGCTGCTCAATCGACGGCTGGCGGGGCAACCTGGATGAAGTGCTTCGTGTACAAGCGGAAGCGGAAGGACGCCAGCGGGTGCGTGCGGTTGTCTCGCACCTGGTACGGCTGTGTCCGGCTGCCTGGCGAACCCGAGCGTCGGCTGAACCTGGGCGTCACGGACAAGCAGGTGGCGCGGGAGAAGCTCCGCGAGCACGTGCGGGACCTGGAGCGCGAGCGTGCGGGCGTGGTGGTGCCGCGTCCGTTGCGTGAGGCCGCGGCGGTGTCGATGACGCTGCACCTGGCGGACGTGGTGGCCGACCTCAAGGCACGCGGCTGTCGTGAGAAGTATTATCGTTTGGTTGATGCCCGTGTTCGTGAACTGATCGCCGCGTGCTCGTGGTCGCTGCCCAGGGACGTGACGGCCGACAGCTTCGTGGCGTGGCGATCCCGCCGTGAGGCCACTGCAGCGGCCAAGACGCTCAATCACTTCCTGGACGCGGCTATGGTTGTCATGAACTGGATGAAGCGGCAGGGCCGCATCCTGGCCAATCCGTTGCAGAGCGTCGAGAAGGTCAAGAGCAAGGGCCGCGAGAAGGTCAAGCGGCGTTCGCTGACGTCCGGTGAAGTGCAACGCCTGCTCGATGTGTCGGGCGAGTATCGCGCGACGTACCTCATGGCGGTTATGACGGGCTTCCGTCGCAGTGAACTCAAGGCGATCGTGCCTGCTGATCTCCATCTGGACGCAGTGCGACCGTTCGTGCTTGCCCGCGAGTCGACCACCAAGAACAGCAGGAAAGCCCCGGTGTACCTGCGTGGGGATGTGGTCGGCGAGTTACGCGCTTTGCTGCTGGTCAAAAAGCGACGCCGGGGCCTGCTCCGTCTGCCCAAGACGGACGCGTTTAGATCGCACCTCCGGGCCGCGGGCATCGCGGAGTTCGACAGCCTCGGCCGCAAGGTCGATTTCCACGCGCTGCGTCACACCTACGGCACGCACATGGCGCTTGCCGGAGTGCAGCCACGCGTGGCGATGGAGGCCATGCGGCACAGTGACATGAAGCTCACCATGAACATCTACACCGACGCGGGCAAGCTCCCTGTGGCGGATGTCATGGACCAGCTGCCCCGTTACGACCTTGCATCGCCAGCCGTCGTGCTGGCTACCGGTACGGATGGTGACATGATCGCCGCACCTGGCACACCTGGCATGTCACCAGATGCGGGCAAGTGGACACCTAAACGGACACCCGGAGGGACACCCGCCGTAGTCGGGGGTGGTCATTTTGTGACATCGGCTGTCACAGACGTTGCAGTGGCATCGAGTGCGAATGGCCCGAGAATTGTCGCAGAAAGTGCGAGCGAGGACGCACCGTGTCGCGGTGCGGCAGATGTGCCATTTGAACGAGGGCGACGGGGCTCGAACCCGCAACCTCCGGATCGACAGTCCGGTGCTCTAACCAATTGAGCTACGCCCCCGACTCCCGGCCTGTTGAGGCCGAGCAGCATACTTTAGGGCAGGCGTGCGGACTGTCAAATGAACCGGGCCGTCGCCGGCGCCGATCTCCTTTTGGCTTGCGGCGGGGCAAGGCGAGTCGGGGCGACTGTTGTAGCTCGATAGAACTGACCTCCTAGGTCTCGATAGAAGTGTCCCTAAC
>CAZFDT010000040.1:0-47865 GCA_964518335.1 uncultured Phycisphaeraceae bacterium
ACGTCAACCCCATCGGCATCCGCGCCTGCTACGACGAGGGCAAGCGCGCCGCCGAAACCCTCTTCTTCGACTACCACCGATCCAACGGCGTCAACATCCGCGTCGTGCGCATCTTCAACACCTACGGCCCGCGCATGCATCCCTACGACGGCCGCGTCGTGAGCAACTTCATCCTCCAGGCCCTGCGCAACCAAGACATCACCCTCTACGGCGACGGAAGCCAGACCCGCAGCTTCTGCTACGTCGATGACCTGGTCGAAGGCATCATCCGCATGATGAACGGCCCCGACTCGTTCGTCGGCCCGGTCAACGTCGGCAACGAGGGCGAGTTCACCATCAAGCAGCTCGCCGAGCAGGTCATCGAGCTCACCGCCAGCAAGAGCAAGCTCGTGTACCTGCCGCTGCCCGCCGACGATCCGACGCAGCGCCGCCCCGACCTGACGCTGGCCCGCAAGCACCTGAAATGGGAGCCGACCATCCCGCTGCGCGAGGGTCTGCTCAAGACCATCGAGCACTTCCGCAAGGTCGATCTGCGCCAGTACCGTAAACCCACCGATCACACGGCCCACACGAACACGCAGAAATTCGCCCGCTAGTCATTTTCGCAAGATGAAGACAGGGGGCTATGCGCCGCGGCGACGCGGCGGTACAGTGGCGGGCGTTCGTCAGCGCCAGGATGGCGCAGCTTGCACAAGTCAACCACGCGTGAGCCGCATGGAGGTGAATCGCCATGGTGGATTTTCTCCGCAAACTGTTCGACACGGCCGGGTTCCCCGCGCGATGGCGTTGTGGGGCCGGCTGGGTGGAAGACCCGGCGGTGGGCTGGCTGCACATCGTCTCCGACGCCCTGATCTGGGGGGCGTACACGGCGATCCCGCTGGTGCTGGGGTACTTCATCCTCAAGCGTCGGGACGTGCCGTTCCCCCGGATTTTCTGGCTGTTTTGTGCGTTCATTTTCGCCTGCGGGTTCGGGCATCTGATCGAGGCGGCGATCTTCTGGTGGCCGGCGTACCGGTTCAGCGGCGTGGTGAAGGCGGCGACGGCGGTGGTGTCGTGGGCGACGGTGCTGGCGCTGGTCCCGGTGACGCCGCAGGCCCTGCGACTGCCGGCGCTGGCCAAGATCAACGAGCAACTGCAGCGCGAGATCGACGAGCGCTCGGCGGTCGCCACGGAGCTGGCCAACCAGCAGGCGCGACTGCGGGCGGTGGTCGAGCACGCCGTGGACCCGATCATCACGATCGACGCGCGGGGGGTGATCGAGACGTTCAATCCCGCCGCCGAGCGCGCCTTCGGCTTCGGCGCCGCGGAAGTGATCGGCCAACCCGTGACCCTGCTCATGCCCGAGCCCGACGCCTCGCAGCACGACACGTACATGCAGCGCTACCTCCAGACGGGCGTCAAGCGCATCATCGGCATCGGCCGACAGGTGACCGCCAAACGCAAGGATGGCAGCACCTTTGCCGCCGACCTGTCCATCAGCGAAATGACCGTCAACGGCAAACGCATGTTCACCGGCATGCTCCGCGACGCCACCGACCGCGTCCAGCGCGAGCAGCAGCTTCACGACATCAATCAGCAGCTCCAGTCGCGCCAGCGCGAGATGAAGGAGTTCTTCTCGATCCTCACCCACGACCTGCGCCACCCCATGGTGTCGATCCAGGGGCTGCTCGCGCTCACCAAGCGCGGCGCCTTCGAGCGCCTTGCGCCCGACGAGCAGGAGAACATCGACCTGGCGCTGTCCGAGTGCGGGCGCATGAAGCGACTGCTCGATCAGATCAGCAACCTGTCGCGGATCGAGCGGATCGAGCTGCGTAAGGAGACGGTGAACCTGGGCGAACTGGTGCGCGGGTGCGTGGATCGGTTTCGACCGCAACTGACCCAATTCAACGTGGACGTTCACGTCGCGGCGCCCGATGTGCGGGTGGTCATCGCACGCATGCACGTCGAGGAGGCGATCATCAACCTCATCGACAACGCGATCAAGTACGGGCGCTCGCCCGACGGCGCCAGCATCATCCGCGTGGACGCCCGCGTGGACGCCCAGGTGTGCTGCGTGAGCGTGTCGGACAACGGCCAGGGCATCGACTCGGCGCACCACGACCGTGTGTTCCAGCCCTTCCGCCGTCTCGCCACCGAGGCGGGCGCCGAGGGCTCGGGCATCGGCCTCACCGCCGTACGCCGACTCATCGAGCGCATCGGCGGCGACGTGCAACTTGACTCGTCACCCGGTCATGGCGCACAATTCACACTTCGTTTTCCCGCTGTCTGAGCAGGAGGACACTTCGCGGGGCATGCGTGGACTGGGCCCTGGCTCGCCCCAGTTCGGACCCGTTCGACTTCACGATCAGCACGCAAGCAGCAGGGATGCCCAAGCGTCAGGCTTTACGAATCCTTCTGGTCGAGGACGACGCGATCCATGCCCGGATCATGCGTTCGGCCCTGGCCGCCAACGGTACGCGCACCGAACTGTCGCACATGCGCGACGGGGAGTCGGCGGTGAGCTTTCTCACGGGCCTGCGCGGCGGCAGCGGCGACGCGCGCCAGACCGGCCTGCCCGACCTGCTGCTCCTGGACATCCGACTGCCACGCATCGACGGGTTCGACGTGCTCCAGGCCATTCGCGCTGACGAGCGGCTCCGTCACCTGCCGGTGATCATCATCAGCACCTCCGATCGCGCGGAGGATGTCATGCGCAGCTATCGCCTGGGCGCCAACGCCTTTCTGTGCAAGTCGCCCGATCTGGATGTGTTCTCGGATCGGCTGTCGGCGCTCTGCCGCTTCTGGCGGTGCATGGAGCTGCCCGGCCACGCCGCGTGTTGATACGCCCGTCGGGCTCACTGTAGAATATCGTGCGATGGCATGATATAGTGCTGCGGGCGAGGCGGCGCAAGGAATGCCACGATGCTGATCCTCGAACGGCGAACGGGCACGGCGGTACGTATAGGCACCGACATCCGCGTGAGGGTCACGAGCGTGCCCTCGCGCAACCGCGTGCGACTTGGTCTGGAAGTGCCCCCCGGCGTGCCCATCTGGCGCGAGGACCTGGTGGGGCCCGCCCTCACCTACGACAGCCATGTCATCGACAACTCGCTGCACATTCTCCACGTCGAGGACGACGCCACCCATGCCCGGCTGACCCGCCGCGCTCTGGGCGAAGACTCGTCCCTGCGACTGACGCACGTGCCGTCGGCCGAAGCCGCGCTGGGCCTCCTGACTTCCGCCGGCGAAGGCGACCTGCCCCAGCTCATCCTGCTCGATCTCCACCTGCCCGGCCAGAGCGGCGTCGATCTGCTCCGCGCGGTGCGCGCCAATCCCGCCTACCGGCACGTCTCCATCGTCGTCTTGAGCTTCTCCGACAGCGACGAGCAGATCGAAAACTGCCTCGAAGCCGGCGCCAACGCCTACGTCACCAAGGCCCTGACGTTCGAGGAAATGACCCGCTCGATGGCCCGCATCGTCGAGTTCTGGCGGCACACCCAGCACCCCGTGCGCGACGGCGACAAGCGCAGCGATGCCCCCGTCGTCGCCACGTGAGGCCCCCGGCAGCCCCCGGAATCCCCCGGCAGCCCCCCGGAATCCTCCGGCGTCAGGCATACCACTGCAGCAGATCCGCCAGCGTCACGCCGGCCAGGTCCTTCAGGACGCGCTCGGCGCCGCGCAGCGCTTCGGGCCGGCCGGTCGTCGTCAGCCCCAGGGTGCGTAGCCCCGCGCCGCGCGCCGACGCTAGGCCCGCGGCAGTGTCCTCGATCGCCAGGCATTCGTCGGGCTGCAGTGGCCCCATCTGCTGGGCCAGGCGCTGCACGGCCAGGGTGTAGGTCTCCGGGTCGGGTTTGGACCGCGCCACGTCGTTGGCCGACACCACCACCCCGAACACGTCGCGGATGCCCAGCGGGCCCAGCACCAGGTCGATGTCACGCCGCGTCGCCCCGCTGGCGATCGCCACCGGCATCGCCGCCGCCGACGCCTCCACCAGCGCCCGCGCGCCGGGGATCATCGCCACGCCCGACGCCACCAGCGCGTCGAACGTCACCTGCTTGAGCCGGCGAAACTGCGCCAGCGCCGCTTCGTCCATCACGCGACCGGCTTTGCGGCAGAGCTCCCGCACCGCGTCGCGGTCGTCGAACCCGATGAACGTCTGCAGGTACTCGTCGAAGTCGATCGACGTGCCCATCTGCGGCGCTATGGTCTGGAACGCCTTGAAGTGCAACGGCTCGGTATCGACCAGCACCCCATCGAAATCAAACACAATGGCTCGTAACATGGTGGGCAGTGTAGCGACTCGTCAAGGAGATGCGTCATGATCCGAGCGTGGGCAGCCAGAGACAAGGGCGGGGCGTTCGAGCCATTCGAGTACGAGCCGGGGCCACTGCAGCACGACGAGGTCAAGATCCGCGTCGCCTCCTGCGGCATCTGCCACAGCGACCTGTCGATGCTGGACAACGACTGGGGGATGACGGCCTATCCGTTCGTGGGCGGGCACGAGGTGGTCGGCGCCGTCGCCGCCGTCGGCGAGCACGTGCCCAACCTGAAGGTCGGCGACCCCGTGGGCCTGGGCTGGTTCTGTCGCTCGTGCATGCACTGCCGCCAATGCCTGTCGGGCCGGCACAACCTCTGCCCCCACGGCGGCGGCACCATCGTCGGCCGCCACGGCGGCTTCGCCGACACCGTCCGCGCCCACTGGCTGTGGGTCAGCAAACTCCCCGCCGGGGTCCAGCCACGCACCGCCGGTCCGCTCTTCTGCGGCGGCATCACCGTCTTCCGACCCATCGTCATGCACGACATCAAGCCCACCGCTTGCGTCGGCGTCATCGGCATCGGCGGACTCGGGCACATGGCCATCCGCTTCCTCGACAAGTGGGGCTGCCACGTCACCGCCTTCTCCACCTCCGCCAGCAAGGAACAGGAAGCCCGCGACCTGGGCGCCGACGACTTCGTCGCCACGCGTCACCCCGACGCCCTCGCCAAACTGGCGGGGGCCTTCGACATGGTCCTCAACACCACCAACGTCCGCCTCGACTGGGACGCCTACGTCAACACGCTCAAACCCGGCGGTGTTCTCCACACCGTCGGCGCCGTCCTCGACACCTTCGGCGTGTCCAACGCCTTCCCCCTCATCGGCGGCGAAAAGCGACTCGCCGGCTCACCCCTGGGCAGCCCCGCCACCGTCGCCGACATGCTCGACTTCTGCGCCCGCCACAGCATCGCGCCCGTCACCGAGCACTACCCGATGAGCAAGATCAACGACGCTTTCGAGAAACTCCGCACCGGCAGCCCGCGCTACCGCCTGGTGCTGGATGTGGCGTAGCGAGTTATCAGTCCCCGTCCTGAAAATTGTGCAGTCACTTCGTTCTGTGACGGTTAACCGAGCTTTGCCGTTGGTCGATGATGCTGATGCCTGCCCGGTCTGGAGCCCGGGGAGGCGGAGTTCCCACGCTCGACGTGGGGGGTACGGAGAAAGGGCCAACGCATGCCTCGTCAGAAGGACATTCTCACCACCGGTGAGGTCGCCAAGATCTGCAACGTCGCGCCGCGCACCGTGAGCAAATGGTTCGACTCGGGCCAGCTTCGCGGCTACCGCATCCCCGGCTCAAAGGACCGCCGCATCCCGCTGGCGGCGCTGGCGCGGTTCATGAAGGCGCACAACATCCCGATGGACGGGCTGCAGTCCGGCCGCACACGCGTGCTCATCGTCGATGACGAAAGCGAGATCGTCGATGTGCTCGAAAAGGTGCTCACCGAGCAGGCCAACTACGAGGTGAAGACCGCCCACAGCGGATTCTCCGCCGGCGTCGAGTGCGAAAAGTTCCGGCCCAGCATCATCCTCATGGACATGCACCTGACCGACATCGACGGCAAGACCGTGCTCAAGCTCGTGCGCGACAACCCCGACCTGCAACTGACCAAGGTCATCGCCATGAGCGGCAAGCTCACCGACGGGCAGGCGCATCAGCTTCTGCAGACCGGGTTCGACGGCTACCTGAAGAAGCCGTTCCACGTGCGGCAGGTGATCGAGGTCATCGAGGAAGCCACCGCCGTGGCCTATTGACGCCACACACGACAGGACTTTACCGGCCATCCAGGGAAGGGCGGACGCCCGGGGGCAGGGACGAGAGACGCAGGAGGACCGGGGCCGGTGAGGGCAGCCCGCCAGAAGGAATCGACGGGCGCGGCCGAATCAGGGACGACGACGAGCGCGGAGTCGCAAGTCGTGCCGCAGATCCAGTGGCCGCGACGGACGGAGGCCCGTCGCGGCCACTCTTTTTTGGTTCATCCGCAGAATCTGTGAGCAGGTGGAAGTGGATGCAGGCCCCCGCGCGGCATGGCGGGGCACGTCCATCACTCGAACTTCCACTGGCCCCAGTTGCCTGGGGTGAGCATGGCTTCGCCGGGCACGTCGGCGGTCAGGCCGGTGGCTTTGTTGAACCAGTAATCGCGTGACCGCGTTTCGCCGGCGACGCCGCGGAGCACGCCGATGTCGGCCTTGACCACCTGGCCGGGCTTGGGTTGCAGGCCCAGCACGTCCAGCGGGACGGCGAACTCGTAGGCGATCATGTCCAGCGGCGGCAGCTTGAGGTAGCGTGGCTCGCGCAGCTCGACGCGGTCGCTCACATCGCGCACCGAGTCGAACGTCACCGTTCGCCAGGGCGAGGCGAACTCGACCGGCTGCGCGCCGGTGGGATCGACCTGGCGGTACAGCGTGGCGACGGGCTTCTTCTTGACGAGGGTGACGACGAGCCGCGCGTCGCCGGCGACGGGCTTGTCGCGTCCGAGCGGGGCTGCGGGGTCGGTGCCGATCATCACGTCCAGTCCGCCACCGGTCTTGAAAAGCATCTGGGGCGACTCGGCGGTGTTGTTGAACACGCGGTCGTCGAACCGGGTGACGATGGTGACGTGCAGGCGGTCGCCGAAGACGGCGGCGGCGGCCTTGGTGCTGCGGTCGGTCTTGTCGCGGCCGACCTTGCGTTCCTCGAGGACGGCCCAGTCGGCGTCCTTCCAGGCGTCGGGGTCGCCGTCGGCGTCGCGTCGTGCAGGGCGGATACGCACGGCGAGGGTGTTCCTGTCCGGGGCGCCGGCCTGGGCGAGCTGGGCCTGGCGCTGCAGCGCCTGCTGCAGTTGACCCGCGGTGACGGTGAAGCTGCCGGCGTCGAGGCGCCGCACCGAGTCGAGGCCTTCGACGCGGACGATGCTGATGCTGTTGCCCCCCGCGACGAGGTACACCTTGCCGTCGGCGGTCTGGGCGACGCTGGGCCAGAAGCTTTCCTGGCCGTTGGAGGCGTCGTTGAGCAGCATGCCGCGCTGGGCGGGGACCGGCCAGCCGCCGGTGGTGCGGCTGTCGCGGAAGAGCGTGGCGACGAACAGGCCGTCGCTGGTCATGGCGTAGATGCAGCCGTAGTTGCCGTTGACGAGCCAGATCGGGCCGGCCTCACCGGCGGCGGGCCGGATCGGTCGGCCGATGAGTCGCGTCGAGCCGATCATGTCGCCGGGGTGGCGCGGCCTGGGGGCGCTGTGCGACGAGTGCAGCGACGGCCAGTTGTTGGGGTACGACCACATCACCTGGTTGTCGCGCACGCCCTTCATCGGCCCGTCGTTGACCACCAGCCAGCCGTCGCCCATGTCCAGCAGCGACTTGCCGCCGCTGCCGTTCTCGTTGCGCTTGACCTCGGCGGTCGTGATGCGTTGCACTTGACCCGCGTCGAAGATCGGCACGCCCAGCTCGTTGAAGCCCGTCGGCCTGAACTGCCAGCCGTTGCGGTCGGTGAACACCAGCGGGTCGCTCATCGTCAGATCCGCGGTGCGCATCTCGGGCTTGAACGTCAGCTCGCCGGGCTGCACTTGCCCGTCGAGGTTGAGGTCCGACCAGGCGAACGCGGGGGCCTTGGCCGGCGCCCGGGGGTTGTCCTGAAACAGCGGTACGTGCTGCTTGAGGTCCGACTCCATGAGCCACTTCCAGTCCTGCGCGCTGCCGACCACGGCCACGGGCACGGCGACGCCGTCGCGCATCATCCAGACGCCCGCCAGCGGCGGTGAATTGGCGGGGTGGGAGTTGTACACGTTGGTCATGTAGGTGCGGCCGTCGATCCGCATGGGCAGTTGCGGGCCGGCGCCGGGCATCTTGATCGGGTCCCGCTCCTGCCGCCAGTAGATCGAGTCGAGTCGGGTGCTGCCGGCGGCCCAGTCGATCTCGAACGCCATGCCCGCGCCGTGGGTGACGTAGTAGAGGCGGGTGGGGTCGTCGGCGTCGAGCTGGCCGCCGCCGCCGTAGCTGGGCGGGCCGTAATACGCGCGGATGAATTTGCCGTCGGAGCCCCACAGGCTCAGACGCTTGGGCGACACGGAGCCCTCGGCGACCCACACGCGGCCCCGGTCATCGATCGCGAGCCCTTCGGGCTTGTCCATTCGTAACGGGTTGTACGCGCCGAGCTGCGCGCCGCCGGGCTCGCCGAGCACGCGCATCGGTTTGCCGTTGGCATCGAACACGCGCACCTGGTGCGAGTTGCCGCGCTGGCTGACGTAGATGTTGCCCGTGGCGTCCACTGCAACCTTGCGAGGCTCGACGAGGTCGTTGATCAGCACGGTGCGCTCGGTCCATTGCGGCAGGCGGTAGCGCACGAGGCTCGTGCCTTCAACGACGAGCAGCCTGCCCTCACGGTCGAACGCCAGCCCGTTGGTGTCGCGGATGTCCCTGTCGGCGAGTCGCTGGCCCGTGTGACAGTTGGCCAGGTGGACCTTGCCCTGCATCGGGTTGGAGATGGCCATGACGCCGTTGTGGACGGCGATGGCCTCGATCCAACCGAGGGCGTCGAGCTTCACCTCGACGGCGCGGCGGTCCTTGCCGTCGCGCGTCAGGCCGAACAGCCGCATCTCGCAGGTATTGTTCTTCTTGTTGTTGTGGGTCGAGGCGGTGTAGGCGTAGATGTCGGGCACGGGGTTGGGCCCGGCGTCGCGTGCGGCGTGGCTGACGCCGCCCCACGTGCCGCCGATCCAGCGCTGCCCGTGCAGCTTGCGGCCGTCGGCGGTGAGCCACACCAGGGCGTGGCCCCACTCGGCGGTGTGCGAGCCGACGATGAACTGCGGCCCTGGCCCCATCGGCGAACCGTCGGGCAGGAACACCACGGCCGACGGCCCGGCATGATCGGCCAGCCACCCGCCCACCGCCTTGCCCTCGACCGTCGTCATCCACGGCGGGTCGCCCTCGTTGTACGCCGTCAGCTCATACCGCAGATCGATCGCGTCGCGCACCAGCCCGCGCAGGTGGAACGTGCCCGGCTCGATGAGCCGGCCCTTGTCCGAGTTGACGTTGAACGTGTCGGCGCCGGCCTGGGCGTCCCACATCACGCGGTGCGTGCCGGCGTCGAAGAGCGTCTCGCTCACCAGGTTGCGGACGCGCTTGCCCTGCTCGTCGTCGATCACCAGCGTGACGTAGCCGGGCTTGTCGAGGGTGAACTGCAGCGGGATCACGCCGGCGTCGCCCGACGGCTGGGCCAGGACGGCCGGTGCAAGCATCATGGCCGCGAACGACACAATGGGGTGGGTAGGCATGGATTCGTTCCTCCGCTCAATACGGCGCCTTGGCGCCCGGCTGGTCGATCCAGTCCTCGACGCGGAAGAGCACCTGGGCCTCGACGTCGGGCTCGAGCGTGTCCACCAGCAGTTGCTTCTGCATCGCGGGGTTGTCGTCCCAGCGTTCGAGGATCAGTCGCTGGGTCGTGCCCGGCTTGAGCTGTCGCTCGGACTTGAGAACCTTGCGGTCCCACACGCCCCACTCGGCGACGCGGAGGCGCTCGTGCTCGATCTGGCCGTGCAGCACCTTGAGGACCTTGTATTCGTTGACGACCAGCGCGTGCTCGTAGGGGGCGATCTGCTCGACGGTGGGCGAGGTGGTGCGGGCGATGAGTTCGGCGTCGAGCACGACCTGCGGCGCGGTGCCGCGCCGCTCAATGACCTGCTGGTAGGCGTCGAAGTTGGCCTTGACCTCGGCGGGGCCCAGGGCGCGGCTGTAGATGGCGGCGGCGTCGAGCTTGCCGTACCAGTTGGGCATGCCGTAGTGCCGGTAGTTGCCCAAGCACAGCTCGCCCCCGCCCCAATGGGCGAGCGACCCGGCGTTGTCATCGCGATAGACCTCGCGGCCGTCGAGGTAGCCGAGGATGCGGCCGCCCTCGAACGTGAGCACCACGTGCCGCGTGCCCAGGTCGGTGATCGTCGCCAGCTCGATGATGCGCTGCGAGATCTCCTGCGGCCTGTTGCTGTGCGAGACCATGGCGACGATCTTGTCGCCGCGTTGGCCGATGAAGAAGTTGCCCTCGCCGGGCTCGCGCCAACTGGCGACGATGTAGCCCACACCGACGCGGTCACCGTACTTGCCTGCGGCGGTCTGCTCGGGCACGTCGAGACTGACGGCGGCGGGTTGGAACACGACCTCGACGCTGACCTGTCTGGAGCCCTTGGCGATGGCGTCGGCGACGAGGTTGGGCGGGGTGCGGGTGCGGAGCCAGGCCTTGCCGCCGATGAGCAGTCGGCCGAAGCGGTCGAAGAGCGAGCGGCCGCGGTAGCTCAGGCCGTTGGGGTCCAGCGGCAGGGGGCGGTAGTCCTTGCTGCGGGGATCGAGATGGAAATGGGCCGCAGCGGACCAGAGGGCGACGATGTCGTCGAACCGCGACGGCCACGGCGGTCGCCTGACCGGGACGGTGCTGGTGGCCAGGGCGTTGGGCCGCTGGGCCAGGTCCTGCACGCCGCGGATCGTCAGCACGTCGTCCTGCTTGAGCAGGCCGGGCAACTGCAGCGTAAGCTTGCGGCCGTCGAGGTCCAGGGCGTAGTCGGCGATCGGACCCAGCCCGCCCAGCGAAAACGCCGGCTCGACCAGCTCGACCGGCTCGCTCATCGTCACCTGCAGCACCGTGCCGCCCAGCACATCGACCTGGGTGATCTTCGGTGCCTCGGCGGCCCGCACCAGGGCGCGACCCGTGAGCGTCCGCCCGCCGATCGTCGCCTCGATCGCGTACTGGCCGGGCTTGTCCAGCGTGTGCCGCACGCGCTGGCCTTTGAGCGCCGCATCGCCCATGCGCCACTGCGTGTCGGCCGTCGCGTCGCGGTGCGTCAGCTCGACGGTCAGCGGCGCCTCGTCGATGAACTGGCCCAGTGGGTAGGCCCGTTCGACGCCCGCCGGATCGATCCATGCGTACGGCAGGTCGTCGTTGTGCTCGCCCGCCTTCAGGCGGAAGGTCGCTTCGAGCCCGTCGAAGGCGGGGTTGAAGCGGGCGACGAACACGTCCTGCACGCCGCTCATCGGGCCGTAGTACGTGATGAGCTGCGGGTGGTTGGTGTAGCGTGCGCGGTGGACCTGCTTGCCATCGACGGGCAGGCGGATATAGGTCGCGGTGCTGTCGCCTTCGAGCAGGCGCGGATAGACGTAGAGGCCCTTGTGGTCGAAATCGACGTGGAAGACGCGGTAGCTGTTGTCGGGGGCGATGTTGGTGTTGCAGCCGCGCTTGGGCGCGACGAAGCGCCGGCCGTTGGGCCAGGTGACGACCGACGTGTCGGGCCAGGGGAACTGGCCCGCGGCGTAGCGGCCGTCGGCGGACATGCTCACCGGCGCGTCGCTGTCGCTCTTGTCCCACACCAGCTCGTCCCGATCGGGCGCGTCGAGCGGGAAGCGGCGGATGTAGCCGCTGCGGTTGTCCTTGCCCTTGCCCGCCGAGTACGTGACCCACACGCGACCGGTCATTGGGTCGGTCCAGACGCCCAGCGCGCACAGGCCCGGCCGCAGCAGCTTCGCGGTGCCGCCGCCCACGGGCACGACGTACAGGTTGCCGCTGCCGGCCTTCCAGTCGGTCTGGTTGAAGATCACCTGCTCGCCGTCGGGCGTGATGATCGGCCACGACCGCACGCCCTGCGTCAGGTTGTCCACCAGCACGCGCGGCTCGGCCTCGGCAGTGTCGAAGAGCATCACCGCCTTCTCGTCGCGTCCCCACACCAGCTTCGTGCGCGCCCCGCCCGTCACCGACAGCAGCTCGGCGGCCAGGTCCGCTGCAGTGGCCGGCAGTGCCATCACCACCGCCGCGCACGCAGCGACGACTACGTTGTGCCATCTCATCATCGCGTTGGTCCTGTCACTCGAACTGCAGCCGGCCCCAGTTGGCGGGCTCCAGCCGAAGCTCGTACACCTCGTCGGACACCAGTCCCGTCTGTTGGTTGTTCCAGTAGCTGCGCAGGATGGTGTCGCTGCCGCTCTCGTCGCCGTGGGTCGCGCCCAGATCGCCGTCGAGCGTCAGGCCCTGCAGGCTCGCCAGGCCCAGCGTCGTGAGCGGCACGCGGGCCTCGACGGTATAGGCTCCCCGCTTCGTCACGACCTTGACCTCAACCTCGTCGGCGACGCGAACGCTCTCAACCTCGAACGTCTTGACCACGCCGGAGCTGAACGTCATCGGGGCCTTGTCGGCGGCCTTCTCGCGGTAGATCACAGCGGTGGGCTTGCCCTTGAACGGCCCGATCGACAGACGCAGGTCGCCCAGCGCTGCAGTGGCCCGCCTGGCGTCGGCCTTCGGGTCGGCGGTGAGCTGCAGATCGACCGTGTCGCCCCGGGCGTACAGGTACTGCGGCGCGTCGGCGCCGTTCACCCACGGGCTGTCGTCGCTCACCTCCCACCCGACGTAGAGCGCCTCGTCGTCGTACGCCAGCCGCGCCCGTACCCGCGCGTTGGGCTTGCGGGCGAAGTCCAGCGGCTGGGCCGCCGCAAAGTCCTTCGCCAGATCGCCCGTGAACGTCAGCGCGCCGCGGCGGACCACCACGAGCTGCCTGCCCTTGCTCTGCTGCATCAGCGACTGGCGGACCTCGGCGGCCTTCGCTGCGTCGGCGTCGGTCAACTGCAGCGATCCACCCGCCAGCTCGACCACCTTGTCCAGGCCGACCAGCTCGATATTCCACAGCGCGGTCTTGCCCGCCTGGATGAACACCCGCCCGTCGCCGCCCTGCACCATGCTGCCGCCGAAGTCCTCGGCCCCGGCGCCGGCGGGGATGGCGTTGACCTTCGTCCCCGGCGCCGCCTGCGGGGGCCACTGCACCTCCAGCAGATCGCCCTCGAACAGGCTCGACAGAAAAAACCCGCTCTGCGTGAGCAGGTACCACTCGCCCACGTTGCTGTTGACCGCCCAGACGTGGCCTGTCGCCGACGAGCCCTTGACGCACCCGACGAACCCGAACGCGCCGCGGACCAGGCCCGGCGCCGGCGGCGGGGCGCGGTGCGAGCCGTGCACGCCGTGCCACTGGTTGGGATAGGTCCAGCGCGTCTGCCCCGTGCGCATGTCGATGCCGCTGAACCACATCCCGCTCTTGTCGTCGCCGGTGATCGCCGCGACCATGGCGTGGTCGGTCGTCGGCAGCGGCGCGTTACCCACCTGCGGCAAGGGACGCAGGTTCTTGAAGTCCCACACCGGCGCGCCGCAGGCGGTGACGCCCTGGAGCGGGACCATCGCCGCGGGTGGCAGCGGCCCAAGCTCGTCCTGCCACTTCTGCTTGATCGCTTCGTAGGCCTCCTTGGTCTGGGTCTTGCGATCCCATACCGGCGGCTGCGGCGCGATGACGCCGGCCCACAGCGACAGATCGTCGGCGACGCCCGCGCTCCACCCGATGTAGCCCCCCAGGCCCAGGGCGTAAGGCAACTGCAGCACCTCGCCCTCCTGCTCCTGCTGGTCGTCGTTGGTGTCGGACCAGACGCGGGCGGTGGTCTTGCGGTCGCCGGCGTGGATCGTGGCGCGCAATCGGTAGTCGCCGTCGCCGAGGCGCTCGTGGATGTTGAACTGTTTGCCGCGGTCGCCGGCGGTGGTCAGGTACACCCGGCCGCCTTTGCCGCGGCTGAAACGGGCGAAGCTGGCGATCCGGTTTTCGACCACGCCGGTGCACACATCGCGGCCTGTCGCCGGGTCGATCCGCCACTCGCAGCCTTCGCCGACCATGACGTAGGGGTCGCCGGGCAGGATCGTGCCGCCGCTGGCGCCGTAGTGCGTGGGGCCGAAGAACTCGCGCTGCAGTTGACCCGATCGCCCGTCGAACACCGCGAACCGCTTGGGCGAGTTGCCGCCCTCGGCGATCCAGACGCGGCCCTGCGCATCAACCCCCACCGCCCCGAGACTGCGAATCCCCGTCCCGTCCCACGGCCCGACCTCCGCCCGGCCCCCGGCCTTGCCAATCGATCGCACCGCCTGGCCCGTGGCGTCGTACACCTTCACCTGGTGGTCCGGCTCGCGCGTGCCGACGTAGATCAGCCCCTCGCCGTCGACCGCCAGCGCGCACGCCGACTGCACCCCGCGCACGACCGTCGTGGACTTGCCGGACTCGACGTCGATGGCGACGACCGTGTCGCCGCCCGAGATCGCGTACAACCGGCCATCGGGCCCGAAGCGCATCCGACCCGCTGCAGTGAGCGGAATCGTCTTGCGCAGCTCGCCGGTCGAGCCGTCGATCACGAGGATCGGCGCCCCCGGAAGTGGCCCCTCGCCGCCGAAGGCGACGTACAGCAGCCCGCCGCGGGCCTCGATCGCCGCGATGTCCTTGGGCATGGGCTCGGGACCGGGCCACACCGACGCCAGCGGCAGGTCGGCCGTGCTCTTGCCCGCCCAGAACGTCGGGTCGCCCTTCTGCAGGTCCAGGCGGTACACCACCGTCCCGTCGAGCACGTACACGACCCCCGGAACCCCCGCGGCAGCCTCGCCATCGACGGCGAGCTTGCCCGCACCGCCCATGCCCCCGCGGATGTGTCGCCACTTGACGTTGCCGTCCAGGTCGACGCACACCGCGGGCTTGCCGGCCTCGGCGCCGGTCCAACCCAGGATCACGCGATCTTTCGCAGCGACGACATCCCATGGAATGCCGTGATCGCCGCCCCAGTTGTCGGTGCGCTTGGCGTCCCACGGCGCGGCGCCCGCGTTGCTCGCCCAGCCACGCAGCACGAGGTCCAGGCCCGGGTGCGCGATCGCGTGCCACGTGTACCGCCCCGGCGGCAGCGGCTCGCCAGGGGTCGCGTGCAGCGGCGTCGTCAGCCCGTCCCACCGGTACGTGTGCTTGCCCGCATAGTGCTCAGCGGCGCTGAGAAACTGCCGCACCACCTTCCCCTCCGCGTCGCGGATGTGCAGCGACACCAGCCCGTCGAACGGCATCTCGAACTCGATCGGCTTAAAGCCGTGCTCGAACGGGTCCTTCACCAAGCCAGCCCAGTCGATCACAGGGACGTTGCCCTGCATCGCCACGGGGAACTCGCGGCTGTCGGCCAACCGCACCGCCGCCGGGGCGACGTTGCGCTGCGACACGAACGTCACCGTCCCCCAGTTGTCGTAAGCGCGGAACGTGAAGATGCGGTCGGGATCGACCCCGGGCCGAAAGTTGTCCTTGCTGCTGCTGCCGGGGGCGAAGAACATCTCGAACGTCATCACCGCCGCCACCCCCGGAAGTAGAGCCGCGGTATCGGTGGCGATCAGCGACAGCGGCAGCTTGATCTCCTGGGTGTAACTCTTGCCGTCGTCGCCCTTGAGCAGCGCCATCTCGGCGCCGTGCGTTTGGGCGTCCTTGATCTGACCGTCCTTGAACGTGCGGCCGTAGGTGATGTCGATCGCCTGGGCGCCGCCGCGGCCCTGCCACGCGGTGAAGTGCGCCACCCGCTCGTTGGGCTGCTTGTAGTTGGTGATGAAGCGGAACTGCCAGCAGTCGTTGCCGAACCCGTTGTCCGACCCGACGATGCCGCCGTTGGCCATCGGGTGTCGATCGGTGACGCGAGCCAGCAGGTACAGGTGCTCGGCGTCGTACATCAGATGGACCCACGCACTGAACTGCTCGCGGTCCTTTTCGACGTTGTTGCAGATGAACATCCCGCCGGAGAGGTCCCAGTCGTCGAACTTGCCGTCGATGACGACGGCCTTGGCCCCCGCCCCCGCCCCCGGAACGGGCAGCGCGCGGATCCCCAGGTTCTCCGTGGGCGTCCCGGCAAGTGCAACGCCACATGCCAGCGCTGCAGTGAGCAGCGCGGCCACGACGAAAAGCGTGTTCGGAAGCACTCGTGCAAGCATCGGCAAATCCTCTGGTCGGCGAGTCCGCAGCCTCATCAGGTCACGGCAGCAGGGCCTGGAGTTCTGGATAAACGGTCGTGGCTGTCTTGCTGGTCGAGCCGATTCGGACACTCCCCCCGGTGGTGGTCAGGAACGCCACGCGGCCATCGTCGGCATTGGGGCCGATGCCAAGCTGAAAGGCCGTGCGGGGCATGCGGTATTGCGTACCGCCATGATCCACGTACTGATAGACAAGGGGATTGACGGGTGGATTAGTGTCCTGCCAGCCGTACCAGCGAGCCGAGCCGTCGTAATGCGCGACGTTGCCGCCGGCATGCTTACGCTGATCGCCATCCGTGTGGTTGACGCCGTTGGCCTCGTTGTCAGGCACGACATCGCCGAAGTGGGCGACCTGATCAGGCGTGAACCCGGCGTGAATCTGAGCGGCGTTGAGCATCCGCGTCAGGCGTAAGCGGAAGTTGATCGCTCCGCCGTTGTAGTAGCCGTACCTGCCCCGAGGCCAGTAGTTGCGGCCTGAGGTCGAAGGGCACTTGAACACGCCGGGCATCGTGCCGTTTTCCGCCTCGGTGCGGCCGGCTGCTGTCCCCGCGTTGGCCCAGCCCACGTGGTGCTTGAGGAACGTCAGCCAGTCCTCATTCCACCCATTGGCGCGCACGGGCCACAATGACCCGGCGTTGCCGCCCGATTCCATCCCGCCTGCCATCAGGTACCCGCCGTTGTCGATCGTCCAGGTCGAGGAACTCATCGCCAACTGCCGGGTGTTGTTCAGGCACACCGCACGCCGGGCCGTTTCCCGTGCGCGTCGGAACCCGGGCAACAGCAGCGCGAGCAACAGCGTGATGATCGCGATGACCACCATCAGTTCCACCAGGGTGAACGCCCGCTTGTGTGACATGTTCCGAGCCTCCATCACGTGAGTTCCGATCCAGTCCATCCATCGAGCGGCGCGGCGCGAGCGGCCGCGCTGCGGGTCAACGCTCGTCCTCGAATCGAGCCGGGATGTTGATCTCCGTCGGTCCCCGGCCGTGGCGCGCGGCGTCGATCGCCTCGAGGCAGGCGTCGAGCACCTGGCGTGCGTCGAACCCGATGCGCGTCACCGGCACGGCGCTGGGCGTGGGCCAGGGGAAGTTGCAGTGAGCCACCACGTCCATGTCGTCGGGAACGCGGACGCCGGCGTCGAGCAGGCCGTGCGTGGCGTGCTCGACGAAGTTGTCATCCGCGATGACCAGGGCGTCGGGCCGCCGGGCCTGGTCGGCGTGCATGAGCAGGTGCGTGAGTTGGCGCGCGGTCTCGGGGTGGTCGAGGGCCGGCGACTGCATCCAGTAATCGCGCGTCGTCATGCCGCGGGCTTCGAGACGCGACCGGAATCCGCCCAGCCACGCCTGGCTCATGCCCGGCACGGTCAGCAGCGCCACGCGACTTCGCCCGCGCGACGCCAGCAGATCGAACGCCCGGTCGAGAAACGAGTCGCCGTCGAGATTCACACGCGACAAGTCCGGGCAGGTCTCGATGCCCACGCTCGTGATCGCCACCCTCGTCGCGGCGGGCATCCCCGCCGTATCCAGCAGCGGCGTGCCCTCGTACATCGACGGATGGCAGGCGAAGATCAGCCCGGCGATCCGCTGCGCCCGCAGGTCGCGGCAGAGTGCGAGGTAGTCCTCGTTGCCGTCGTCGGCCTTGATGCCGTAAAGCACCCGAATGCGCAGCTCGCTCGCCGGGTCGCGGTCCACATCGATGGCGCAGTTGCTCAACGCCGTCCAGAAGCGGATGCGCGGGCTGGTGCTGGGCACGTCGGGGAAGATCAGGGCGAGTTGGCTGGTATGCGGGGGTCGCGGCGCCACGTAGGTCCCCAATGGCCCCCGGGCCTGGATGAACCCGTCGCGGGCCAGTTGATCGAATGCCTGCTGCACGGTGACGGGGCTGACGCGAAACTGCCGGCTGAGTCGCCGCTGCGTCGGCAGCCGCGACAGCGGCGGGTAATTGCCGGTGACGATCAGGCTGCGCAGCTCGCGGACGACCCGATCCTTCTTGGCGGGTGGGCGGCCGACGGGGTTGGGTTTTAGCTCGGGCATGATGATATAGTAATTATCAAATATGAGCTGTATCATACCATCTCGATCCCGGCTGTCAATGGAAATCCGCCGCGGTCTGCGGGGGCGGGGGGCGCATCTGTAAAGCCGCGACCATGGGTCGCGCTCGGGGATGGCGTGCGGAGACGCGACCGATGGTCGCGGCTTTACACCGCGCGCATCGAACGCTCACACCGGCAGTGACAGTTGATCGATGTAGCGGTCCTCGAAGCCGGGGTCGAGATTGAGTTCGACGATGTCGATGCGTTGGCCGACACCGGCGACTTCGTGGAGGAGCGTCTTGTCGAGCAGGGTCATGAGGGCGCCGGCGAGCGACGTGTTGCCGACGAGGGTGATCTGGTCGCGGGTGAACCCGGGCAGCAGTCCGCAGGCCAGGGCGTTGTCGATGTTGACGTGCATGCCGAAGCCGCCGGCGAGGAAGACGGTGGCGACGTCCTTGGGTTCGAGCCCGGCACGGGCGAGCAGGGTGAGGATGCCGGCGGCGATGGCGGCCTTGGCTTGCAGCAGCTTGGCGACGTCGGACTCGCAGATGACGATTGGCTTGTTGCCCTTGGCGCGGGCCAGTCGCAGGCCCTGGCCGTGGCAGTCGCCGGGGGCGGTCAGGTGCTTGTCGAGTCCCGGGAGGTTGTCGGTTTCCATGCGGCCGCTGGGTCCGAGCAGGCCGGTGCGGACGCCCTCGGCGAGGTAGTCGATGTAGGCCGAGCCGCAGATGCCGATGGGCTTGTCGGCGCCGATGACAGCGGTGCGGACGTCAAAGGGGTCGGTCTCGAAGTGAATGTGGCTGATGGCGCCGCGTCCGGCGCGAATGCCGTCGGTGAGTCCGCCGCCCTCGAAGGCGGGGCCTGCCGCGGTGGCACAGCCCAGCAGGGTGTCGCCGTGCTTGAGGATGATTTCGCCGTTGGTGCCGACATCGACGAGGAGGCAGGTGTCGGTGCGGTACTGCATGCCGGTGGCGACGATGCCGGCGGTGAGGTCGGCGCCGACGTAGGCGGCGGCGCCGGGCAGGAGGTGGACGTTGGGGCTGGCGTGGTCGCGGGGATAGGCCGGCGCATGGTGGCGGGGCCAGCGGAAGTCGAGACTGGACAACTGCAGCACGCGGTGGTCGAGGAAGGCGGGGGTGAACGGGGCCACGCCCATGGGTGAGGGATCGACGCCGGCGAGCAGGTGCAGCATCGTGGTGTTGCCGGCGCAGCAGAGGGCGACGACCTGGTCGCGCGACTCGCTGGCCTGGCGCACGGCCTCGTCGAGGAGCGGGCTGATGGTCTCGTTGACGATGGCTTCCTGGAGCCGGCCGATGAGCGAGGGGTCAGAGAGGCAGAGATTGATGCGAGTGAGCACGTCGTCGCCCAGGTGCATCTGCCGGTTGAAGCTGGAGGCACGGCCGACGATCTGGCCGGTGTCGAGGTTGACCAGGAGAAGGGCGACGGTGGTGGTGCCGACGTCGATGGCGGCGCCCAGGGGCGGGCCGCCGGCGGCGGGCGCGGGCGGGTGGGCGTCGGCGCGGGACCAGAGCGGATCGTGGGCGTAGGGGACGCTGACGTAGAACTCGCTGACGACCTGCGGCTCGTAGGCGGTGAGGGAGCGGTCGGGGATGCGGATGGCGGCGTGGGCGTCGTCGGCGAGGCGGTGGGCGCAGGCCTGGACGTTGGTGTCGCCGTTGGCGGTGACGGCGGCGCCGGTCTCGATGTGCTGCAGTTGTCCTGCGACGAGATCGACGCGGCATCCGTCGCACAGGCCGCGCTGGCCGCATCGGGTGTTCAGCGGCAAGCCGTGGCGGCGCAGCAGCTCGGTGAGCGGCTTGTCGGCCAGATCGGCGGGCACGGCCAGGCGCTGCGCGCCCTTGGGCGATTCGACCTCAAGCTCCATGTCGGGCCTCCACGGCTTGCATGACGCGCGCGTCGGCGGTGACGCCGATCGTCTGCCCCGGCTCGAGCACGACGAACCGCTCGTCGTCCCATTCCCCGCGCAGCAGCGCCACCAGCAGCGACGGGTCGCCGGCCTGCTCGTCGTAGCGCCACTGCAGCCAGTCGGCGCAGTCGCGGGTGAAGCGTTTGTCGGCGTCGGTGGCACCGACGGTCAGGTGGACGTAGGTCGCGCGGTCGTAGGTCTTGAACCACTGCTGCTCCGACTCCATGAGGAAGTCGGCGTTGTCCTCGCCGAACTGCTCGACGTAGCGGGCGCGGAGCCGGGCATGACGCTCGGGGCCGGGCGGGATGTGGTGCTTGTTCCAGCCGGGGCTGTACCAGTAGGTGCCGGGGTGGCGGGCGACGTAGTCGGCGTAGCGCTCCTTGGAGCCGAGCAGGACGGTGATGCAGTCGTGGGCGCGGGGGATGACCAGGCGGCAGCGGCGGGCGAAGACGCCCTCGACGCCGCGACTGCACAGGCCGTAGCCCAGCACGATGGCGTCCACGTTGTCGGCGGCCTCGACGCGATCGATGGCGCGCTGCAGCTCGGCGCGGAGCCGAGGCGGCTCGTTGTGCAGGCCCTGCTCGAGCTTGACGACCGAGACGATGCTGTCGCTGTGGCGACGGTAGTGGTCGATCTCCAGCTCGAGGACCGCGCAGGTGACGACCGCAATGCGCAGGCGATCACGGTCGAGTGGGGCGACGGTCATGCGGTCAGTCCGGTAGAGGCGTTCCGTTCATCAGACGAGTTGGTCATTTTAACATGCCTCGGCGGCAAGTCCAGCCGGTGCCCGCCGGGGGGCACGCTGAAAACAAACCGCCAGAATGATGTCAATTGGCAGTTATATTTCACGACATGTGCGATTTTGTTACAGATATAAATAATTGTATAATAGTATTTTATATAATTAAATGACGTGATAGACAACAATTTTTCTGAAATATATACGGAAATACTTTCGAAATTCGGCTTGTGCGGTTATAGTGGCCGCGGCAGGAGGTCATCGATGCCGCCCACGATTGCGGACGTCAGCAGAAAGGTTGGCTACTCGGCGGCGACGATCTCGCGCGTGCTCAACAACAGCGCGCCGGTGAGCTCCGAGGTGCGTCAGGCGGTGATGCGGGCGGCGCGGGAGAGCGGCTACCTGGCCAAGCGGTCGTCGCGGCGGACGATACAGCGCGACGCCGAGGCCGCGCCGGCGACGCAGGTCGTCGAGGTGGTCTGGCACTGGCACAGCCCGGTCGAGCGGGTGACGGTCAGCGAGGACCGGCTCAACGTCGGGCCGCTGGCGCACACCGACGAGCAGGCGCTGCTGTCGCCCGGGTTCGGGCTGAGCTTTTACCGCTCGCTGCTCGATGGCGTTCTCGACGAGCTGAGGCAGTGGGGTCACAAGGCGGTGGTGCAATCCAACCACGACCTGCTGGACCCGGCGTTTCTTGCGGACGTGAATCAACCCAACAAGCGCGGCATCCTGCTGGTGGGTCAGTTCAGCGCCGACATCGCCCGGTTTGTCGAGTGCTGCCAGCAGCCGCTGGTGCTGGTGGATCAGATCTATCGCGGTTGGCCGGACATGGTGACGATCGACAACGCCGGGGGGATGATGTCTGCGTTCGATCACCTGTACGCTCTGGGCCATCGGGACATCGGGTTCATCGGCGCCGAGCCGGACAACCCCGCGTTCGGCGAGCGGAAGATGGTGTTCGAATGGCGGATGGTGCAGGCGGGGCTGGCGTTGCGTGCGGAGTGGATGTACGAGCGCACGTCGCACATCCAGCACACGACCGAAGGGGCGACGCGCATCCTGTCGCTGCCGCATCGTCCCACCGCGCTGGTGTGCTGCAACGACAACGCGGCGCTGGGCGTGTACCGCGCCGCAGCCAACTGCAACATTCCCATTCCCCGGGACCTGAGCGTCGTGGGCTTCGACGACATCGAGACGTCGGGTCTGATCACGCCCGCGTTGACGACGGTGCGCGTGCCGACGGCGCAACTGGGACGCCAGGCCGTGCGCCAGCTCATGGCCCGCCGCCCCGGCAAGCCGGCGACCGACACCGACGGGTGCGAGATTCGCGTGCGAACGCAACTGGTCGAGCGGGCCTCGACGGCGGCGCTGACACCGGCGGCGGGGCAGCGCCACAGGAACGGCGACCTGTCATCGTGATCGTTTTCAGGCCCGCGCGTGCATATCGGCAGCGACGCGCCGGGCCGCTGGACGGACAACAGGTGCAGAGGAGGTCGGCTCATGAATTGGACAACGCAACGCAAGTGGCTGTCGCGGGCGGCCATGGCGCTCGGAAGCTTGGCTGTGTGCGGCGCGACGCCGGCGGGGGCGATGATCGTCGGGCCTTACACCGCCGATGCGAACACCGTCGCGCTGTATCACTTTGACGAAACCGCCGGCGCCGTCGATCCCGGCAACCCCTTCGTGAATAGCGGCAGCGGCGGCTCGGGGCTCAACCTCACCAACACCGGAGGCCCGGACGGCCGCAACAACTCCGGCGGCGGCGGCTACGGCGCGGTGGCGTACACCGGCTACGGCGCCGCCCTCAACGCGCTGCTGGCCGGCGACGGAACCTATCACAACTCCGCCACCGCCGTCGGCACCGGCGGCGGCGTCCTCACCGGCAGCGGCGTCACCCAGGCCACCCTGCAAAGCGCGGCCGGCGCCTTCACCTACGAAGCCCTCGTCCGCACCGGCGTCAACATCACCGACACGTCGCTCACCGGCGAGAGAACAATCCTCTCGCACGACGGCGCGACGACGCGCGGATTTTCCCTCCGCGTCATCGCCGGCAACCTCGATTTCTACAGCGGCGGCGCCAATCCCACCGTCACCGCCGCGATCCCGACCGCCGGCGATCACGCCTTCGCGGCCAACGAGTGGTTCCACGTCGCCATCACCTACACCGGCGACGCGGACGCGGCCGACAACCTCCGCTTCTACTGGACGCGGCTCGACGACGCCATGATCGCGGCGAACCAGATCGGCACGGCGACGTTCAACGCCGACCTGGGCGCCAACACCAACAACCTGGGCGTGGGCACGATCTCGCGCAACCCCTTCCGCATGGAATGGCCCGGCCTGATCGACGAAGTCCGCATCAGCACCGTCGTCCGCGGCGCCGGCGACTTCATGTTCACCGTGCCCGAGCCGGCATCGATCGGTCTGATCGCACTGGGCGGTCTGCTGCTCTTGCCGCGGCGTCAGCGCGACGCCATGTGATGGCCTTTTTTCGCCGAGGATTCATGGTGATTTGCACTCGACGCTCTATTGGAACCTTGTTGCCGACGCTGGCGGTGGCGTTGAAGGCCGGTGCGTGGCTGGCGCTTCCTCCCGCCGACGTCGCGGCGCAGTTGACCCTGACCATGACCAGCGACTCTGTCGTGGACGCCAACGCGCTGCTGATGGCCAGCAGCGGGACCTGGGGCCGCGCCATCAATGGCGTGTCGTTTCAGGCCGACGCCCTCATCACGTTCAACGGCTACCAATACACCACGTGGTACCGCAACGACAGTGACCTGAGCGTCATGATCGCCCGCCGCACCGTGGACGGCCAGAACGCCGGCGCGTGGGAGGTGGTGGACACCGGGACCAACTTCCTCCGCGGCAAGGACACGTGGAACGCCCACAACGTCATCTCCATGGGCATTTCGCAGCAGGACGGTCGCATCCATCTGTCCTACGACCACCACGCTCAGAGCCTCAAGTACCGCGTCAGCTCCGCCGGCGTGGCGACGACCAACCCCGACGCGTGGGGACCGTCGATGTTCGGCGCCGAACGCAACTTCCTCGTCAGCGGCGCGCCCATCTCCGTGCTGACCTATCCCTCGTTTCACAATACGCCCTCGGGCGGGCTGAACTTCTCCTATCGCAACAACTCCAGCGGCAACGGCGACATGCTGCTGAGCACCTACGACAACGGCACGTGGACGGCGTCGAGCCTCTTCATCGGGCGCACCGGTACCTACACCGAAGGCACGTTCACGTCCACCAGCCGCAACGCCTACATCAACGGACTGGACTACGGCCCCGACGGCAAGCTCCACGTCACCTGGACCTGGCGCGAAGACCCCGCCGGCTCCAACCACGACATCAGCTACGCCTACAGCGAGGACGGTGGCGTCACGTGGAAGAACAACGCCGGCGCCGTCGTCGCCAACACCGGCCTGGGCGACGCCATCACGATCGGCGATCCCGGCCTGGTCGTGCAGACCCTGCCGCGCAACCAGGCCCTGCGCAACCAGCAGGCCCAGGCGGTGGACAACAGCGGCCGCGTCCATGTGCTCATGGCCCATCGACGCCAGGAGCCCGGCTACGAGTGGCAGAGCGGCGACCCGATCTGGTCTCCGCTCGACGCGGCGTATTTCCACTATGTGCGCGACCCGATCTCGGGCCAGTGGACGCAGCACCGCCTGCCGGTCGCCACCGATATTTTCGGCGACACCGAAGAGGTGCTCGCCGGCACGCGCCCCAAGATCGCCTTCGACGCCGACGGCAACGTCCTGGCCGTCTATACCAACCGCCAGCAAGGCAACACCTATCCCTACAGCGCCGGCGACCTGGTCATCGCCGGGGCCACTGCAGCGGCCGACTACGGCGATTGGACCATCCTCCACATCGAAAAACTCCCCAGCGGCTTCGGCTTCATCAGCGAACCCATGATCGACCAGCAACGCCTGCTCGATCACGGCATCCTCTCCATCTTCGCCCAGGAGGACAATCCGTCGATCAGCGGTGCCACCGGCACGAAACTGCACGTGTTCGAGTTTGCCGTCCACGTGAGCAACATCCCCGAGCCCGCGTCCGCCGCCGCCGCCGCGTTCGGCGCGGGGCTGCTGATGACCAAACGCCCCGGACGCAGGCTTCGCCAGTTCTCAGTGTCCCATCATCCCCAAGCACGTTTACCCGAAGGAGGTTTGTGATGAATCCGACGCGCTCTGGCAGCACGATGACACTCGCAGCGATCGCCTGGATCACGGTGGGCATGGCAACGGCACATGCCGACACCCTGGACTGGACCGGGAGCAATGGGCTCAGCCACAACTGGACCAGTAACTGGACATCGGACGGGGCTCACACGTATCCACAGGCCGGCGACTTGGCGCGCATGACCAAGACCGGTATCGACAGTTGGACGTACATTACCCTCACCGCCACACAATCGGTGGGCAGCATGTCAGCCAGACCGAACTGGGGGCAGTACCGCATTAACGCCAGCGGCGGCGCGCGAACCCTCAACTTCAACAACAGCGGCACTGATTCGGTAATCACAGTTTCGCACCAGCAGAACAGCAGCAGCTATACCGGGATTCTGGGCTTCGGACGTGACGGCGACACCCTCAGCGTCAACCTCGCCAATAACCTTCTCATCAACAACGACGGAACACGCAACAGCCACGGCAGCCTCGCTTTCGATTCCAAATCGACGCTCACCGGCGGAACCGTCTCCGATCGCAGGACCATCACCCTCCAGGCGCTGGGCAGTTCCAAGATCACCACCACGATCGCAGGCGCCGCGACGTTTGTCGGCGACTGGATTGTCGATGGGGCCAACGCCACGCTAAAGATGAACGCCAACTCCTTCGGCAACGCCAGCAACAGCGTGACACTCAAGAACGGCGGCGTTCTCGACGTGGACACGCTCGGCGCGTTCTCGTGGACTCGCGCTCTTCACGGCACAGGCACAGTCAAGGCGACCGGCGGCTTCATCGTGGATGGCGGTAGTTTCAACATCACCGGCCTGGACATGATCGTTGATCTGCTGAGCTTTACCGGCAGTCTGACGCTTAACGGCGACTCGACCCTCAACGTGACAGGAGCCATCGCGCCCGGCGATTACACGATCATCAGCAGCACCGCCGGCATCACGGGCACGTTTGGCGCGGAGAACCTGGACCCGGGTATGAGCCTCAGCTACGACGCCAACAGCATCACCTTGCACGTGATCCCCGAGCCCGGCACGCTCGCCCTGCTCGCCGCGGCCGGCGTCTGCCTCGCGCCGCGCCGCCGACGGGCCTAGGATCCAGTTCACCTCGCTTTGCAGGAGAACGTCTCCATGCAACAGGCATTGCACATCAAGGCCTTCACCCTCATCGAGCTGCTTGTGGTGATCAGCATCATCACGATGCTGATCTCGCTGCTGTTGCCCGCATTGGCGAGTGTGCGCGAGGCGGCTCAGGACTCGCGCTGCAAGTCCCAGCTTCGCCAGATCGGCATCGCCGCAGCGGTGTACCAGAACGACCACCGCGACTTCATCGTGCCCTTCCAGGAGAGGTGGACCGGCAACTGGAGCGTCACCGACAACATCCGCACCTTCTATCAGCGGCTTCACACCTACACGCGCACCTACACCATGTTCAACTGCCCCGTGCTCACCGCCGGGCCCACCGTCGGCAGCGACACCGGCGTGGCCACCATGGCGGTCAACTACGTCGGCGAGATGGGCAACCCCGCGTGGGTTACGCCCGGCCGTTCCCAGAAAGGCTACACCTGCAATTACGCCATGGCCCGCAGCATCAGCATGGCCGCCGACACCTCCACCGCCTCCAACCCCAAGCGACTCTACTCGGCACGCAAGGCCACCGAGGTGGACGCCATCGCCAGGAACATCGGCGTCAACCCCGGCAAACTCCTGTTCATCCTCGACGGCACTTACGACGTCATCACCACCAACCCCACGGGCTATCAGTGGTACAGCACGGGCTTCCCCTGGCGTTACGTTCACCCTGGCGAAAACACCAACCTGCTGTTCCTCGACGGCCACGCCGGGCCTTACCACGCCGACGAGATCGCGCGCGGCGTGGATACCAGTCCACCCTTCGACGTGTTCAACCTCGGCATGCTCTACGTCACACGTTGACACACCCCGCCATGCATCAACCTCGCGCGACAACCTGTCACGCCCGCGCCTTCACGCTCATCGAGCTGCTGGTGGTGGTGTCCATCATCGCGCTGCTGATCGCGCTGCTGTTGCCGTCGTTGCGCTCAGCGCGGCAGGCGGCTCGGTCGGTGCAATGTCTATCGAACCTGAGGCAACTGGGCGCGTGGGGAGTGACCTACACGTTCGAGAACCGGGATATCCTGCCGTCCACGGGCGCGGGAGATACTGGCACCAACTACACCTGGGCCTGGGTCGAGGTGTCGAGGACCAAGTGGTACGAGAAGTGTGAACACTGGCGCGGCGGCAAGAAGGCGGGCACCATTCTGCACTGTCCACAGTGGACGGGCACGGTGAGCAATCCCTACTCGGGCTGGGAAGCCAGCTACAACTATGGACTGGCCACAGGCATGGGCGGTCAGCCCACCGGAACCGATGCCTCGACCAAGCCACCCCCACCGCGTAAGTTCCCCCGCGCCGACAAGCTGGTGGCTAAGAACTTCTGGTGGGCCGACGGTCATGTGCAAAAGGTGACATGGACATCCACCGGCGGCTGGGCGTTTGCTCACGCCGTGACCGGGCTTTCCAGTTGGGCCAAGCCTTGGCCTGCCCAGTACCCCGATTGGCCCGCTCACCCACGCCAGACCACCAATGCCGTCTATGGCGACGGGCGTGCCGGCACGCTCAAATGAGGCGATGGTTTCCGCCATCAGATGCAGCAAGTCGTCGGTTGTGACGGCTTCGATGGTGGCAACGAAATACAGGATGTCTGAAAGGAATGGTTATGACGCTGGGTGATATTGCGAGGGCTGTGCTCTTGTTGTCGATGATCGTCACCAGTCATGCCTCGGCGGCTGAGGTCAGCTTGTCGGACAAAGGCTTGGTCATCGACTCGTCGGTGGGCAAACTGACGCTGGAGTATCCGAAGCTGGGGGGCGGGCCGAAAGTCAGTGGGGTTACTGTCGCGGGCGTGACGGCGACGGTGAAGTACGAGGGCGGGGCCGAGATTGTCGTAGAGGTGAAGGGGGATGGGACGATCCTGTTCAAGCCCAGCAATCTGCCGGCGGAGGTGAAGAACCTGCAGACGGAGATGACCATCTCACGTCCGATCGCCAAGGCATGTAAGTGGTCGATCGATGATGGCGAGGCGAAGGCGTTTCCGTCGGAGAAGCCTGCGAAGCCGCAGGTGTACCAGGGGCAGGGGGCGACGTTCACGCTCCGGGGGCACGACGGCGACGGCAAGGGCGTGACGTTCACGACGCCGGCGTCTTACGCCTACAACGAGCTGACCGATTGCCGCGAGTGGAACTGGGACGTGGTGCAGTGGAAGGTGCACACCCCGGTGAACCCGGACTGGAACGTTTACACCTACAAGGTGGGCGCGCCGGGGCAGGCGCCGGCCAAGGAGCAGACACAGCAGCGGGCGACGACCCCGCCCGCGCCGCCCGTCGAGCCCGGCACGCTCAACGTGTCGCTCCGACAGCAGCGCATCGAGCTGTCGATGGGACCAGACCGCGGCCTGAGCCTGAACTATCCGTACTTTTTTGGAAATGACAACAAATTGGTCAAGGCGCACGATATCACGCTTTCGGCGAATAATACGGTTGCGTCTCTCAAGTATGCCAACGGCGCGACCGGCACCGTCACGCTCGTGGACGGCCGGAAGCTGGCGATCGCGTTCACGGGCGTGCCCGCGGCGGCGACGTCGTTCCGGCTCGATTCGCAGATTCCGTTCAACTTCACGCAGGGCGGCACCTTTGCCGTGGGCGATGGCGACCCCAGGCCGTTCCCCCCCGAGCAACCCGCCAAGCCCCATATCTACCAGGGAAATGCCACCATGATCGCCCTGGGCCACCCCCAGGGCGGCGGCGTGCGCATCACCTTGCCCGACTACAGCTACCAGCAACTGACCGACAACCGCGAATGGAACTGGAAGGTGTTCGCCTGGTTCGGACAGGTGCCGCTGTCGCAGGATGGCGTCAACCGCACGTTCACGATCGCGCTCGATCCGCTCGACGGCAGCGCATCCTCGTCGCAGCCGCTGGTCGATCGCTTTGGTCAGAGCACCCGCGTGGATTACCCTGGCAAGGTCAAGAGCATCGACGAGCTCAAACAGGACGTGGAGGACGAGAAGGCGTATTACGCCGGGTTCAATCCGCCACAGCTCGATGCCTACGGCGGCCTGCCCGGCAGCGGCCAGAGGCTGGGTCTCAAAAAGACCGGCTTCTTCCACGTGCAGAAGATCGGCGAGAGCCAGTCATCTCACGGGAGCCGCTGGGTGTTGGTGAATCCCGAGGGCAACGCCACGTTCCACCTGGGCATCTGCGTGTTCGGCCGCGCGGCGTACACCTACGTCGAAGGACGCGAGTCGATCTATGAGTGGGTCCCCCCTGCGGGCGGTGAGTTCGCCACCGCGCGACCCGAAGGCTACTGGAACCCGTCATCGGTGTCGTTTCATCAGGCCAACATGATCCGCAAGTACGGCCCGCCGATCGACCAGGATCGCTTCGCCTCCATCATGATCGACCGCGTCCGCCGGTTCGGGTTCAACGCGGCCGGGGCGTTCTCCGGCGGGCGCACGCAGGTCCACGTCGAGATGAACTTCCCCTACGTGTCGGAGATTCCCCACTCGGAGCACACACACGGGCTCAAGCGCATCCCCGGCATCCGCGAGACGTGGGACCCGTTCGACGAGAAGAATGTCGCCCGCTTCGACGCCAACTGCGCCAAGAGCGTTGCCGCCCGCGCCGACGATCCTCTGCTGATCGGCTACTTCCTCGTCAACGAGCCGCTGTACCAGGACATTCCTCGCGTCGTGCCCACGCTCAAGGGCGAGTGGGCGTGCAAGCGCCGGCTGGTCGAGATGCTGCGCGACAAGTACGCCACGATCGACGCCTTCAATGCCGCGTGGAATATGCAGGCGGCGTCGTTCGACGAGCTGATCGACCAGGGCATCCCCGTGCGCACGCAGGCCGCCGCCGATGACATGCACACCTACACCGGGCTGTTTCTGGAGACGTACTTCAAGCTCGTGCGCGACACGATGCGCAAGCACGACCCCAACCACATGCTCATCGGCAACCGCCTGCAGTCAGGCACCGCCAACAGCCGGCAACTGTGCGAAATCTCCAAAAAATACCTGGATGTGTTCAGCCTCAACTATTACACCTACGGCCTGGACCGGGCGTTTCTCGATCGCCTCCACGCATGGACCGGCGATGTCCCCATGATGTTCACCGAGTTCTACTGGAACTCGCCCAGCGACTCGGGCCTGCCCGGCGGCGTCAAGGATGTCAGCTCGCAGGAGGAGCGCGGCCTGGCGTATCGCCATTACGTCGAGCATGCCGCCGCCATCCCCTACGTCGTCGGCGTGCAGTGGTTCACACTCGTGGACTGCAGCCTCACCGGACAATGGTTCAGCCGCTACAACGGTGAGAACCCCAACTCCGGCCTCTTCAGCGTCGCCGACCGTCCGTGGAAGGTCATGATCGAGCACATGGCACGCACCAACCACAGCATCTACGACGTGTACCTGGGCGGCAAGACGCCCTTCGTCTTCGACGACCCCCGCTTCACCGACAAGGGCGTGCGGCAGGAGAGCATCAACATCGCCCGCGCCCCCGCGCCGCTGACCATCGACGGCAGCAGCGAAGGCTGGCCGGGCATCCCCGCCCATCGCGTCGGCGGCAACCGGCTGGTGCAGGGCACGCCCGGCGCCGTCGAGGCCGCGTTCAAGCTCGCCTGGGACCACGAGCACCTGTACGTCATCGTCGATGTGCGCGACCCCACGCCCATGCGAAACGACCGCAGCGCCGACACCATCTGGCAGGGCGATGGCATCGAGCTGTTCATCGGGCACGAGAAGCTCGAGCAGAGCGGCGCCATGCTGTTCACCGACCGGCAGATTCTCATCAGCGCGGGCCAGGTCGATGATGCGGCGCGCGTCCACTTCGTGAACGTGCCCGAGCAGCCGGCGTGCCGCGTTGCAGTGGTCCTCACCGGCGAGGGCTACACGCTCGAAGCCGCCATCCCGCTCAAGGCCCTGGGCCTGACCCCGCAGACCGGCCGCGAGATTCGCTTCGACCTGGCCATCGACGACAGCGCCGACGGCCAGCGCCGCGACCGCCAACTGATGTGGAACGGCATCGCCCGCAACTCCGGCGACCGCACCGCCTGGGGCCGCGCACGCTTCACCGACTGACGCCGCGTCGGCCTCACGACCGTCGATGACTGCGAGCCCTTCGACGATCCTCAGCGCGGGACAAGACACCGCGCTGTCCAACTGCGTCCACGTGTCCATGACCGCCCCGTGCGTCGCGGGTCCTCACGGGCCTGCTGGGGATGGCCGCGATCCCAACCACATCTGCAGCCACATGGGCGAGGGGCGAGCAACGCTGGACCAAGCCGATGCGACGCCACAGCCCCCCCGGAGGCATTGAACTCCACCGCGCCGAACTCACCCGACCCGTAGAGACCGCGCGGCGCAACTGACGGTCAGACCGGCCTATACGTCCGCCTCGGAACGGACCTGCCAATCGGTCCACGCCGGCGCCGGACGATGCTGAGACAGAGGCTTGACATTATATCGAATAGCGATATAGTTGTGAAAGCACTGGAAGGTCAAGGCCGTGCCAATCACCACGACGATTCCTAACCAATTTCGCTACCAGACGTTACGCGAGCAGTTGATGACGGACATTGCCGCCGGGACGCCTGGGCAGCGGTTTGATTCGGTCTTGCAGATCATGCAGCGATATGGCGTCAGCCAGGCGACGGTGGATCGGGCCATCGGCCAACTCCGGCGCGAGGGTTATCTGACCAGCCAACGGGGCAAGGGCATCTTCATCAACGACAAGACCAGGAGTCGCGCCAGCGCTTTGAAGCTGGTCGATGTGATTTTCTTTGGTGTCAGCGAGGCCCTGGGCAAGCCGGGCTTTCACACGCACCTGGTGGATCAGCTGGCCCGGCTGCTGGGGAACTGTCGCGCCTCGTTGCGGGCCACGACGTTGCCCCCGGACGTCGATCGCGCCCGGCTCATCGAGCATCTGGAGCAGTTGTCGCCCCAGGCTGCGATCATCATGAATCTGTTCGATCCGGAAGCCGCCGACGCGTTAAGGCGACGTGGCATTCCCTATTTGCTGCTGTTTCCCAACTGGCCCAGCGTGCTGCCCAACAGTTGTCTGATCGACAATCGCAGCATCGCGCGACTGTGGATCAGCCATCTGACCGCGCTGGGGCATCGACAGATCGCATATTTGCACGGATGCGACAATCACTATCACGTCCGCGACATGAGCGAGCGCTTGCGCTACTTCTATGAGAACATGAATCGTGCCGGCCTGCTGGCGGACCCCGATCTGTTGCGCTACGGCGGGTTCACCCCCGAGTCGGGTTATGAGGCGACCAAGGCGCTGTTGCGGTGCGGCAAAGACTTCACCGCACTGATCATCAACGATCACACCGCCAGCGGCGTGTACCAGGCGCTGCACGAGGCGGGACGCAAGATCGGCCGCGACGTGAGCGTCATCGGCACGGACGACCTAGAATGGGCGGCGCACCTGCAGCCGTCCTTGACCACCGTGCGCATCCCCAGACGACGCCTGGCGGCTGTCGCCCTGGAGAAGCTCCAGGAAATGTTGGAGACGGGCGATTCGTTCCCCAGCGTCCATATTGCCGGCGATCTGGTGGTTCGCGATTCGACGGGTCCTGTCGTCGAACCCCGAGCGTTGTCTTCCTTATGACGTCTATGGCCATTGTGGCCGTGATTCATGGTCATCTTTTATGCGAGGAGAATGTCATGTATAAGCTGCTGGTCCATGGGTTGGTGTTGTTTGCCGTGGTGCTGACGCTGGAGACGACAGCGCAAGCGGTGATCTTGTCGCACAGTGGGGCGAGCGATCCCAGAAACGATGAAGGCTGGACACAGAAGGATCTCGTCCCGTTCCCGGCCAACGTCACGGCCGGCGTTGCGCCCGACAGTACGCCGTCGTGGCGGATCAGCGATGCCAGCGGATCGGGGAACGGGTTCTATCAGAACACGTTCACCGCAGGCGATCTGCCCTCCGGCTCCGCATGGGTCCAGACCGTCAAGCTTCGCGTCCAATCCAATTCCAACGAATTTGCCCTCTTTTCCTACGTTTACGACGGTTCCACCTTCTTTCACTTCTACTACACCACCGGTAAGCTGCGCTATCTCAACAGTGCAGGGCAGAGGGCCGACCTGTTGGCCGTGGATAACAATTCGGATTTTCGCACCTACAAATTCGCATACGATCCGAATGCCGACCAACTCAGCATCTCGGTGGACGGGGTGTTTCAGACATCCCTGGCGCGTTCGGCCTTCTTCAACGCCGCCAACACGCCCGGCCAGGCGTTCGGTGCAGGTGACTACGGCGGGCAAAGCGATTCACGCTGGGCAACGGTCTCGTTGGTCATCCCCGAGCCAGCCAGTTTCGCTCTGATGAGCCTGGCTGGCCTGCTGTTTGTAGCGCGAAGGCGGGGTGCTTGAATTCGCAATCGCCACGGATCCACGTCGCTTACCCGCGGCGCGGGCGGTCGAGCGTTCGACGATGGAGCATAGGCCATGACCATGACCGGCCCTGTAACACCTCGTCGTTTCCAGCGCGGGGGGTTCACGCTCATTGAGCTTCTTGTGGTGATTTCGGTCATCACATTGCTCATCGCCTTGTTGCTGCCGGCCTTGAGCAAGGCGCGGGATGCCGCCAATGCCGCCGTCTGCATGAGCCAGGTGCGCCAGATCGGCCTGGCGCTGACGGCTTACTGCGAGGATCACAAAGGATGGCTGCCCATCGTTCACCAGTTGGGCGGCGGCAACTACGTCTGGTGGGACCGCATGCTGCCTTACACCTATCCCGCCCACAGCAAGTACGCGTTCAGCCCTCTGCGCGACAAAGCCAACATCTTTCATTGCCCCGATCACGCCGCATCAGATCCAAGTTATTCGCTGAACTTCAACAACTCCTGGGGCTTTGACATCAGTCGCGCCAAATTGCATGAAGTGGAATCCAACCAGGCGCTGGTCGCAGAGCAAGTGGGCGGCAAGTCGGGGATCGCCTTCTCGGTCCAGTGGTATTGGAGCATGTCGCCGACGAATTACATCCTCGACCCCAGGCACAGCGGGCAGACGAACGTTCTGTTTGGCGGGATGCACGTGCAGTCCAGATTGCGAGAGCAACTTGAGGATCAGCAATTGTGGCTGATTCCCTAAAACCGCGAATAGGGGTTCGTGCATGAGGCGAGTGAGTCGTTGGCTTTGCGTCCTGGTCGCGCTGCTTCCGGTTTGGGCAATCGCGGCGGGGGCGCCGCCGCAGGCGATCCTGAGTGAAGGTTTCGAGTCGTTGGACGGTGGCGGAGTCTTTCGTGGATGGCAGGTCGTCTCGGGGCATGTCGGCGTGATCCGCTCGGTGCGCACCGATGATGGCAAGGTCGCGGCCATCGTGAGCGTTCCCCCCGGCACCGGGGCGCTAATCCTTCGCCGGCCTCTCGCGGCGCTGCCTCACACGGGTGATTTCACCTTGGAACTGCGCGCTCGCTGGATCGGGGGTAACGGCAAGCTCTCGGCCTTTCTGGGGAACTCGATTCATGCCAAGCAGGCCGATGGTGTGAAGCTGGAGTTTCACCGCGATCCGACCTGGCACCGCCTTGGCTGGTGGACCTGCTACCAGGATGGCGAAGAACCGCACTATCAGACGTTGGGTGATTTGACAGACTGGTCAAGCGCGGTGTCCCAGGGCTGCATCCGCCATCCAGGCGCTCCGCCTGAGTTTCTATATCTTCGACTGGACCCGCTGGACGATCACGAAGTCAGCTTCGCGCTGGATCGGCTGGAATTGCGGCACGCGCCGGCCTGGCCGGTGCAGATGGTCCTTCAAAGCACGATATGGACCGATGCGTCGCTGCCCCTGGCGATTCTGCCGGCGGCTGAGGCGATGGACGGGAGCGCGGTTGATGTAAGCCTGGAGCTGCGCGACTCCAGCGGGGGGCTGGTGTGGCAGAGCGCCCGCACCATCACCGACGCGCCACTTCTGGAAGCGATTCAACGACCCGCGGTTGCGGAAACAGACTATCGGCTCGACGCCAGCGCGGTGCGTGATGGCGTTCGCTGGACGCGCCATTGGATCTTGTGGAGTGCGGTCGATCTGCATGGGCCACCTCAGGGGCGACAACACTCACGTGAGCTCGATCCTCCGACGCAATCGCGTCTGCAACTGTGGTCCGACCGTGCGCCTGCCGCGGCATATGAGCCGTCGGCGCTCATCCCGGCGGAGTGGCGCCTGGCGGATGAGGTCCCCGCCTCGTTCATGCCGAGTGCGCCAATCATCTTTTACCCAAGCGCCGGGCAACCCATCGGTCGCTATCGATCGCCGCTTCCATTTGAACACCGGCCGCATCCTGTGGTCAGTTTCCCCGGCACACAGGCCTTCGCGCTGATCGGGCTGCAGACACCCATCGACTTGCGCGGTGTGTCGGCCACACTGATGCTCGATTCCATCCCGTCGGCATGGCACGGGCGCGTGCAGTTGCGTCGCATGCTGGACATGCCCAAGCCCATTGATCCGGTCGGCAAGCGGTACACCTGGGCGGATGGACCGTTCGTGCACGACGACGCAACGGTGGACCTGGCTGCTGGCACATCGTCGTTCTGGTTGCTGGTGCTGGACCTCCCACCTGGCGCGCCGGCAGGCCGGTTCGAGGCTCGCGTCGAGCTGCGCGGCGCGGAGTTGTCCTCCCCGGTCACAGCAGGCATTCCAGTAGAGGTGTACCCCATTCGACTCGACGCCGCGCGTTCCAAGTTCGCGATCTACTTCGGACCCTTCTTTGACGAAACCACGCGACTGGCTCACTATCGTGACATGCGCGCGATCGGCGCGGACACGGCCATTCTTTACAACGTCTCTCCGGCGCAGATCGCATATCGCGGCGGACAACTGCAGGTGAGCCTTGAGCAATACGCGCGTGAGATCGCGCTGTGCCGCGAGGCCGGCTTGGCCGGCGATGATGTGCCGTGGATTGCGGACATGCGTTTTCTCGAGGCCCAGATCACCCGACTCAGCGAACGTCTGGAGGCCGATCCGGCGGCGGATGAGATCGTATTGGATGGGCGCGATCCGCACGTGGCGCCCAATGGCAGTGCCCGCGAGCAGCAGCTTTTTCTGGAATTGATGCAGCACCTGCGAGCTGCCTGCACCTCGCCGTCGTGGCCCCGGGTCGTCTGGTGTTTGCCGCAGGATGAGTTCGAGTGGGGCGTGCGAAAACAACAGGTCAAACGTTTTGCGCCACTGATCCGCCAGGCTGGATTCAGCACCGTCGTTACGTCGGACGCGGTGCGGTGGGGATTTGACGGGGCGCAGGTGCTCGACGAGATGATCGATCAGCGGATGTACCTTCATCTGACGCCGGAGATGGACCAGTACACGCGAGCCGCCGGTGACGGCTTACACTTCTATGGGCTCGCGGGGACGCCGCTGCAGTGGGCGTACTTTGCCTGGCGGTACAAGCCGGGCATCATCGCCGGTTGGGCGTACCTCTGGCCGGTCGGCGGAGGGTTCTATTCGCCGATCGATCAAGGCAGTTGGAGTGCCGGGGAGCATATGGCCTGGCCGGGCGCGCGTGGGCCTTTGCCCGGTCTGCTCGCGTTACGCACCACGCAGGCCATCGTGGACGCCCGTCTGCTGGCGACGGCGGATCGCCAGTTGCAGGTGGATCCCGAAAGCCGGCAAGCCAAACGTCTGCAGGCGGCGTGGGCGGCCATCTGGCGCCATGTTCCGCTGGACGGATGGGCTTTTCGCCAAGCCATGGCCACCGGCTCGCTTCCTCAGGGCAATGCCGATGCGTGGCGCCGCGTGCTCGCCGAGCATATCGTGCCGGAGGAGCGGCCATGAGCGCTGTACCTTTGGGCGGCATGATCGAAAGCATCGCCCCTGCACGGGAAGGCATCCAAAATATCTGTCCTCAGTTCCGACAAAGAATTCTGGGCTACCTCGATCGGGTTTTTGCGCGGGACGGCGATTTTCCATTTTACGAAAACCCCGGCTCCTCCAACGGATCGAATTTGGAAACAGCGCCCTGTGCCCTGATGTGTCTGCAGCACGTCCACTGTCCTGAGTGGATTGAAGAATTGCGACCGAGGCTCCTGCCTGCAATCGACCGCTATTACGATCCACAAACGCGGACATATCGGGATACCGAGGACAGATACACGACCGAAGTGACAGGCGCCTGGCGATTGCACAATGATGCGGTCGCACGGCGCGCGATCGGCATTCTGGGGACGCAAGCTCGTCCCGAGCCAGACTCGATGCAGTACCTGGCGTTTTTCCCGTGGGCCCAACCCTTCCAGAATGACCCGGAGGGTTGGATTGAACGTCTCTTCGAGCAAAATGCCCGCAGTGCCGCAAAGGAGACTTTTCAGTACATGACCCTCTACTGCAAACTCAACAGGATCCGATGTTATGCGCAGTTTGATGACCACTTGAGGCGGATCATTCAGTGCCTGGAGTCGAAGCGTGACTCGACGACGGGGTTTATTGGTCACGCGCCGGGGGGCGCGATGGGTTGGGCGATGCGCGGGTTCCGCAACATGTCGCGAGAGTTCTACTGGCCGATGGGGGTGCCCCAGCCGATGCGGGAATTGGTGATGGACAGCACGCTGGCATGCCAGAACGCCGACGGCTCCTTCGACGATCGTGGCATGTGTGCGAACATGGACGCGGTGGAGCTTTTGGCCGAGTATGCTTTGCAGACGGGGCACCGATGTCAGGAGGTGATCGATGCCGTCCGGCGGTGTGTGGGCTTCATCTTCAGCCGCCTTTCGCTGTCGTGCGGAGGCTTCCGCTTCGAGCTTTCCGAGTGCCCCGATCCCGAGCGACAGGGATACGGCTCGGCCAAAGTGACGGTGGGGACGGCGTTTGTCCTCTATACGATCCGCTTCTGGCAAGCCATCGACAGCAGCGCGCGAGACGATCTGGCGGCCGCTTGGCCGGCGGTGGTCTGCCACGACCACATGTAATGCGCCGGGACAAACCATGGCGGCCACCTCGGGAAATATCCCCGGCGAGGACTATGCGCCGCGCGGGGCGGGGGTAGAATCGAGGGATGAGGGTTCAGGGATCGGGGACCGGGGACCGGGGGGGCAGAAGGTCAGAGTCGCAAGTCGCAAGTCGAAGAGTCGCAAGTCGGAAGGCAGGGCCGTATGGTGCTCGGTATCGATACATCAGACCTCAGACATCAGCCATCAGACCTCAGAGAAGACCTCGGCCAACGGCCCACGTGTGGTCTCGATGGGTGAAGGTGAAAACCCAGTGATTCCGATTAACGCCCCGGCTGGCTTTGGGGGTGCGGAGGACGGGCGCGCCGTTACTGCGGCCGCAGGATCGTGCCGGTGACGCTGATGCGGGCGCGTGCAGCCGATCTTACCAGCACTCCCGATGCGATTGCGGGTATCCTATTCGGTGCGGTGCTGACGACCGCGGCGGTTCATTTTCGATGTTTTCATGGGAGGTTGGCGATGACTGCTCGTGTCATGATTCTGGTGATCGCGGTGATCGGCACTGTGCTGGCGATGATCGTCTCGGCGTCGGCATCGGCCCAGGACCGGAAGCAGACGATCGCGGTGATCCCCAAGGGCACGACGCACGTCTTCTGGAAGAGTGTGGAGGCCGGGGCGCGCAAGGCCGGCGCGGAGCTGGGCGTCGAGATCGCGTGGAAGGGGCCACTCAAGGAAAACGACCGGGCGCAACAGATCGCCATCGTGGAGCAGTTTGTGAGCGAGGGTGTGGCGGCGCTCGTGCTGGCGCCGCTGGACCACGTAGCGCTGAAGCGGCCGGTGGCTTCGGCGGGCCAGCGGAAGATCCCGGTGGTGATCATCGACTCGGCGCTGGAGGGCGAGTCGGGGACCGATTTTGCCAGCTTCGTGGCGACGGACAACCGCAAGGGCGGGCAGATGGGCGGCAAGGAACTGGCGCGGCTGCTGGGGGGCCAGGGCAAGGTCGTGCTGCTTCGCTACCAGGAGGGATCGGCCAGCACGATGGAGCGCGAGGCGGGGTTCCTGGAGGCGATTGCCGAGCACGAAGGCATCGCGCTGATCGTGGACAACCAGTACGCCGGCGCGACGGCGGCGGAAGCGCAGAACGCATCGATGAACATTCTCGACAAGCTGCGTCAGGCCGATGGCGTGTTCTGCCCGAACGAGTCGAGCACCTTCGGGATGCTGCTGGCGTTGCGTCAGTCGGGGTTGGCGGGCAAGCTCAAGTTCGTGGGTTTCGACACGTCACCACCGCTGCTGGCGGCACTGCGCAAAGGAGAACTGCAGGCGCTGGTGGCGCAGAACCCGACGAAGATGGGATACGAAGGCGTCAAGACCGCCGTCGCGGCACTGCGTGGCGAGAAGGTGGCCCCGCGCATCGACACGGGCGTCGTGCTGATCACCCGCGACAATCTCGACAGTGCTGACGTCAAAGCCATGCTGGGCGGTGAGTGAAAGCCCAGGTGTGGCACGCAGATCGCAGAATGCGCGGCACATGGCGCTGCGCTTGCTGGTCACGCCACATGGCAACCTCCTCCGCCCCTGCTCGCCTGCAGATGCACAACGTCCACAAGCGTTTCGGCGCCACCGTCGCGCTGGCGGGCGTGGACCTGGAGGTGCATCAGGGCCAGGTGCTGGCGATGGTCGGCGAAAATGGCGCGGGCAAGAGCACGCTGATGAAGGTCCTCTCGGGCGCGCACCGCGCCGACGATGGTCGAATGTGGCTCGATGGCCAACCCTATGCACCGTCGGGTCCGCTCGAAGCGAGGCGGGCGGGCGTGGCGATGATATACCAGGAGCTGTCGCTGGCGCCGCACCTGTCGGTGATGGAGAACATCCTGCTTGGCGTGGAACCGCGCGTTGCCGGCCTGGTGCGTTGGCGGCGTGTGCGTGAGACGGCACGACAAGCCTTGCTGGATATGGGGCGCGACGATATTCCGCTGGACGCGCCGGCCGGAAGCCTGTCGGTGGGGCGGCAGCAGCTTGTCGAAATCGCCCGTGCCGTGGCGGTCGGCGCGAGAGTTCTGGTGCTCGATGAGCCGACCAGTTCGCTGGCGGCGGCCGATATTGTGCGGCTGTTCGAGCTGGTGCGTCGCCTCAAGGCCAGGGGCTACGCCATCATCTACATCAGTCATTTCCTCGAGGAGGTGACGACCATCAGCGACCGCTTCACCGTGCTGCGCGACGGGCGGACGGTGGGCGGCGGGGCGACGGCCGACATCACCCACGACCAGATCATCCGCCTGATGGTGGGCCGCGACGTGTCCGACCTGTATCCGCGCACGGCCCGCACGCCAGGCGAGGTGGTGCTGCAGTTGCATAGCCTGGCGGGGCGTGTCAAGCCGCAGGCGGCGACGCTGGCGCTGCGTCGTGGCGAGGTGCTGGGCGTGGCCGGGCTCGTCGGCGCCGGCCGCACCGAGCTGCTCCGGGCGGTGTTCGGGCTGGACCCGGTATGCAGTGGGCGCCTGAAGGTCCATCTGCACGAGGGCCCCGCTTCGCCCGCACGGCGCTGGCGCCAGGGCGTGGGTCTGGTGAGCGAGGACCGCAAGAGCGAGGGCCTGGCGCTGTCGCTGAGCGTTGCCGACAACCTGACGCTGTCGTATCTGCGGCCGGCAGGTCGGGCGGGTCTGCTATGGCCTCGCCGCCAACGTCGCCTCGCCGAGCATTGGGCCTCCAGACTTCGAGTTAAGTGCAGCAGCACCAGCCAGGCCGTGGGCGATCTGTCCGGCGGTAATCAGCAGAAAGTCGCCCTCGCTCGCTTGCTCCATCACGATTGCGACGTGCTGCTGCTGGATGAGCCGACGCGCGGCATCGACGTGAGCTCCAAGGCCGAAATCTACCACCTCATCGACGATCTGGCCCGCCAGGGCAAGGCGATTCTCATGGTCAGCAGCTATCTGCCCGAGTTACTTGGCGTGTGTGATCGCGTGGCAGTGATGCACCGGGGTCGCCTTGGCGCCGCGCGATCCGTCGCCGACACCAGTGAAGATCAGATCATGGCCGAGGCCACCGGCGCCGTCGCGGCCGCATCGGAGGCAACCGCATGACCGACACTCCTTCCGCTCCGTCGCCGCCGGCCGCGTCGTACATCGAGGAAAGCACGCTGCGCCTGATCCTGCGCAAGTTCGGCTCGGTGGGGGCGCTGGCCATCGTCTTCGCGCTTTTCGCCGCCATGCGGCCTGACACCTTCCCCACGCTCGACAACGTACAGATCATGGCCCTGCAGACCGCCGTCATCGGCACCGCGGCCCTGGGTATGACGCTCATCATCATCGCCGGCGGGATCGATCTGTCCGTCGGCTCGCAGATCGCGCTGACGACCGTTGCAGTGGCCTGGGCCATGGCCAAGCTGGGTGGCGAGGACGTGGTCATGGGTGTGGCCGACCCCCAGCCGTGGCTGCCGTGGCTGGGGATTCTCGTCGGTTTGCTCGTCGGTGCGGCGGCGGGATTCACCATCGGCGCGCTCGTCACCGGGCTGCGCCTGGCGCCGTTCATCGTGACCCTGGGCACGTGGGGCGCGATTCGTGGCACCGCCAAGGGCATGGCTGGTGAACAGATGGTCCTGGCGCCCACGACCTGGCTCAACGACCTGCTGCGAACGGTCGGGCCCGATCGTCAATGGATGCTCGTGCCCCTTGGCGTGTGGCTCATGATCGTGCTGGCCCTGCTTGTCGCCGGTCTGCTTCGATTCACCGTCCTGGGTCGGCATATCTTCGCCATCGGCTCCAACGAGCTGACCGCCCGCCTCTGCGGCGTGCCCGTCGCCCGAACCAAGATCATTGTCTATGCCCTCGGCGGCATGTTCGCAGGCCTCGCAGGCGTGCTGCAGTTCTCCTACCTCACCGTCGGCGATCCCACTACTGCCGGCGGTTATGAATTGGACGTCATCGCCGCCGTCGTCATCGGCGGCGCCAGCCTCGCCGGTGGGCAGGGCTCCATCCTCGGCACGCTCGTGGGCGCCTTCATCATGACCGTCGTCCGCAACGGCTGCACCAAGATGGGCTATCCCAACTGGGTGCAGGAAATTGTCACCGGCGCGATCATCGTTGCGGCAGTCACGCTCGACCGCCTGCGCCATCGCCGCCAGACGTGAGCGCGCCGACGTAGCCGACCGACGGTCACGGGGAGCCATGGGCCGTTCGTGCGGCCAGAATGGCCTGGATCAGATCGTCGGGCACATCGGCGGGAAGCGTCTGATCGTTCTCGGTTCGATACGCGGCCTTGCCCAAGGCAAGCGTGATGCGGTAGCTGCGCAGGTAGTTGGTGCAGTCGATGCATGCGGCCAGGTGCTGCTCGAACACGTCGCGCTGCGCTGGCGACAACGTGCCGTCAAGATAATCGTCGAGAAAACGGATGAGTTCCTTGCACGTCACAACGCACCTCCAAGTTGCGGCGCCAGCAGGGTGCGCAGAGCCTGTCGCGCACGATGCAACCGCGTTTTGATGACCCCCGCATTGACGTTGAGCAGCCGGGCCGCCTCCTCGGTGCTCAACTCCTCGATGTCGCGCAGCATGAGCACGGTGCGGTAGGTCTCGGGCAATTGGTCGATGCAGCGACGTACGGTGTCGCGGGTCTCACGATGCTGCGCCAGAGCGTCGGGATCGCCGCCCCACGATGCCCCGGGAGCAATGCGATGCCCATCGGGCTCGTGATAGCGGGGCAGCATGTCGTCGATCGACTGTTCGCGGATGCGGCGGCGGGAACGGAGGCGCATCAAGCAGGCGCGCACGACGATGCTGTGCAGCCACGTGCCCAGGCAAGACCCGCCTTGAAATGATCCGATGCAGCGAAAGACGTTGACGAACGCATCCTGCACCGCATCGTTGGCGTCCGATTCGTTGCGCATGAAACGCAGTGCGACGGCCAGCATTCGCGGGGCGTAATGGCGCACCAGTTGCTCGTAAGCCGCAGCTTCATTCTGACGCAGGCGGGCGAGTAGCTCCATCTCCGCCGCCGCTCTGTCGGCGGCAACGGTCGCCGTGTGCGCTTCACCCGCTATGAGGGGTTGCTGATCCACTGCAGATTCCCATCCCCAGATGCTGGCGTTGGTCATGCGCGACGCAGCACGCCGATGGCCGCCGTCGCCAGCTGCGCCACGATGTAGTTCCCGTCGTTCACATAGCGCTGAATGTCGTCCACAGCGTCGCGGCCATGCGGGCCCAGGCCCATCAAGCCCACGAGCGCGGCGACCTTGGTCGCCGCATCGCCGTCGCGCAGCATACGCAGCAGTTGCGGTTTCATGCTCACGGGCGTCGCCGCCGACTCACCCAAGCCCAACGCGGCGTACCAGCGAATCTGCTCGTCGGCGTCATCGAGCAGGGGGGCGAACCAGGCCGCCGCCTGCGCCGCGTCGGCGCTGAGCAGGGTTCGCATGGCCTGGGTGTCCGTGCGCCGGTCAAGCCGGCCCGCGGCGCGCAGCATGATGTGCAACTGCAGCGCCTCGCGCAGCCATGGACGCGCATGGCACGCAGTCTGTTCAATCGCCGCGACGACGGCCTGCCGCACCGCGGCATCCGCGTCGTCGAGCCGTTCAGCCAGCGCGACTGCTGCCTTCTGCGCCTCCACGCCCAGGTCGCCCAGCCCCACGGCGGCCAGGCGTCGCACCGTGGCGTCGGCGTCGCCCAGCGCCGATTCGAACACACCGACCACGCTGGGCATATCCCCACGATGGGCCGACAGCAGCCGCACCGCCGTCTGTCGCACGCCGGCGTCACCGTCGTGAATCGCCTGTCGCAACGACTGCACCGTCTGCTCCGCTTCGTGATCGAGCCGGTCCAGAGTGTCCAGCGCTGCGGCTCGCACCCCGGGCTGTGCATCGCTGGTCATTTGCAGCACCATGGCATAGGCCGACGGCCGCAACTCGTGCGGTACGTCGGCGACCAGCTCGATCGCCGGCAGCCGCACCGTGTCGTCGATGTCGTTCACTGCAGCGATCAGGGCTCGCCATGTGGCCGCGTCAATCGTCGCTCGGCCGGCAAACGCCGCTACCGCCGCGCGTCGGACCGTGGCGTTGATATCCCGCAGCCGTTCGTTCAGCGCCGCTTCGATACGTGACGCCTGCTCTCCCCAGGAGTCGAGGGCGCCCAGGGCCTCGACCACGGCCAGACGCGCTTCGCAATCGCTATCGCACGCCGCCGCCGCCAACGCCGCCACGATGCTCCCGCTCCGTAGCGGACCGCACTCGCCCATCGCGACATCGGACGCCAGCAGCGGCAGCGTCCGCGCAGCCTGGGCGCGCAGGCGCCGATCATCACTCGTCAACTGATTCACGGCGGTGTCGAGTATCGCGTCCACGACGAGCCATCCTAACCACAGCCTGTCCTTCTCCGAAGCGTCGGGAAGGTGGCGTGATCACTGTGGGATGCCGCTGTCGCCGGGGAGGTTACACGCCGCCAGCTTGTCAGTGCATCTCCACGCTCACGGTGCCCAGGCCGCCGCGGTAATAGTGGAAGTGGACGTTGGGGTGGTCGGCCAGCAGCGACATGGGCACGCTGGTGTCGGGGATTTGCTTGCTGATCATCAGGGCGCTGAGGCGCATGCCGAAGGGATTGTCATGGTGCCCGGGATGCCAGATGCTGACCTTGTCAGCCTTCCACGTTTCGACCGGGCCGACGGTGCAGGCCCGCGTGGGCACGCTGGGCACATAGCCTCCGCCGCTGGTGCGTGCGTTCTGGATTACCGTCATCGGATGCAGGTCGGTCACGCGCGTGCTGAGCTTGCGGTATTCGGCGGGCGGCGGGGGATTGTCCTTGTACTTTCCTGTTCGCTTGGGCGGGTCGTTAAATGCCCAGTGTTTGACCTCGCCCTGGCCTCCCTGCATGACTGCGCAGCGCACGGCGTCGTAGCTCCTGGAGTACGCGTCGAGGTCGCCAATGGGGAAATGCAGGTTGGTTTTGGGCAACTGCAGCTTTCGATCGATACGGGCAAAGCACAAGTCCATGTCGGCCTTGGCGAACCCCAGTGGAAATTCCAGCCCCACCGGCTGACCCTCTTCATCAACCCATTCATCCATGCCCCAGAAGTGCGCGTCGTGCTTTTTCAGGTCCAGTCCGATCGCGTTGACGATCCGCGCCACCAGCGGCAACTGCTCGGTCGGGCCGATCGGCCCACAGATGCCGCAGGGATTGTCCGGCGTGGACTGCCTCCACGCAGCGATGTACTCCAGCGCCTCGGCGGTGAAGAACTCCTCCAGCGTATCGTAGAAGCTGATCTGGAAACCCTCCCGTGACAGGCCTTTGAGCTTGCGTTCGTCGAGCCGGGCGGCGTCCTCGAGAATGTCCGAAGGAAGCGTGGTGTAGTCCCACCATTCGGGGGCCACTTTGCTGATGGGTCGTGCCATGGGTCGATCTCCTTTAGTTGAGCAGCGTGGCGAGCAGATCGTCATGAGGGAAGGCGTGGCCGCGGTGTTGCACGAACGCTTCGGCGTAAGGGGCGCCGGCTAACTGACCTCGCGCGGCGCCGTGACGCTTCATCGCATCGATGTACTCATCCATGCCATGGTGGGCGCGAAGCCACTGGCGCTGCGAGGCATGACAGGCCAGCAGCTCCGTCTTGCGGTCGATCACAGTGGTGATGTCCACCAACGTCGTCGGCGCGACGGGTTGGCCCGTGTATGGGTCGAGCCCTTCCACGGGGTCGGCGTAATACAAATGAGGCACAATTGAGCCTTCGATGCGCGGCAGCGACGAGGCGTTGGGCATCGCGTAGCTGAAACAGGCGCTGCGCGCCAGCAGGTGGACCTGTTCGTGATCGAGCATGTAGTCGTGACGGGGGTGAGTGAACACCACCGTCGGAGCGATCGTTCGGAACAGGTCGATGGTCTTTCGGTTTGTAGGGCGGTCAAAGATGACCTGCACGTCGCGTTCTTCGAGGCAATGGTATGTGGCGCCGAGCAGGTCGGCTGCGCGTCGGGCCTCCTGTCGGCGTTGGGCGCTGATCTGATCGGGACCGACCGTGGCTGAACCGCAGTCGCCGGACGTGGCCGTGGCGATGTGCAGGGTCCATCCCAGTTGCCCCAGTCGCACGAGCGTGCCGCCACAGAGAATTTCCATGTCATCGGGGTGTGCCATGAACGCCAGGGCGACGCGGCGAGCAGTAGGGTTGGGTGAAGTCATGAGAGGGCTGCCGTGGACGCCACACGAAACAGGTCGTGGCGGTACCAGGTGACGAACACGCCCGCCGGTTCGCCGGCGGCGTCGAAGTAGGTGCTGACTTCCTTGAGGAGCGGCGCGCCGGGGACGACGTGGAGCCAGCGAGCCTGATCGCTGCCGGCGGCGACCGCCTCCAGGGACTGATGGATGCGCGTCAGGCGGATGCCACTGACCTCGCGCCAGCGTTCGATAAAATCGAGCCGTGCCAGGTCATCGGGTGCAAGTGCAGCGGCTTCGCCGGCCGTCAGGTAGGCTTCGTCGTACGCCGCGGGTCTGCGCTTGAGCATGTCGATTCGACGGGCAAAGAGCACGCGGTCGCCGCGGCGCTCGCCCATCAGGTCGGCAATCACGGCTGGCGCAGCTCGCCACGACCAGCCTGCGAGCCTGCGCCGCAGCAGCGGTGCGTCGCGGGTGATCGACCCCGTGAAGTCGCAGTTGAGCAGCGTGATCTTTCTGGCGGGCACGCGGTTGACGAACGTTCCGCTGCCCGCGCGCCGTCGCACCAGGCGCTCGTCCTCAAGGATCGCCATGGCGCGGCGGACGGTGATCCGCGACGTGCTGAAACTGCGGCAAAGCTCGGTTTCGGTCGGCAGCCGCTGGCCCGGCTCAAACTCCCCGCGGGCGATGCGGCGGCGCAGGTTGTCGGCGACCACCCCGTAAGCCGTGCTCGTGCGGATCGCGGCCATCGCAAAATATCATAATGTTATAATAATTTGACCGCAAGCGTCGCCCGCGTCTGCAGGCGCATGCCGCAGTCCTTAGCATCGACTCTGCTGCGATCTCGACGATGACACTTGCGTTCTGCCGCCACCGCGTGACGGTCGGGCCGCCTCTATGGCGACGCTTCAGCGGAGGTGTTCGCCCGCTTTTGGCTGAACAGCCAGTCCACCAGGCCCGGCGTCTGCATGATCCGGGCGTAATGTCCGGCGCCCGCCAGCTCGGTGTAGATGATCTGCTTGCCGCCGACACGTCGGATCGCCTCGACCATCTCGCGTGAGCCCGAGACGGGAACCAGCGCGTCCTGATCGCCATGAAAGTTCCAGATCGGCACGTCCTTGATCAGATCGGCCTTGCCGGGATCGCCCGCGCCGCAGTTGATGATGGCAGCGGCAAAGGTGTCGGGCCGGCGAATCAGCGCATCCCACGCGCCGTACCCACCCATCGACTGCCCCGCCACGTAAACTCGGTCAGCATCGATGCTGTACGCACCTGTCACCTCGTCCACAATGTCCAGGGCCAGGGTTAGTTCATCGCTCATGGTGATCTGTTCCGAGTCGTACGAGCCGTGTCGCCAGGGGATGTTGACCCACTGTTTGCCCCTCGGGCATTGCGGTATGAGGACGAAACACGGATGGCGTTGCTGCATGTCGTCAGCGATCAGGATCGCGCCGGTTTCCGTGCCGCGGCCCATGTTGTCGTCACCGCGACCGCGGGCGCCGTGCAGGCACAGCACCAGAGGATACTTCGTCGTCGCGTCGTAGCCCTTGGGAATCAGGAGCCGATATGGCATGCCCTTGTGCGTGAAGGCCTTGCAGTGATCAGGCAACGTCCGCGGCCGCGCGGGAGCCTCTTCGTTGTCCTGCTCCTGGGCTATGGCGGTGACCGTCGGGAACAGGCAGATCAAGATCAACTGCAGCACACGAGACATGGAGCTTTCCCTTCGCAACGGCGTCCATAATGCTCCCGGCGACTAAGAGCACCTAAAAGAACTCTTGACGGAATCTTCGCCTGCAGATGACGCTGCAG
>CAZFDT010000041.1:0-45180 GCA_964518335.1 uncultured Phycisphaeraceae bacterium
TCCACTGCAACACTTCATTCTACCCCCGCCCGGTGCGGCGCATAGTCCTCGCCGGCGAAAATTCCGGGGTATCGGGTATCGGGTGTCGGGTGTGGCCAGAACGCATGGGCTGGACTTCCCCACGTTTGGTGGCCGCGCCGCGGTATGATGCCCTGACACCTTCCCACCGGGAGCCACCATGCCGCGCCGCCCGCCAACTCACGATAGAGTCCACCCTGAATCCGCGCCCCCGGCCGCGAAAACATCCCTACAAAGGTTCCTGACACCTTATCCACCCCCAACATGGGGGGACTAGACATGAGCAGCTTCCACTCCGCTGTCCATGCGATATGGCTCCCATTCGCGCTTCTGTTATTCGCGGCATTGCCAGCGTGCGAGGTGGTGACGCCCAACGGCTACGAGGTCGCTAGAGGACTTGGTGATTCACTGCCTGCGGGCGGCGCAGCCGGGGCAGCATCGCTGATCCGCACCAGAAATGCTTTCTACTACAGTTCGTATCCACGGGCGGAGCATGCCGATTCGCACGTCGAAGTACTTAGGTTTTGGCCGCATGGCCAGATGATTGTCAATAGCTATACACTAGCGAAATCTCCCGATGCTTCCCACGCGGCGCTCACGCAATGGAGTACTCGAGGAAAATACGTTGTCAACGGCAATTTCATAGCCATGGAGTTTACGCGTCCGATGGGTATTCCGCAGCCTTTTTTCTACTATGAAGGCACTCTCTACGATGACAAGATCGTGTTGCATCGCGCTGTACGTAACAAAGGTCGCGGAGTCTTTCCGCTTCGTATCTCACGCGAGGACGAAATACTCGTCACATACAACCTTCGACAAGCAGACTCGCTCCCCGAACCGGCCCAGCCGCCGGATTGGTAGCCTGCTGAGGGGCGGATAAGGTGTCAGGAACCATTGATTCGGCAGGCGGTCGCCCGGACGTGGCAGCGCATGTGCCAGACGGGCGGATGATGCACTGCAGCGGGGCGTGGGGCAAGCGAGGAATGTCGGATGTCTGATGGATGATGTGTGATGTCGGATGTCGGAGGGCTGATCCCTGATCCCCGATCCCTGAACCCCATCTGCCTCACCGCGCCAGCTGATGGGCCTCGTAGCGGGCGATCTCTTCTTTGAGTTGGTTGATCGTGTGCTTGAGCGAGCGCAGGGTCAACTCACGGACGCGCGGGTTGGGCATCGTCTCCTGGCGGCGGGCTTGGTAGCGGTCCGCCGTCACGCGACGGAAGGGGGAAGGGAGACGCTACAACGCCGCGACGGTAAGGCGTGAGAGCCGGGGGTTATTTGCCGGTGAGTTCGGCGATGGCGGACTCGACGTCGTCGAAGAGGGGGAAGACGGTGTCGAGGCGGGTGACTTTGAAGAGGAAGGCGACGTTAGGCTGGCAGGCGGCCAGGGCGATGCGGCCCTTGGCGTGCTCGATGTCCTGCATGAAACCGACCAGGACGCCGATGCACGCGGAGGCGAGGAACTCGACGTCGGCCAGGTCGATGACGAAGTGGTGGGCGTTGTTGAAGCGCACGCACTCCATCAGCTCGTTGACCAGCTCCTGCATGACCAGGTGGGTGACCTGGGCATCGGCCAGCTTGGCGGTGACGACGTTGGCGGTCTGTTCGATGAGCATCTGGGGCGTGGTGGTGGTCATGCGTTCACACGTACCCCGCGCCCGGGGGGTGTGAAGCGAATTTGTATATCTCTGTGCACGATCATCGGCGGGGGGACGGCACGACTGGTGCGGTTGAGCCGTCCTACCCCGTTTTCGCCTGTTGCCGGGGCGTTACAGGCGTCACGGACGGCACGGGCGAGCGGTCGGAACGTGACGGGCGGCGGGGGAAAAAAAGCGAGCCCGGGCGAGGAGGAGACGCCAGGGCCCGCGAAAGGGCGAACGGGTTAATCGGCTGACCGCAACGGGAGCACCCCACGGGCGCCCGCCGGCCGCGGCGACGGGATTGCCCGGACTTTGGGCAGCGCTCGCATGCGGCCACGTATCATATGCAAACCCTACGCCAGAGACGCGCTAAGGTTCGGTTTCCTTGGCGTGACGGGTCGCATCGTTCGTCCGCGGTCGAGCCAGGGCCTGGGTGAACCCGCTGGCCAGCACACCCGTGGGCAGGGCGATGGCGAAGATGCCCAGCAGGGCGATGCACCCGCCCAGGGCCCGGCCCAGCGGCGTCACCGGGGCCATGTCGCCGTAACCCACCGTGGTGAGCGTGACGATCCCCCACCACAGGGTCGCCGGGATGCTGCTGAACACCTCGGGCTGGGCATCGTGCTCGGCGTAGTACATCAGGGTGGACACGGCGATGAGCATCATCATCAGCCCGAAGAGGAGGACGGCCAGCTCGGCGGCCTTTTCGCGCAGGACTTGCCCCAGGGCCTGCACGGCGTGCGAGTAGCGTGCCATCTTCAGCACGCGGAACACGCGCATCAGCCGCAGTGTCCGCAGGGCCCGCCCGTCGAAGCCGACAAACGGCAGCAGGCCCGGCAGGATCGCCGCCAGATCGACGAGCATCATCGGCGACGCGGCGCAGGCGAGGCGAGGCCGCCGCCCCACCGCGAACCGCTCCACCGCCGGCGCCGACCACAGTCGCAGGAGGTATTCGATCGTGAACACGCCCAGCGATACCTGCTCGAACCAGTAGAAGGCCACGGCGTGGGGGCCGCCGATCGACTCGACCGTTTCGAGCATCAGCGCCGCCACGTTCAGGGCGATGAGGACGATCATGCCGATGTCGAACGCGAGGCTGGCCACATCCCCCGGGCGATGCGGCTCGACGATTTCGGCGACGCGACGTTGGCGCGACATGCGTGGCCATTGTAATGCCCGGCCGGGGCGCCGCCGGACGACGGCGCGGGCGGTGGAGGCGGGTTGAAGCTAAACTCGTGCCCATCGCATCACCACGTCCCCCCCTCCGATGCGAGGGTGGAGCATCGCAGCATGCCCAGGAAAACGCCACTGCCACTGCCGCTGCCCGGCACGCTCAAGGCCAACGACGCGACAACCTACGAGTTCGAGGTGACGCGCGGGCCGCGCCATCCGCACCTGGTGGTTCGCTGGGGTGGCCGCGAACTGCTGACCGATCGCCAGCCGATTCCCACCAGCCATCAGTATCCCTACACGATCATCAAGTACGCCATTCACGGCCGGGGCGTCTTCCGCAGCGGCGATCAGCGCTGGAACGTCGAGCAGGGCATGGCGTTCTGGACGATGGCGGGCCACGAAAGCGTGCTCGAAGCGCCGCCCGGCGAGCGTCTGGCCAGCTACGTCGTGATGGTGTTCGGCGACGAGGCGCAGGCGCTGTTGGACCGCTGCCTGCACGTGCCCGTGGCCGCGACCGAGCTGGCCCGGCCCGACGATGTGCGCGCCGTCATGGAGCTGATCATGAACGAGGGGCTGGCGCCCAGCGAGCACACGGGCGAGATCTGCGCCGACCTGGCCAAGGTGCTCATCCGGCGGATCGACGCCAACATCCAGACGACGATCGCCAGCAACGCGATCGCGCGCAGCACCTTCCGCCGGTGCAAGAAATACATCGCCGCCAACTTCGCCCGCATCAGCTCGATCACCGAAGCGGCCGCGGGCTGCGGCGTGACGGTCCCCTACCTGTGCCGGCTGTTCGATCTCTTCGGCGACGTGACGGCCCACGAGTACATGACACGACTGAAGCTGGGCATGGCCGAGCACCTGCTGCTCAAGGGCGAAACGTCGGTCAAGGCGGTGGCGGCGGCGGTGGGCTACGACGATTTCCGGCTGTTTTCCCGCAATTTCAAGGCGCTCTACGGGCAATCGCCGCGGGAGTATCGCGGCCGCCACAGCCGCCGCTCGCCCACCCGGCGCTAACGCCGCACCGCCAGCAACGTCGCGCCGATGACGCCCAGCACCGTCTCGGTCGTGACGCATCGCCACGTGATGGCCGCCACCGGCCGCGACGCGTCGAGGGGAATGTCGATCGCGGCCAGGTGCGGATGGCATCCGCCCAGGCGCAGGGGCGTGAGGTCGCCGTGGAGGCGGCCCCATGGCACGGCGAATGCCGCGGGGCAGATGCGCTGGGCCATCATCGGCATGGTCCATGGCGGCACGAGCGAGTGAAGCTGCTCGCGGCCGCGGGCATACGCGATGACGATCTCCGCGCCGGGGTAGTAGCACTTGACGGTCTTGGTCAGGTTGGCGGTGAGCAGGTAGAGCTTGGCGGCGCGAACGGGGTGGGTCAACTGCAGCCGCACCTGGCTGGGCAATGGCGTGTACGGCTCGGTGCAGGCCAGGGCGACGACGTCGCGGTCGTCGCGCCGGGCCGTGCGAAACCGGATGCCGCAGGGCAACTTGACGCTGGCGGGCATCGGCGGCGTCTGCCAGCGTGCGCGGCTGACCCAGCCCTGCGGCAGCGACTGATATTCGAGTTGGGCGATCGGCGACGTGGTCAGCACCCAGCCGCGGGCGTCGCGCGGCGGCGGCGGGTCCTGCCAATCGACCCCCACGCCCGCGCCGGTGTAATCATGCCGCCACTGAAATGACCAGTGGTACAGGCGTTTGAGCGCGATGTTGCAGGCCGCCGACAGATCCAGTTGCACCTGCCTGTACCGCGCGCCCGCTGCGGTCAGCCGGGGGTCCCAGCTCACTGCAGCACCGCTCCGCACCCCACCGTCAAGTGTCACGTCAACTCGGTTCGTGCCCGGCGACAGGTCGCGCCAGCAGGGGTCCAGCGGCACCGTCACGGTTGCCGTGGCGCGGGCGGGAACGCGGACGGCCTGCGTCACGGTGCGGCCCGCCACGCCGATGGTCGCCGTGTCGTCAAGCGCATGGTCGGCGCGATTGGCGATCTCGATGGTCAAGCGCCGGCTGCGCACGTCGATGGCCGGCGATGCGACGACAGGCCCACGCGCCGGCACGGCGTGGCGAGTCACCACGTCCCACGACGGCGACACGGTCAGGTCCAGCGGTATCAGCCAATGCGCCTTGCCCGCCGACACGTCGAGAAATACCGTCAAACGCCCCGGCTTCGAGGCGGTCAGCACCACCTCGGCCGTCCCGGCGCGGTGCGCGATGCGCGTGCGATCCAGCCCGCCTTGTGGATCGACGATGCGCCTCACCCGCGCATGCTTGACGACGAAGCGGGCCGGCCGACCTGGACGAATGTCGGTGTCGCCGGTCACGGCGACGCGCGGCCCGGTCTTCACCCCGATGCGCCATCGTCGGGCGGGTGGGCACTCGATCACGACGCGACAGTCGCTGATGTCGCTGGACAGTGCGTGCCGGGCGGGCCTGCCGTTGAGGGTCACTGCAACGATCCGGCCGCGCACGGGCAGCTCGACGCGCAGCCGCCGCAGCGTCGGCGTGGTCACGGTCATGTCCAGCCCGCGCTCGTCGCGGCGCAGGCGATAGGCGACCTGGCGCAGTCGAATCGCGGCCTTGGGCCAGTCACTGGGGAAAGCCGGCCGCAGGGTGATGAGCTCGTCGCCCAGGTCGGGCTGCACGCCAAACACGCCGTCGATCACGGCCTGGAGGAACTGCGGCTCGAGTTCGACGATCTGTCGCATGCCGCAGCCGCGTCCGTCTTCGAGCAGGCCGTGCGTGAGACTGCCGGTGTCACTGTTGTAGAGCGTTCGGCTGATGGTGTGCAGTGCAGGCCAGAAGCGGTCGATGTCGCCCGCCCGCGCCGCGCACAGCGCGCTGACGCACGTGTCGCCGTTGGCGACGTAGTGATGGCTCCAGAGGATGGGCCAGGCGTCGTTGATGAATTCGAGCGTGACGCCGGGGGCCGTGCGGAGGTGGAAATTGTCGCGGATGTAGCGGCAGGCGAGGTAGCGTTGCAGTGGGCTGCCGGCGCCGCGCCAGAGGATGTAGTTGCTCTCCATGACGGCGGGTCTTGGCCGCACGTCGCCGTTCCACTCCGCCGAGCCGAACGCGCCCACCTGCGGATGCCAGAGCTGCGCCAGGGCGGCGGCGCTGCGCCGGGCGAGGCTGTCGTAATGCTCGGCGATGCTGACGGGGGCGTGCGGGCGGTTGGGCGCGGTGGTGTCGTCGTAGAACCCGTCGGGCCCCAGCGCGTCGAGGGCGCGCGCCATGGCCGCCGCGGCGCGCAGCGCCGACGCCGCCAGGCCGGTGAACAGCGCCGACTTGCCCCCGCGGGCGTGCGTGTCGCAGTTCCACGTCTCGTAGTAGGCCGTCAGCACGCCGTCGCCGTCGGGGTCGCACGTCGCCAGGGCGTGGTCGAGCGCGCGGCGCACCGCCGGCCACATCGCGCGCAGGAAGGCCTTGTCGCCCGTCCAGCGATAGTGATGCCACACCTGCTCGACAAAGTAGAGATTGTGCTCCTCGCACCACACGCTGATGGCGAACGCGGGCGTGAAATAGCGCATGCGGCCCTTGACGTCCTGCGTGCCGGCGATGAAACGCAGCGAATCGGCGACCTCTTCCTGCAGCCCGGCGCTTTCGTAGCCGTAGTAGCCGCAGTTGATCTTGCCGTACTTGGTCATCTCCGTGCCGTGCATGAAACCGGGGTACTCGTAGTGGTTGATGACGTGAGCGGCGACGTGGCGCACGGCGGCGTCGAAGGCGGGATCGGGCGTGCTGATCCACACGCGGCGACGATGACGGCGCCAGGCGCGGCGGGCGCGGCGGCGCACCGCGTCGAAATCGCGCAGGGCACGACGGAACGTCACGGCAGGCTCGAGCCCACGCCCGATCCAGTGCTCGAACCAGCGCCGCTTCATGTCGGCCAGCCACGCCTCGCCGGGGAACGGCCGGTCCTCGACCCGACGCAACGCCGCCGCGACGCTGGCTCGATCGTAATCGTCGTATCCCCACACGCACAGCAGCCGGCTTTCCACGGGACGCCCCGGCCTGACGTTCAACGCCTGCACCAGCGCCCCATCGCGGCCGACCGAACGCCCGCGCCGATCGACCAGACCCAGAAGAATGCGTGTGTATCGGCCGTGACGGTACTCGACGTGCCCCCCGCCGCGATGGTCCAGCGATGCTGCAGTGAACTGCCAGGCCAGCCTGACGCCGCAGGCGCGCCTGGCCGTGACCCGCGCCGTCGCGGTGTAGCCGAACATCGGCTCGGCGTGCTCGACCGTCAGCGTCACGGTGACGCCCAGTCGCTCATCGCGGCATGTCCAGCGGGCGCCGCCCGGCGACAGCACGGCGTCGATGGTCGCAAACTCGTGCAGCCAGCGGCTGCGCCCGCCCGCGGTCACCTTCAGCGACAGCACGCCGCCCACGCCCAGCCCCTCGACGAACGCGGGGAGGGCATAGGAGGCCCGATCCGTCCGCAGCCGCATGCCGATCCGGGGCCGATCGCCCACCAACAGACGCCACACGCCCGTGGCGATGATGTGGTTGAGCGTGCGCGGCCCGTTGCGGATCGCCAGGCTGTCGCCTGCGCGCGCCGTGTAGTCGGGCTCCGTGGTCAGCTTGTCGGTCTGCCGGAAGAACGCGTTGCGGCCCAGGTTGAGCCCCGGCCACAACGGTACGATGCGGGGACGCTGCGGGCCATGCTCGGTGGTGACGGCGACCTTCATGCTCGCTTCCGCGCTACGCAGCCACGCTCGGCGGCGCCTGTCGGGATGTAGGATTTATTGATAGCACATTATGTCACGATGGCCAATTGTACTGGACAAGAATTCGTTCTGGCTTATCATATGTGGAGATTATTATTGCCAACACACGAACGACCCACCCCCCACCCCGCTTGAAAGGATGGCCCATGCCGTTGACCCCTTGTGGCTGGCTGCCGGTGACGATCGTAGGCGTGATGCTGGCGGGCGTCTTGCCCGCGGCGCCGGTGCAGGCGGCCGGGCCTGACCATCTGACTCTGGTCCCCTGGCCGCGCAGTCTGCAGATGGGGACGGGGAGCATGGCCCTGACCGCCGACGCCCGGATCGTGGCGGGCGAGGCGTCGCTGTTGCCGCTGGCGGAGATTCTCAGCCGCGACGTGTTTCTCGTCAGTGGGCTGAAACTGCAGGCGGCGCAGGACGCGGCGCGCGACGGCGACATCGTGCTGCAGTTGGCCCCGGCGCTGAAGCGCGAGGACTACACACTGACGGTCAGCACTCGCCGGGCCGAGCTGCGCGGCGCCAACTACAACGCCGTGGCGATGGGCACGATGACGCTGCTGCAGGCGCTGCAGACCGGCGGCGATCGCGTGTCGCTGCCGACGATGAAGATCGACGACGGCCCCCACTTCGAGTACCTGGCGACCATGATCGACACCGCGCGCAAGCCGCACTCGATCGAGGTGCTCCGGCAATGCGTGGATATCTGCCGGTTCTACAAGATTCGCTACATCCACCTGCACATGACCGACGAGAACGCGTGGACGTTTCCCTCGACGGCGTATCCGCAACTGGGCAGCGGCAACTACGCCTGGGCCGGCGGCGAGAAGCCCGAGGTGTACGACATCGACGAGCTGAGGGCCCTGATCGCTTACGCCGATGCGCGCGGCGTCACGTTCGTGCCCGAGCTGGAGTCGCCCGGACATGCGGGACAACTGCGCTCGACGCTGCCTGAGATCTTCGGCTACAAGGACGCGGCGGGGAACACGATCACGCCCGGGGTGAGCAACATGGTGCGGCCCGAGGCTTACGCAGCGATGGACACGCTCATCGGCGAGGCGGCGGCACTGTTCAAGTCGTCGCCCTACATCGTGATCGGCGGCGACGAAGCCAGTGTGGGCGAAGTCGCCGAACTGCCTGAAGTCAAGGCATATATGGCCGAGCACGGCTTGGAGGGCATCCACGACCTTTACACCCATTACGTGGCCCGTATCGCCGAGATCACGCTCAAGCACGGCCGCGTGCCGATGGTGTGGGAAGGCCCGCCGATCGGGCGCATTCCGCTGCCGAAGCAGACCATCCTGCTGCCCTGGGTGGGCGGGACAGGGGCCGCGGCTCACATGATCAAAGAGGGCTATCGCGTGGTGAATCCCCCCTGGGGCACCAACACGCCCTACATGGACCCTTACTGGGTCAATGGCGCCCAACTGCCGCGCGACGAGAAGATGCTGGTCGGGACCACCTCGCTGGCCTGGCAGACGCCCGCCGAGACCACGCTCGAGTACATGCGCACGACCGCCGTGCTGCGCCAGGACCCGTCGTACAACCCCCATTCGGGACGCACGTATGAGGATTTCCTCCAGCGCCAGGCCGTGACGGAAAAGCGACTGGACATGCTGCTGCATGGGTTCACCCTCGCCAGTGACAATCTGCACGACCCGCTGACCAACTACCGCTTGAACGCGAGCTTCAGCGGCAACGCGAAGTTGGCGGTCAAGACGCACCTGGACCCGGCGAAGATCCGCTATATGACCGACGGCAGCGCGCCCGGCCCGAATTCGCCGGCGTTGCAGCAGACCTTGTCGCTCGACAGGACCACGTCCATCCACGCCCGCTATGTCGGGACCGACGCAGCCGGCCGGTTTTATCCACTGACGCGCACCTACTCGTCGATCGCGCCGGTCAAGCACGACGCGGTCGGCGCTGCAGTGACTTTCTCGCCCGATCCGGGCGGCAGCTATCCCGGCGCCGGGCCCAAGGGACTGACCGACGGCCTGCAGGCGGTGGGCAACAACTACCCGCAGCCCGGCTGGATCGGCTGGCCCGGCGGCGCCCCCATCGTTATCACGATCGATCTGGGCAAGACCATCGCCGTGCGCGACGTGACCCCCCACTTCCTGCGTTCGCCCGGCGGCGTGTTTCCCCCGAAAAACGTGCAGGTCAGCCTCTCCACCGACGGCAAGACCTACCGCGACGCGGCGACCGTGGACGACGTGTACGGCCAGGCGAACCGCGGCTGGTACAAGGCCGACTGCAAGGGCGCCCGCGCTCGCTATGTGAAGGTGACCGTGACCCCGGGAGGCGAATGGACATTCATCGACGAGGTTGCAGTGAACCTCACCCCCCCGCCGCGCGACGTTCACCATGCCGCGCTGGGATGCCCCGTCACCTTCGCCATCGAGCCGCACGACTACGTCCTGCCCGGCGCCGCGGGCATGACCGATGGCTACGTCAGCCAGGACCCCAACTTCCTGAGCATGGAGTGGCTCGGCTGGCAGTCCAGGAACATGGACGCCACCGTGGACCTGGGCAAATCCATCGCGATCGATGAGGTGAGCGTGCGCTGCCTTCAGTGGGCCGGCGCGGGCATCTACATCCCCACCCGGGTCGACGTGCAGGTGTCCGATGACGGCAAGACCTTCCGCGACGGGGCGACGATCGAGCACACGCGCACCAATGAGGCCGAGTTCATTGCCACGCTTTCCACGAGGCTGTCCGGCGTGCGCGCGCGGTACGTGAGACTCATCGCTCACTCCGGCGCCTGGCTGTTCGTGGACGAAATCATGGTCAATCCGTCGGCTCGGCCCTGAGCAACGCGGCGACAAAGGCGTCGGGCTTTCTCATGCGCAGCTCGATCGTGCGCAGCTCGCCCTCGGCGCTGACGTACTCGACCGCCACGCGACGGCCCCGGCGGCGCACGTCCGTGAGAAGCCGCAGGGGAACGCGATGCTCCAGATCCAGCCAGCACGCATACGCATCGAACGGAAAGTGCGGATGCACCCATAGTTCGTCGTCAGTCACCGTGACCGCCAGACAGTTGTTGGCCCCGCCCATTCGCGTCAGCCACGATTTGAGCGAGCGTCCACTCGTCCAGTTCTCCACGAATCTCACCGGAGCCGCTTGGCGCGAGGGGAACGGCCATCGCCCCCCGCACCGTCGCCATACGCTCCACGACAACGGCAACACCACGCAGGCGAAGAGCGCCGCCAGGATCGAAACCGTGTGGGCCTGTTGAGTCAGATGCATGCCCCGCCCCGCCCCGCCCCGCCGCGATGGTCAACTGCAGCGACCTGCCGCGGCGCCGTGAGCCCGCTGCTCCGCTGCTCCGCTACTCCGCGGCGACACCCAGTTTCGACAGCAGGCCGTCGAACTGGTCGAGCGAATAGAACTCGATCGTGATGGCACCGCTGCCCTTCTTGCGACCGGGCCGAATCCGCACACGCGAGCCGAGCTGGCGACCGATCTGCTGCTCAAGGTCCGACAGGTGGGCGGCGCGGCGCGCCACCGGCGACGCGACGGCCGAAGCCCCCCCATCGCTGGTCAGCGCGGCGGACTTTTTGACGGCGGACTCAACCGCACGCACACTCATCCCCTCCGCCACCACGCGCTGGGCCAAAAGCCGCTGCGCCGCGGCGTCCACCACCCCCGCCAACGCCCGCGCCTGGCCCATGGACAGCAACCCATCCCGCACGAGGTCGCGCACAGACGGATCTAACTCCAGCAGGCGAAGCATGTTAGTGATCGTCGAACGGTCCAGGCCGATGCGCTGGGCCACGTCCGCATGGCTCAGACCGAAGCGCTCGGTCAGGCCTCGGAACGCCTCGGCACGCTCGATCGGGTTCAGGTCCTCACGCTGCAGATTCTCGATCAGGGCCCACTCGGCGAGCTGATGGTCCTCCAGCTTGCGGACGATGGCGGGGATCTCATCCAGCCCGGCAAGCTGGGCGGCGCGCCAACGCCGTTCACCGGCAACGAGTTCATAGTTCAGGTCGCCGTTGGAACCCGGGTCACCGTTTTGCGGGCTTGGCCGCACGATGATGGGCTGCATGAGCCCTTCGCTGCGGATGGATGCCGCCAGCGATTCCAGCGCGGCCGGGTCGAACCGCTGGCGCGGCTGGTGCGGATTGGGTGTGATCAGTCGTATCGGCAAGAAGTGCAACCCCGGCCCAGCCCCCGGACTGGCGGTGGGGACGATGGACCCTTCGGGAGGCCAACGCTTGGAGGCATCAGCGGTCGAAGGCGGCGGCTCCGACTGCTCGACGGGCTTCTCTGCTGCGGCAGGTGGGGCGGCCTCGGCAGTGCCAGGGTCGGCAGCCGCGACCGACACACGAACGGGCTGGGCCATGAGACTGCTTAGGCCGCGGCCAAGACGGGAAGGACGGGGTTTGGCGGTGGACATTGGTAAGACCTCCATGTCAGGGATCGAGGCGTCCGTGCGAAGGCGACAGTGTATCCGCACCCGGGCGATCTGCCAAGGTGTTTCACGTGGAACGGCGGGGCGGCATCCACTTTCGCCGATCCGGTGGAGTTCAAACGCTGCCCCGCGGACGTGATGGCGCCCTGCGACCGCATGCCGATGCGGCGGCTTTACCGTTTCACGTGGAACCCGTAAGCTGGCCGCATGGCTTGCACGCGAGTTGACCGCCCTATCGAACTCATCGTACGCGGCGTGATGACCCACGCCGGCCAGCTTCTGGTCTGTCGCAATCGCAAGCACGGACATGCGTTTCTGCCCGGCGGGCATATCGAGCACGGCGAATCGGCGCGGGCCGCCCTCGAACGCGAGATGCGCGAGGAGTTGGGTCAAACGCTGCGGGCGACTCGATTTCTCGGTGCCTGCGAGGCCATGTTCCACGAGGCCCGCGCCCGCCGCGCTGGCGTCCTCGTCCACGAGGTCAATCTCGTCTTTCAGCTCGAACTTCCGCCAGGCCAGGCCGTCATCCCCGCGGACTTCGTCAGCCGGGAACGCAAAATTGTGTTCGTGTGGATCGACGCGGCAGGGGGGCTGGCGCATGCGAACATCCTCCCCCCTCCCATCACCAAGCTGATCGAAGGCAGCATGACGTGGGCCACCAGCATGGAGTGATCCTCGTTCCACACTTTGTCAAATCGCCTCAAGTCATTGTCATGCCGCTATTTGTGTGACCTATCGTGCTGTCTCCCGATCAAGTCGCCGCGGTCGGCTGGTCGATACATCAGGGGGAACCGCGATGTCCTCGACGCGACCAGCCATCACTGACACCGACGACCTCACCCAGATCGAGGAGGTCCTGCGCCATTTCGAGCAGGTCGAGGCCCAGTTCCTCGCCCTGCGACAGCAGCTCACGCACTGTCACCGCCTGTCCACGTTGGGCACGCTCACGTCGATCATCGCGCACGAGTACAACAACATCCTCACGCCGATCATCAGTTACGCTCAGCTCGCCCTGTCGCGGCCGGATGATCGCGACCTGATGCACAAGGCGGTCGAAAAGGCCTTGCAGGGCGCCGAGCGGGCCGCATCGATGTCGGCATCGATCCTCGGGTTCGCCCGCGACGACGAGCATGCCCCCGCCTCCGCCCGCCTCGACGCCGTCGTACGCGAGTCCATCGCCTGCCTCGGACGCGACCCCGCCAAGGACGGCATCCGCCTCCACGTGGACGTGCCCGACGCTTGCGTCGCCATCGCTCCCGTCCAACTGCAGCAGGTCCTGGTCAACCTCATCCTCAACGCCCGTGACGCCATGCGGCGGGGGGGTGACCTGCACATCACCGCCCGACTCGACCCCGACCACGCCATCCTCACCGTCCGCGACACCGGCCCAGGCATCCCCCCGGCCATCCTCGACCGCCTCTTCGAGCCCTTCGTCACCACCAAGCAAGGCCACGACCATCCCGACGCCGCCCCCAAAGGCACCGGCCTGGGCCTGTGCATCTGCCGCGACCTCATCCGGCAAGCCGGCGGCGACATCGCCGTCACCAGCCCCCCCGGCAACGGCGCCACCTTCACCCTCACCCTCCCCCTCGCCGCCCCTCCCCTTGAATAACCACCGGCACGATTGCCGGGATCGATTCCGGGGCAGTTTCCGGGTCAGCTTCCGGACGTGGCGTTAAGCGGAATCACTGGGTTTTCACCTTCACCAGTCGGTGTGCCTGCCACTTCGGCAGTGGGCCTCCGGCGACATGGCTGATGGCTGATGGATGATGTGAAGCCAAACCACGGCATGCGGCCACTCCCATTGCCTTGCGACCCTGATCCCTGATCCCTGACCCCTTCCGCCTTCTACATTTTGCCCTTTGCCTTTTGCATTCCGCCTTCCGCCCCTGATCCCTGATCCCTGACCCCTGCCTCTCCCCCGTCCACTGCAACACTTCATTCTACCCCCGCCCGGTGCGGCGCATAGTCCTCTCCGGGGAAAATTTCCGGGGGTGTCGGGTGTCGGGTGTGGCCAGGGCGCATGGGCTGGACTTCCCCACGTTTGGCGGCCGCGCCGCGGTATGATGCCGTGACACTTTCTCACCGGGAGTCACCATGCCGCGGCGCACGCCAACAGACGTTAGGGTCCACCCGGTCAATCAAAGGTTCCTGACACCTTTCCTCCCTCCTGACACCTTTCCTCCCTCGTCTGGCACACGCACCGCCACTTCCGGGGGGCCAATTCCGGGGGGCACGCGGCAGGGGACCGGGATATTCGATCAAACGTTTCTGACACCTTTTTCGGACCCCAGTGTGTCGGTTAAGCGGTTGTGCTGGAATCCGACTTGGCACTGTCCGTCTTCCCTTGCTTCTCTATCCAGTCATCCAGTGACTGTAGTATGCGAAGCGCGTCGTTTACATCGTCTGCAAGCTCATCCGATACGCGAAACTTCGAGCCAAGCCCCTGTCCTATGTACTTTTCTGCCAAGTGCTCTGCTGCCGCATGACCGGCAGCCGCCATTGGATAGAACGCAATCATGAACCTGATGTATCGCAACATGTGCTTGAAATCACCTTTCTCAACCATCTTCTCGGCCATGCGATTCAGTGTAGTGGCTCCTGTGTACGCCATTGCTACGGAATAGGCGAAACTGCTGTCCCCAATTCTGCCGATGCTATGCAGATTTGCCCTGTAAATGTCGCAGGGGAATGATGGAAAGTCCAAGAACGTCGCTTGACCCTTCGACGCGAGTGGCTTAATGGATTGGATGAACACGTGCATAAGCTGATGGACAACGCCAAGTTCTGCAGCTAGGGCAACAGTTAGCGCCTCGCGGGCCTCATCGCGAGATGCACGTCGGCCCAGCCACTGACTGAGTTGCCCTGTAACCGCGCCAATGGCGGCCGCCATCAGTGCAAGAAACAAGGGGTGATGCGACCACGGTTGTTGATCTGTCGTAGCTTGGGCTAATAGGTGTAACATGTGTGCTCCCGGTGAAGGTGTCGCCCCATCATACCGGCGTGCTGTCCTTCGGCCACGCCCACCATGACGGGCGGAACGTTCGCGGCGCGTCTGTCATCGAATGACAGATGGGTGCGCTTCCGCGTCCAATGGCAGTGGGATTGCGGAGCATATTGCTTATGGGCTTGGCGTTTGGGGTGGTCCAGGAGATCGGAACGGGGTCGGAGATCGGAACGGGGTCTGACCCCGTTTTCTCGGTCATCTCGGTCAGAGCTTGGGAACGGCCAAGCAACCGTGCTGCAGTGGTCTGGTGGCGGGAACGGTGGTCACAGCATCACCACCAGCGTGTTGCGGTAGCTGAACTTGCGTTGCACTGGGCGGGTGGCGAGCAGGTTGTCGCAGGCTTCGACGAGGCCGGGGCGGTGGGTTTGTCGTTATTCCCGCGCCCCCGGGATGCGGGAATCCAGGGGATGTGCGGACGTTCGTCGGCCACCAAACGAAATGCTTCCGGGGGTCCCGGAGCAAGTAGGGTGGGCGGAGCTTCCGGGGGGTCTTCGACGCCCACCGCTTCGGGTAAGATGGTCATGTCATGACACCCATCGTTCAAGCCAACCTGCCGCACGTCCTGGCGGCGTGCCATGCACGGCACGTCGCGCGGCTGGAGCTGTTTGGCTCGGCGGCGACCGGGTCGTACGATCCGCAGCGCAGCGACCTGGATTTTCTGGTGGAGTTTCTGCCCATGGAGCCTGTGCAACTTGCGGGCGCGTATTTCGGGCTCGCGGCCGACCTGGAGGAGATCTTCGGCCACCATGTGGATCTGGTGACCACCGCCTCCATTCGCAACCCTTACTTCCGCGAATCCATCAACCAATCCCGACGCGTGCTCTATGCGGCGTGAATCCAAGAAACTGCTCTTCGATATCCAGGATGCGGCGGGTTTCATTCTGGACGCCACGAAAGACATGGACCTGGACGCCTACCGTGCGGACCGCCTGGTTCGCGACGCGGTCGAACGCAACTTCATCACGATCGGCGAGGCGATCACACGGCCGAATCGTATCGACGCGGCAACCGCCCAGGCCATCGCCGATCACCCGCAAATCATTGGCTTTCGCAATCGCGTCGTACACGGATACGACGTGATCGACCACTCGATCGTATGGGGCATCATCGTTGGCGACCTCCGCTCGCTCAAACGCCAGGTCGATGCACTGCTCGCCGTAGGTTAACAGCAGCAAGTGAGCGGCGGCGGGGGGCTTACAGGCTGCGGACTTTGCCGGGGACTTGTGGTTTGCCGGTGTCGGCGCTGCGCAGGGCGGCGAAGCACAGGGCCAGGCTTTCGAGGTTGCCCGCGGCGTCGTGGCTGGGGGGGCGGTCTTCCTCGATGGCGCAGAGCAGTTCGGCCATGGTGCCCTGGAACCCTTCGAGGAACCAGGCGCCCTGGAGGTCGGGCCTGGCGGTGCCGCGGGCGGTGGTGAGCGTGACCTGCTGCGAGCCGAGGCCGGGGCCGATGCTGTGGAGCGTGCCCTTGTCGCCGGCGACGAAGGTGTGATCGAGCGGGCCGTGGGGCACGGCGGCGTCGAACACCAGCGAAGCCTGGGCCCGGTCGTACTCGATGAGCACCTGCGCCAGCATCGGCGGCTTGGGCTTCTGCCGCGGCGCGCGGGTCAGCGTGGCGAACACGCGCCGCGCCTGGCGCCCGCCCATGAACTGCGTGACGATGTCGAACCAGTGGATGGCGAAGTCATAGAGCACCAGGTGGTGGATCTTGTCGAACGGCGTGCCGGCGGTCCAGGAGTGGTCCCAGTAGACGCCCAGGTGAGCGCTCATGACGTCGCCGATGACGCCCCGGTCGATGGCGTGGCGGATGTAGCTGAAGTGCGGGGCCCAGCGTCCGTTCTGGTTGACCGCCAGGCGGCGCTTCCTCCGCCGGGCAAGTGCAACAAGCCGCCGGCCGGTGTCCAGGTCGAGCACGAACGGCTTCTGGCTCAGCACGTGCTTGTCCGCGCGCAGGGCGTCGGCGATCAGCGCGACGCGCTCGGCGGGATGCGTGGCGATATCGACCACCTCGATGTCGTCGCGGCGCAGCAGGAGGCGGTGGTCGGCGTACACGTCGGCCCTGGGATAAAACTCGTCGCGGCGCTTGCGGGCGTTGTCGAGGTTGATATCGGCGAAGGCGACGACGTTGAACCCGGCGTGCTTGTAGGCGCGCAGGTGGCTCTGGGTGATGCCCCCGCAGCCGATGAGCCCGATGGGCGGGTTGTAGCGTCGCGGCGCGGGCGGGCGGTAGGGCAGGTCGGGCGCCTTGAGCGCTGTCTTTTTCGCGGTGTCGCTCAGGCCGTAGGTCTTCTTTTTCGCCATGGCGTGGCTCCTGGGTCAGTGGACAAGTGCAACGGTCCGGCGCTGGCTGGCGCTGAGCGCCGCGCTATCGACGATCTGCTGGCCGATGCGGGCGATGCGCGGCGACAGCGGGCCGTCGATCGGCAGGTTGTGCTTGAGGCAGTGGAGGAAGTACGTCACGCCGTCGGTGTGCGGTGCGGTGAGCTCGTCCACGGGCAGGTCGTAGCCTTCGGGCCTGGCCTCGGTCTGCACGCGGATGTGATCTTCGTAGTCATAGCTGCTGATCGTGCCCTTCGTCCCGCAGACGACGAAGCCGCACTTGGGCTGGGGCTGCATCACCCACGGGTCGGTGAACGTGCCCCAGCGCGTCTCGAACTTGGACAGACCCTCGGCGTAACGGGCCACGGTCACGGAATGCTCGTCCACCTCCAGCCCCTGCGGGCGATCGACCATGGCGGTGACTTCGATCGGCGTGCGCCCGCCGTTGAACCACGTGGCGAGGGTGACGCCGTAGCCCAGGTAATCCTGCAGCGAGCCGCCGGCCTGGTCCTTCTTGTAGAACCAACTGGTCTGCTTCTCGCGGAGCAACTCGGCGCCGGTCACGTCGATCTTGTCCATCTTGTGGCGGACGGGGCCTTTGTTGCCGTCGTAGTAGTGGACGTTGAGCACGTCGCCGATGAGTCCCTCGTCGATGAGCCGCTTGGTCATGCGGTGCGGCGGGTACCACGCCAGCGGCCAGTTGATGGCGAGCTTGCGGCCGCGGCCCTCGACGGCGGCGATCATGCGGTCGGCGGAGGCGAGCGTGTCGGCGAACGGCTTTTCCACCAGCACGTCCACGCCGTAGGCCGCCACCTTCTCCGTCCACGGCGCGTGCGTGCCCGTCGAGGCGCACACGATCGCCGCATCCGCCCGGGCCTGCTTCATGCACGCGTCGAAGTCGGCCACAAACAGCGACCGGTCGAGCTTGAGACGATCCAGCACCTCCAGCGGCTTGTCCGCCGCGTGGTGCCACACGCCGACGACCTCGGCCTCGGGGTGCTCGACGACGTGGCGAAGCAGGTCGCCCATGTGCATGTGGTCGAAGTTGATGCCGACGATTCTCCAGGTCTTCACGTGTCGCTCCTTTCCATCAAGGCGTAGGTCGATGCCGGATTGTCCACGAATACGCGGTCGATCAGCGCGTCGGCGATGCCGGCGTCGCGCATCTGGCGACGGAAGTCGGCGAGCAGGAACGCCAGGCCCGGCCCGCCGCCGTAGCTGGTCCAGTATCGCCGCCGCGCCGCGTCCATGCCGAGCATGATCTGGTCGGGGAACTCGGGCAGCAACGCGGTGAGCAGGTCCAGCACGACCCGCGGCGTGCGAAAGGCCGAGTCGTACTCGACCCGCACGCCCGTGCCCAGGATGTCGCGGTGACGGGCCGCGTCGGGCAGGCGGTCGGTGTGCGACAGCACCACGTGGCGCAGGTCGGCGCCGTGTCTGGTCAGCAGGTCGATCTGCTCGAGTGCGGCCGTGCCCTGCTCGGTGTGCGTGAGGATCGGCGCGCCGGTGCGACGCTGGGCCACTGCAGCAGCGGCGAACACGATGGCCTCGCGCTCGCTGAGCCGGTCGCGCCCCGCGGCGACCTTGATGACCCCGGCGCGGTGCGGCGTGCGGCGAACGTCCGGACCGCTGTAATCGTGGGCGTCGATGCCCGCCTCAATGTCGGCGACGAACAGCTCCGCCAGCTCGTTGGCGTCGAGGCGCTGCGACCAGTGACCCGGCGGGTAGTAGCGCGACAGGTGCAGCCCCGTCGGGCACACGACATGGACGCCGCTGCGCCGCGACGCCTCGGCGAGCTTGAGCACGTTGCGGCCGCAGCCGCAGGGCATCGAGTCGATCACGGCACGACCCCCGGCCCGGTGCAGCAGCGCCAGCTCCGCCGCCGCGGCGTCCACCGAATCCAGCAGAAACTCAGGCTCCACATGCGTGACGAACGACGCGTCGATGATGAGGTGCTCGTGGGCATAGCACGCGCCCAGCTCGCCCGCCGCCACATCGCCCAGCACCGTGCGGATGAAGCTCACGTCGCGGCCTCCGCCAGCTCGCCGCTGCTCCATCGCTCGCCGGCGCGCAGCACGCGCACGCGCTGGCCCAGGCCACGCGCGGCGGCGACGAACGCGTCGGGTGGGGCGGTGTTGAACTCGAACATCTCGAAGTGGCATGGCAACGCCAGGCGCACGTCCACCGCCTTCGCCAGCGCCGCGGCGTCCGGCCCGCTCATGTTCCCCACCCGGCCGTTGATCGGCAGGATCGCCACGTCGATGCGGTGCGGCCGCAGCAGCTCCGCCATGCCGGGGTACACCACCGTGTCGCCGCTGTGATACACGCACCACCCGCCGAAGCGCACGACATAGCCCAGGTAAACGTGCCGTCCCTGGTCGTCGGTGGTCAGCGCGTCGTGCGCCGCGGGCAGGGCGTGGAACTCGAAGCCCGCCACGGTCGCGCTCTGCCCGGCGAGCATGGGAGTCAACTGCAACGACGTGCGGCCCAGCCGCTCACGCGCAAACGCCACGTTCGCCGCCGGCAGCACCAGCGCCGCGCCCGCGCTGGCCGCGGCGACCGGGCCCAGCGTCTGCGCGTCCAGATGGTCGGTGTGGTTGTGCGTGCTGGTCGCCACGTCGATGAAGTCCAGCCTGGCGGGGTCCACCACGCGCCGCGTCATGCGCACGTGCGGCTTGGTGGTGCCGGCGTACTTGGCCGTCAGCGAGTCCGACAGGTAAGGATCCATCAGCAGATGACGACCATTCCACTGCAGCAGGAACCCGCTCTGGCCCAGCCACCACAGTCGGAACGAGCCGTCGTCGGCGCGCATGCCGTCACGCACGTCGGCCAGAAAGGCGTCGTCGCTCAGCGCCGGCTCGATCACAGCCCCAGCTCCTCGCGCACGCGGCGCACGCCCTCGACCATGTTCGCCAGCTTCCGCTTCGCCGCCCACCGCGCCGTCTGTGACAGCCCGCAGTCGGGCGCCAGGCTCAGGCGCTGCGCCGGGGCGTGCTCCAGGCATCGCTTGACGCGCGCGACGATGTCCTCGACCGTCTCGACGTAATAGCTCTTCACATCGACGATGCCCACCGCCACGTCGCGCTGCCGGGCGATCGCGCCGACGACCGCGAGCTCGGCGAACTCGCGGTTGGCCATCTCGACGTGGACCTCGTCGAGCGTCATGTCCAGAAACGCCGGGAACATCGGCGCGTAGTCGCGTTTGCCGACCGGGTGGCCCTTGAAGTTGCCAAAGCACAGGTGCGTGGCCAGGCGGCAGCGGCCGACGACGGGCTCGACGGTGCGGTTGAAAATCTCCACGAATCGCCGGGGATTCTCGCGGTGGGCGTAGCAGCTCATCGACGGCTCATCGACGGTGATCTCGCTGCAGCCGGCCTCGACCAGGCGGACCAGCTCGTCGCGCACGAGGGGCAGAAGCGCCTCGGTGAGGGCGTAGCGGTCGCGGTACTGCTCGTTGGGCAGGAGCCGGCCGCTGAGCGTGTAGGGTCCGGGCACGCTGGCCTTGAGCGTTGCAGTGGCCCCAAGGGCGGCGGCGACCCGGCGCAGGCGCTCGAACTCCTCGACGGCGCCCAGCCCGCGCGGGGCGCGCAGGTCGCCCGTGACCTTGTGCCGTCCGCGCTGGTCATGCGCCGGCGGGCCGAACCGCCGTGGCGGCGCCGACTCCAGCTCGATCCCTTCGAGGTAGCCGTAAAACGACAGGTTGAAGTCGAGTCGCGTCTGCTCGCCGTCGGTGATGACGTCCAGCCCCGCCTCGATCTGGTCGCGCACGGCGCAGACGACGGCGTCCTCCTGCATCTCGGCCAGGTCGTCGGGCCCGAAGCTGCCCAGGTGCGCCGAGGCGAACTCCAGCCAGCCGGGAAACGGGTAGCTGCCGATGACGGTGGTGCGTAGCGGGCGCTGCGTCATCACTTGGCTCCGGCGCGGGTGAGTTCGCCGGCGATCCAGTGTCGCATGGCGGCGGCGATGTCCATGGGGTTGCGGTCCTCCGGCTCGTCCTCCCACGAGTACCAGCCGGCGTAGCCGATGTCGCGCAGGGCGTCGATCACGCCGCTGCAGTTAACCACACCCTGGCCCAGCGGGCAGGTCTCGTGCCCGCCGGCGGCGCGCACGTCCTTGAGGTGGACGTGGGTGACGGCCCCGCCCAGCGCGCGGATCGCCGCGGGCGCGTCGATGCCCTGCGTGCCCAGCCATCCGGTGTCCACCGCCAGTCCGATGGGCGTGCCGGCGACCTGGGCGCGAATCTCCTCGACGCTCTTCTCCGGGTGATTTTCGTAGTTGGCGGCGAGGCCCGTGGCTTGGATCTGCTCGACGACGGCCTGGCGCGACGTGCCCCAGAACCCGCCGTTGCACGCGGGGATGCCCAGCGCCCGGCACACGCGCGCGGTGTCGGTGGTCAGCGGCCCGGCCAGCCCGATCGGCGTCAGGCCGTGATCGTCGAGAATCCGCCGGAACGTCCGGCAGCGCTCCGCCGTCATCCGTGGCGGATCGACGTGCGCCGCCCACACCTCCACCGCGCGATACCCGGCCCCCGCCACCTCATCGCAGATCGCTTCCCAGGTCTGCTCCGTCGTCCGCTCCCGCGTCAAGGCGTCCTGCTTGCCCCACTCCGACAGCTTGAAGCGATAGCCCGACTCGCGGGCCACGAGGTTGGCCGTGTTGAACGCGATCCGATCTGTTGCAGTTGCCATCACGCACGCACCTTTCGATTGAGTGGCCACGCATCCCTGGCGGTGGCGGCCGGTTCGTCCGGCGTCCGCAGCACCGCGCCCAGGCCGCGCAGCCGATCCTGCAGCACGGGCACGGCAATGTCCCGAGCGCCGACATCATCTTCCAGCGACAGCGCCGCCGCCACTCCCGCCGCCTGGCCCATGCTCATCGTCTGGCCCATCGACCGGCAGGACGCGTGCGCATCGTGCGTGGCGCTGAAACAGCGGCCGACCACCCACAACTCGTCGCGCCCCCTGGCCACCAGCGTGCGATAGGGCACGTCATAGGCCTGGCCGTCGGGCACGTAGGCCCAGGCCGTCTCCTCGTCGCCGACGCCGGTGCGATGGTCCTCGATGGGCGCGCCGCACAGCAGCACGGCGTCGTCGAAACGCCGGGCGGCAAGGCAGTCTTCGCGCGTCAGCCGATACTCGCCGTACACGCGGCGCGTCTCACGCACGCCGATCTGGTGCGACAACCCGATGATCTTCGCATGCTCGTAGCCCGGCACGCAGTCGCGGAAGAACGCCTCGTAGATGAACGCCTGGCGCCGACCTTGGCGCTCGGCGTCGCCAAGCTGGCGCGCGTCGGTGGCGTCCAGGTCGGCGACACGCACGGCCACGGTGGCGACGCAGCGATCCTGCACCATGGCGTGGGCCGAGCCCTGGCGCCGCGGCAGCGCGTGCGTGCCGCGATCGACCGCCTCGGCCATCTTGCGCCTGAGCATGGCGTGGCCCCCGGCCGCCTCGAACCGCGCCGGATCGACGTTGCACATGCGGAACGTTGTCGTCAGCGTCTGCGCCGGGTCGATGTCGCCTGCTTTCTCGCAGGGCACGTCGGCCCAGTGACACAGGTCGGCGTCGCCCGAGGCGTCGATGAACCGCCGCGCCGAAAGGCGCACCAGGCCGGCCTTCGTCGCCAGCGCCACGCCGATGATGCGTCCGCTGCTGTTGACCTGGGCATCGACGAGCAGGGCGTGCAGCAGGACCTCGACGCCCGCGGCGGCCAGCATCTCGTCCCACAGGAGCTTGAGGCGTTCGGGGTTGTAGGTGACGCCGGTGCCCGCGCCGTAGGTGTTGGGCCGCAGGAACACGTCGCCGGTGGCATCGAGCGCATCGACGACGCGGTCGGGGACGCCGCCGACGATTTTTCGCGGCGAGTCGCCTGGCGTGAAGAAGCCGTAGAACGTGTCGAGCACGCCCGTGCTGGTTCCGCCGAGGAATCCGTACCGTTCGACGAGTCCGACGCGATACTCGCCGGCCTCCGCCGCGGCGATCGCGGCGCAGCACCCGGCCGACCCGCCGCCGATCACCAGCACGTCGAAGTCGGCGAGCACCGGGATGTCGGCGTGACGGATCACGTGCTGCACGGGCGGGCTCCCAGTTCGGCGAAGAGTCGCGCCATGCGCCGGCCGTGCTCGTCGTAGGCGGCTTCGAAGAGATCGACGGCCCGCGCCCGGCCCACGACCGCCGCCGCCGTGAGCACGCGCGGGGGCCGGCCGGCGTCGATCAGTCGCCGCGCGACCTCGGCCTTGATGCAGTTGACCACCATGCACCCGCCCACCGTCGAGCCCGGCGCCACCGGGGTGTCCAGCCCATCGAGCGTCACCATCGCGTCACCCACCGGCGCGCCCGTGTCCAGCACGATGTCGCAGAAGTCCTGCAGTTTCCGCCCATCGGCGCGGTTGCTCGCCGAGGCGTCGCTGTGCGCCTTGCTCACCAGGCCCACGACCTTGACGCCGCGCTGCACGAAGCCCTCGGCGATCTCGATGGTCACGACGTTGCACCCGCTGCTGCTGATGACCAGCGCCGCGTCGCTGGCTTGGATGTCGTAGTTGCGGAGGATGCGCTGCGCCAGCCCGGGCACGTTCTCGAGGAACATCGCCTGCCGCTGCCCGTTGGAGCCGACGACGGGGTGATGGAAGCTCAGCGACAGCTCGACCATCGGGTTGTAGCCGGGGAACGAGCCGTAGCGGGGCCACATCTCCTCGACCATGATGCGGCTGTGCCCGCTGCCGAAGACATGGACCATGCGCCCGGCGGCGATCGCTGCTGTAAACCACTCCGCGGCCTGTGCGATCGCCGCCTGCTGCCCTCGCACGCACGCCACCAGACCCTCGCACGCTTTCAGGTACGTCTCGCTCGGTGTCATACGCTGGTCAACCTTTCCGTGTCGTGATAGTGCAGCGCCGCGTCGAACATGGCGATGATGTTGTCGGGCGGCACGTCGGCCTGAATGTTGTGGATCGGGGCGAACACGTGCCCGCCCCCGAGCGGGCGCAGCGCGTCGAGGTTGACCCGGCACTCGGCGGCGACCTCGTCAGGCGTGCCGCGCGCCAGCGTGTGTTGCGGATCACACGCCGCACCCCAGAACACCAGGCGATCGCCGAAGTCGCGCCGGAGCGCCGCGGGCTCCATCCCGGGCGCACTGGTCTGCACCGGGTTGAGGATGTCCACGCCCATCTCGACAATCGACGCCAGCAGCGGCCGAATCGCCCCGTCGCTGTGCAGCATCACCTTCCACGACGTGTGGGCGTGGACCCAGTCCAACCCCCGCTTGTACGCGGGCATCACGCGCTGGCGAAACATCTCGACCGACAGGAACGGCCCGGCCTGCGTGCCCAGATCGTCGGCCAACTGCAGCACTGTCACGCGGTCGCCCACGGCCATGTGCAACGCCCGCAGGTTGTCCAGCCAGGCGTCCACCAGCTTGGCGTACAGCCGCTCGACGTACGCCGGCTCGGACGCGAACGTGACCATCCAGTCCTCGAACCCGCCCTGCCCCAGGCCGTTGAACAACTCGTACGGCGGGCCCATCGCCACGACGATCGCCTTGTCGGTCCCCGAATGAAGTGCCTCGGCCTGGGCCCCGAAATGATCGACATCGGCTTGGGTCAGTCGCGGCGGCTCCCACGTATCGAGGTCGGGGTGCAGCGCGCCGGGATACTTCTCGCACCGGTCGAAGTAGAGGCCGCCAGCCGGCATCTGGGCAATGACCTCGCGGCCGCGCACCAGCGTCCACCCGCCGTCGGCCCCGCGCTGAGGCGCGAAGTCTCCAGGGACAAGCGCGTCCAGGCCGTGATAGGCCCGCCACGGCTTCCAGCTCTCGTTGACAATGCCGAACGCCACCGCTCGTCGGTTCAGTGCAACGCAGTCGCTCCCGAGTCTGTCGGCGACCGCCTGCTCGATGTCGGCGAGCATCTGGTAGGTGTCGAACACTCGCAGCGGCCTGGCGGGGTGGATGCCCAGGCGACGCCGCAGGCGGTCGTAGGCGAGCGCCGCGATCCCGGACTGGCGCGTGCCGCCGAGGTCGATCGGGACGCGATCGACGGGGCGATGGCCGATCGCTGCAGTGATCCTCTGGCGCGGGTTCATGCGGAGCACTCCGTCATGGCCGCACGTGCGGAGCCGATCGCGCCGGCCATGTCGCCCAGGGCGGCGGGGGCGATCCGCACACCGCGGCCCGTCGGGCGCCATTCCACTTCATCGAGGCACTGGGCCAGCGGTGCGAACAGCGCCTCGCCCGCCTGGGCGATGCCGCCGCCGATCACCACGACCTGCGGATCGACCGCGTTGATAATCGACGCCACACCGCACGCCAGGGCGCGCACGCTGCGCAGCCAGACGCGCTGAGCCTCGGCGTCGCCGCGGCGATGGGCCTCGACCAGGGCACGTGTGGAGGCGAAGCGTCCGCCGCTGCGCGCCGCGACGGTGTGGTTGCCGATCATGTCCTCCAGCGATCCGGGCGTGTTGACGATGTCGGGCAAGCCGTGGATGTCGAGACAGAGGTGGCCCAGGTGGCCGGCGCGGCCGAGGTGGCCGCGCAGCACTCGCCCGTCGCACATCACCGCGCCGCCGACGCCCGTGCCCAGGGTCAGCAGCACGGCGTCGGCCGCGCCCGCCGCCGCGCCGACCCACGCCTCCCCCCACAGCGCGGCGTGCGCGTCGTTCATCACCGGGACAGGCCGGTCCAGCGCGTCGGACCACACCAGCCCCTCGACGCACTGCATCCGCCCTCGCATCCACGCGATCGACCGCCCGTCCCGCGCCGCCAGCCCCGGCGAACTCACACCCACCCGCCTGGTCGACGGAAGCTCGGCCACGAGCGACCGCACGGCATCGATCAGCTCCGGGCGCTGCTGAGGCGTGGGGTGCTGCAGTTGACCGACGACGGCGCCGGCGCCGTCCACTGCCGCCGCCTTGATCTGCGTGCCGCCGATATCAATCCCGATCGCCGCCGCGGTCATGGCGACACCTGCCCTTCGCTGACCGACCAGCCCCCGTCGATCGCCAGCACCTGCCCGGTGACGAACCGCGCGGCATCGGACAGGAGATAGACCACTGCAGCGTCGAGGTCGTCGGCCCGGCCGATGCGCCCGCCGTCGAGCGGCTGCTTGGTGTGCACGAAGCGGAGAATCTCCTCGTCGCCTGCGGCGCGGCGGGCCATCGGCGTCTCGACCAGCCCGGGCGCCACGACGTTGAAGCGGATGTCGCGGTCGGCGTAGTACCCGGCACAGGCGCGGGTGAAGCCCACGACCGCCGACTTCGTCGCCGCGTAGGCATGCGTGGCGAAATAGCGCTTCGAGGGCGAGAAGCCCAGCACGCTACCCATGTTGAGCACCACGCCGGGGCCACCGCGCTGCAGGAAGGAGCGCACGGCCGCACGGTTGGACAGGATCAGCGACTTGAGATTGAGATCGAGCGTGAAGTCGATGCCGTCGTCGGTCAGCTCGTGCAGCGGGCCGTCGCCGCGACTGCGTCCGCTGCCGCCGGCGACGTGGTAGAGCCCGTCGAAGCCGCCGAAGCGCTGGATCGCCAAGTCGATGGCGGCGGCTGCGGTGGTCGGATGCGTGGCGTCGCCGGTCATCGCCGCGCCGCGATCGCCCAGGGCTTGCTCGGCGGCGGCGGCGCTGTCGGGGTGGCGGCCGACGACCACCACGCGCGCCCCCGCCCGCGCGCAGGCGTGAGCCGCCGACAGGCCCAGGCCCGTCGTCCCGCCCACGATCACGATCGCTTTATCTTGCAGTTCACCGGGCATGGCCGTCCCTGTCATGGTACTGCCGGCATAGATCACACAACAGGCCATGACATAGAAACTGATATGATCGCTGATATGAACCCCCACGTCGCCCAGGCCTATGACGCCATGCTCCGCCGCGTGCGCAGCGGGCTGTATCGGCCGGGCGATCGGTTCATGAGCAACCGGGCCGTCGCCACGCATTTCGGTGTGAGCTACCAGACGGCGCATCGGTTGCTGTCGCGGCTGGTCGAGGAGGGGCTGCTGTTGCGCAGCGACCGGTCGGGGACGTACCTGCCGGGCGACGCGGATCGGCCCACGAGCGTGCGGCTGGTGCTGCACCCGCGCGCCGCCGTCGCGGGCAGCTTCGGCGCCAAGCTCATGGCGTCGCTGCGCGAGGCGATGCGCGCGGCCCACATCGGCTGCGACGTGACCCACCGCGACGACGCGCCGCTGCCTCGCCACCGCCTGCCCGTGCTCTGGGAGTCGCCCGAGGCGCTGCGCCGCAGCCTGCAGGAGCGCCGCCGCGCCATCCTGGTTCACGAGCGGCCGCCGCCGAGCCTTGAAGCGGCGACGATCGACAGCGTGGCCATTGACGACTTCGCCGGCGGCGTGATGGCGGCGCAATACCTGCAACGAACGCTTGGCGGGGACGGGCGCCTGGCGGTGCTGGGCGGCCCGCCGCGCGACCGGCGCAGCCGCGAGCGCATCGCCGGGTTCGTCTCCGAGGCGCGGGCGAAGGTGATCCACGCGCACCACTGGTTCACGCCGGCGGGCCAGGCGGCGGCGCCGCGCGTGCTGGCGCAGAAACCCGCGGCGGTGTTCTGCTGCAACGACCGCCTCGCGCAGGGGCTGGTGCTGGCGTGTGCCGCCGCCGGCGTCGCACCACTGCGGATCATCGGGTTCGACGACGCGCCGGTCGCCGAGCAACTGGGACTGAGCACGGTGGCGATCCCGTGGGAAGCGATGGCGGCGGCGGTGGCGAGGCTGGCGCGGGCGAGGCTGGGCGGGTCGGACGATCCGGCGACGCACCTGCTGCTGTACCCGCGACTGGTGCTGCGCGGCGGGGGCGGGGCGTGACCGTTGCAGTGGTCCGGTCAGGCCCGTGGCAGCGTGTCGATCGAGTGGTGCGGCGCCGGGCATGGCCGGCCGATGTGTTTCTCGAAGAACGCGCTGACCTGCGCGGTGTGCCGCTCGAACTCGTCGAGCATGCGTCGGGCCGGCTCGTCATGGGCTGGATAGTCCATGCGCCGGGCCAGGTGCGTCAGTTCGAGGGCATCGTGCGGGGGCAGGAGCAGGTCCCTGGCGTGGCCGCGCAGCATGCGCAGGGCGTTGATGAGCTTGCGGAAGAAGTCGTAGGCGCCGCGCATGGCGGCGTACTCGTTGGCGGTGAGCACGCCGGCGCGGTGCAGGCCCTCCATGGCCTGGCTGATGCGCGGGGTGCGAAGCTGCGGGGCGCGGCGGGCGTGGCGCACCTGCAGCAGTTCGACGGCGCCCTCCAGATCGACCAGCGCCCCGGTGGAGTACTTGGCGTTGAGGCGGCCGCGCTCGGTGAGCTTTTCGCGTTTCATGCGGCACCACACGTCCCAGAGCCGGTCCAGGTCGAGCCAGGTGTCGGGGCCTTCGTACACGATCTGGTCGCGCGTGCGCTCGACGTGGTAGCCCAGTTCGGCGTGGCCGGCGATCCAGCGCAGGCGCACGAGCGCCAGCAGCTCGAAGGGGTGGGCGCCGCCTGAGGGGTCTTTCCCGCCGTAGTAGCGGGCGAAGGCGTCGGCGCTGGTCGCCAGCGGGCCCTGGGTGCCGAACGGTCGCAGGCGCAGGTCCACGGCGAAGATGCCCTCGCGCTTGGTGCGGATGAACGAGGAGGCCTCCTGGGCGAGCTGCTCGAAGAACTGGCTCACTGCAACGGCCTTGCGCTTGCCCCCGGCGGTCCTGGCGTTGGGGTCGCCGTCATAGACGTACAGCAGCTCGATGTCGCTGGCATAGCCCAGCGCCACGCCGCCGAGCTTGCCCAGTCCGAACACGGCGTGTCGCGCCGGCGGCGCGCCGTAGGACCGCACCAGGTCGTCGAGCACCAGCCGCGTCGCCGTCGCCACCAGGTTCTCCGCCAGGAAGGTCAGGTTCTCGCTGAAGCGGCGGAAATCCATCGCCGGGTTGAGGATGTGCGACAGGTCCAGCCGGTAAATCTCCCGATCCTTGAAACGGTTGAGCCGGTCCTGCTGCTCGGCCACACCCACCGCACCGGCCAGCGCCTGCTCGATGCGCTGCGGCAGCGTCTCGATCGGCTCGGCCAACGCCCGACCACGCGCCTGCTCCTGCAGGATCGGCGCCAGCGACTCGGCCTGGCCTCGAATGAAGTCCTCCCACAGGTAGTCGCTGGCGCCCAGCAGCCGCGCCAGGTCCCCCATCGCCGTCGGATTGCCCAGCAGCTCGAACCACCGGTCGGCGTCCTGCTCGGCGGCGCCCAGCATGTCCTCCGTCAGCCGCTCGTAGCGCGTCAGCGCCGCGTACGGATCGGGCGACCGCTCCAGAAAGTAGGTGAACTGCTTGGTCAGGAGGGCCGACAGCTTGATGCGCTGCAGTAGCCCATCATCGACCTCCTCGCCGCGGCGCGGGACCAGGTCGATCGTGTCGGTGAACATGCCCGTGGCCTCGTCCTGCACGATGCGCACGCGGTCGATCGACAGCCCGCGCAGCGACAGGGCGGTGCTCAGGGCGTACAGGAACGCCGGCGTGTCCTGCGCGGTGACGGTGAGGCGAAGCAGCCCGCTGTCCAGCCGCGCCAGCTCCAGCTCGACGGGCAACAGCAGCGGCGCGGGCTTGTGCGGCATGGTCGCCAGTCGGCGCGTCACCAGCTCGTTGACCCGCTGCTTGGCCTGCGTGACGAACGCCGGCTCGCGCTTGTCCAGCAGCGTGATGACCTGCGTCAGCAGCTCGTTGACCCGCGCGGCCCAGGCGTCGAACGGCTCTTGCGGCGCCGCGCGGCAACCGATGAAGCGATCGACGATGACCGGGGCGTTGTGGCCCGTGCGCGGGCGACGCTTGCGAGGCGACGCCGCGCCCGCCGACGCGGCGGCTCGCTCGGCGGGCAGCGTGTAAACGTCCCCAGCCTCGATGTTGAACCCGCACCCGCTGAGCGTTCCGGCGATCAGGGAGAACTCGAACGGCTGGTCGAACGCGATCACCGTGCAGGCCGCCTTGCCCGGCTGCACGTCGCCGCGGTCCTCAAAACTCACCTCGACCGGGTGTCCGTCGCCCAGCCGGTCGATCACGGCCAGGTGCTCGGCCACGCGCACCTCGCCAAACCGCTCGACATAATCGGCGGGCAGCCGCGCCTGATGCTGTGGGACCTGGGTCGCCATGGTCGCCTCCCGCCGGGCCGCCGCGGGGCGCCCGACTACACCTGCTTCATCGTACCCCATCGGCGGACGTACAATCGAGCGTATGGCACGAGCACTCATCGAGGCGTGGCGGGACGTGACGATGCCCGTGGTGGGAATGCTGCACTTGTCGGCCCTGCCGGGGGCGCCGCAGAGCGACAGGTCACTGCGGGAGATCCGGGACTGGGTGGTGCGCGATGCGCAGGCGCTGCGGCAGGGCGGTGTGGACGGGCTGATGCTGGAGAACTTCGGGGACGTGCCGTTCCATGCGGGGCCGGTGGCGGCGCACACAGTGGCGGCGATGACGGCGTTGGCGTGCGCGGTGCATGAGGCGGTGGACCTGCCGCTGGGCGTCAACGTGCTGCGCAACGACGGGTGCTCGGCGCTGGCGGTGGCCGTGGCGAGCGGAGCGTCGTACATCCGGGTGAACGTGCTGTGCGGGGCGCGGCTGACGGACCAGGGGATCATCCAGGGGATCGCCGCCGAGTTGATGCGCGACAGGGCGGCGCTGGGGGCGCAGCACGTGAAGGTGCTGGCCGACGTGAACGTGAAGCACTCGGCCCCGCTCGCACCAACCGCCATCGAGGACGAGGTGCATGACACCATCGTGCGCGGGCTGGCGGACGGGATCGTGGTGAGCGGCCGGGGCACGGGGATGGCCGTGGACCTGCAGGAGCTGGCGAAGGTGAAGTCGGCGACGGGTGACGTGCCGGTGTGGATCGGCAGCGGCGCGGACACGGGCAACGTCAAGGCCCTGCGCGCTCACTGCGACGGCGTGATCGTGGGCACGTCGGTCAAGTGCAACGGCAGGCTCGGCGAGCCGGTCGATCCCCGGCGCGTCGCGGCGCTGGTCGAGGCGTGCCATGGCTGAGCCCGACTCCATCGAGCGATTCCGCCAGTGGGCCCAGACCAGCAGCGACATGATCTGTCGCCACGCGCCCGACGGGACGTTCATCTACGTCTCGCCCGCCAGCCGCACGATCCTGGGGTACGATCCCGACGAGCTGATCGGCCACTTCCCCTACGAATTCTTCCATCCCGACGATGTGGACCGCATCCGCCAGTCGCACCAGCGCGTGCTCGGGACCGATCACACCGAAGCGATCGCCTATCGCTTCCGCCGCAAGGACGGGCACTACCAGTGGGTCGAGAGCACGAGCCTGGGCATCACCGACGGCACGGGCAGCGTCGTCGAAATCCACACCGCCACGCGCGACATCGAGCAACGTCGCCGCCAGGAGGAGGCGCTTCGCCGCATTCAGTCGGCGATCGACCAGGTCCACGACTCGGTGGTCATCACCTCGCCGCAACTGGATCTGCCCGGCCCACAGATCGTGTACGTGAACCCGGCATTCTGTCGGCTGTCGGGCTACCGGGCCGAGGAAGTGATCGGCAAGACGCCGCGCATCCTGCAGGGTCCGCGCACCGATCGGGCCGTGCTCGACCGGCTCAAGGCGACGCTGCTGGCGGGCAAGGTCTTTCACGGCGCGACGGTCAACTACCGCAAGGACGGCAGCGAGTTCCTCGTCGAGTGGCAGGTCTCGCCCGTGCGCGACGGGCAGGGACGGATCATCAACTTCGTGTCGATCCAGCGCGACATTACCGAGAAGGTGCGCCAGCAGGAGCGCGCCCGTCAGCGCGAGGCCGAGCTGGCGCATGTGGCCCGGCTGAGCACGATGGGCGAGATGGCCTCGGGCCTGGCGCACGAGTTGAACCAGCCGCTGGCGGCGGTGATGAGCTTCACGCAGGGGTGCCTGCGGCGAATGCAGAGCGGCGACTGGTCACGCGAGCAACTGATGGGCGCGATGCAGCAGGCGGTGGACCAGGCCACCCGCGCCGGCGAGATCATCCGCCGCCTGCGCCAGTTCATCCACAAACGCGGACCCAAGGTCGCCCCGACCCATATCGATGAGCTGATCGACGATGCCGCGGCCCTGCTGGGCCACGACCTGCGCCGCGAGCAGGTGCGCCTCGTCGTCGAGCCCTGCCCCGACCTGCCGCCCGTGTGCGTCGATGCCATCCAGATCGAGCAGGTGATTCTCAACCTGATGCGCAACGCGGCCGAGGCGATGCGCGACAACGCCGGCCGCCCGCGCGTGCTGACGGTGCGCACGTCGCTGCCGGACGCCGACACCCTGCGGATCGACCTGATCGACACAGGCCCGGCGATGGCGGCGACGACGCTGCCGCGGCTGTTCGAGCCCTTCTTCACCACCAAGCCCGACGGCATGGGCCTGGGCCTGTCGATCAGCCAGTCGATCGTGCAGTCGCACGGCGGGCGGATCAGTGCAGCGGCCAACGCCGACGGTGGCATGACGTTCACCATCACGCTGCCGATCGACGCCGGCAGTCGCGACACCGCCGCGGGGATCTGATGCCTTGGTGTGGCGGGCCGTCAATATCGTCCGAACTCGTGCGCCGCTTCGATCCACACCCGGTAGTTGGCCTCGGTCTGCGGCGAAAGTGGAATATTGATCGGGGCGGCGGTGGGCAGAAGGACAAAGCCTCCACCATCCTTGGCCTGGTCCATGACGTGGCGGACCGTGTCGCGGACCTGTTGCGGTGAGCCTTGCTCCAGCAGCTTCAGTTCGAGGTTGCCCCAGACGCTCACGCGGTGGGCCAGGCATCGGCGTTTGACCTGATCCAGCGTCAGGTCGCCGTCGGGCGGGGGTTCGCAGGGGTCGGTGCCATCGACGCCGGTGTCGAAGAACAGGTCGAGCACCTGGGCGATTTTGCCGTGGCAGTGCAGCCGCACCTTGCCGCCGCGGCGATGGATCAGGTCGGTCATGGCGCGCACGTGCGGGACCATGAAGCGGGCGAACATGGCCGGGCGGGCGTACGGCGGGGTCATGTACTCGGGGCCGCAGATGCGATAGAGTTCCGCCGCCCGTTCCGGGGGCGCGGCGTCGAGCATGTTGGCCAGATTCTGCATCACGCGCGGGGCCACCGCATCGACGGCGGCGGCGAAGTGCTCCGTGTCCTCGTGAAGCCAGAGTACGTAGTCCTGAAACGACATCAGGTCCGCCACCATGTAAGCGGGGTCGGCCAGCGACGTCATGACCAGCCCGTGCTCGCCCAGCTCGCGCCGCACGCGCGGCAGGTCCGACGCATCAAACCGCATCGGCGCGTACGCCACGGACAACGCCCGGTCCACGTCGTCGCTGCCCTTGCACCAATGCTCGATCGTCCAGGTCGTCAACACCGTCGGATCTCGCTCGGTGACGCGGCGCAGGTCGCCGCGCGGCGTGTGCAGCGTGGTGGTCGTGCGGAGGACGGCGCCGACCTGCTCGGTCTCGATCGTGGCGGGGCAGGGATGCGCCGAGCCGAGGAAGCCCACGATCGTCGCGGCCGGGTCGGCGCCTGGCGTGTCCTGGCAGGCGCGCGGCGACCAGTTGGTGATGCAGTCGGTGTGCTCGCGGATGAACCGCATCAGCTCGGCGTAACTGGGCTGGCGGTTGTACCAGTCGGTCGAGTCGCGCCCGGGCATCTCGTAGGTGTTGATGGGCACGCGATCGGGCACGCCGCAGGTCAGCGCGGTCAGCAGGCGTCGGCGACTGGTCCAGGGCTCTGACATGCGAGTGTCTCACGGGGCCGCCGCGTTCGCGCTCGTACCGCGAACCAGGAGCGCACTGGACCACACCTTGGAATCGTCCCGGGCCAGCCCGTTGCGATAGGTGGAGATCAGCGACCAGCGGTCGCCGCCGACGCGGTTGGGGTGCGAGCCGTGGATGAGCAGGTCGTGGAAGAAGATGGCGTCGCCTCGGTGGGCCGCGGCGGTGACGATGGGCGTGTCGGGCAGGTCCTCGTCGCGGATGCGGTTGACGAACGTGTCGCCGCTGATGCGCTGACGCGGGAACACGCGCGTGTGCGAGCCGGGGATGACCGTCAGGCAGCCGTTGTCGGCGGTGGCGTCGTCCAAGGCAATCCAGATCGAAATCTTGGGCGACCCTTCCCAGTAGAACCAGTCCTGATGCCACGGCGAGCCGAAGCTCGTCTTGCCGTCCTTGAACACCGCCTTGGCGGACAGGTACTCGATGTCCGGCCCGATGAGCTGTTCGAGAACGCGGACCACGCAATCGTCGCTCATCGCGGTCATCACCGGCTCGGGCAGCGTGCGGTCCTGCCACACGCGCACGCCGCTGGGATGGTTGAACCGCTCGGCGTCGAGCGCCGCTCGCAGCGCCTGCTTCCACTGCAGCATCGCCTGCGCGGGATAGAGGCCGCGCACGATGACGTAGCCGTCGCGGTCGTAGGTCTGCTTGAGGTCGGTCGCGGTCTGCATCATGGCGTGGTTCCGTTGGCTCGTGGGTGACATGGGTATAATGCCCGCTTGAAATGGCTGTGTCGTTAGCGAATCTTCATCGTGATGTCGCAAAAACGATCACGCCGGACGCCGACCTGTTCACCCGGCCGACGGTGGGGCCGCCCGCGGCGCAGCGGGTGCAGCTCTGCGGCCTGCTGCGCCGCGACAAGGCAGGCTACAGCAGCAAGGCCAGCAGTCTTCCCGGACACACGATCCAGCTCACACTCACCGGCGAGGCCATGCACGACGTCGGCGGACGACGCTATGTCATCAAGCCGCGGCGGCTCATCTGGTATCACGAGGATGAGTTTGTGCGCATCGGGATCGTGTCGGCGCCGTGGACGTTCCTGACGCTCAACTTCCTCGCGCCGGCGCTGTCGCCGCCGCCGTTCGAGCAGCGTGTGCGCGACGTGTCGCGGCGGGTGGAACGATTGTTCCTGGGCCTGCTGCGCGCGTGGCGCGACGAGTCGCCGTCGCCGGCGGTGCGCGAGCTGTTGGTCCACGCGCGGCTGAGCGATCTGCTGGCGGCGCTGGCGCCCGCGGGCGGGCAGGGCTGCACCATGGACCCTGCCGCCGAGTTGTGGTGGCGGCTCGAGTCGCAGTTGCGCCGCGACCTGTCCCAGCCGATGTCGCTGGGGGCCATGTCGCGGCTTGTCGGCCGCAGCCACGCCACCATTGCCCGCTCGTGCCTGGCCGCCGTCGGCGCGCCTCCCGCCCGTCGCATGAAACAGGTCCGCCTGAGCCTGGCCCGCGGGCTGGTGCAGCGCTCCGAGCTGCTCTTCAAGGAAGTCGCAGCGCGCGTCGGCTACGGACGGGTCCACGAGTTCAGCCGCGACTATCGCCGCCACTTCGGTGTGACACCCACGGCCGATCGCGCCCGATCCGGGCCTTGATCGCGCCGCGGCCTGACGGTCAGCGGGCGTTGATCTTGACGACGACCAGCGTGGTGTCGTCGAAGCTGCGGTTGAGCCCGGTGTGCTTGCGCATGTGCCAGAGGAGGTGGTTGATGGTGTCGTACGCGGTCTTGTCGGCGCACTGGCGTATGGCGGCCTCGATGCGCGCGCGGCCGAAGCGCTGGCCGGTGAAGTTCATCGCGTCGGTCAGGCCGTCGGTGTAAAACACGATCAGATCGCCCGGCTCCAGGTGGACGATGGCCTTGAGGTAGCTCTGTTGCTCGTCGATGCCGACGATCATGCCGCCGGTGTCGAGTTTCTGAAACTCGCCGCGGCGCAGCAGCAGGGGCGGCTCGTGCCCGGCATTGCAGTAGGTCAGGCGGAGGTTCTTCGGATTCAGGACGCCGTAGAACAGCGTGGCAAACTCGTTGTCGAGCGTGTCGCGCGTGAGTTGCACGTTGACGCGGCTGATGATCTCGTCCAGGTCGTACACGTCCTGGGCGAAGGCGCGCAGCGACGCCCGCACGCTGGCCATGAGCAGGCTGGCGGCGATGCCCTTGCCCACGACGTCGCCCACCGCCACGCCCACGTTCCCGTCCAGGTCGATGAAGTCGTAGAAGTCGCCGCCCAGGTCGAAGCTGGGCACGTAACGCGCGGCGATGTCTAGCGGCGGCGCCGCGGGCGCCGACCGGGGCAGCATCCGCCTCTGCACGTCGCCGGCCAGCTTGAGCTGACGCATCACCGCCTGGTTCTCAGCGCGCTCGGCGTCCAGGCGCGCATGCTCGATCGCCGTCGCCACGAGCTGCGACATCGCCCGCAGCAGGTTCATCTCGAACTGCGTGAACGGCCTCACCTCGCTGGTGAAGAGCTGGATCACGCCGATGGCCTTGCCCTGGTAGATGATCCCGGCGCAGAGCATGCTCGCCAGGCCCTCGCGCTCGGCGTCCTCGCGGTACAGCACGCGCGGATCGGTGACCATGTCCTCGACGTACACCACCTCGCCGGCCACCGCCGCCTTGAAGATCGGGCTCTTCTCCAGCACGATCGCCCCCTTGGCCAGGTATTCCGACGACAGCTCGAACGTGGACCGCGGCGTCATCTCCCGCGTCTCGGGGTTGAGCAGCCGGATCGCCGCGGCGGTGCATTTCATCACCTGGGCGCAGGATCGCGCGGCCGTGTCCATCACCTGCTGCAGGTCGCGCTGCGCCGAGAGCATCGTGCTCACCTGCTGCAGCGCCGAGAGCTCCTCGAGGCGCTGGCGCAGGTGGTATTCCTGGTAGCACAGCCGGGCAATGGCGTTGGCCAAGAGGTAGAGGAACTGGATCGACGCGGCGCGTCCGGGGGCGAACTCGCGCTCGGCGGCGGCGATCAACGCGGCGGCCTGGTCGTCGGGCAACTGCAGCGTCGCCGCCAGACCCTTCAACGCCGCCCTCGCCTCGTCCAACGCCACCAGCGGCGCGTCGTCGTCGCTCTCGATGGCGATCGACCCCAGCGACTGGCCCTCGACCTTGATCGGCGCCACCAGCGGGCCTTCGTCCGGCGCGTCGGCCAGCAACTGATCGAGCACCTCGTCCGACGCGGCACGCTGCTGCGACCGCGTCACGCTCGTGAGGCGCTTGCCCTCGGCGTCGCGGATCACCGTCGCCAACCGCGTCACCGCCGTGAACCCGTCCTGCACCTCCTGCAGCGTGGTCACGTCGAGGAAGTCGGTCAGCGACAGCTTCGGCGCGCTGGGGCTGTCGCCCGCGGGCGCGGCACGGGTGCGGCGGCGTCGGCCGCGAGGCTTCGAGGGCGCCTGCGGCGACGGATTGGCCATGGCAGGGATCTGACTCACGGAGCGGTTATCTCACTTGCCCTGCCCCGCGTTGGCGGGCTTTTCACTGAGCCAGATGCGACGCAGCAACGGCAGGAGCGGGTCTTGCGGGCTGCGCGTCTCGGCGATGGTCAGGCCGTAACGGGTGATCTGCGTCGAGTTGGTCTGGTAGCCCAGGTACGCCAGCGCCAGGGCCGTCTCCCCGCGCGGCGCGTCGCGCAGTTCCTGCATGATCTGGCCGTGAATGTAGTCCAGCCGCTTCTTCGGCGGCAGCAGCCGCGCGTCGTAGCGCACCCCGATCAACTCCGGGTGCTGCTCGAACAGACGGCGCAGCGTGTACGCGCCGCTCTTGATCATGCCCGCCCCGAGTTGGGCGTGCGCCTGGCCGGCCATCGCCAGCGGCGTCTGCGGCGCGTCGGCGAGCACCTGCCGGTACTTGCTCTCGGCGTCGAAGAAATGACCCGCCGCCAGGTCCGTCTCCGCGTCGCGCAGCAGCCGGTTGATCCGGTCCTCGCGCTCGCCCGCCAGCGTCACCAGCCGCGGCAGGTCCTGCGCCCCTTCGATGGTGTCGAGCAGTCCGCCCAGCGAGCCCGGCCGCGTCGGGTCGGACGCAGGGGCCTCATCGGGCTGCTGCTCTTGCCCCGGCTGCGCCATGGGGTCGGGCTGCGTCGCCGGACCGGGGCCCGGGGTCGGGGTCCCCTGCGGCTGCTCGCGCCCGGCCTGCTCGGCCAGCGCCGCCGCCGCCGCCTCCACCGCACGCCGACGCGCCTGCTCGGCCTTCTCCAACTCCTCGATCGACGGCGCCTCCAACTGCTCCGGCTCCTTCGTCGCATCCTGCGTCACCGCCTTGGGCAACTGCGCATCCCCTCGCATCGCTCGCAGCACGTCCAGGTACACGTCGTCGCCGGGGTTGGCATTGCGCGAACCCAACTGCCGGAACATCGCACGCTCGATGTCTCCCACCTGCTGATCGAATGTCCGCGCGTCGGCGCCCATGCGGGATGCCGTGAGCTGCTGCCCCAGGGTCAGCCCGGGATCGACCATCGTCCCCAACTGCTGACCCTCGAGTTGCTGGTTCAGCGGCTCGGTGGACGTGGGCTTGAGCGGCTGGGCCTCGTCGGGCGTCTCCGGCTTGACCTCCACTTGCAGGCGGTACTGCTCGCGCTGCGACAGATCGGTCAGCTCGTCCACGTCGCGCAAGAGGCGCGGACGCTCGACCTCGCGCACCCCCAGCAGCGCCGTGGTGCTGATCTCCAGCAGTCGGCCGTCGGGCGCTTCGCGCACGGCGACGGCGGTGGTGTCGGGAATGGTGATGCGAGCCGTGCCCGAGGCGATCTGGGCGGCGCTGTAGGTTCCGCCGGTGGGCCCGATCATGCGGTTGGGCACGATCAGCTCGGTGGTGCTGTAGTACGTGGCCGCGCCGGTGGAGCGGGGCACGACGACGCCGCTGGGATCGACGCCGTAGTTGCCTCCGCCGCTGGCGACGTAAGGCAGGCTCGATCCGAGACTTCGCGCGTTGAAGCGGAACAGGTCGTCGCTGGCCACGCCGCCGCGGAACTCGGTCGGCGCCGAGTACCCGACATCGCCGCGGAACTCGCGCCCATCGGGCACGTTGCCGGTGATGACGGCGTTGCGCACGGCGTAGTCGATCACCTGCCCCGGCCGGTTGACCCCGCCGCTGCCCACCTGCGGGTTGGCGTCCAGCGCCCGGCCGGACTCGCGCGACTGGACCTGGCCCAGCGCCGGGCAGGCGATCGCCGCCGCCGCCATCCACGCCCACGTGATCCGCCACCCGTTGCCTTTGCTGTGCCTGCGCATGGTCATGCTCCCACGGTCTGTTGCGGCCGGCCCCATCCACGACATCGGGCAGGCCCGCCCCTTCCTTAGATTATCTTACGCCAGAAGTGGTTCCCGGACGAGGGGGTCACACCCCCCCAAAAGCACTCCCCAACCCACCAACTCAACTTGCTCCTCTGCACATGATCAAGTTGCACATCCCGAGCAGCAAGTTGACTTGCCGCCCCCGTCACGAGCGACCCCCCCCCCCGCCCCCGCCCCCCGGAAGGCGCACGAAACCGAACGCATGTCGAACATTCTACCCGCGGACAGCAGGGGGTGCGGCTGAAAGCAGCGGGCAAAGACAATCTTCAGGCCGTCATGCCCGCGGAGGCGGGCATCCAGGGGGAGGCCCCATGTCGCCGTCACTGGATTCCCGCCTCCGCGGGAATGACGCGCACGCGATGGACCGCAAGGGTGGCATGATCGCCCCGATAATTCAGCCACACTCGACAGCAGGGGGCGCATCCCCTCCCGATGGATTCGGGGCAGGTCATGCCCGCATCAGCCGCGATGGGGGGCAAACGTGGGCAGGCGAGGCGAGCGGGAGCGTCGCTTTTGTCGGCGGAGTGTTGGAGTAAGATGCGCGGCGATGAAGGTGGCGCTGATTTTACCTGCGGCGGGGGTGGGCAAGCGGTTTGGCGCGGCGGAGGGGGGACGTGCGTCCAAGGTCGAGGTGGACCTGGACGGGCGGGCGGTCTTTCTGCGGGCGATCGAGGCGTTCAAGGGGGTGCAGCAGGTCGGGCAGATCATTCTGGCGGTGAACCCGGAAAGTCTGGCGTCGTTCAAGTTCAAGTGGGGGGACGCGTGTGCGCTGGCGGGGGTGACGATCGTGGCGGGGGGGACGCGCGAGCGGTGGGAGACGGTGCTCAAGGCGCTGGGGCACGTGGCGGAGGACGTGACGCATGTGGCGATCCACGACGCGGCGCGGCCGCTGGTCAGCCGGGCGCTGATCGAGCGGGTGCTGGAGACGGCGGGGCGGTTCGACGCGGTGGTGCCTGGGATGGCGGTGAGCCACACGCTCAAGCGCGTGGTGGAGATGGAGGAGGACCAGGACCGGAGCGTCGATCCGCTGGCGGGGATCCTGGGCGAGGCGTCGCGGCCACGGGTGCAAGTGCAGCGGGTGGTGGAGACGGTGGATCGCGCGGGGGTGGTGGAGATTCAGACGCCGCAGGTGTTTGCCCTGTCGCTGTTGCGGCGTGCGTACTCGCGGATCGAGGCCCAGGGCGGCACCGGCGCGACGGACGACGCCATGCTCGTGGAGGCGTTGGGCGAGCCGGTGCGGGTGGTGGAGGGGGAGCTGACGAATCTGAAGATCACGCGGCCGGCGGACCTGGAGCTGGCGGCGGCGATCGTGGCGCATCGCAAGCCGCGGGAAGCGGCGGCGACGGCGAAGAAGCGCCTGTTCGGCGACGACGACGAGTGAAGCGGCGCTAGGCGTGTCGGGGCAGGTCGCGGTACTCGCCCAGGCGCAGCTTGAGCTTGATCTCCTCGATGAGGCAGAAGAGGACCGGGACGGTGAACATGGTGAGGAGGGCCAGGCTCATGCCGCCGACGCTGGGGATGGCCATGGGGACCATGATGTCGGCGCCGCGGCCGGTGGAGGTGAGCACGGGCAGGAGTGCGAGGATGGTGGTGGCGCTGGTCATGAGGCAGGGTCGAACGCGGCGGAGTCCTGCGGCGACGGTGGCGGCGCGAAGCTCGGGCACGGTGGTGGTGCGGCGCTGGTCGAAGCTCTGCTTGAGGTAGGTGGCCATGACGACGCCGTCGTCGGAGGCGATGCCGAAGAGGGCGAGGAACCCGACCCAGACGGCGACGCTGAGGTTGATCGCGTGGAGCTGGAAAAGCTGGCGCATGTTGACGCCGAAGACGTCGAAGTTGGCGAACCAGTCCTGACCGTAGAAGTAGATCATGACGAACCCGCCGGCCCAGGCGACGGCGATGCCGATGAAGACGATCGAGGTGGTGGCGACCGAGCGGAACTGAAAGTAGAGGATGAGGAAGATGATCAGCAGCGAGGCGGGGAGGACGACGCCAAGGGTGCGTGCGGCACGAAGTTGGTGCTCGTAATTGCCGGCGAATCGCCAGCTCACGCCCGTGGGCACCGTCAGCGCGCCCGAGGCGACCTTGGCGCGGAGGTAGTCCTGCACCTGCTCGACGACATCGACCTCGGCCAGACCGGGCTGCTGGGCAAAGGTGACGTAGGCGGTGAGGAAGGTGTCCTCGCTGCGGATCATCTGCGGGCCGCGGGTGTAGCGAATCTGGGCGAGTTCGCCCAGCGGAATCTGCGTGCCGTCGCTGGCGGGGACGAGGATGCGGCGCAGGGCCTCGGGATCGTCGCGCAGCTCGCGCGGGTAGCGGACGCGCACGGGGTAGCGCTGGCGGCCCTCGACGGTGGTGGTGATGGTCTCGCCGCCGACGGCGGCGCCGATGACGCGCTGCACGTCGGCGATGTTCAGTCCGTAGCGTGCGATGGCCTGGCGGTCGATGTGAATCTCGAAGTAGGGCTTGCCCACGACACGGTCGGCGTTGACGGTGGCGGGATTGACCGAGGGGACCTGGCGCACGAGGCGCTCGAGTTCGACGGCCATGCGGTCGAGCGTGTCCAGGTCAGGGGCGCGGAGCTTGATGCCCATGGCGGCGCGCATGCCGGTCTGGAGCATGACCAGTCGCGTCTCGATGGGCTGAAGCTTGGGGGCACTGGTGGTGCCGGGCAACTGCGCGGCGGCGACGATCTCGTTCCAGATGTCCTGCGGCGTGCGGATGTGGTCGCGCCATTGGCGGAAGGGTCTGCCGCCCCCGGAAGTGTCGCGGATCAGTTCGCCCAGCTCGTCGCGCACGAATTCGCCGCGCTGCCGGTCGTATTTGAAGTTGATGCGTCGCCCGGCGTCGTCGGTGATGTATTGCGGTTTGTAGTTGATGACGGTTTCGATCATCGAGATCGGCGCCGGGTCCAGGGCGCTTTCGGCGCGGCCGATCTTGCCGGTGACGCTCTCAACCTCGGGGACGGCGGCGATGGCCATGTCCTGATACGCCAGCACCTCCAGCGCTTCGCCGATCGAGGCGTGCGGCATCGTCGTGGGCATCCACAGGAACGAGCCTTCGTCCAGCGGCGGCATGAACTCGCGGCCGAGGCCGGGAAACTCGTGCGCCGCCCACACCCATGGCCCGCTGGTGCGGATCGTGCGCGGATCGATGCCCACGCGCTGTCCCGCCGCGGGGATGAATCCGAACACGCGGTCGAACCCCAGCCACACGCAAGCCCCGAGCGTGACCAGCACGATGGGGAACGCCAGGAACAGCGCTTTGTGGTCGAGGAAGAATCGCAGCAGGGGGCCATAGACGAACTGGAACGCGGCGAACAGACCCAGCAGGCCGCCGACGAGCACGGTGACGAAGATGGCGTTGCGGGCGAAGCCGCGCTCGGGTCCGAGCGGCTCCCAGACGGTGGTGAGAATCCAGCCGACGACGATCAGTGCGATGGCACTGGCGACCCATGTGGCGGCGCGGCGCATGCGTCCGGCCAGGCGCTGGGCGGCGTCGGCGCGGCGGGGATACACGACGCGCATCAGCGCGGGCAGATCCTCCTCCAGCAGGTGATAGATCACAAAGGTCAACAGCAGCGCGCCCGCCAGCAGCGCCCAGCCCCAGCCGCGCGCGGCGGCGACGAGGATCGCCGCGACCGCCGCCACGCCCAGCCCGGACAGCCATGCCCGCCGCAGTCCCCGCGAAGCGACCCGGCCCGCCACCAGCACGTGCACCACCGCGGGCACCACCAGCAGCGCCGTCAGCACCGACCCGATCAACGCAAACGTCTTCGTGTACGCCAGCGGCGCGAACATCTTGCCCTCCGCCCCCGTCATCGTGAACACCGGCAGAAAACTGATCACCGTTGTGGCGATGGCGGTCAGAATCGCCGAGCCCACCTCGCTCGTGGCGCGATACACCACCTGCAGGCGCGACGCGTCCGGGGCGGCCTCCTTCAGGTGCTTGAGCACGTTCTCCGTGATGATGATCCCCATATCGACGATCGTGCCGATGGCGATGGCGATGCCCGCCAGGGCCACCACGTTGCTGTCCACGCCGAAAAGCTTCATGAAGATGAAGCAGATGAGCACGGCCAGGGGCAGCATCGCGCTGATGACGATCGAGCTGCGCAGGTGCAGGACCATGGCGATGACGACGATGACGGTGACGAGGATCTGCTGGACGATCGCGTCGTTGAGCGTGCCGAGCGTTTCGTGGATGAGCCCCGTGCGGTCGTAGAAGGGCACGATGTGGAGCTGGCTGACGGTGATCCAGTCGGGGCGGTCGTCGGGGTGGGCGCGGACCCAGGCGAGCCAGGCCTCCTGGTCAAGTGCAGCGTCGGTGTCGCCGTGGGCGTCGAAGCCTCGGTCGCGGGCGAACCGCTCCACACCGTCGGGGGTGATGCGCGACCAGTCGATGACAACCTTGGCGGGCAGGCCGGGGCTGATCTCGTCGATCCGGGCCTTGACGTTGCCGATCGCTTCGAGCGGGTTGAACCCCTCGCGCACGACCACGACGCCGCCGACCGCCTCGGCGCCCGAATGCGTCAGTGCGCCGCGCCGCTCGGCGGGGCCCAGCCCCACCCGCGCCACGTCCCGCACTCGGATCGGCACGTAGTTCTCCCCCGTCGTCACCACCGCGTCCTCCAAGTCGGCCACGTCCTTGACAAATCCCACCCCGCGCAGCACGTACTCGACGCGATTGACCTCCGTCACGCGGGCCCCGATATCGATGTTGCTCTTGCCCACCGCGTCGATCACCTGGTCCAGCGTCACGCCGTAGGCCCGCATCGCGTCGGGGTCGGCGTCCACCTGGTACTCGCGCACGAACCCACCGATCGACGCCACCTCGCTGATCCCCTCGGCCGCCAGCAGCCCGTACCGCACGTGCCAGTCCTGCACGCTGCGCAGCTCGTGCAGGTCCCACCCGCCCGCCGGCCGGCCCGCGTCGTCACGCCCCTCGAGCGTGTACCAGAACACCTGGCCCAGCGCCGTCGCGTCGGGACCCAGCGCCGGCTGCACCCCCGCAGGCAGCACACCCGCAGGCAACGCATTGAGCTTCTCGATGATCCGACCACGCGACCAGTAGAACGCCACGTCCTCCTCGAAGATCAGCGAGATCGTCGAGAATCCGAACATCGACAGCGACCGCACCTCCTTCACGCCGGGCACGCCCAGCAGCGACACCGTCAGCGGGTACGTCACCTGGTCCTCGACATCCTGCGGCGACCGCCCCGGCCAGTCGGTGAAAATGATCTGCTGGTTCTCGCCCAGGTTCGGGATCGCATCGACCGGCACCGGATTGCGCGGCAGCCAGCCGAGCTTCCAGTCGAACGGCGCCACCGCCACGCCCCAGCCCACGATCAGCAGCACCAGCAACGCGACCACCAGCTTCTGTTCGAGAAAGAAGCGGATGACGCCGTCGAGCATGGAGCGCCGCTCGTCCATCAGTGGCCCCCCTCGTGGCTGTGCGCCGGCGGCGGATCGCCTCCGGACTGCATCATGCTCGGACGACCGCGAATCTGCAGCTCACTGTCGATCTTGAACGCCCCGTGCATCACCACCAGCTCGCCCTCGCGCACGCCCTCGCGCACCACATGCCACGCGCCGGCCCGCGGCCCCAGCACCACGTCGCGCGGCTCGAACGTCGGACGATCCGCCTCCGGCAACTGCACGTACACCACGGCACGCTCGCCCGTGATCAGCGGCGCCGACGCCGGGATCACCAGCGGCGCTTCGTCGTGGCCGATGCTAGCGTGGACCTCGCCGCGCACGAACATCCCCGGCTTGAGCCGACCGTCCGCGTTGGCGATGTCCACGCGCACCCGCACCGTCCGTGTCCGGTCGTTCACCACCGGATCGATGAACGCGACCGTGCCCTCGAACGCTTCGCCGGGAAAGCTCTGCG
>CAZFDT010000042.1:0-44316 GCA_964518335.1 uncultured Phycisphaeraceae bacterium
GGCGGCGGCGGCGCAGCGGCTGATGACCGCGCTGCTGATGGACCTGGACGCGGCGGCGGCGTCGGCGCCGCGGCGCGGCGTCACCGCCGCGGCGCGCCGACACGAGACCATCGTCACCGAGCTGGCCGGGCTGATCCGCGAAAGCCCCGCCGAGGCCCCGTCCATCCGTGAGCTGGCGGCCAAGGCCAACTGCAGCACCGATCACCTGTCGCGCATGTTCCGCCAGGTCGTCGGCGCCAGTCCGCAGCAGTTCATCGTGCAGGCCCGCATCGACCGCGCCAAGCTGCTGCTGCGCGAGTCGGGGCTGACCGTCACGCAGATTGCCGACGCCCTGGGCTACACCGACGTGTTCCACTTCTCGCGTCAGTTCGCCCAGAAGGCGGGCGTGACGCCGACGGCGTACCGGGCCTCGGGCCGATGAGAGGAGAGGCCGACTCAGCGCCGGCCGCGGTAGAGCATGGCCATCAGCCCGGTCCACAGCAGCGCTGCGCTGGCGGGCTCGGGGATGGGGGCGGCGGCCCAGCCGTCGATGCGCCACGCCAGGGCGTAGTCCCACGTGAAGGCGTCCTGGCCGGCCAGAGGCTGCACCTGCATGAGGTACTGGCGCCCGCCGGGCAGGTCCTGCCACAGCGACTGCGTGTTGTCGATCGCCGAGGACGACGAGGCCACAAGCACCGGCGCGGCGTCGGTCACGTCGTAGAGCAATAGTTCGATGGCGTGGAAGAGGGTGTTGGCGGTGAGGTCGAACGAGCCGCCGGTGTTGTAGGTGATGCCCGCGTTCCAGGCGAGCGTGGCGGTGATGTTGCCGCCCTCGGGCAAGGTGGCGAAGCGGTAGGAGGCGACGGCGTTGCTGGCGGCGGCGCCGCCGAAGGCCGGGTCGTAGTCGAATCCGCGTGCGTGGATGTGGCCGGCGGTGGGCGAGGTGGCGGCGTCTTGGGCGCTGTCCTGCTCGCCGCCCTCGATGATCTTGTAGCTGTGCTGGACGTTGAGGCGGCCGGCGCCGTAGCGGGTGTCCAGGCCGTTGTCGGTGCGGTGGGCCACGGTGTCGCGGTAGGTGGTGATGGCGTGGCCGGTCCAGGGGACGTAGGTGGTGTGGCGCATGGCACCGGCCATGAGCGCGGCCTTGACGGTCTCGGAAGTCTGGGCGTGGCGGATGCTCTGGCCGGTGCGGGGCGAGGTGTAGGCGCCGTTGGACAGTGCGGGGTCGGCGCCGAGCTCGATGAGCATGGCGGCGGCGCCGCTGAGGATGCCGATCGAGTCGCTGGTGGTGTGGGTGACGACGATGTCGGGCTTGTGCCTGCCGCCGGGGTAGGCGAAGAGGTCCACGGTTCCGCCCTCGGCGTTGAGTCCGCTGGGGTGGCCCACTGCAACGGCGTTGTAGGACGCGGCGAGGCTCTGCACCGACCCGCTGCCGCCGGTGGAGGCGACAAAGTGCAGGTAGTCGTCGGTGTGGGTGAGGTAGTCGATCCGCCGCATGTAGTTGACCAGGCCGCTGGTGGTGGACAGGTGGTAAGCGTGAGAGGCGACGCGGCTGTGGTTGGGCGAGACGGGCGGCGGGGAGAGGCCGGCGTCGTTGCGCAGGTAGTGGCTGTCGAGCCAGCCGGTGGAGTAGAGGTCGATGCTGGTGATGCCGCGTCCGAGGGATCGTTGGGTGAACGTGCCGGGGGAGTGGTTGCTGAAGAAGTAGGCGGCGACGTTGGTGGCGTGGTCGGAGAAGACGGGCGAGCCGCTGCGGAAGTTGAAGGTTTTGCCGGCGAAGCGCGGTTCGAGGGTGACGCCGTCGGGCATGTAGATTTTGGGCGCGTAGCCGGACTCGACGAGGGTGCCCGGGACGCCGGCGCCGGTCTTGAGGGCCGCGCCGTACTCGTCGATGAGCAGGCCGTAGCCAATCTCGTGCTGCCAGTTGACCACGTCGGCGGCGAATGCCGTCGAGGTGAACGCTGCCGCCGCCAGAACCGCTGCCGCTCCTCCTGATATACGCATGCCCGCAACGTATAGGCCCGCCCGCCGCCGGTGAAGCCCAATCTCATCGCCGCGGCCCGCGGCTTCATCCCAGATGAAGGCCCCCGGTGTTACACTCCCCGCCATGATCCACGACCTGCTCGACCGTCTGCCCCTGTACCGCCCGCTGAGCCCGGCCCTGGCCCGCGCCATCGACTGGCTGGCGGCGACGGACCTGCACGCCCTGCCCGCCGACCGGCAGCGCCGACCCATTGCCGACGGGGACGACGTGGCCGTCACCGTCTCCAGCTACACCACGCTGCTGCCCGAGGCGCACGTGTGGGAAAGCCACCGCCGCTACATCGACATCCAGATCCTGCTCGACGGGGAGGAGCGCATCGTCGTCGCGCCCGTGAGCGACGCGCTGCGGATCACCATGCCTTACGACGAGGCCAAGGACGCCCAGCTCTACGCCGGCGACACGCAGGCCACAGCAACGCTGCACATGACCCCCGGCGCGTTCGCCATCTTCTTCCCCCACGACGCCCACGGCCCCAACCAGGCGATCGGCGACTCCCCGACGCGCGTCACCAAGGCCGTATTGAAGGTCCCCGTGTAAAGCCGCGACCAGTGGTCGCGCTCTTCACATGGTCAACGTATCCATCAACATGCGGTGCAGCGCCGGGGCGTCGAGCGACTGCGACACGTGGACGTGGGGTTCGCCGTGTCGCGGCACGGTCATGCCGCGCGTGGCCTCGCCGCGGGTTTCGACGGCCAGGTGCATCGGTTTGGTCACGAAGTGCGACGGGTCGAACGCCCAGACGATTGGCGCCAGGTCGTACATCACCGGGCCGGGCTTCCAGCTTTGATGAGGATGCCACTTGGCGATGCAGTCGGCCAGCAGGCGGCACAGGGGCGTGCCGCGCGCGGTGATCGTGCTGCAGTGGTCGTGCGTGAGCACCACCTGGCGGGTGACGCTCCACGTGCCCAGAAACACCGGCCCGGCGAACGATCCGCCCAGCACGTGCGCCGCGGCAATGTCGTCGCTGGCGATGTTGTGCTCGACGCGGAGGATATCGACCTCGCCGCCCATCACCGCGATGGCCTTGATCGCCGGGAGCAGGTCGGGCCGGCGGCACATCAGCGATGCGATGTTCGTCAGCGGGCCGATGCCCACGAGCGAGACTTCGCCGGGGTGGGCTTCGATCAGGCGGATCATCAGATCGAGGGCGTCCCCGCAAGTAGCCAAGGGTTCAACGGGGCAGTGGTTCATCCGCCGCTCGTCGGCGAGTTTTTGGCGCTGCTCGGCGGTGATCGGCTTGAGGGGCAACTGCATCCCCGCAGCCACGGGCACGTCGCCGCGACCCGCCGCATCGAGCACCTGCCGCACCAGCGCCGCCCGGCGGCGAGCATCCAATGTCACCGTCGTCACGCCCAGCAGATCGATCTCCGGCCGAAGGGCCGCAAACGCGATCGCCAGCACGTCGTCCACGTCGTCCCCCGCATCGGTGTCGATGATCAGTTTGGTGCGATCCATCGCCGCATCGTACATTGGTCGCCCGCAACCACTCATACTCCAGGAGCATTCCATGTCCCACCTGCTCGGCATCGACATCGGCACCAGCGGAACCAAGACGCTCATCTGCGACCGCAAGGGCAGGGTGCTCGCCACCGCCGTCGCCGAGCACGACCTCAGCTCGCCGCGGCCCGGCTGGAGCGAACAGGACCCGCTGCAATGGTGGTCGGCCACGTGCCAGGCGACCAAGGCGGTGCTGAAGAAGGCGAAAACGTCCGGGCGACAGATCACCGGCATCGGCCTGTCGGGACAGATGCACGGCAGCGTGTTCCTCGGCGACGGCACCAGGCCCCTGCGACCGGCGCTCTTGTGGAACGATCAGCGCACCGCCGAGCAGTGCGCCCAGATCGAGTCGCGCGTCGGCGGACGACAGCGGCTGATCCAGATGGTGGGCAACCCCGCCCTGACCGGGTTCACGGCGCCCAAGATTCTGTGGGTGCGACAGCACGAGCCGCGCGTCTATGAAAAGACCCGCCACATCCTGCTGCCCAAGGACTACATCCGCCTGTGCATGACCGGCGAGTACGCCACCGAGGTGGGCGACGCCTCGGGCACGCTGCTGCTGGACGTGGCGGCCCGCAAGTGGAACGAGCAGGTGCTGTCGCTGCTGGAGATCGACCGGGCGCTCCTGCCCGCGTGCTTCGAGTCGCACGTGGTGACGGGCGTGTTGAGCCGACAAGCCGCGAAAGAGATGGGGCTTGTGGAAGGGATAGCAGTCGTCGGCGGCAGCGGCGACCAACCGGCGGGTGCGGTGGGCAACGGCATCGTCAGCGGGGGCATCGTCAGCGCGACGATGGGCACGAGCGGCGTGGTCTTCGCCCACGCCGAGGAGCCGACCTACGACCCGCAGGGCCGCGTCCACACCATGTGCGCCGCCGTCGAGGGCAAGTGGTGCGTCTTTGGGTGCGTGCTCAGCGCCGGCGGATCGTTCCAGTGGCTGCGCAACAAGCTCGGGCAGGCCGAGGTCACTGCAGCGAAGAAGAAAAAGGTCGATCCCTACACGCTGCTGATCGCCGAGGCTCAGAAGGCGCCGCCCGGTTGCGAGGGCCTGTTCTTCCTGCCCTATCTCACGGGCGAGCGCTGCCCGCACCCGGACCCCAACGCCCGCGGCGGATGGATCGGGCTCACCGCCAGGCATGATCGACCGGCGATGATCCGCAGCCTCATCGAGGGCGTGACCTTCGCCATGACCGACGCGCTGCGCATCATGGAGGGCATGGGCATCGACGTGAAGACGGTGCGCCTGTCCGGCGGCGGGGCGCGCTCGGCGTTCTGGCGTCAGCTCCAGGCCGACATCTACGGCAAGCCCGTGGCCGTCATCAACGCCCAGGAAGGCCCGGCCTACGGCGTGGCGATCCTCGCGGGCGTGGGCACCGGCGTGTGGAAGAGCGTGCCCGAAGCCTGCCGCGCCGTCATCCGCGACACCCAGAAGCTCCGCCCCCGGAGGAAGGACGCCGGCCTGTACGCCAGGCTGCACGCCCAGTACCAGCGCCTCTACCCCGCCCTTGCCGGCGAGTTCGCCCGCATCGCCAACCTCACATGAGCCGACTCGTCAACAAAATCCGGGAGGCGGTGCGCACCGGTCACTACATCGTCGGGTGGCACGCGGCCGTTCGTTGCGAAGAGCGTGGCGTGGCGCACTGGCAACTTGCCGCGGAGATCGTCGAAGGACGGGTGATCCACGAACGTCCCGCCAGCAAGCCGCATCCCTCGATCGTGGTTCGGCAGACGCTCGCCGATGGGACGGATGTCCAGGCGGTCTGGTCGTGGCTCGAACGCTCGGGGCGAGCCAAGCTCGTAACCGTATTCTTTGATGGATACACTTAAACACATGGAAGGCGACCGCCGAGAACGCCGTCGATGGTGGATTCAGCGAGGCCGCTATGCGGTCGAGGTGGATATCGAGGTGATGTATCCGATGGATGACCCATCCGAGGCGTGCATGGAACCGCATACGCTGAAGTTTCTGGATGAGGTGGCGCGGCGTGCCGAGGCGGGGGATGTGGATTACCTGCGATCGGTTGGCCGCGTCTATGAAGCGGTCGCCGCAAGTTGATTCGATGCGGGTACGATGTCTCCCATGCACCGCGAGGCGGATGAGCGCGAGGATGTGGGGATGGCCGACGACCCGGTGGACGGGCCGGGCGGTCACATCGGCGCGCCGGACCCGGAAGCGCACGAGGAGGACATTGCCCGGCCGATCAGCGTGCTGAGTCTGCCGCGGCCCAACGAGCCGCAACCGGGCACGGCGCCGGGCATCACCCTCGCCCAGCTCGCCGAGATGGGCAGCGGCGATAAGCGCGTCTTCGTCTCCTGCATCGACTACAGTCACGAGCAGTTCCGCGCCGTGTCCATCATCGACATCGAGGACTTTCTCATCCACCACCGTCCCGAGTGGTCGAAGGTGCGCTGGATCAACGTCGATGGCCTGACCGACACCAACGTCATCATGGCGATCGCCGAGAAGTACCAGCTCCACCCGCTGGCGATCGAGGACATGATCCACACGGGGACGCGGCCGAAGGTCGAGCCCTATCCCGCCGAGCCGGGCAATCCGCCGCGTCTTTTCATCGTCGCGCGCATGATCGAGCTGCTGCGCAGCAGCATCCACTGCGAGCAGGTGTCGATCTTCATCGGCCGCAACACCGTGCTCACCTTCCAGGAAACGCACGGCGACGTGTGGGACCCCATCCGCGAACGCATCTGCAAGACCGGCTCCAAGCTCCGGCAGAACGACGCCAGCTTCCTCGTCTATGCCCTGCTCGACTCGCTGGTCGATCACTGCTTCCCCATTCTCGACGACATCGGCGACCGCATCGAGCGCCTCGAAGAGCAGCTCGAGGAGAACCCCGGCAGTGAAGTGTTCCACTCGATCCACAGCCTCAAGCACGACCTGCTGCTCCTGCGCCGCCAGGCGGCGCCCATGCGCGAGCTGATCCAGGCCCTGCTCCGCTCCGAGCACGCCAACCTGTCGGAGACCACCCGTCTCTACCTGCGCGACGTGCTCGACCACAGTGTCCAGGTCATCGAGCTGCTGGAAACCTACCGCGAGTACGCCATCGGCCTGACCGAAACCTACATGAACGCCGTCAGCAACCGCATGAACAACGTCATGAAGGTGCTGACCATGGTCGCCACGATCTTCATCCCGCTGACGTTCCTGGCAGGCATCTGGGGCATGAACTTCCAGATCATGCCGGAGATGCACAACGAATACGCCTATCCGTGGGTGTATCCGATCGGGTTCTGGTCGCTGTGCGTGGCGGTGGCGGGGGGGCTGCTGTGGTACTTCCGACGGCACAAGTGGCTGTGACGTTCAGCCTTCGCCGGTGTAGGTGCAGGCGGTCTTGCCGGTCTCCCACACCTTGACGTGAACGAGCGCGGCGCCGAGTTCACCGACGCGCGGCGCCAGCCAGCCGTGAACCACGCGGGCGATGTTCTCCACCGACGGGTTGAGCGACGCGAACGCGGGCACGTCGAGGTTGAGGTGCTTGTGGTCGAGCTTGTCGATCACGGCGTCGCTGACGAGGGCGTCGAGCGCTTCCACCGGCGGGACGTGGCCTTGCGCATCCATGGGGCAGGCGACGGCGACCTCGAGGCGATAGTTGTGCCCGTGCCCGGCGGGGTTGTTGCACTTGCCGAAGACCTTTCGGTTTTCCGCGTCCGACAGCGTGGGCACGTGCAGCCGATGCGCCGCGGAGAACTCGTACTGCTGGGCGAGGGTGACCTGATCGGCGGCAGCGTCGGCGGGCATGGGGCGGACCTCCAGATAGACCATAGGCGTGAGGTTGAGACGCATCGCCGCGACGCGCTGGGGCAGGGCCGCGCCCAGGGCGTCGAAGGCGCGGCGCATGAGCGACCCCATGGCCACGGGCACGCGCCCGGTCAGGGCCTGCCGCAGCAGGGGCAGGACGTGGTCGTGGACGGCATGGTCGATGTGCTTGATGTTGACGAGGTAACCGGTGCCGGGGTCGGGCCGGCCGGTGCAGGTGACGTGCAGCTCGTAGTAGCGTCCCAGCCCGCGCATGGGGGGCCAGGCGCTGAAGGTGTTGTGCCGTGGCGCCGCCAGGTCGTCGGCGTCGTTGAGGCACAGGCGGACGGTTCGGGACAGCTCGACCACGCCGCGATGATAGGGCCCGACGCCGGGGCGTCACAAATGCATGGGGTGAATTTGCCTAATGCCCGGTTGTATTGCATGGTTGTTGTAAGCCGCATTCGCCACGGAACGGGCCGCGGCCTCATCGCAAGAGGTGTTCGATGAGCAGTTGCGTCCGATACAGCGTCGCCGTCTATACCGGCCTGCTCCTGGCCGGCGCCGCCATCGCGCCGCGGCCCCAGGCGTCGGTCGGGTCCGATCACCCCGGCCAGGCGATCGTCCAGACCCACCCCCTCGAGCACCGCCACGGCCGCGCCTGCGTGCGGACGACTGCTCCAGCCGGTGCAACTGTTACAGATCATTCCTCGATTCGCTGACTTTGTCCGCCGAGCCCAAGTCCACGCCGGCCGCGCCCGATAGGTGGGCTGTGGGGGCAACATCCGGGCTGCTGTGCCCGCCCCAGGCGGCGCAGCGTCCCGTAGGCGAGACCACGAATGTCTCAGCACACGGCTTATCGTTTGACCTGTTCGCATCCATCGTCCCGACCGCGCGCCGGCATCGACAGCGGCACGTGCGCCGATATCGACTTGCTCACGCAGTTGCCCGACCGGGCGGCGGCGCTGCAGAAGCTCGATCGCGCCCTGGCAGCATCGAGCGACCAGATGGTCGGCATCCTGCTCGTGGGCGTGGGACGACTCAAGCTCATCAACACCAGCTTCGGCCATCACGCCGGCGACCAGATGCTGGCGCAGATCGCGCATCGCCTGGAGACCGAAACCGCGCTGGACGGGCCCTGCACGCCGGCGTCGGTGGCGCGCATCTGCGGCGACGAGTTCGCCGTCATCGTCGAGCGCCTGGCGGGCGATCAGTCCCTGCTGGCCCTGGCCGAGCAACTGCAGCACGTGCTGTCGCGCCCGGTGATGATCGAGGGTCACGAGGTGCAGGTGCGCCCGTGCATCGGCGCGGTGGTGCATCACGGTCAGTACCGCCACGCCGACACCATGCTGCGTGACGCCGAGGCCGCCATGCGTCGCGTCAAGGCCACCGCCGAGGGCCGCGTCGTCGTCTTCGATCAGGCCATGCACGAAGAGCTCTGCCGGCGCATGCGGATCGAGTTCGCCCTGCGCCATGCCATCGCCCGGCAGGAGCTGAGCGTCGCCTACCAGCCGATCATCAGCTTCGCCACCGGCCAGGTCGCCCGCTTCGAGGCCCTCGTCCGTTGGAACCATCCGCAGTTGGGGTCTGTCAGTCCCGGCGAGTTTGTTCCCATCGCCGAGGAGACCGGCCTGATCCTGCCCCTGGGCGAGTGGGTCCTCCGCACCGCCTGCCGCCAGCTCGCGCTGTGGCGACGCGACCGCTTCATCGACGACAGCGTCTCCATGAGCGTCAACCTCTCGCGCGTGCAGATGCAGCAGCACGACCTGATCGAAATGGTCCACGGCGCCATCGAAGACGCCGGCCTGTGCCCCGGCGCCGGCGACCTCCACCTGGAAATCACCGAAAGCGCGATCATGATCGACCCCGACCGCGCCGTCGAGCTGCTCAACACCCTCCGCGCCGGCGGCGTGAGCATCAGCATGGACGACTTCGGCACGCAATACTCCTCCCTGGCGTGCCTGCACCAGTTCCCCCTCAACACCCTCAAGATCGACCGGGCGTTCATCCGCAACCTGGCCGACCGCCGGGATTACGCGGCCGTGGTCCACGCCATCATCACCCTGGCCCACAACCTGGGCATGTCCGTCACCGCCGAAGGCATCGAGACGCCCGAGCAGGCGGTGCAACTGCTGACGATGGAGTGCGACCACGCCCAGGGCTACCACTTTGCCCGCCCGATGCCCGCCGATCAGACCGCGCATTACCTGGCGACCTATACCCCGCCGACGCTGGCAGCGGTCGCCGTGCCGCGGGTCGCATGACGGCGGCGATGACGCTGACGTAGTCGCTGACCGAAGTAGAGTGCGGCAGTGAGCCATCGCGCGGTGGCTGAGCCCGGCGCTCACACCGCGGCGGAGGCGAGCAGGGGGGTGGCGGTGTCGTCGGGGGATTGGGGCGAGCCGGCGGGCGGCGCGGCGGCGCGGCGACGACGGGCGCGGCGGGCGGCCAGGTCGGCCACCGTGGTCCGCGCCAGCTCGTGGCACAAGCGTTTGGCGGCCAGGTCGCAGACGTGGCGCAGCATCTGGGTGGAGGCCTTGAGATGGCCCGACGACGTGGGCAGGGGCACATGGCCGGTGACGGGTCCGTCGATCGCCTCGACGATGTGCAGGAGGGTGGTGCGGTCGCCGGGCTGAGCCAGGCGGTACCCGCCGCCGCGTCCGAGCCGGCTCGCCAGCACGCCGGCGCGGGTCAGGGCCTGGAGGATTTTGAGCGCGCTGTCCGTGCCGATGCCCAGGTGCTCGCCGACCTGGCGGGCCTGAACCGGCGCAGTGGAAGCCTGCTGGTGAAGGTACGCCGCGGCGAGCGCGGCCTGGGCCGAGGTCTTGCTTAGTCTCACCGCACTACTCGTTTGACAAGCAGGTCGCCCTGACGAAGCGGCGCCCGCGCACGCGGCGGGTCAGAGTCCGTCGCCAAGGATGGACCACCATAACGCATCGATGTCCGGTCGGGTACGCACGATCTGCATCGACCCGGCGATTTGCCCGTCGTGACTCGATTCGATCACTACGACCAGCGCGCGCCGCAGCCCCAGGCGCAACGGAACCATCGCCGGCCCCCCCGCAGGTGGCGTTTGAAGGGCGAGTTGCCATAGTCGTCGCGTCCAGTCGGGTCCGATGTCGCCGGTGGGGCCGGCTGCATCGAGCAACCCCAAACGCAGCAACCAGCGCCTGGCGCGGGGCGAGGCATGCTGGATCCTGCCGGCGCGGTCGATGACCAACGGCTCGCCGCGTCGTGACTTGTCGGGTCCGTCCCCGAATCTTCGCATCAGCGAAGCCCCTCTGCAACGGACCCCCCACGTCAGGGCTATCGACCATCGGGTTAACCGGCCTTGAATGGCGCCAACGACGCGACCCCGCCGGAAGCCGACGGGGTCGCACGCAGATGCCTAGGGATCGTTGCCGCTTTACGCCGTGAAACTGCTGCCGCAGCCGCACGTGCTCGTGGCGTTGGGGTTGTTGAACACAAACCCGCGGCCCATGATCTCGTCCTTGAAGTCGATCGTCGTACCGTTGAGGTACAGATAGCTCTTGGGGTCGCACACGACTTTGATGCCGTGCTTCTCGAACGTCTCGTCGGTGTCGCGCTGCTGCTCGGTGAGGTCCAGCAGGTAGCTGAAGCCCGAGCACCCGCCGCCCTTGACGCCGACGCGCAGGCGGACCTTGTCCTTGTCCAGCTCCTGCTGATCGATGATGGTGCTGATTTCCCGTGCCGCCGTTTCCGTCAGTTCGATGGCCATGATGGTGAATCTCCGCTCGTTGCCGGGTGTGCGTGCATTCTATCGCCCGCAACCGGTGGCGAACAGGACATTATACGCACGCTCACTGCCGGCGTGGCGAACTTTGCCCTGGCCGCCTGATGCCGTCTCAACCGACGGTGATGGGGATGTTGCCTGGGGCGGGCTGGGTGGCACGGAGGACCGTGTCGGCGCCGCGGGCCTGGAGGTCCTTCACCAGGATGCGGGCCTGCTTGGCCAGAAGCTTGAGCGTGGTCGTCACGTCGGCGTCGAGGCAGGCGTCGCCGGTCGGGGACAGGACGCGCACGCGCAGGCGGAACTGGTCCAGCCCGATCGGCTCGGCGTAGGCGGCGATCGGGCTGTGGCAGTCGCCCGCCAGGCCCGCCACGATCGCCCGCTCGGCATGCACCGCGGCGGCGGTCACCGAATCGTTGAGCGGCAGGCACCGCGTCATCGTCACGTGATCGTCGGCGCGGCACTGGATGGCCAGCGCTGCCTGACCGGCGGCGGGCAACACCTCCTCCACCGCCAGCGGCGCGGCCGCACGCTGGTCCAGTGCAGCACGACGCAGGCCCGCCAGCGCCAGCAGCGTCGCGTCGTAGCGGGAGGCCGACGGTTCCTCCAGCACTTTCGCCATGCGGGTCTCGACGTTGCCGCGGATGGGCTGGATGACGAGGTCGGGGCGGAGGCGCTTGATCTGGGCGGCGCGGCGGGGGCCGCTGGTGCCGACGACGGCGCCGGGAGGCAGGTCGGCGATGCTGCGTGCGCCGCTGCGTGCGATGAGGCAGTCGCGCACGTCCTCGCGCCGGGGCGTGGCGGCGATCGCCAGGCCGGGCGTCAGCTCGGCGGGCAGGTCCTTGAGCGAATGCACCGCCACGTCGGCGCGGCCGTCGAGCAGCGCGGCTTCGACGGCGCGGATGAACAGCCCTTTGCCGCCGGCATCGCTCAGCGGCGCCGTGGGCTGGCGATCGCCCTCCGACTCGATCCACTCGTAGCGCAGCTCGAGGGTGGGATTGAGGCGCGACAGCGTCTGACCGATCAACTCGGCCTGGGCGCGCGCCAGCCGGCTGCGGCGCGATGCGATCACGATAGGACGGCGACTTCGCCTCAATTGCTGGCTCCGTAGCGAAGCCCTACTATAACGCCGAATCGCAGCGACGGCGGAGAGCAGTTTCACTCATCATCCGACGGTGCATCCATGTCGAAGAAGCCGCTGTGTGTCGCGTTGACCGGAGCCACGGGATTCGTCGGGCGGCACGTGCTGACGGCGCTGCAGGCGCAGGGCTGTGCGGTGCGGGCGCTGCTGCGCGACCCGCGTCGGCTGAAGCGCGCCGGCGATCGCGTGACGGCGGTGGCGGGGGACCTGTTCGACGCCGCGGCGCTGGCGTCACTGTGCCGCGACGCCGACGCCGTCGTGCATCTGGTGGGCATCATCGACGAGAAGCCGGCGCGGGGCCAGACGTTCGACCGCGTGCATCACCAGGCGACGGTGAACCTGCTGGCGGCGGCCAAGGCGGCGGGGGTGAAGCGCTGGGTCCACATGTCGGCGCTGGGCACGCGCGCCCCCTCGCACACGCCCAGCGAGCCGATGAGCGACTACCACCGCACCAAGTGGCTCGCCGAGGAGGCCGTCCGCGCCGCGGGCGTGGACTGGACGATCTTCCGCCCGTCGATCATCCACGGGCCGGATGGCGAGTTCATGCAACTGGTCAAGGGGTTCTGGTGCAACCTGTTTCCGCCGTTCGTGCCGTACTTCGGCAACCGTCGCACGGCGGGTCAACTGCAGCCGGTGTGGATCGAGGACGTGGCCCACTGCTTCGCCGCCGCCGTCGAGAGCAGGCGCGCGATCGGCGAGATCTACCCGCTGGGCGGGCCTGACCGTTACACGTGGCCCGACCTGTACCTGGCGGTGAAAAAGCACCTGCCCGGAGCCCGCGACAAGAAGATCGTGGGCATCCCCGTCTGGTACGCGAGGATGATCGCCGGACTTCCGGGCGTGCCGTTCAACAAGGGGCAGGTCATCATGTCGCAGGAGGACTCGATCTGCGAGATCGGCAAGGCGCAGCACGATTTCGAGTTCGCATTCGCCGCGTTCGAGGAAAAACTCGGCGAGTACGGGCCGCGGATCGGCTGAGGCTGTTATTCTGTGCCGATGCCCGAGGCGCTTCGCATCTGGCGCTGGCCGCTGCACTGGCAGATTCTTGTCGGGCTGGTGGTGGGCGTGGCGATCGGGCTGGCGATGGGGGTGCATGCGGTGGGGCGCATTCCGGCGGAGACGGCGCCGGGCAAGGCCGGGGCGGTCGCGCTGGAGCTGGTGCGTCAGACGTGGGCGTTTTTGCTTTTCAACCTGCTGGGCGAGCTGTTTCTCAACGGGCTCAAGCTCATCATCGTGCCGCTGGTGGTCAGCTCGATCGTGCTGGCGGTGGCGAACCTCGGCAGCGGGGCCCCCGCAGGTCGTGGTTTTGGTCGGATGGGCGGGAAGGTGCTGGCGTATTACATGTGCACGTCGCTGCTGGCGATCCTGATCGGGCTGACGCTGGTGGACGTGGTGCGGCCTGGGGTCAACAACAGCGGCATGGGGATTCTGGTGGACCAGGACCTGTCGGCGTTCGAGGCCGAGCAGGCCGACATCGCCAAGAGGACCGCCGGTCGCACGGGCGCGAGCTTTCTCGACGTGTTCCGCGCGATGGTCCCGCCCAACGTGTTCAAGGCCGCGGTCGAGGGCGAGCTGCTGGGGCTGATCGTCGTGGCGATGCTGGTGGGCTATTTCCTGTCGAAGCTCGGCGGCGACCCCGGCCGCACCCTGATGAACTTCACGCAGGGGACCTACGACATCACGCTGCGCATCACCGGCGTCGTCCTCGCCCTGGCGCCGATCGGCGTGCTGGGCCTGCTGGCGGCGACCATGGGCGAGCAGTACGCCAAGCTCAAGCCCGATGCTCGCTTCGGCGATTTTCTGACCGGCATCGTCACGTTCGCCGGCGTCGCATTCGCTGCACTGGCCCTCCACTTCTTCGTGTCCATGGCGCTCATCCTCGTCTTCGCCGCACGCGTCAACCCCTTGCGCCATTACCACGCCATGGCCCCGGCGCTGATGACCGCCTTTAGCACCGCCTCCAGCTCCGCCACGCTGCCGGTGACCATCGACTGCGTCGAGCGCCGCGCCGGCGTGTCCAACCGCACCGCCGGGTTCGTCCTGCCCCTGGGCGCGACCGTCAACATGGACGGCACAGCGCTTTACGAGTGCGTCGCCGCCGTCTTCATCTGCCAGGCCTTCGGCGTCGAGCTGTCGTTCGCCCAGCAGTTCATGATCGTCATCGTCGCCCTGCTGACGAGCATCGGCGTCGCCGGCGTGCCCGCCGCGTCGCTGGTCGCCATCGTCGTGATCCTCCAGGCCGTGCAGAACAACCTGCCCGCCACCGGCCCCGGCACGCTGCCCGAAGGCGTGCTGCTGGTGTCGGGCCTGGGCCTGCTCATGGTCTTCGACCGCCCGCTGGACATGTGTCGCACCGCCGTCAACATCTTCAGCGACTCGGTCGGCGCCGTCACCATCGCTCGCCTCGAAGGCGAGTCGCCGTTGTCCCAACCCGTCCCCTCCTAACGAACGGAGCCACCCATGCCGCGCCTGGTCCCCCACACCGCCACCGGTCCGATCGAAGTCAAGCCGCAGGACAAGAGCGTCTGGATCTGCGCCTGCGGGCTGTCGCAGAACCTGCCCTTCTGCGACGGCAGCCACAAGACCTGCCGCACCACCGAGGCCGAGGGCAAGGTGTACGTGTACGGCCCCGACCGCAAGACGGTGGTCGAGGTGCGCGAGGCGTGAAGTCGCGACCAATGGTCGCGGCTTTACATCAGTACCGATCGATCGACGCGCAGAACTCTTCGTCCTGCATGTTGGAGCGGAAGGCGAGTTTGGGGCTTTCCCCGGGAAGGTCGCCTTCGACGTGTTTGACGTGGCCGTTGGCGGCGGCCTTGGGCGGGCCCAGGAGGTCGCAGCAGTCGGGTCGGCGCAGGACGGTGGCGACGCGGTGGGGCAGGTCGGGGTCCACTGCAACGGGTCGGCCGTTGAGGCGCAGGCGGACGCAGGCGCCCGAGTCGTGCACTTCGAACTCGACGCCGGCGCCGCGCTGGCCGCTGCGGGCCTCGCTCTGGCGCAGCAGGGCCTGCAGGTGGCGCAGCTCGCCGTTGAAGTGGCCCCCCCGCGCGTCGAGTTTGATGCGCACGAGCTGCGTGAGCGTCTGGGCGGCCTGCTCGACGGGGATGACCTCGTCGATCATCAGGCTCGGGTCCTCGCGCTTGCGATCGATCTTGCCGCGGACAAAGAGGATCGAGCCCTCCGAGAGCAGCGGCGCGGCGATGGCGTAGATGCGGGGAAACGCCACGGCCTCGATCGGACCGGTGTGGTCCTCGAAGGTGAGCATGGCCATCGGCTCGTTCTTGGCGCGGGTGAAGGTGCGGCGGACGCGGCTGATCATGGCGCCGAGGATCACCTGCGTGTCGGCCTTGAGCTCCTTGGCCTGGGCCACGGTCGCGGTGCCGAAGCGGGCGATCGTGTCGCGGTGGGCGTCGAGCGGATGGCTGGACATGTACAGCCCGGTGACGTCCTTCTCGAAGTCGAGCGTCTCCTTGCTGCCCCATGCGGGCACGTCGCGCAGCCGCGGCTCGTCACCCCCGGAAGTACCCTTCTTCTTTGTTTCCTTCTCCGCCACCGCGCCGAAGAGAAAGTCGTCGCTGGACCGCAGCGCCGCCTCCTGCGCCCCGCGATTCGCAGCGTCCTCGATCGACGCGACCATCGCCGCGCGCTTGTCCCGCCCGTGCAGCGAGTCGAACGCGCCGCACTTGATGAACGCCTCCATCACCGCCTTGGTCACGACGCCCGGCGGGACGCGTTCGCTGAACTCGTACAAGCTTCTGAAAGGCCCGCCGGCCGTGCGCACGTCGAGGATCTTCTGGATGGCCTTTTCGCCCACGCCCTTGACCGCCGTGAGCCCGAAGCGGATGTGGCCGTGATCGGCGTCGTGCTTCTCGTCCTTGTTGAACACCACGGTGAACGCCACGTCCGATTCGTTGATGTCCGGCGGCAGCACCTCAACGCCGCGCTTCCCGTTGGGCCGCATCGCCCGCTTGCACTCGTCCATGTACTCGACGACCTTGTCGCTGTTGACCGACTCGTAGGTGAGCAGGGCCGCCATGTACTGGCAGGGGAAGTAGGTCTTCAGATAGGCGGTGTGGTACGCGACAATGGTGTAGCCGGTCGAGTGCGACTTGTTGAACCCGTATCCGGCGAACTTGAGGATCAGCTCGAACAGGTCAACGGCCTGCGGCTTGGCAAGCCCCTTGGCCATCGCGCCCTCCTCAAACTTCGGGCGCACCGCGTCGATGTCCTTCTGCTTCTTCTTCGAGATCGCCTTGATGAGTGAGTACGCCGCGCGCAGCGGAATGCCGCCCAGCTCGTGGACGATCTGCATCACCTGCTCCTGATAGACCATGATGCCGTAGGTCTCGGCGGTGAAGCGATCGACGATCTCGTGAACGCGGGGCACAGCCTTGCGGCCGTGCTTGCGATCGTTGTAGTCGGGGATGAGGTCCATCGGACCCGGACGATAGAGGGCGTTGGCGGCGATGAGGTCTTCGAGCCGGTCGGGCTTCATGCCCATGAGCAGGTTGCGCATCCCGCCGGACTCGAACTGGAACACTCCCGCGGTGTCGCCGCGGCGGAAAAGATCAAAGACCTTCGGATCGTCGAACGGGATGCGTTCGAGATCGAGCGGGTCAAACTCCAGCGGCGCAAGGCCCTGCACTTGACGCGCCCCGTTCACCGTGGCATCGATCACATCCGGTGGAAGCGACTGCGCGATCAGCAGCTTGGCCCGCTCGATGATGCTGAGCGTGCGCAGCCCGAGGAAGTCCATCTTGAGCAGGCCGACCTTCTCGCACGTCGGGCCGTCCCACTGCGTCACGACCTGGTCCGTGCCCGAGGGCTGATACAGCGGGACGATGTTGTCCAGCGGCTGCGTGGCGATGATGACGCCCGCGGCATGCACGCCGGGATGGCGGCTCATGCCTTCGAGTCGCTTGGCGATGTCGATGAGCTTGCGCGTGGTGGGGTTGTCGTCGTAGGCCTTGCGAAGCTCGGGCTCCTGCTTGAGGGCCTTGTCGATGGTGACGCCCAATTGCTCGGGCACGAGCTTGGCGATCTTGTCCACCTCGGGGATGGGCACGCCCAGGACGCGGCCGACGTCGCGGATGGCGAGCTTGGCCTTCATCGTGCCGAAGGTGATGATCTGGGCGACGTGGCCGTACTTCTGCCGGACGTAGTCGATGATCTCCTGCCGTCCGTCCTGGCACATGTCGATATCGATATCGGGGTATTCGCTGCGGTCGGGGTCGGTGAATCGCTCGAAGAGCAGGCCGTATTTGACGGGGCAGGCGTTGGACAGGCCCAGGCAGTAGCCGACCATGGTGCCCACGCCGCTGCCGCGCGCGTTGACGGGGATGCCGCGGCGACGGGCCTCGTTGCAGAAGTCCCAGACGATCAGGAAATACGCGCTGATGTTCTTGTCGGCGAGGATGCCCAGCTCACGATCTAGCCGCGCGCGAATGTCGGGGGTGATCCCGTCCTTGCCGTAACGCCAGATCGCCCCGGCCTCAGCGAGCTGCTTAAGCGCGCTGTCGCACTGCGTCTTGAGCTGCTCGGGCTTGAGCGTGTCGCTCGTCGCGTCGAAGGGCTGGAGCTGGAACTGGGCGCAGAAGGCCTTGAACCATTCGGTCGAGCCTTCTTTAGCCGCTTGCGGCTTAGCATCCTCTCGATCGTCGGAGTTGCTAAGCCGCAAGCGGCTATCGGAAATCCTTTCGACCTTCACCACCGGCGCGTGACTCTGCTTGAAGTCGAGTTGAAGCTCGCACATCGCGGCGATGCGCGACGTGTTCTCGCACGCCTCGCGCCACTTGGGGTGGTCCATGGCGGCGTACATCTCCGCCGAGCTTTTCAGGTACAGCTCGGTCGGGTAGCGAAGCCGGCTCTCGTCGCTGAGCAGCTTGCCCGTGCCGATGCAGCACAGCGCGTCGTGCGGGGCGTGGTCGCTGTCGAGCAGGAAATGCACATCGTTGGTCGCGACGGTGCCGATGCCCATGCGGTCGGCCAGATCGATCAGCTCCGGGTTGAGCCGGTTCTGCTCGTCGATGTGGCACTGCAGCTCGATGAAGAAACGATCGGCGCCGAACAGTTCGAGGTAAGTTTCGGCAATGGCCTTGGCCCGCTTGCGGTCGCTGGCCATCAGCGCCCCGGGAATCTCGCCGCCCAGGCACGCCGAGGTCGCAATCAGCCCGTCGCAGTGGCGGCGCAGCACTTCCTTGTCGATGCGCGGCTTGTAGTAGAACCCCTCGGTGTAGGCGATCGACCCGAGCTTGAGCAGGTTCTTGTAACCGGTGTGGTTTTGGGCCAGCAGCAGCAGATGATGCCCGCCGTCCTTGACGCCCGTGGCAATGCGCGACCGGCGGTCGTCGGTCATGTACGCTTCGATGCCGATGATCGGCTTGACGCCCGCCGCCTTCGCCGCGTTGTGGAACGCCACAACGCCGAACAGGCAACCGTGATCCGTCACCGCCAGCGCGGGCTGATCCAGCTCGGTCGCCCGCTTGACCATGTCCTCAATGCGACAGGCCCCGTCCAGCAGCGAATACTCGCTGTGAACGTGCAGATGGACAAACGGCTTGGCGGGGACGCTGGGGGCCATCCGTGGCTATTCCGGGTAAGGCAATGCAGTAGTTTACCACGGCGCAGTTGCCGAATGGCTGGGTGAGTGTGCCTATGTGGAAAACTGGAAAATGTGTCGCAATGCCGCGGCGCGGGCGATATCACCCAACGCCACCGCCTGGGACCGCCGCAATCGGGCGCGACATGAAATGCGGCCTCACCCCAGTCACCGCTTGGGCCGCGCCGCGCGCCACCCTTCGTCGAGCTTCGCGCTCAGTTCAGCGACCGTCGATGCGTGCTCGGCCATCGCGGCGAGGTTGCGGTCCTCGTCCGGGTCGGTCTGGTGGTCGTAAAGCTCCTGCGCCTCGACACGTCCGTCCTGGCCCTGCCACCGCGTGTAGCGATAGCGATCGGTGCGAAGGGTGTAGCCCATCGTGCCTCGCCCCCTGGGGAACTGGCTGAACGCCGCGGACTTCCACGGGCGCGACGGGTCACGCAAAAGCGGGACGAGGCTCGTGCCCTCCAACTCGGGCGGCGCCTCCACGCCCGTCAACTCACAGAGTGTCGGAAACACGTCCACGAACTCCGTCAGTGCCGCCGTGCGCTGCCCCGCAGGCGTGCCCGGCACGCGCAGGATCAGCGGCGCGTGGACCGCGTTCTCAAAGTTCGTGTGCTTCGTCCATTGGTTGTGCTCGCCCAGGTGCCACCCGTGGTCGCCCCAGAGCACGACGATGGTGTTGCCGGCAAGCTCGAGCTTGTCGAGCGTATCGAGCACGCGGCCGACCTGGGCGTCGGTGTAACTGCAACTGGCGTAGTAGCCGTGGATCAGCTTGCGGGCCTCGTCATCGGGCATCGGGCCCTGGGCGGGCACGCCGTCGTAATTGCGCAGCTCGCCCCACGCGGTGAACGCCAGATCAGGCGTGGCCTCGGGGCGAGCGGGGTTGTGTGCCAGCGGGATCGTCGCCGGATCGTAGAGGTCCCAGTATCGCTTGGGGCAGTTGAACGGCAGATGCGGCTTCATGAACCCCACGGCCAGGAAGAACGGCTCGCGACTATCCTTGAACCGCTGCAGATAGTCCAGCGCCCGGTCGGCGATCTGGCCGTCGGGATAGGCGCCGTCGGCGACGTCCGCCGCTTCGTAGGGCGGGCCGAGGAACCGCCCCGCGCGGTCCGCCTTGGCGTTGTCTTTCCGCCGTTGGATCGCCGCCTGACTCTCGGCGGTCAGCCACTGCGAGCCCTGCGGCCGCCAGGGGTTTTCGCTCCATCCGATGCCTTTGTCGTCGTCGGCATGGTGGTAAATCTTGCCCAGCCCGATGCTCGTGTAGCCCGCGTCCTTGAACGCCCGAGGCAGGCTCACCACATCGGGCATCGCCTGACGCAGCGGCGTCTGCAGGTCGTGGATCTGCGTCGTGTCCGGCCGCAAGCCCGTCAGCAGGCTCGCCCGCGACGGAGCACAGACCGCCTGCTGACAGTAAGCACGCTCGAACAGCGTCCCCGTGGCCGCGAGGCGATCCATGTGGGGCGTGATCATCTGCGGCCGGCCGTAGCAGCCCAGTTGCGGGCGCAGGTCGTCCACAGCGATGAACAGGACGTTGGGCCGGCTGGGCGCGGGTTGCGCGGGGGCCGGCAACGCCGCCAGCAACAGGACCACTGCAACACAGGCCAATAACGAGGAAAGCGTTCTGAGGCGCGGTTGATATCGCATCAACCCATTCTACGGCGCGGCGGCCTCCGCCGAAGACGCCGGCTCGGCGACCAGACGCGCAAGGTCCTGGGCCACCTTCGCGTTGTCCCAGATGTCGCCCGTGTGGTCGCGGACGAAACGCCCGTCGCGGTCGAGCACGAGCAGCTCGATGAAGTGGCCGATGGACCCGTCGCTGTAATACTGCACGCCGATCTGGAACTCGTGGATGAGGCTGCGCAGGTCGTCGGGCGCCGGGCAGAGCATCGCCGCGTTGGTGAACGCCAGGCCGCGGTCGTCGCCGTATTTCTTCATCGCCTCGGGCGTGTCGTGCTTCGGGTCGTAGCTGATCAGCAGCAGGCGCACGTCATCGCCCAGGCCGGCGGCGGCGACCTGCTCCTGCAGCTTGGCCATGGTCGTGACGATCAGCGGGCACATCGTCGGCAGCGGGCATCGCGTGAAGAAGAACGTGACCGCCATCGGCTTGCCGCGCAGGTCGGCGAGCTTGACCGGCCGGCCGTCCTGATCGGTGAGCGTGAAGTCGAGGTTGAACGCCAGCCGCTCCGCGGGAGCCGCCCACTCCCCCGCGCGCGGGCCGCTGCTTGGTTTGGCCTCCGTGGGCGCGGCCGCCACCGGCAGCGCTTGCGGTTTGGCGTTCTTCTGCGGCTCCGTCGCACAGCAGTCCGGCAGCGCCCCGCCCGCACCGGCAAACGTCTCCTTCGCTTTGGCCGCGATCTCCGTCGCCGACACCGCCTGCGCCGAGGTCTGCGCCTCGCTTTCGCCACAGCCGCCGCCGACCATCGCCATCGCCATCAGGCACGCACCGCCGACCCATCGCATGCACGTCATCGTCTTGCTCCATTCCCCAACGGGGCCACATCGTAGCGCTTTTGCGTGCCGGCGTCATTGTGATAGGGTGAATATCCCCCCGGAGTGCCTTCCATGCCCCTGCCGATCGCCCTGCAGCTATACACCGTCCGCGACCCGATGAGCAAGGACCTCGAAGGCACACTGCGAGCCGTCAAGGCCATTGGGTTCAACCACGTGGAGCTGGCGGGGCTGGCGGGCAAAACCGCTGCGGAGTTCAAGGCCCTTCTGGACAAGATCGGCCTCAAGGCGATCGCCGCACACGATGGTTGGGCCGCCGCGCCGTCGATTGATGCCGCAGTCCAAGCCGCCCGGACCATCGGCTACAAGTACGTCATCCAGCCGTGGTGGCCCGAGTCTGACCGCACGGAGGCGGGCTACAAGAAAGTCGTCGAGGCCGGCAAGGCCGCCGCCGCCAAGGCCCCCGACTTGGCCTTCGGCTATCACAACCACGACTTCGAGTTCCACAAACTCCCTTCAGGCCACTTGCCTTTCCGTGTCCTGTTTCAGGGCAGCAACCTCACCTGCGAACTCGACACCGCCTGGGTCTGGCATAGCCAGCACTGCCCCGTCGATTTCATGCGCGAGATGAAAGGCCGCGTTCCCCTCCTGCACATCAAGGACCTCGCCCGTAAACCTGATGCCGGCGGCCGCTTCTTCACCGAGGTGGGCACCGGCATGGTCGATGTCCCCAACATCGTCCGCAATGCCGCCGACTGCGACGCCAAATATTTCGTCGTCGAGCAGGACGGCGACTGGATCGACAACGACCCGCTCAAGTCGGCGAAGATCAGCTACGATAACCTGCGTAAGGTCGTCGGCTGATATCCCATATGAAGCGCCGCGGCTCCGCCGCATCTTTGCGCGGCGGAGCCGCGGCGCTTCATACTCAAACCAGCTCGTCCCCGAACCGCCTGGCCACCTCCGCGTGCAGTTGCTTGATATGCTCGGCCTGGCTGGCCTTGCAGACCAGCGTCGCCTTGGCGGTGCGCACAATGATCATGTCGTCGCAGCCGATGGCCGTCACGAGGTGATCGGCGTCGGCGCCCACCACGAGCGTGTTGCTGCTGTCCAGAAGCACGCTGCGGCAGCCCGACGCGGCGTTGCCGTTCTCATCGGGATCGAGCGTTTCCTTGAAGCTGGGCCACGAGCCCACGTCCAGCCAGCGCAGCGGCATCGGCACGGCGGCGACCGTCACGCTGGCGTCCTGTGACGCCGGCTCCATCACCGCGAAATCCACGCTGATCTTCTTCAACTGCGCGTACGTGTCCCGCAGCACGGCGTCGTGCCGCGGCGTGTCCCACGCCTCGACGATGCGCATGAGGCCCTCGTGAGTGGCCGGGGCGTACCGCCGCACGCAGTCCATCAGCGTGTCGGCACGCCAGACGAACATGCCACTGTTCCACAGGTAGCGGTTGGGCCCTGCGTGCAGGTATTGCTGGGCCGTGTGCAGATCGGGCTTCTCCTTGAACCGGCTGACGACAAAGGCATGGTGCTCGGGCGTGATCTCCAGGGGCCGGCCCAGTTCGAGATAGCCATAACCCGTCGCCGCGTGCGTCGGGGCGATCCCGAACGTCACCATCGCCCGGTCGCGCGTCTCGGCGATGCGGTAGCCCTGTTCGACGATCCGCTGAAAATCCTCGATCGGCTCGATGATGTGATCGGCGGTAAACACCGCGACCACGGCGTCGGGATCGTCGCGTCCCAGCACCGCGCTGCCTAGGGCCACGGCGTTAAGCGTGTCGCGCCCCTCGGGCTCGGCGATGAAGCGGTCCTCGTCAAACCCCGGCAACGCCCGCGTCATCGCCTGACGCATCGCCTCACCGGCGCACACGTACACCTGCTCGTCGGGCAGCAGGCCACGCAAACGCTCGAAGGCGATCTGCAGCAGGCTCCTGCCCCCGACGAACGGGATCAACTGCTTGGGCAAAGCCCGCGTGGACATGGGCCACAGCCGCGTGCCGGACCCGCCGGCGAGGATGAGGGCGTATCGCATGATCGCAGCATAACGCGCCGCCCCGGCAAACGGGCATGCGGCATGGAAATGGCTATGCTGTGGCCACGCGCTCCCCGCGGGGGCCTCACATGACCGGTGGACTGACGCTGCTGCTGTCGTTGATCGCCTTCGGCTTCGCCCTTGCGGCGTGGAATCGCGCGCTGCGCGAGTCGGCGCGGGCCGAGCAACTGCAACGGCGCCTGGACGTGATCTCGGCGGCGCTGGCGCGACTGCAGAACCTGGTGCAGGCCCCCCAAGCGTCGCCGCCGCCATCCTCGCCGACGCAAGAGCCCGCTTCTGCTCCCTCTTCGCCTGCAGCCTCGCCACTGCGTGAGCTTGTCGAGGCGAAAACAAGACAAGCGACGATCGCGCCGCCACCCTTGCCACTGACACCGGCGGCGCCGCCACAGCACGTCGCTGTCAAGACCGACTCGCTGTCGCCGCCCGTCGCCAAGCCACCGGCGGCCAAGGCCTCGCTCGAAGAAAAGCTCACCCTGCGCGTGTTCGTGTGGATCGCTGCAGTGGCCCTGGCGCTGGCGGGCGGGTACCTGGTCAAGTACTCCTTCGACAACAGCATCCTCACCGCGCCGGTGCGCATCAGCATCGCCGTGCTCGCGGGCCTGGGCATGATCGGCGCGGGCGAAGTGATGCTGCGGCGGTACAGGCGGATCGCCCAGGCGCTGTCGGCGGCAGGTGTGGCGACGTTGTTTGCGGCCCTGCTGGCGGCGGTCCACGTCGAGAAGCTTCTGCCGCCGTCGCTGGGCTTCGCCGCGATGGCGGCGGTGGCGGGCGCGGCCGTGGTGCTGTCGCTGCGCCAGGGCCAGCTCGTGGCGATCCTGGGCCTGGCCGGCGGCTTCCTCACCCCGGCGATTGTCAGCACGGGCGAGCGGTCGGCGTCGATGCTCTTCGGGTATTTGTTTGTGCTGCAGTTGGCGCTGCTGCTGGTGACGCGCCGCCGCGCGTGGTGGCCGCTGACGCTGCTGACGCTGGTGTGCGGCTACGGCTGGGTGGCGGCGTGGCTGGCGTTTCTCTACGCCCCGGGCGACGAGACGGCGCTGGGGCTGTTCCTGCTGGGGACAGGGGCGGCGTTCGTGCTGGCGCCGCTGGGCGCGGCGGCGGACGAGGCCGATGCGATCCTGCGTGCGGCCGTGCGCTGGGCGGGGGCTGCAGCGGGCATGCTGCTGGGCGGGGCGATGCTGCCCGTGGGCACGTTCACGACCATCGAGTGGGTGTACTTCGGCATCCTCGGCGGCGGTTGCCTGGCGGTGGCGATGTTCGATGCGCGCAACCATGCCCTGGCGTGGCTGGCGGCGGCGGCCGGGGCGGTCGTGCTGCTGATGTACGGCTCGGACGCACCCGACCAGTTCGCGTTCAACACCGTGGTGGCGACGTTCGGCGTGCTCTACGCCGGCGGCGGCTACGCGGGACTGTGGATCGCTCGCCGGCATCAGGGCTCGTGGGCGGCGCTGTCGGTGGCGGCCGCGGCGACGTATTTCACGCTGGCGTGGTGGGGCGTGCTGCACTTGCCCTTCGAGCGGTTCTGGGGCGTGACGGCGTTGGGGCTGGCCGTGACGTACGCGGCGGCAGCGTGGCCCGTCCTGCGACGATCCCTTCCCGCCGCGAGCGCGGCGCTGCTGCTGGGTGCGATCGGCTTCCTCGCCGCCGCCGTCCCGCTGGAGCTCGAGCGCCAGTGGATCGCTGTGGCCTGGGCCCTGCTCGTGCCCGCGGCGATCGAAATCGGCCGGCGCCTGGGCGTGCCGGCGATGCGCTGGGCGGCCATGGCGCTGACCGTCGGCGTCGTCGTCCGCCTGCTGCTCAACCCCGCGGTGCTCGAGTACCCCATCGGCGCGTGGCCGGTGCTCAACTGGCTGCTCTACGGCTACGGCATCCCGGTCGTGGCGATGATCGTCGCTGCCTGGCGCGTCGGCGGCGACGCCGAGGCGGAGGACGGCGATATCGGCAAAGTATTCACGCTGGTCGCCGTTGCACTTGCCCTGGCGATGATCACGCTCATGGTGCGGCATGGGTTTCACCGCGCGCAACTGGACGCCGACACCGTGTCGCTGGTGGAGCTGGCGACCTACGCCCTGGCGTGGACGGGCATGGGGGTGGGCATGTTGCTGATGTCGCGTCGGCGACCTTCGCCGCTGCTGTCGAGGTGCGGAGGCCTGATCGCCGCGGCCGGCTCGATCATCGTGGCCGCGCTGGTGTGCCTGGCACTCAACCCGCTGTGGCGGTTCGAGGCCGTGGGTGATCGAGCCGTGATCAACTGGCTGCTTTACATCTACGGCCTGCCCGCCGCCGCGGCGCTGGGCGCCATCGCCATCGCCCGTCGCGACGCTCGACCCGTGGCCTCGGCCCTCTTCGTCGTCGGGCTCGTGCTGCTGTTCACCCTCGTGACACTGCAGGTCCGCCACGCCTTTCACGGCCAGAGCATGAGCCTGTTCCGCGCCGACCGTCTCACCCACGCGGAGAACTACGCCTACTCCGCCGCGTGGATGATCTTCGGCGTGGGGCTGCTGGTCGTCGGCATCGTCGCGCGCTCGCCGGCGCTGCGCTGGGCGTCGCTGGCGGTCGTCATGCTTTCGGTCGCCAAGGTCTTCGTGTGGGACATGGCCCATCTGCGCGATCTCTATCGCGTGCTGTCGTTCTTCGGCCTGGGCGTGGCGCTGCTGGGACTGGCGTGGCTGTACCAGCGGTTTGTGTTCCGGCGGCAGGAGGCCTGATCCCGCGGTCTTTGCCCCCCTTCCCTTCGGCCCTACAATACCTCTGCCATGGCCAAAAAACTGCCCAAGCAACTCGCCCTGCTCGACGAGGACATGTGCACCGGCTGCGAAGCCTGCGTCAGCGTGTGCCCCGTCGATTGCATCGACACCCTGCCCGGCCCCCGCCACGCCCAGGTCATGCAGAATTGCTCCATCGACCTGCCCCGCTGCATCGGCTGCACCCTCTGCGCCCAGGTCTGCCCCTGGGACTGCATCACCATGGTCCCCACCGATCAGATGCTCCGCGAGGACAAGTTCGCCCAGGTGCTGGTGAAGGCTTAGCACTTTTTTCTGGAGATCGCGATGGCTAAAGTCACCAAGCTCAAGAAGGCCGAGGAACTCAGCGACGCCAAGCGCCGCCAGATCATCGACCTGCTCATCACCAGCTACAACATGGAGTTGGAGACCGTGGTGAATTACCTGGCCTGCTCGACGCAGCTCGACGGCGTGCTGGCCAAGGGCGTGAAGGCGAGTCTCGACGCCGACGTGACCGAGGAGCTGGGCCACGCCAAGCTGCTCGCGGCGCGGATCAAGGTGCTCGGCGGCAACATTCCCGGCTCGCTGGCGCTGAAGATGACGCAGAAGTCGCTGCAGCCGCCCAAGGATGGCCTCGACGTGGAGAGTGTGATCCGCGGCGTGATTGAAGCCGAGGACGGCGCGATCGACCAGTATCAGCGGATCATCGAAGCCACCGGCGACGATGCCGATCCGGTCACACAGGACCTGGCCGTCGAACTCAAAGGCGACGAGGAAGAGCATCGCCGCGAGTTCCTGGGCTTCCTGCGCGAGTGGCAGAGCTTCGGGCTGGGGAAGAAGTGATCACGTCACGACGTGAAGCAAGCCCCGCATTGGCATGACGGGGCTTTGTGTGACATAGCCCCGTCATGCCAATGCGGGGCTGTTCGTCGCGCCGTCACCCCCCGGCCTTGATGCGATAGACGATGGCGAGCAGGGCCTGGGCGTCGGCGGGCTTGTCCTGCGTCGAGGACAAGGCGCGGTCGATCCACGCGAGGGCTTCGGTGCGGTTCTCGCCCAGTTGCAGGAGGACTTCGAGCGCTTCGCGGGCGATGCCCCCGGAAGCTGAGGGGCCGCGCGTCGGGGCGGCGCCTGCCGGGGCGGGCAGGTCGAGGAAGTGGTCCACCTTGCCGCGGAGCGTGGCGATGATGGTTTCGGCGGTGCGTTTGCCGATCTCGGGCAGGGACTGGAGCATGGTCACGTCGCGGTCGGCGATGGCGGCGGCGATCTGGCCGGTGGCGATGGCCATCGCGCGCAGCGCGCGTTTGGGGCCGATGCCTTTGCAGGTGGTGAACAGCTCGTAGAACGCGCGGTCCTCGGGCGTGGTGAACCCCGCCAGGCGCGGGATGAACGTCGAGCCCTGGCTCTGCGATTCGACAAAGCAGTAGGTGGCCAGCGCGATCGGCTGATCCAGCGCCCCGCCCAGCCGCGCGGCGGTGTACGCCGGCACGAGCACGGCGAAGGTGAAGCCCCCGGCTGTGGCGATCAGCGCGGCGTTGCCTTCGATGCCCACGAGCGTGCCCTCGATGCGTGCGATCATGGGGATGATGATACCTCACGCCGGACCTGAGTCCTCGAAGGTCCGGATCGAGATGAACCCGGACCTTCGCAGACTCAGGTCCGGCGTGGAAGCCCGGTCTTCTGAATGATGTTGGTGCTGCTGCGGCCGGGCACGAGCTTGACCAGCTCGACGCGCCCGCCGTGCTTCTCGACGACATCGCCGCCGACGACCTGGTCGCGCCGATAGTCGGCGCCTTTGACCAGCACATCCGGCTTGATGGCCGCGATGAGTTTCAGCGGCGTGTCCTGGTCGAAGATCACGATGTAGTCCACGCTCTGCAGCTCGCTGAGCACCATGATGCGATCGGCCTGGGCGTTGACGGGACGCGGCGCGCCCTTGATGCGTCGGATCGAGGCGTCGCTGTTGAGTCCGACCACGAGCAGGTCGCCGTGCCGACGCGCCTCGCGGAGGAAATGGACGTGCCCGGCGTGGAGGATGTCGAAGCAGCCGTTGGTGAAGGCGATTCTGCGCCCCTGTCCCCGGAAGGCGCGCAGCTCCGGCAACAGCTCGTCGAGCGTGCGGAGCTTGCCCTGCTGCTTGGCGTGGTCCTGCAGGAGCTTGACGAGCACCTCGTCGAGCGCGATGGGCACGACGCCGAACTTCTCGACCTCCAGTCCCGCGGCGACGTTGGCAAGCTGTGTTGCAGTGGTCCAGTCGGCGCCGTTGGCGACGGCGGCGGCGAGCATGGCCAGCACCATGTCGCCGGCGCCGGTCACGTCGTACACCTCGCGCGCCTGCGTGGGCAGGAGACGGGGCTTGCGGCCTTTTTCCTGCAGAAGGATGCCCTGCTTGTCGAGCGTGAGCACGACGGCGTCGAGGCGCAGCTCGCGCTGCAGTTGCCTAGCCATGGCGTCGAGCGCGCGGGCGTCGCCCGTGCGGCTGAACGGCGTGCCCGTGGCCGTCGCCGCCTCCGTCCGGTTGGGCGTGATCACCGTCGCGCCGCGGTACTTGCGGTAATCCCCGATCGCCGCGGGATCGACCAGCACCGGCACCCTCGCCTTCTTCGCCAGCGCGATCAGCCCCTGGCACACACCGGGCGTCAGCACGCCCTTGTTGTAGTCCTCGATGCACAGGGCGTCGGCGCCCTTGAGCAGCCGCCTCGCCTCCCGCAGCAGCCTGGCTTCCACGTCCGGGGGCACGGGCGCCTTCGACTCGGCGTCCACGCGGAACATCTTCTGCGGATGGCGGTGCTGCGCCAGGCCCACCAGGTTGAACTTCACCGTCGTCACGCGATCGGGCGAAAGGATCAGCCCCGACACGTCGCAGTCGGCGCCGCGCAGGGCCTTGCGCAACAGTTGACCCACTGCGTCCTCGCGCCCCGTGCGCCCGAACAGCGACTGAGGATGCTCGCGCCCCACCACGCCCAGGCACGCCACTTCGCAGCGCAGCGCCCGCAGGTCCAGGCACACGTTGCTCGCGCCGCCGGGGAAGTTCTCGATGCTATCGACCGTCAGCACCGGCACAGGCGCGTCGGGGCTGAGGCGGTCGGCATTGCCCATGACGTGGCGATCCAGCATGAAGTCGCCGGCCACGACAATGCGCCGCGGCCGCCAGGCATCGAGCGTGCGGATCAGGGCGTCGGGGGTGGGTATGGCGTTGGGCATAGCGGGCGGTGCGGCCGGGACGTTACGCGTCACCGGCGCATGCGGTTTGCAGCAGTGTATCCATCGCCGCCTCGCCGTCGAGGAATTGCAGGGCGAGCACGACGCGGTACACCGGCACGGGCATGGCGGCCCCGCCGAAGAGCGGCGCCCACTTGACCCAGTCCTTCTCCGTCGTGACGAAGGCGTCGGCGCTGGCGGCCAGCGCGGGATCGAACAGCTCGCGCAGGCCGGCCTGGGTGTAGCGATGATGGTCGGCGAAGCGAACCATGCGGGCGACGGCGGCGGCGTGATGTTGCAGCGAGCGCTCGAAGCTTGTCGGATCGCCGATACCGCTGACGCCGATGACGCGCCGGTCGGCGACGGCGTCGAGGCCGTGGACCTGGTCGTGGTGGTCTTTGAGTCCGACCCACGCGTGGGCGACGAGGGCGACGGGCGGTCGGCCGGTGATCTGCTGCACTTGGCGTCGCGTCGCGTCGAGCTGCTGGGGCGTGGCCAGGTCGGCATGGGTGAGGATCACCGCATCGGCGCGGCGAAGGTTGGCCGCCGACTCGCGCAGCAGGCCGCGCGGCAGCACGTGCCCGTCGCCGAACGGCCGAGCCGCATCGAGCAGCACCAGGTCCAGGTCGCGCTGCGCCCGCCGGTGCTGGAACCCGTCGTCGAGCACAAACGCCCCGATGTCGCCGCACGCGTCGAGCACGCCACTGGCGGCCCGCACGCGATCGGGGTCGGCCCGCACCGTCACCTGTGCGCCCAGTGTGGTCTGCAGTTCGTCGGCCTCGTCGCTGCGCCCGCCGTGCGACTTGTACCCGCGCAACAGCACCGCCGGACGAAGCCCCATGGCGATGAGCTTGCGGCAGATCGCCACGACCATGGGCGTCTTGCCCGTGCCGCCGACGGTGAGGTTGCCCACGCTGATGGTCGGCCGTCCCAGGGGGTGCGCCCGGCGCCAGCGGCGATCGAAGGCGACGTTGCGCAAGGCCACTGCAGCGCGGTAGGGGGGCTCCAGCGCGTGCAGCGCCAGGCGGGTGAGCCTGGCGCCCACGCCGCGGTCGTCGCCGCTGAGGATGTCACGCGGTGAGCTCACGGGTGTCGGGTGTCGGGTGTCGGGTGTGTGGACACCGAGACCCGACGCCCGAAACCCGACACGCTATCCCTTGTCGGGCCGCACGCCTGCATCCCCCAGCGCCGCGACCACCTTGCGCATCGGCAAGCCCACCACCGTCGTCGGGTCGGCGTCGGGCGCGAGTGTGATGGGCCAGCCGGCGGCCTGGCGGTCGAACAGGTTGTAGCCCCCGGCCTTGCCTTTCCATCGGTCGCCGAGCACGTAGTCGTCGAGCTGTGCCTTGTCGAGCGGGCCGAAGGTCACTGCAACGGTGTCGGCGAACGTGATCACCTTGTCCTCCCGCACGCGGAGCAGGGCCACGCCTGTGACCACGTCGTGCGTGTTGAGGACGAAGCTGCGGATCATCTGTCGGGCGGCGTCGCGGTCGGCGGGCTGCCCGTGCAGCGAGCCGTCATGCCCGACGCAGATGGTGTCCGCCGCCAGGACAATCGCGTCGCGCGACGGGTGGACTGTGCCGCGAATCGCGTGGGCGACGTCGCGTGCCTTGGCCTCGGCCAGGTCGATGGCGAGCTGCGTCGGGTTGTCGCTGTGGTCGGGCTGCGGCGGATCGTCGAACGCCGGCGTGACCTGGCGCAGGGCGAACCCCGCCTCGGCCAGAAGCTGGGCCCGGCGCGGCGAACGGCTGGCCAGAATGAGCAGCGGCTGCGGCATCGCGGGGGATTGTAGTTGATGGCCGTCACGCCGGAGCTGAGTCTTCGAAGCTCCGGATCGTTGTGCAAGATCATCCGGACCTTCGCAAGACCTCAGATCCGGCGTGGGTCACATCCTATAAGAGCGCGTCTGCCAGCGTTGATATTCAAGCCCCGCACGCGCCGCCCCCGATAAGTTTCCGTGGATGCGCCACGGCACGCGCAACATTTGCGCTCCGCGGCGCCGGGCCGTCGCTTTCACGGAAGGAAGGACCGCCGTTTGCGGACGATTGCGATCATCAATCAGAAGGGCGGGTGCGGCAAGACGACCTGCGCCATCAACCTCGCCGCGGTCCTCGCCGCGATGGGACGTCGCACGCTCCTGATCGACATGGACCCGCAGTCGCACTGCGCCCTGGGCCTGGCGGTGCCCGGCACGCAGCTCGACCGCTCCATGGCCGACGTGATGCGTCACGGCCTGGACGGGTCGATCTCGCTGGCGGATGTCATCTGGCAGATCGCCCGCAATCTCGACCTGGCGCCCTCCTCCATGGCGCTGGCGGGCATCGAGCAGGAGCTGACCTCGGCCCCCGACAAGGACCGGCGGCTGATGCAGGTGATGTCCACCGTCGCCGATCGCTACGACTTTTGCATCATCGATTGCCCGCCGTCGATCGGGCTGATCACGTTCAACGCCCTGCGCGCCAGCGACGAGGTGCTCATCCCCGTCGAGACCGGGTACTTCGCCATGCAGGGGGCGATCAAGCAGCAGGCGACGTTGAACATGCTCGTGCGCCGGGCCAATCACCGCATCCGGTCGAAGGTGCTGGCGACGATGTACGACGTGCGCACGAAGCTGGCGCGCGAGATTCTCGGCGAGCTGAAGAAGCAGTTTGGCGAGCAGTTGCTGCCCGTGGTGGTCAACTTCAACGCCAAGCTGAAGGAGGCGGCGAGCTTCGGGCAGCCGATCACCGAATACGACCCCGCCAGCCGCGGGATGCAGGACTTCGAGGAGCTGGCGCGCTGGCTGATCGCCAACCCACCCGAGCCCCCGGAGTCGGCGCAGGCCGACATCGAGGCCTTGGCACCGACGGGCACGACGGGCGACGCGCGCCCGAGCCCGGCGATGAGCCGCGCCGCTGAACTCGTCGAACGGGCCCGCGCCCTGGCGACGCGAACCGCGCAGTTGTCGGCACGACTGGCGGGCGACACCGAGGTGGCGCGCGAGGTCGGGCCGGCGATCCATCAGCCGCTGATCGACACGCGCAGCACGCTGGTTTCGACCGCCGCGCCGCCCGCGCCGCCGCCGGCGCGAAGCACCGCCGAAAAGCTCGCCCGCCTTTACGGCGTGCGGTCCACCGCGCAGGGCCTGCTCTTCGTTCAGCCCAGCAAGCCCGACGTGCGCCGACTGCAGATCGCCGCCGACTTCAACAGTTGGGAGCCCGAACGCACGCCCATGACCCGCGACGACTCGCTGGGCGTGTGGCAATGCACCGTGCAGGTCCCGCCCGGCCGTTACCAGTACCGCCTCGTCGTCAACGGCCAATGGGTCCAGGACCCCTACAACAGCTACGTCGAGTGCAACCCCTTTGGCGAACTGAACAACGTGGTTGAAATCGAAGACGAGTAGTTTGGTGGTCCAGGTGTCTGGTGGTCTGGTATAGAACCTGGACACATAGGCAACCCTGACACCCAGACACCCGGCCCGCCTTCCCCATGGACGACACGCGCACGGAAGAGACGCTCGATGCCTTGGCGGACCTGTTCCTGACGGGAACGGGGACGACGGGTGCTGCCGTGCGCCCCGGCGGCGCTGCCCCTGGGATGTCCGATCAGTTGAACGGACCGGCGCCGATCCGGCTGGCGCCCAAGCGTGTGCCGCCGCCGCGTCGTCCCGAGTCTGGCGACGAGCCGCCGCGCCTGCGTCTGCGCCGCGACGATGAGGATCATCCCGAGCCCTCGGCTGCGGTGGCCGCGCCGGTCACCGATGACTCGGGGACGTTCGAGATCGACGCCGCGCCCGTGGAGGCGGTGGTCGAGGCGACGTTGCTGGGCAACCTGCCGGGCTTCGGCGGGCCGTGGCTGACGCAATACGCCCAGCTCCTGGCCGACGAGCACGGGCCGGTGGTGATCCTGCACGCGGACGATCAGCGGGTCGATGCCGAGCTGATTCAGCCCGGCGGAAGCAACGCGCTGTCCGGGTTCGAGTTCGCCGCCGCGGCCGACGCCGGCGACGAGAGCGTGCCCGTCGTGGAGATGCTCAACGTGCTGCTGCGTCTGCAGCCGACGCCGGTGCGGATGATCCTGGTGAACCTGCTGGGCGACACGTCCCGCAGCCACCTGGGCGCGATGAGGCTGTGGACGTTGTTGACGGGGACCGACGACATGGCGACCGTTGCCGCGTACCGCTTGCTGAAGCAGTCGTTCGAGTCGGTGCAGGTCAAGGACGGTCCGCCGAGCCTGGGCTTGATGCTCATGGGCAGCGACGAGGCGGCCAGCCGGGCGGCGGCGGCGAAGATCAACGCGACGGCGAGCGAGTTCCTCAAAGCGCCCGCTCCGCTGGTGGGTCATCTGCAGCGGATGGGTCCGGTGAATGTGAAACAGTTGGGCAGCTTTGCGTTGACGCCTGCGGTGTGGCCCGCGCTGGCGGCGCTGTTTGATGCGGTGATGCCATCGTTGCCGGCCATCGCGGCGCCTGTGGAGGTCGAGGCGAAGGTCAAGCCGCGGATCGCCGATGCGGTGCGTCCGCCCAGGCCGCAGGCGCGGCGCGAGCCCGCGGCCGTTGTCGCCAGACCGCAACCGCCGATCAAGTCCAAGGCTCAGCAGCCGCCTGCCCCGATGGCGTCGCCTCGGCCTGCCCCTGCCCCTGAGCCGGCCCCCGTCCCCGCGCCCGCGCCCGCCGCTGTCCCCGCCTCCGTCGCCAAGCCCGCGGCGATCGGAGACGACCCCGATTTGGCGAGCATGCTCCTGGACACCGCCGGCGGAGCCCTCGAGGGCGTGGCGATCGAGGCCCGCTGCCCGCGACATGGCTCGGTGCAGTTCATGCTTGACGCCACCGGACAACTGCACCTGCTCAAGCGGCACAGCTTCGATCGCGACGGCAACGGCGACGGCGTGCGCGCGGCGCTGCTCGAACTCATCGAGGCCGAGGCCTGGTCGCGCGAGCATCGCCACCTGCTCGCCCTGGCCAGCCGGCCCCACGCGCTCAACGACGCGGCCCGGCCGCGACTGCATCTGTTCACCGACCGCGCCGACCTCGTGACACCCCTCATCGGCCGCACCGACCTGCCCCTGAAACTCCACCTCCTCCAGGAAGTCGATCTGCCCACCGGCAGCGCGTGGTTCTGCACCCCGCTGAGTTGATATCCTCTGTCGCATGTGAGCTCGGCGCCTGCCGCATAATCCCATCGTCACGCCCGCCTCGCACCCGTCGTTGACCGAGCACGGACACGGCAACATCAACGGGCCGTCGCTGATCCGCGCTCCCGCGTGGGTCGAGCGGCCGCTGGGCCGGTATTACCTTTGCTTCGCCCATCACCAGGGCTCATTCATCCGGCTGGCGTACGCCGACGCGATTGAAGGCCCGTGGAAGGTGCATGCGCCGGGTTCGCTGCAGTTGCCCCAGACGCCGTTCAGTCACCACATCGCTTCGCCGGACGTACATGTGGATGCGGCAAATCGCCGGCTGGTGATGGTGTACCACGGCTGCGGCGCGGTTGTGCCAGCCCGGCGCGTCGAACAGCCCGCGGCGATCGCGATTTCGCACGATGGGCTGCAGTGGACGCACGACCGCGTGTTGCCGGTCGAGTCGTACCTGCGCGTGTTCGAGTTTGCAGGCGTGCGTTACGGCATCGCGAAGGCCGGGCGGCTGCACCGCGCCGCGGCGGAGGGCGACGGCTGGTCGTTCACCGACGATTTTGCCTACCTCGAGTACAGCGGCCGGCACTGGGCGACGCTGGTGCGCGGCCAGGTGCTGCACGTGTTCTACAGCCGCTTCGGCGATGAGCCCGAGCACATTCTCCACGGCGTCGTACCCCTCACCGACGACTGGCGTTCGTGGCGCATCACGCAACGTGAATCGCTGCTTCGGCCCGAGCACAATTGGGAAGGCGCCGCCGAGCCGATCCGCGTTTCACGGGCCGGCGGCGTGCATCATGCGGTGCATGAGTTGCGCGACCCCGCGGTGTTCGTAGACGAAGGTAGAACCTTTCTGATCTACAGCATCGCCGGCGAAGCCGGGCTCGCCATCGCAGAACTGTTGGAAGCGTGAATCGCTATGCTGAGCAGACTATGTCTGCTCAACGACCCAACATCATCATGCTCGTCGGCGAAGACACCGGCCTGACCCTGGGCTGCTACGGCGACGCCGACGCACACACGCCCAACCTCGACCGCCTGGCCTCGCAGGCCACACGCTACACCCACGCCTTCACCACCGGCCCGGTGTGCGCCCCGTCGCGCGCGACGATCGTCACCGGCAGATACCCCTGGTCGCTGGGCACGCACCACATGCGGTCCACCCTGCTCCACCCGCCCCGCCTGTTCACCCACGAGCTTCGCGACGCCGGCTACTTCGTCAACTGGCACACCAAGACCGACTTCAACTTCGACCCCGACACCACGCCCGGCGGCCCCACCGCATGGCGCGACGCCCAGCACGACTGGCTCACCGAACTGGCCCACGGCACGCTGCCCCACCAGCCGTTCTTCCTCTTCCGAAACTTCGGCGTCACGCACGAAAGCACCATGTGGTCGCACAACCACGACGACGGCTGGGCCGCGTGCAACGAGCGCGACAAGCTCATCCCCGAACTGCCCGCCGAGCGCCGCAGCGATCCGGCGACCGTGCGCGTGCCACCCTACCTGCCCGACGTGCCCGAGACGCGCCAGTGCCTGGCGAGGTATTACGACGCGCTGGCGATCCAGGACCAACAGGTCGGCAGGGTTCTCGCTGCACTGGACCAGTCGCCCTATTCCGGGGGTGCGGGCAACACGATCGTGATCTACCTGACCGATCACGGCCGGGGTCAGCCGCGCGAGAAGCGGTGGTGCTATGAAGCCGGGCTTCACCTGCCGCTGATCGTTCGCATGCCGGGGCAGACCGACGGTCGCGTGAGCGACGAACTGGTGAGTTGGGTCGATATTGCCCCGACGATCCTCTCGCTCGCGGGCGTCCAGGCACCGGCGGATTACGAAGGCCGCGCCTTGGGCGGCGATCGGCGCAAGTACGCGTTCAGCGGGCGCGACCGCATGGACGAGGCGTTCGACCATGTGCGCTCCGTGCGCGATGCGCGGTGGCGCTACGTTCGCAACACGTTTACGGCGATTCCCTATGCTGTCCATAACATTTATGCGGAACGGATGGAGACGATGCAGGTGATGCGACGTCTTCGCGCCGCGGGCCGGTTGTCGGGTGCCGCGGCGCTGTTCATGGCCGACCGCAAGCCGCCCGAGGAGTTGTACGACTGCGATGCCGACCCGGCGAACGTGCACAATCTTGCCGCCGATCCCGCCCACGCCGACACGCTGGCGCGATTGCGTGGCGAACTGGACGCACATCTGCTGGCGATCGGCGATTTGGGCGCCGTGTCGGAGCGCGAGTTGATCGACCGTGGGCTGGTTCGCGATCGCCTGGATGAGTATCGTGCCCGCCTCGCGCCGCTGCCGCCGGAGCATCGCCTTGGGCCCGAACTCGCCCCCGTCGAGCAGCACGAGGCGCAAGCGCTGTGAGCAGCAGTCCGCCCAATGTCCTTTTTCTCTTCCCCGACCAGTGGCGGTGGGACTGGCTGGGGTGCGTCACATCGCCGTATGGCAAGGTTCCGGTGCGCACGCCGCACATCGACGCGCTGGCGGCCCGCGGCGCGCAGTTCACTCAGTGCCGCACCAATTCGCCGCTGTGCGCCCCAGCCCGCGCGTGTCTGGCCACCGGCATGCGCTACGACCGCTGCGGCGTGCCGGACAATCGCGTCGATCTCGATCCCGCACGACCCAACGTGTTCAAGATGCTGCGCGAGCAGGGCTACCGTGTTGCCGTGACCGGCAAGCCCGACCTGCGCAAGCATGGCCAGTGGAAGGGCCTTGACGGCTGGACGCAGCACATCGGGCGGCTGGGGTTCACGCAAGCGTGCCACCAGGCGGGCAAGCACGACGCGGTCCACAGCGGCAAGGATCGCCCGCAGGACGCGTACATGGCGCACCTGCATCGAGCTGGTCACGTCGCTGCCCACGTCGCTGATTACCGCCGCCGCGGCGAGCTTCTGCGAGGCGAAGGCAAAGTGATCGACGCCAGTCCGACGCCCCTGCCGCGCGAGCACTACACCGACGATTTTTGTGGTCAGGCGGCCCAAGCGTTTCTCGATCGCTGGGCGGCTCCCGGAAATGGGGAAGCCGAGCCGTGGTTCCTGTGGGTCAATTTCCCCGGCCCGCACGAGCCGTTTGACCCGCCCGCCGAGCTGCTCAGCCGCTACGCCGATGTGACGTTTCCGCCGCCGATCCCCGGCGCCGGGCAAATGGGGCCGCAGGATGACCAGGCCTTGCGCCGGGCGTATGCGGCCATGATCGAAGGCATCGACGAATGGGTCGGCCGGCTGATCGCTGCAGTGGACCGGCGCGGCGAGCTGGAGCGCACGGTCATCGTGTTCGCCAGCGATCACGGCGAGATGCTGGGCGACCACGGCCGGTGGTACAAGTGCCTGCCGTATGAGGGCTCGGTGCATGTGCCTTTGATTCTGGCGGGGCCGGGCGTGCCCGCCGGGCAGGTGCGGCACGATCCGGTGGAGCTGATTGATATCAGTGCCACGCTGCTGCAGTGCGTCGGGCTTGACACGCCGGCGGCATGGGACGCCAGGCCGCTGCTGGGCGATGGCCCGAAGCGGACGGTGCAGGTGTCGGGCCTGGGCCGCTGGCGACTGATCTGTGACGGCCGGCACAAGCTCGTCACGTGCGACGGCGTGCCCAGCGAGCTCTTCGATCTGCACGCCGATCCGGCTGAGCGGCATAACATCCTGTCAGGCGCCCCGGCCGTGGCGGCCGATCTGGCGGTGCGGCTTTCGCAGGAGTTGGACGCCGCGGCTGCCAAGTAGGCAGGGCCCCCCGTTCCAAACCGCGGAAACTCCGCTGTTGTCCGGGCCTGATCGCGGCAGGGGGTTTGCACACTCTGCTCGGGAGCTGTTCTATGCCCGTGAAGTTCAAGGACTATTACGAGACCCTCGGCGTCAAGCGCACCGCTTCGCCCGACGAGATCAAGCGCGCCTATCGCAAGCTGGCGCAGAAGTATCACCCGGACCGCAACAAGGCCGCCGACGCCAACCAGCGCTTCAGCGAGGTGAACGAGGCGTACGAGGTGTTGGGCGATGCGGAGAAGCGGGGCAAATACGACGAGCTGGGCGCCGACTGGAAGGCGGGGCAGGAGTTCCGCCCGCCGCCGGGCTCGGGCTGGGAGAACATGCACTTTGAGTTTCGCGGTCCGGGCGGGCCCGGCGGCGGGCAGGGCTTTCGTTTCGAGGGCGGGGAGTTCAGCGACTTTTTCGAGGCCTTGTTCGGCCAGATGGGTCGTGGCCGTCCGTCGGGCCACCCCCGCGGCGCTTCGCCGTTCGACGGTCACGACGCCCAGCCCGTGGAGCACGAGGCGCAGATCACGATCAGCCTCGAAGAGGCATTCCACGGCGGGACGAGGCAACTGCAACTGCAGGACACTGCCGGCGGACGCAAGACCGTCGAGGTGAAGATTCCCGTCGGCACGGCCGACGGATCGCGGATTCGCCTGCGCGGCCAGGGTGTGGTGCTCCGCTTCAGCATCGCGCCGCACGCGACGTTCGCGCTCGATGGGCGCGACCTGATCGCCGATGTCCGGCTGACTCCTGCCGACGCCGCGCTGGGCACCAAGGTTGACGTGCCCACCATGGATGGGTTCGTGACCTTGACGATCCCGCCCGGCACGTCGAGCGGCGCAAAGCTGCGTCTCCGCGGCAAAGGCATGCCCGCCCGCAAGAAGGACGCCGCCCCGGGCGATCTGCTGGCCCGCGTCATGATCGTCGTGCCCAAGACGCTCAGCGAACACGAGCGCAAGCTCTACGAACAGCTTAAGGAGCTATCGACACTCAACCCGCGCCACTGACATTTAGCCCCCAGTCAGTGACCGGGGGCTAAGTGGAGAACACCATGGACCCCAACCGATTCACCCAGAAAACCCAGCAGGCCCTGCAGGACGCTCAGCGCGTTGCCGTCGAGCGCGGCCATCAGGCGGTCGATGTCGAGCACCTCCTGCTGGCGTTGTGCGCGCAGTCAGACGGCCTGGTGCCCCGCCTGCTCGCCAAGCTGGATCGGCCGGCCGACGTCGTCGTGCGCGAGCTGCAGCGCGAGCTGGACAAGCGTCCGTCCGTGTCCGGCCCCGGCGCCGGGCCGGGCACTGTTGCAGTGACCCAGGAGCTGCAGCAGCTTTTCGTCGATGCCGAGAAACAGGCCCAGCGGCTCAAGGACGAATACGTCAGCGTCGAGCACCTGGTGCTGGCCGTGCTTGCCGGACGCCCGACGCCGGCCAGGAACATCCTCACGCAGTTGGGCGTCACGCGCGACGCGTTCCTGCAGGCTCTGACGCAGGTGCGCGGCAACCAGCGCGTCACCAGCGCCGATCCCGAGGCGACCTACGAGGCCCTGCAACGCTACGGCCGCGACCTGGTGGACCTGGCCCGCTCCGGCAAGCTCGACCCCGTGATCGGCCGCGACGAGGAAATCCGCCGCACCGTCCGCATTCTCAGCCGCAAGACCAAGAACAACCCCGTGCTCATCGGCGAGCCGGGCGTCGGCAAGACCGCCGTCGTCGAGGGCCTGGCCCACCGCATCGTCCGCGGCGACGTGCCCGAGGGGCTCAAGGACAAGACGATCTTCGCCCTCGATATGGGCTCGCTGATCGCCGGCGCCAAGTACCGGGGCGAGTTCGAGGAGCGATTGAAGGCGGTCCTCAACGAGATCAAGACTTCCGCGGGCCGTGTCATCCTGTTCATCGACGAGCTGCACACGATCGTCGGCGCCGGCAAGGCCGAAGGGAGTATGGACGCGGGCAACATGCTCAAGCCCATGCTCGCGCGCGGCGAACTGCACTGCATCGGCGCCACGACGCTCGACGAGTACCGCAAGCACATCGAGAAGGACGCCGCCCTCGAACGACGCTTCCAGCCCGTGCTCGTCGATCAGCCCGGCATCGAGGACACCATCTCGATTCTGCGCGGGCTCAAGGAGCGATTCGAGGTCCATCACGGCGTGCGCATCCAGGACGCGGCACTGGTCAGCGCGGCGCAGTTGTCCCACCGCTACATTACCGATCGCTTTCTGCCGGACAAGGCGATCGACCTGGTGGACGAGGCGTGCGCGATGATCCGCACCGAGATGGACTCGATGCCCGCCGAGCTCGACGCCCTGACGCGGCGCGTCATGCTGCTCGAAATCGAGGAAGCCGCGCTCAAGAAGGAGAAGGACGAACCCAGCCGCCTGCGTCTGAGCGCGCTGCAAAAGGAGCTCGCCGACCTGCGCCACGATGCCGACGCGCTGCGCACCCAATGGGAGAACGAGAAAAAGAGCGTCGGCCGGGAGCGCGAACTGCGCGAGCAGATCGAGCAGACCAAGCACGCCATCGAGCAGGCCGAGCGCCAGTACGACCTGAACAAGGCGGCAGAGCTTAAGTACGGCAAGCTGCCCGAGCTGGAAAAGCAGTTGGCGTCGTTAGGCTCAGGCGACGCCGAGCCCGTGGAAGGGCGCCTCGTGCGCGAGGAAGTGACCGAGGACGAGATCGCCCAGATCGTCAGCCGCTGGACCGGCATCCCCGTGACGCGCCTCGTCGAGACCGAGCGGCAGAAACTGCTCAAGCTCGACGAGTTGCTGCACCAGCGCGTCGTCGGCCAGGACGAGGCGGTGCAGCTCGTCGCCGACGCCGTCATCCGCGCCCGCGCCGGCATCAAGGACCCCCGTCGGCCCATCGGCTCGTTCATCTTCCTCGGACCCACCGGCGTCGGGAAAACCGAGCTCGCCAAGGCCCTGGCCCAGTCGCTCTTCGACAGCGAGGACAACCTGGTGCGCATCGACATGAGCGAGTACATGGAGCGCTTCGCCGTCAGCAGGCTCATCGGCGCGCCCCCGGGCTACGTCGGTTACGAGGAGGGCGGCCAGCTCACCGAGGCCGTCCGCCGTAAGCCCTATTGCGTGATCCTCTTCGACGAGATCGAGAAAGCTCATCATGACGTGTTCAACGTGCTCCTGCAGATCCTCGACGACGGACGCGTCACCGACGCCCAGGGCCGCACCGTCAACTTCAAGAACACCGTCATCATCATGACGAGCAACATCGGCTCACAGTATCTGCTCGAAGGGGTCACTGCAGCAGGTGAGATCTCCAATACCGCGCGCGAGAGCGTCCTCAGCGAGATGCGCCAGCACTTCCGCCCCGAGTTCCTCAACCGCGTCGATGACATCGTGCTCTTCAAGCCGCTGCGGCTGGACCAGATCAAGAAGATCGTCGAGCTGCAGGTCGCCGACCTGCGCGGGCGGCTCAGCGATCGCGGCATCGGCATCGAGATCACCGACGCCGCCGAGGCCGTGATCGCCGAGGGCGGCTACGACCCGGTGTACGGCGCCCGCCCCCTCAAACGCTACCTCCAGCACGAACTGGAAACCCGCATCGGCCGCGCCATCCTCGCCGGCGACGTTCCGCCCGGCAGCGTCATCGTCGTCGATGCCCACGAGGGTGCCCTGACGACGAAAATTGAGAGGCGCCAGGCCGTCGGCGTGTGACCCCGTCAGATCACGGCTCGTCCGGCAGCGCCAGGACGCCTTCGCAGATACGACGCGTGCGCTCGATGATGGCCACGCTGCTGCCCAGGTGGAACGCCGAGTCGAAGAACCATTCCTTGGGGAACATGAAGTCGGCGGGCGTGCCGATGACGGGCACCTCCAGGCCCTGGCGCAGCGCCTGTTCTATCTTGTCGATGGGGCGTTTGAGGCGTTCGTAATGCACGTCGGGGATGGGGCACCAGGTGAAGACGACGGTGGCGCCGCGCTGGCGGCAGCGTGCGGCGAAGGCGTTGATGCGGGCGATCGACGGCTGGATCACTGCAACGTCGATCTGTCGCGGCACCGGGCGCTCGGCCAGGACGTGAGGGCGCATGGGCTGGTCGCGGTGCTCGGTCAGGTCGCCGTAGGCGTTCATGCCGAACCCGCGCGGGGCGCTGATCGGCCGAAAGCGGGCCTGCCGCGACAGTCGCTTGCTCGCCTGCTGCACCGCAAAGCCCAGTTGCGGCAGGATGCCGTTGTCCAGCAACTCCTTCACGTGGCCCCATTCGAGATAGCGGATGTTCTGCGGCCTCTGTTCGAGCACCTGCGCCAGCACCGTCGCCGCACGCTGCCCCTCGAACGGGCGAAGCACCTGCCGAAACTCCAGCGCCAGCACCACCAGGTCGCCCTCGCGGACGTTCGGCTCGACCTCGTTGAGCATGTAGTTGAGCCGCAGGCCCGCGATCATGCCCATGTTGACCGGCTCGCGTCGCAGCATGCCCCGGGCGGTCTCCCCGTCGATGCCGTAGAGGACGTTCGACCCGCCGACGAAGATGACGCGCGGCGGCGGGGCGGTCGCCAGGCGCTCGTGCTTGAGGTGAACCGTGGTGATGACGGGGTTGATCTCGCGCGGGCGGTAAAAGCCCCACAGAAGCCCGCCGATCACCGCCAACTGCAGCATCAGGAACAGGAGGATGTCGCGGATGAATCGGGCCATGGTCATTTAACCCCCCGTCAATGACGGGGGGCAAACTACTAAAACTGGAAATACAGGAACGCGCCCTGCTCCTGCGTGCCGAACATCAGCACATCGTAGATCAGCAGCGTGTAGATCAGCCAGCGCACCCAGCGTGTGGCGTGGATGGCGTGCAGCGGATGCTCGTGACGGCGGAAGCACCATTCGATGACGACAAACGCCGTGAGGTGCAGCGTCGTCGCCAGGTGCTGGTCCTGGTTGAAGAGCGTGTGGCCGATCTCGCGGAGACCGTCGATCCAATGGGGGTCGGTGAAGATGCGGCGATAGATGGCGGTGGCGTCGGCGAGGGTGCGGGCGCGGAAGAAGACCCAGGCGGCGCAGACGAGGGCGAAGACGCCGATCATGCGCAGGGCGGTGGTCAGTCGAGGCTGGTCGAGTTCATCGCCGGGCGTGTCGGTGGCGCGGTGCTTGTGGCCGCGTTTGACCAGGACGTTGGGCAGGACGCCGATGCCGTGGAGGGCGCCCCAGATGACGAAGTTCCAGGACGCTCCGTGCCACAGGCCGCTGACGATGAAGGTGGCCAGGACGTTGAAGGCGGTGCGAAGGGGTCCGCGTCGTGAGCCGCCCAGGGGGATGAACAGGTAATCGCGGAACCAGGTGGACAGGGAGATGTGCCAGCGTCGCCAGAACTCGCCCAAGTCGCGGGAGAAGTAGGGGTAGGCGAAGTTGCGCATGAGCTTGAAGCCGAAGAGTCGTGCGGTGCCGATGGCGATGTCGCTGTAAGCGGAGAAGTCGCAGTAGATCTGGAAGGCGAAGGCGATGGTCGCCAGGGCCAGTGCAGCGCCGCTGGCGTCGGCGGGGGCGCGGTACGGGCCGTCCACCAGCAGCGCCAGGTTGTCGGCCAGCACGAGCTTCTTGACGAAGCCCCACAGGATCAGCCGCAGCCCGTCGCGGGCGAACGCCGGATCGAAATGCCGCGGCTCGTGGAACTGCGGCAGCAGGTGCGACCCTCGTTCGATCGGGCCGGCCACGAGCTGCGGGAAAAACGACACGTAAGCGAGGAAATCGATCGCCGACCGCGTCGGCTTCATCCGCCCCCAATACACGTCCAGCGTGTAGCTGAGCGTCTGGAACGTGTAGAAGCTGATGCCCACCGGCAACACGATCTGCAGCGCCCCCGGAAGGTGGGCCGCGGAAAAGCCCATCGACTGCATAAGAGCCGTCGCGCTCTCGATGAAGAAGTTGTAGTACTTGAAGAACCCCAGCAGTCCGAGGTTGGCCAGAAGACTCAGCGCCACGAGCAGCCGCCTCGCCGCCGGGCGCGTGGTCTGTCCCAGGCCCAGGCCGACGAGGTAGTCCACCGCCGAGCTGATGAGCATGAGTGAGCAGAATCGCCAGTCCCACCAGGCGTAGAAAAAGTAGCTGGCGATGACGATCAGCGCGTTCTGCGCGGTGCGCACCCGGATGAGCCAATAGAGCGACCACACGATGGCCAGGAACACCAGAAAGGTGACGGTGGTGAAGGACATCGCGTGGCGAAAGCGTAACGCGACAGGGCGGGGCTCGCCAGACTGGTCGTCAGGACCGCAGGGTGAAGACATTTACCCCAGTTGAGTGATCCATGGTCGCGGGATGTGC
>CAZFDT010000043.1:0-43755 GCA_964518335.1 uncultured Phycisphaeraceae bacterium
AAGAGCGCAAACGACAAATGTGTCCTCTTATTGGTGGCTACATGCGTTTACCCTGATTTGCCGCGTAGGATGATTGACACCCTCCCGCGACGCTGATACCTTCGACCGACCGGTCGCGGTGGTGGCCGCGGCCGGGGCACGCCCCTCGGAGCATTCGCCCATGCGATGGATCTGTGGTCTTGTCGTCGCGCTGCTGTGGTCGGCAACGCTCCTCGCCCCCGCCGCGGCGCAGATCGGGCCGACCGGGCCTCGCCTGCCCGTCGAAATCGAGCGAACCACCACACCACTCTCCGGCGAGCAGATCAAGGTCATCGAAGAGTACGTCCGCCACTGGGTCGGCGTGCTCACCAGCGGCAGCCCCGAGAACGCCATCCGCGGCCGCGACGAACTCGTCGCACCCATCGATCGCCGCGGCACGCCCATCTTCCTCAACGCCTACTCCTCTTCAGTCAGCCGCAATCTCCTGGCCGTCGTCACCACGGAAGACCCGGTGATCGGGCTCAACGCCATGATCGTCGCTCACCGGCTGATGGACGCGGGCGCGATCGACGTGATCAAGACGGCGCTGGGCAACCAGAAGAACATCTCGGTGCGGTACTGGGCATCCAAGGCGGTCGAGGCGCTGCCGGAGAACCTGGCCAAGCGCGACCCCAATCTGAAGCTGACGGCCACGGATCAGAAGTCGCTGCTGGACGCGCTGGTGAAGGCCGCCGAGGCCGAGCCGTCCGAGCACGTGATGCGCAAGCTGCTGCCGAGCATCGTGAGCCTGACGATTCCGGAGGCGGGTCCGGCACTGCTGGTGGTGCTCGATGCGCGGGTGGCGGCGCATGCCAAGGACGCGGGCCTGTCGGTCGGGCCCGAGGCCGACGCGCTGCGGCGGTTGTACACGCCCGTCGTCACCGACGTCGCCACCGCCAAGGCCAACGGCAAGCCCATCAACGCCGCGCTGCTCTCCTCGATCGCCCGCGTGTCGTACATGTACCTGGCGGTGTCCGCCCAGGCGCTGCGCGGCAACTCGCCGCCCTCGGCCACCGCCGAGCACCGCGCCATGCTCGACATCGCCGACTCGTTCCTGAGATTCTGCGTCAGCGAGGTCAACCCCAACGCCCGCGACCTGCCCGGCACGCCCGCCCAGTTCGACCCCAACTGGGACCGCTTCTCCGCCGAAATCACCCGCTGGCCGGTCATCCTCACCGGCCCGCCGTTCAACTTCGACGCCAAGCAGCTCGCCCTCAACAAGGGGAGCTGAACCCAGCCACCACCTGCCCCGCGACCATCGCGCCCTCCGCCGCTGCAGTGAGCTTCGTCCCCGGCGCGTGGCGGCCCCACTTCATCACCGCCAGCCCGATCGCCACGTTGCCCAGCAGCGGCGACACCGCGCTGCTCGTCACCACCCCGATCGCCGTGGCGCGGTCCTCGTCGAACACCTGCGCGCCGCCCACCGGCATGCGATCGTCGGCAAACCGCACGGCGACCAGCACCTTCCGCGGATGGCCCAGGTTCTGCATCCGCGCGACGATCTCCTGGCCCAGGTAGCAGCCCTTGCTCAGATGCACCGCCTCGGCGAACGCCGCCGCGCCGATCTCGTGCGGCAGCGAATCGGGCCCGAAATCCACGTGGAACAGCGCCTCGCCCGCCTCGACCCGCGCCGTGTTGTACGCCAGCCAACCGACGGGCCGGCCACGCAGCGACACCCGCCGCCGCGCCGCGTAGTCCGCATCGGGCGCTTCCACCGGCTCGTACCCCACCGCGTCCAGCAGTCCCTGGTACACCTTCGCCACGCCCTCCGTGGGGATCAGCAGGTGCAGCCCCGGCGATCGCCCCAGGTCGCGCCGATACGCCGTCACCAGATGGCCGGACAACTGCAGCACATGGTGCGTCCCCGCGTCCAGCGCCGACACCCCCGCCGCCTGCCACGCGCCCGGCCCCAGGAGCGTCACCGACGTCCGCTTCGACGACCAGTCCTCCATGGCGATGTCCTCGCCGAAGATCCGGCCCTCCAGCAACGTCCTGAGCCCGTCCACGTCACAGGCGTCGAGCTCCAGCCACGTGTCGGCCTCGCCGTGATGCACCATGGCGTCGGCGACGATCCGACCCTTGTCGTTCAACTGCAGCGTTCGACGCGACGCGCCCCCGGCCATCGCGCGGATGTCCTGGGTCATCATCCGGTGCAGCAGATCGAGGCGATCGGCCTGGGCGCCCGTCAGGCGCAGCACCCCGCGCTGCGGCCGGTGCAGGATCGCCACGTGCCGATGGATCGCCGCGTACTCCGCCTCGTACTCGCCGAACGTCGCCACGATGGGCACGTCGCCGTAGGACATCCACTCCGCCCCCGCGGCGTCTTGCATATTCCGCAACGGATTGTCGGGTTGATCGCTCACGGATGGGTAGTGTAGCGGTGTTCCCCGCGTAGCGGCCGCGGCGCAGCCGCCTTCTCTTTCGTTCGCCCACAAGAGGCGGCTGCGCCGCGGCCGCCACTGAGAATGGATTTTATCTGCCAAACCCGCATAATCGTCATGTGACCGCTGCCCCCGCTGGGCGAGAATGACGAAGAAGGGAGCCCACCGCCATGCCCGCCACCACGCTGCACTTGCACACCGCGTTTCGGATCGCCCCGGTCGATGAGCGCCTCTTCGGCGGATTCCTCGAGCATCTGGGCCGGGCGGTGTACGACGGGGTGGTCGATCCCGACACGGCGTCGCCGCGTCCGGCGGTGCTCGACGCGCTGCGGCCGCTGGGGTTCACCGCCATGCGCTGGCCGGGGGGCAACTTCGTCTCGGGCTACCACTGGGAGGACGGCGTCGGACCCGTCGCGCAGCGCCCGACCGTCCGCGACCTGGCGTGGCAATCCATCGAGCCCAACCGTTTCGGCACCGACGAGTTCATCGCCGTCTGCCGTGCGATGCAGTGGACCCCCATGTTCGCCGTCAACCTGGGCACCGGCACGCCCGAGGAGGCCCGCAACTGGGTCGAGTACTGCAACAGCCCTGGGGGTACGAAGTACGCCGACATGCGCGTCGCCCACGGCCACCGCGAGCCCTTCGGCGTCAAGCTCTGGTGCCTGGGCAACGAGATGGACGGCCCGTGGCAGCTCGGGCATGTCCCCGCCGAGCACTACGCCATCCGCGCCCAGCAGGCCGCCAAAATGATGCGCGACACCGACCCCGCCGCCGAGCTGATCGTCTGCGGGTCGTGCAGCATGGGCCTGCCCACGTACATGGAATGGGACCGCCAGGTGCTCGAGCACGTCGGCGACCTGGCCGACTACATCTCGCTGCACCGCTACATCGGCAACGACGCCAACGACACGCCCGATTTCCTGGCCGCAACCAACAGCTTCGACCGGCAGATCGAGCACATGGACGCGGTCTGCCGCATGGTGCAGGCGCGGCGGCGCAGCAAGAAGCGGACGTACCTGTGCTTCGACGAGTGGAACGTGTGGTACAAAGAGCGCGGCGGCGACGGAAGGGGGCAGTTCGCACCGCACCTGCTCGAAGAGGTGTACAACCTCGAGGACGCGCTGGTCGCCGCGGGGTTCCTGATGAGCTTCATCCGCCACGCCGACGTGGTCAAGATCGCCAACATCGCCCAGATCGTGAACGTGATCGCCCCGGTGCTCACCGAGGGCGACAAGGTGCTGCGGCAGTCGATCTACTGGCCGATCCAGATGATGAGCGCCCGCCGCCGGGGCGAGTCGCTGCGCGTTGCAGTGGACGGGCCGCACTACGAGGGCAAGACGCACGGGAGCGTCCCGTTCATCGACGCGGCGGCGATTCTCGACGGGCGCACGCTCAACGTGTTCGCCGCCAACCGGGACCTGGCCGCCGCGCATGATCTGACGGTCGCCGTCGCCGACGCGAAGGTCGCCAGGGTCATGAGCGCCGAAATCGTGACCGGCCCCGACGCCAAGGCCCACAACAGCTTCGACAAGCCCGAGGTGATCGCCAGGCACGCGCTCGACGGGGCGAGCGCCGCCGGCGGCAGATTGACGCTGCAGTTGCCCCCGCTGTCGTTCGCGGCAGTCACCGTCGAGCTGGCCTAGTCCAGCGTGGCCCCGTCGTGCGGCGGCTTGAGGACGGCGGGATCGAGTTGGTCCCAGTCGATGCGATAAAGCTTGCCCGACGCCGGCGCCGCGTCGGCGAGGCGGACGAACGCCGGGTGGCGACCGTGGAGGTAGCGGTACATGCCCGGTCGCGGCTCGTCGTCGAGGTAGTGCGTGACGCCGTAGTAGCGCGCGATCCAGAGGATGATGCCGGGCTCGGCGTAAGGCAGCCCCACGCCGCGGAGCGTGTCGGGCGAGGCGAATCGCAACTGCCACGGACGCCGACACATCACCACGGCGTCGGGGGCGTGCCGACCCAGCCAGTCGCCCAGGTCGGGGTAGAACGGCTGCTCGACGTAGGGGGAGCCGTGCAGATTCGCCTCGGCGACGTGATAGTCCTTCAGCGCCGGGGCGTGCCACCACGCCAGCGCCACCGCCAGCACGCACAGCGGCGGAGCCGCGGCCCAGTGCCAGCGCTGCAGTGAGCTTCCCCAGCGAGGGACCCACCGCCACGGCGACTCGATCGCGCGCGACGCGCCCGTCGCCGCCAGCACGGCCATCGTCGGCAGCATCACCAGCGCCAGGCGCGGCATGGCCTCCCACAGGTACACGACAAACGCCCACTGCGCCGCGGCCGTAAGCGCGATGGCCGCCACGGGCCCGACGAGCATCGGATCGACCGCGTGCGCCGCTGCAGTGATCCGAGGCCTCCGCCTCGCCCGCTGCACGCACCACCACGTGCCGTGCGCCGCCGCGGCGATCGCCGCGCCGGCGACAGTCGCCGCACCGAGGATGCCGCACCACGACGCCACCGGATCGCGCCACTCGCCGGGGCGCCAGCCCGGCTCGCGCGGCTCGGCACGCCGTCGCCACCGCGGCGGGGGCTCCGTGGGCGCCAGCCAGTCGCCCACCATCATGCCCAGCGTCCCCATGTCCCGCCACTGCGACGCTTCGGCGCGCGGGCCCAGCAGCCCCCAGCGCGTCATCGACTCGCGCTGGCGCTCCACCAGCTTCCAGTACCGCTGGGGGTCTTTCGTCCACCGGTCGCTGAGGGTGGGCAGGTCGCGGCCCCAGTGCGGGCGGTAGAAGCGCTGCTCCCAGTTGTCCACGGCGATGAAGCCCGACACGTAGTTCTGCGTCGAGTGCAGCGGCCGGCCGTAGTCGATCGCGTTGGCGATGAGCCAGGGCGACAGGAGGGCCACTGCAGCGCCGCCGCCCAGGTAAATCCACCGCCGGGCGAACACGCGCCAGCCTTCGACGAGCAGCGACGCCGCCGGCCACAGCCCCAGCAGGATGATGTGCGAGCCCTTGGTGTAGAACGCCGCCGCGGCGACCACGCCCGCGACCACGTGCAGCCAGCGACAGGACCGCGCCCCGATCACGCACGCCAGCCACGCCGTGGCCAGCATCGCCAGCGTCACGTCCGACAGCGTCTTGAGCGACTCGGTGAAGATCGTCACGTCGGCGAGCATGCACAGCCCGGCCAGCAGGGCGACATACGCCCGTCGCGACAGCGCCAGCCCCAGCCCCGCCGCGGCCAGCGGCAGCCCGATCGACGCGAACACGATCGCCGGCAGCTTCGCCGCCCACGCCTCGTGCCCGAAGATCGCCAGGCACGGCGCGATCGCCATGCCCATCAGCGGCGGCCAATGGTCCTCCCGCCGCTCGATCTGCCGGTCGTAAGGGATGAAGAACACGCTCACGTGGCGCACGCGAAAGCCGCGCCCGGCGACCAGGGACCGGCCCATCTCCGCATAGGCTGCCTCATCGGCGTGCCCGACGTAGCGGATGTCGCCGATCAGCGCGACCTTGTAGGACGCCACGCCCCAGCCGAGGACGAGCAGCGTCAACGTGACGGCCGCGACCGATGCCAGCGCCGCCCGGTCATGCCAAGAGCGGGTCGCGGCGCTGAAGGGTGCTTTACTCATCACACTGCTTGATCCTGTATCATGTCCGCGATCTGGCGGGGCTCAGCATAGAAAGGATCAACGCGATGGCCAAGAAGACGATTGCCGACGTGGCGGTGAAGGGCAGGAAGGTGCTGATGCGCGTGGATTTCAACGTGCCGCTGGAGGACGGGGCTATCAGCGATGACCGGCGCATCCGTATGGCGGTGCCGACGATCAAGCACGTGGTGGAGCGTGGTGGGAGCGTGATCCTGATGTCGCACCTGGGTCGGCCCAGCGGCAAGGGGCCCGAGCCGGCGTTCACGCTCAAGCCGTGCGCGGCGCGACTGGGCGAGCTGATCGGCAAGCCCGTGGCTTTCGCCGCCGAAACCGTCGGGCCCGACGCCCAGGCGAAGGCCGGGGCGCTCGCACCCGGCGACGTGCTGCTGCTGGAGAACGTTCGCTTCAACAAGGGTGAGAAGAAAGGCGACGACGCGGCCTACGTGAACAAGCTCGCCTCCTACGGCGAGGTTTACTGCAACGATGCGTTCGGCACGTGCCACCGCACGGAGGCGAGCATGTACGCCGTGCCCAAGGCCGTTAAAGCCGCCGGCGGCGACGCCGTGGTCGGGTTCCTCGTCGAGAAGGAGATCAAGTACCTCACCGACGCGATCGCCTCGCCCCGCCGGCCGTTCGTCGCCATCCTCGGCGGCGCCAAGGTCAGCGACAAGATCCCGGTGATCGAGAACCTGATGAAGATCGTGGACACCATTGTGATCGGCGGGGCAATGGCGTATGCCTTCTTCAAGGCGCAGGGGCGCGACGTGGGTGCGAGCAAGCTCGATCCCAACGACGTGCCTGTGGCCAGGGGCTTTCTCGATGTCGCCGCCAAGGACGGCGCCCCCGGACGTGCGAAGATCGTGCTGCCCGTCGATACACACTGCACGACCGAGTTCAAGGCCGACGGCCCCAAGAAGATCATCGCCGGGGGCGACATCGGCGCCGGGTGGATGGGGCTGGACATCGGGCCGCAATCCATCGCCGAGTTCGGCAGGATCATCGAGTCGGCCAGGACGGTGATCTGGAACGGCCCGATGGGCGTGTTCGAGATGCCCCCGTTCGACAAGGGCACGCGCGGCGTCGCCGACGCCCTGGTGAAGGCCACTGCAGCGGGGGCGACCACCATCATCGGCGGAGGCGACAGCGCGGCGGCCATCGAGCAGTTCGGCCTGGCGGACAAGGTCAGCCACGTGTCCACCGGCGGCGGCGCGTCCCTCGAAATGCTCGAAGGCAGAAAGTTCGAGTCCGTCGAGCTGCTCGACGACAAGTGATCCGTCACGACCCGCCGCGCCTGAACGTCAGCGACGGCTCGTCGCCTTCGGTCAGTTCGAGCCGTCCGTTGCGGACGATGGCGCGGTCGGCGTCGCCGAGGCGGCGCAGATACTGGGCTTCCAGCTCCATCCACTCGGGCGGGCCGGCCATTTTCGTCGCCCCGATGCCGGTGATCGTGAACAGCCCGGCGTCGAGCAGGGGCAGGTCGATCGCGCCGAAGTAGCGGTTGACCCCGGCGAACCCGGCGACCTTGCCGTCGAGCTCGATGACCAGCGTCAGGGGCTTGCTGGCGAACGTGCCGGGCAGGTCGCGGCCGTCGATCGCCGTGAGCGTCCACGGCCCCCGCAGGTGGGGCATCATGGCCCGGCCGTGCGCCGGCTCGGTGCTCAGGCATCCGGGCAGGGCGAGCATCATCGGCAGGATCAGCGTCATCGCGGCGAGCGTTCGCGTCATGGATCAGGCTCCGGGTGGGGTTCGGCCGCGGGTGCGGCGGGTGATGAAGTGGTACGCCAGCGCGGCGAGGAAGGCCGCGCCGATGAGCACCGCGCCGCGCCAGGTGAGCTTGTCGATCGAGGCGTCGGCGCGTCGCTGCGCCTCGGCGAGGGTCTGCTGCAGTGAGCTATCGGCGGGGAGCGGCCGGTGCAGGTCGCCCACCAGGCCGCGCAGATCGGTCGTCAGCACGTTGGCCCGATCGAGCAGCGCGTGGATGTCCTGGACGCTCGTGCCCGGACCCGCGTCGGCGGCGGGGGCCTTGTCGCCGTCGCCCACGAGCTTGTGAATCTCGCCCGCCGCCGCCGTCACGTTCTCGCTGAGCACCGTCGCCTTGTCGATCGCCTCGGTGAGCGACTCGATCGTTCGGCGCGACTCGACCAGGGTTAACTGCATCTTCTCCTGCGAGGCGTCGCTCTCGGCCAGCAGCTCGACCAGCTCGTGCCGCAGCTCCTCGGGCAGCGTGTCCACCCGCTCGGCAAGCTGCACGAACGCGCCGGACAGTTGCTCGAAATCGCGGCGCAGGTCCACCGCCACCGGCAGATCGCTGGCGTCGTACATCAGCAGCTCGAGGTGCCAGCGGACGACCTGGGGCAGGTCCTCGACCACCTGCCCGACGCCGACGACCGACTCAGCGAACCGCGCGATGGCCTGCGGCGTGTCGCCGACGCCCTGCAGGCCGCTGATGGGCGACATCGGGACCGCCAGGAGACGGCCGACCGTGCGCGACCCGGCGAAGTCCATCGCCGTCCACCGTTGCAGTGCGCCCCGCTCATCGGCGATCGCCACGCCCGCCAGCGCGTCCCGCCGCGCCAGCTCCGCGATCTCGGCGCCGGCCGCGTCGATCTGCTCGGGCGGAAAGTGGCGCTTGCCCAGCTCGACGAGCCCGCGCAGCCCCACATCCGCCAGCTCGATGATCCGCTCCTGGAACGGCCCAAACAGGTCCTGGCCCCCGCCGCTGGCGTGATACTCGCGGAACTGGATCAGCGCGATCCACGCCTCCAGATACGCCGTGCGGGGATCGGTCTGCGTCGCCAGTTGGCGCTTGCTGGCGGCGCTGCGGATCTTCAGCCGCAGGCACGCCTCGCGCACCAGCCGGTTGTCGGTCTGGGCGGTGATCTCCGAGGTGAGCGCCACCACGCGCGTGTGCCACGTCTCCGACGCCCGCCGCAGATCGCCCGCCAGGGCGATCGGATCGACCGCCCGCAGCGTCATCTCGCCGCGCGGCGGCGGCGGCGACGTCGGACGCGGCGCGCAGCTCACTGCAGCGAGCATCGCGCCCGCCCACACCATCACGCCCACGCCACGTGCCAGTCCGACCATGCGACGAAACCCCTGTGCCGCACCATCATACGGTCCTCCCGCCCGGTGACGTAAACCCGGCTGCCGCCTCAAGAAGCAGCCGCCGTCCGTTTGCGGATACAATATCCCCGGCTGACGAATGGTCCCGGTGCGGACCCCAGCCCCCGCATCACGCACCGACCCCCACCACCATCATGACCACCGCGATCCGACGCACCGTCGTGGCACTTCAACGCCTCAGCCCGGCCACCGTGCTGCTGCTGGGCTACCTCTCCTACGCCCTGTTGGGGTGGATCGTGCTGGCGCTGCCCTGGGCCCACGAAGCCCCGGTCGCCGCCATCGACTCGCTCTTCACCGCCGTCAGCGCCATGTCCACCACCGGCCTGGGCACGGTCAGCACCAGCGGCGCGTTCACCCTCTTCGGCGAGATCGGCATCCTCGTGCTCATCCAACTCGGCGGCGTCGGCTACATGACCGTCGGATCGTTCATCATCCTCGCCCGCGGCGGCCGGCTCAGCGAGTTCCGCCAGTCCGTCGCCCGTGCCGCATTCTCCCTGCCCGAGGGCTTCCACCCCGGCGCGTTCGTCGGCCACGTGATGATCTACACCCTCATCGTCGAGTGCCTCGGCGCCATCGCCCTCTTCTTCCTCTTCCGCCACGCCGGCGTCGAGCACGCCCTGTGGCCGGCCATCTTCCACAGCGTCTCGGCGTTCTGCACCGCAGGCTTCAGCCTCTTCGACACCTCCCTCGAAGCTTTCCGCCACCACCCGGGCATCAACCTCGTCGTCGCCGCGCTGAGCTACCTCGGCGCCATCGGCTTCATCGTCGCACTCGACGCCTTCCGCGTCGTCACCGGCCGCAGTTCACGCATGACACTCACCAGCAAGATCATCCTCCACACCACGCTCTGGCTCAGCGTCGTGGGCACCGCCCTGCTCATGGTCACCGACGACAACCTCGCCGAGCTGAACGCCACGCCCCGCGTCCTGGCCGCGTTCTTCCAGACCATGGCCGCCATCACCACCGTCGGGTTCAACACCTACCCCATCTCGCAGTTGCAGTTGGCCCCCGTGCTCATCCTCATCATCCTCATGATCATCGGCGCCTCGCCCTCGGGCACGGGCGGCGGGCTCAAGAGCACGACCTTCTCCACCCTCTTCGGCGCCGCACGCTCGGCGCTGCGCGGCCAGACCCAGATCACGTTCTGGCATCGGCCGATCCCGCTGCACCGCGTCATCGCCGCCTTCGCCACCGTCACCCTTTACCTCGCCTCGCTGCTGGGCGGCTGCCTCCTGCTGCTGCTGATCGACAATCATCGCTTCGAGGACGTGATCTTCGAGGCCACCAGCGCTCTGGGCACCGTCGGCCTGTCGCGCGGCATCACCGGCGAACTCGGCGGCCTGAGCAAGCTCGTGGTCATCGCCCTGATGTTCGTCGGCCGCGTCGGCCCACTGACCCTGGCGCTCATGATGGTCGCCCAGCCCGCCGAGCCCGACGCGCGCCCCACCGACGTGGCGATCTGACGTGGCGCTACGGTTGCCATCCATCCCCGGCGACGATCTCCGCCCGCTGGGCATCGCTGCAGGTGCGGCGATACTCCTCGAACGGCGCACGGTTGTCGTCGAGATCGACCGTTCGGCCGGTGTGCTGGCCTAGCCACGTCTCGATCGCGTCGAGGAACTCAAATCCGTGCTCGACCGTGGGCTCGACGACGGTGGCCTCGTTGAAATCGTTCCAGGTGACGATCTGGATCAGCTCGGGGTCGTTGCGCCAGGCGAGGTCCCAGGTCTGGCGCAGCACGTCGAGTCCGTAGCGTTGGCTTTTTCGCGGGCCTTGTCCCCAGCCCCAGACGCCAGTGTCGTCGAATCCGGGACTGACCATGGTCATGAAGAACGTGAGCCGGCCGGCGTCGCGCAGCTCGGCGGCGCGGCGGGCGACGCCCTCGAGCCATGCCGCGTCCTGCGACCACCACACGTAGGCGGCGTCGATGGGCGGATGATAGATCTCGTCGAGGTTCTGCCGGCCGTAGAGGATCGGCGTATCGTCGGACTTGGCCGCCAGTTGCGCGAACACCTGCCGCCATTCGTCGGGCGTGAGATTGTTGGGCCCCAGCCGGCCCGTGCCCCAGTAGTTGAACTGGAACACGAACGGCCGCCCGTCGCGCCGCAGGTACGCCGGGTGCTTCGCGTAACGCTCCAGCACGTAGGCCAGATCGCTCACTGCAGCGGCCACGATGTCGTCACGCGACCGCGGCGAGCGATACGGGGCGAAGCAGATCTTCTCCTCGTAACAGATGGCGATGCGCATGTCCTGCCGCAAAGCTTCATCGAGGATCAGTGCCACACGGGCGTCGATCGCCTCGTCCATCGGGCCGTACCAGATCAGCGCCAGGCCCTGGATGCCCGCCGCCTTCGCCGTCGCCAGGTGATAGCGGATCACCGCCGGGCTCGACGAGTCGTAGGGCCCGATGAGCGGATAGACCGTCGAGGCGATGTCGCGCCGCCCGTCGGCGCGGCGGGATTCGGGATCGCGGGCGCCCTGGCCGGACCATTCCCAATGTCGCCACGCGTCGTCCGAGGGTCCATGCGGCGTGGCGAACCATGGCATGTAATGCGCGATGAGATGCGGCGGCCGACCCTCGGCAAAGTTCCACGGCCCCGTACGCTCTGCCGTTTGCGGTTTGACGCCGGGCGCCGGCGCACAGGCGCACAGCATCGCCAGACCACCCGCCAGCGCCATCCACCGCATCATGGCAGCTCCCCGAGCCAGAGGCCCGCCACGCGCGCCGCCGCGCCCTCGCCGCCCAGCCACAGTTTCCAGCGAATCTGCGTCGTCCCCGCCGGGAACGCCGAACGATAGATGCTCAGCGGCATTTCATACACCCCCGGGCGCTCGATCTCCTTGAGCAGATCCACCGCGCCAAGATGACGCCCGCCCGCGCTGAAGCATACTGCCTGCAGACCCGCTCGCCCCCGCGCCAACCACGTCAGATCGAGCATCACCGCCGCTCTCGCGCTATAAGCCGTCGCCTCGCCGACGACCAGCCCCGCGAACGGGCGGCCGGGGTCCAGCGCCATCACGATCGCCTCCTCCTCGACCGCGGCGGTCATGCCCTCGTCGGGCGCCAACGGCGACGCCGCGGTGATCGCCGCGGCGGTCCGCGTCTGGTCGTTGCGCCACTTGCGCGTTGCAGTGATCCTCAGCTCGTCGATCACGGCCGCGCCGCCGTCGCCGCCGACCCACAGCTTCAGCCGCATCAATCCCGGCTGCGGCTTGCCGGGCGATGCCTTGGGCAGCAGGTCGGCCAGCTTCACCGCGACCCGCGTGTCGCTCTCGTTGACGCGATCGACAGCCGTGGCGGCGCCCAGGAACTGGCCGCCCTCGGCCATCCACTCGGCCTGCACCGTGACCTGGGCGCCGCGCGCTTCAGCCACGCGCAGCGTCAGCGTGGCGTCGTCGTCGAGGAGCCAGCGCGTCGTCGTCGCCGCCCAGCCCGGCTCGCCGCCGCGGTTGGTCAGCTCAAGCCGCCCCTTCGTGATAGTCAACCGCAGCGACTGGGACGCCTCCCAGTCGGCGGCCCGCGTCCAGCGCAGGTCGAACGCCTCGCGCTGCTCGTCGCCGCGTGCGGACGCGGCAGCCAACATCAGACCCGCCAGTGCGAGCGCGGTGAAGTGTCGCATGGTCATTTCCATTTCCATCGGTCGGCGGGGTCGCCGCCGTAGTCGGTGTCGGCCCGGTACTGGTTGACGTGGGCGCGGGTGAGGAACTGGGCGCGTCCGTCGCTGAACCCGTAGTTGACGCCCTTGCCGGGGTGCATGTCCCAGGCGTAGGCGTCGAGGCCCTCGAACGCGGCGAGGCCGACGACCGCGCCGCTGACGCCGGTGAGCCCGTCCCAGATGCCGTCGGGCGACTCGGGTCCGCCCAGGCCGTCGTGCCCGTCGTTCTGCCCGATGAGCAGGACGCGGCCGGGGATGTCCGACAGCCGCTGCAGTGGCCTGTCGGTGGCGAGCGCGGGCCAGGGGCTTTTGTAGCCGTTGAGCAGGTAAGTGAACTTGCCCGAGTTGACCGCGTAGCTGCGCCAGGGGCGATCGGCGACCGCCGGATGGCGCGTGTTGGGATCGGACGGGCAGCGGAAGGGCGCCGGCGCGCCCACGTGGCCGGCGATCGCTCCGCTCCAGTCGGCGAACGTTGCAGTGGCCTGCAGCGGGAGCTGATCGGCGTATTCGTGGGCGTACATGGCCAGCCCGAGCATGATCTGGTGGAGGTTGGCGGCGCACGTGGCGGTCTGCGCCGAGCGCCTGGCCGTCGCCAGGGAGGGCAACAGCAGCGCGACCAGCAGCACGATGATCGAGACGACCACGAGCAGCTCGATCAGGGTGAACCCGGTCAGACCGCGTGCATCGCGCGCACGACTCATGGGGCAGCTTCCTTCAAGCCGCGTGGGGCCTGTGGCATGCTCTGGACCGCCGCCGCAGCGCCAGGCCGCAAGCGGCCAGGAGCGTCATCGCCGCCGGCTCGGGAATGACGGCGATGCTGTCGAACTTGAACGCCGCGTCGGCGAGGTCGAAGGGCTGGATGCGGAAGCGGATGAACCACGTGGCGGCGCCGCTGATCGAGTTGCCCGTGGCGAAGGCGTCGATGTCGGGGAGCACCTGCAGGCTAGTGCTCTGCGAATCGACGATCCAGTAGGGCTCGCCCAGGAAGTCGCTGCCAGCGTTGAAGAAGAGCAGGCTCACGCTGTAGTAGCCGCCGTTGACGGGTTCGACGGGCTGCAGTTCGAGGCGGTTGTGGCCGTCGTCCAGCGGCAGTCGCGTCGTGCCGTCGATCATCCAGTCGATGCCGGCGTCCTGATCGGCGACGGTGCGGGTGAGCGTGACGGTGGAGTCGCCGTTGTCGGTGGCGGTGGTTCCGCCGAACCCGGCACTGAAGTTGGCGATGGCGTCGAGCGGATCGATGACCGCCGCGTGCGAGGCGTGCGCCGCCACGACGCCGAGGATCCACGCGGACGCGCCGAGCAGGCAGATGCGGGACATGAGGATCTCCTTCCAAACGGGTGCGAACGGCCGGCGCTAGTGGGGCGCCGGGCCGGTGGTTTGACCGATGACAGGCCTGGCGCGGACGCTGACGCGCAGGTGGCCGGCGCCGGGCTGGGCGGCGCGGCGCGTCGCCAGCGCCATGGCGGCGCGGCCGACCTCGACGAACTGCGGATCGACAGTGGTCAACTGCAGCGCATACCCGTGCAGCGACGCGGTGGACGGCATGGCGTCGAACCCGGTCACGCTCGCGTCGGCGGGCACGCGCAGGCCCCGCGCCTGCAGCGCCTGCACAACCCAGCCGGCGACCTGGTCATTAACGCACACGACGCCCGTGCAGCCGTCGGCGACGACATCGCACACGCGCTGCGTCGGCAGGCGATCGACCCCGCCGTAGTCGCGCCGGGCCACCATCGTCGCCGGCGACAGCGGCAGGTCGTGGTGCAGGCAACGCTGAATGAACGCCGCATGCCGCTCGGTGGCGAACGACGCCTCGTACCACAGGTCCACCCACGCCAGGCGACGATGGCCCAGCGCGTGCAGGTGATCGATCATCGCGTGAATTCCGGCGACGTTGTCGGCCTGCGCCGTGTCGTGCGCTACGGCGTCGTAAATCCAATCCAGCGACACCAGCGGGGTGCGGCTGGCCAGCTTCGCCACAAACGCCACGTCATGACGGCCTTCGAGCACCAGCACGTCGCACTCGCCATGCTCGATCGCATCGGGCAGCGTCACGACCGAGTCGTCGCTCTTGTCGAATCGCCTGGCCGCATGCACCGACAGCAGGGCGCCCTCGGCGTCGGCCTCGGCGGTCAGGCCCTGCAGGCAGCGAACGGCGTTGGGGCTGTCGTGCGACTGCTCGGAGCGCAGCACCAGCCCGACGCGTGTGCGGCCGCGCTCGCCCACCGGCCCGCGGCGCGAGCGGCCCTGATAGCCCAGCTCCGCCGCCAACGCCGCCACTTGCGCCCGCGTATGCGGATGCACTCGCGCGCTCTGGCGCAGGGAGCGGGACACAGTCGAGGGCGACAGGTCGAGCTGGGCGGCGATGTCGAAGATCGTGACCGACATTGCACCACATTATACACGTAATACCATTTTGTGCAATAAATATCGCCGCAGGCGCCAAGTAGCTTATAAAGCCTTTTTGATGAAGCGATTACGGATTCGTCTCGGATGCGGCTAGTGCACGGCAGTGTCGCGCTCGGTCAGGGCGTAGGCCGATCCGGCGTGATTGGCCAAGGCGCGGAAGCCCGTCGGCACTTGGCGCACGACGTTGTCGGTGAAGACGCCGGTGCCCTGAACCTTGGGGTCGATGAAGATGGCGTCCTCGCCGGGGCGCTCGATGAGGTTGCGTGCGAAGCGGACGTGTTGCACGTTGCCGCCATACACGTGGATGCCGCGGAAGAGTGGCTCGATGATGCGGTTGTCCTCGATGGTGGCATCGACTGTGGTGTAGGCGGCGTACACCCACAGGGCGCCGCGTTTCTGGTTGGCGTAGTTGCTGCCGCAGCGGGCCAGGACGTTGCGTCGGATGGCGGCGCCTTCGAGCGGACGTTTGGGGTAGGCGGCCGGGGTGTTGATGCGCAGGCCGGAGCTGGTGCCGTCGGTGATGAGGTTGTCCTCGATGACGTGGCCGGGTCCGCCGCCGATGGAGATGTTGCCGGCCCACCAGTTGGCGACGATCGTGTTGCGACGGATGGTGACGTTCTGCGTGATGCCGGGGGAGGCTTCGCCGCAGAGGATGGCGATGCCGTCGTCGCCGACGCCGCGGACGTGGTTGTTTTCGATGAGCACGTCTCTGGCGGCGGTGGTCTTGCCGTTGTTGATGTTGATGGCGTCGGCGTAAGTCATGCGGACGCGGCAGTTGGCGATGACGGCGTCGGAGCCGAACATCCACATGCCTACGCCGGTGTGGGTGACCCAGACGTTGCGGATGCTCCAGCGTGTGCCGCCGCCCTGGAAGGGCTTGGGTGCATTGCCGCGGCGGGAGGTCGTGGTGAGGCTGTCGATGTAGAGGTCGGACACGGCCGCGCCGTCGCCCAGGAACTTGAACCCGCCGCGGCCGGCCCAGGTTGTCGCGTCGCTGCCGACAGTGTCGTACAGCTCGGTGTGCCACATGCCCGCGCCCTGCACGACCACACCGTCGAGCACGAACAGTTGGTTCTGCAGATACTTGCCCGACGGCACCCACACCACCTTGCCTTGGGCCTTGGCGTCGGCGATGCAGCGCAGGATGGCGGCGGTGTCGGCGTCGGCGTCGTCGCCCTTGGCGCCGTAGTCGGCGACGGACAGCGAGTTGGGCGGCTGCGGCAGGGGCGGGCCGACCTGCTCCAGGTCAATCAGATCGATGCGGTAGTAAGCGGCCTCATCGCCCGCATCTTTCTGGAGGCGAAGGGTGTCGCCCGCCTTGACGGCATCGGCGATGACGTAGCGCGACTCGTCCCAGAACGCGTGCGGGTAGTCGGTGGGCGTGTTGCTCTGGCCGTTCTCCCCGACCTTGCCGCCGCCGTAGAGCCAGTTGTATTTCGAGCTGAGCGACAGGTCCTGCCGCCGCTGCCCGTTGACGTAGAGTCCGAGCGTTGCAGTGATCCCGCCGCCGTCCGGCGCGTCGGGGATGCAGTGGCGGATGACGATCGTGTTGCACGCCGGCACGCGGGAAAACTCGACATAATCGCCCACGTGGCGCAGCTCGACGAACGCCCGGCCCGACGCCTCGAGCTGGGGCGACAGGTCCTCGCCGCGCGGCAGGCCGGCGAGCTTCACCACCGTCCCGCGGGTCACGTGCCCGTCCGCCTCGGCCTCGAGCGTGACGAACTCAACCGCCGCGCCGACGCCCGCGAACGATTCATCGGCGGCGGCAGCAGCGCAGGGAAAGGCGAAGGGTATGAGCAGGATCGTCCAAGCCATGGTCCGCATGGGGGTCTCCTCGCGCGGCAGGGTCTTAGGCGCACCGCGCCCGCGGCCCGACCTGCGCCTTGTCGTAAATCATGTTCAGCACGCGCACCACCCTGCGCGCGTCGTCGCCGGTCACCGAAGGCTGGCGGCCCTGCTGCACCGCGGTGGCGAAATCGCGGATGTTGCCCAGATGCCCGTCGCTGCTGATGGCCAGCGGATCGCCGGCGCCGTCGCCTACCGACGGGTGGTGGTCAAGTGCGTCGTCGTCGTCATCGTGCCACGGCCTGCTCGTCTTGAAGAACGTGAGCGTGTCGCCCTCGAACGCCGCGCTGCCCTCGGTGCCGCAGATGAGCACGCGTTGCGGCATGCCGTCGTAGGCCAGCGTGGTGGCGGTGATCGTGCCCAGGGCGCCGTTGGCCAGGCGCAGGGTGACGACGGCGACAGTTTCGGCCTCGATGTCGCGCTCCAGCCCGCAGCGCAGGTCGGCCGCGGTCACTTGCGCCACATCTCCGCCCAGCCAGAGCAGGCGGTCGATCATGTGCGGGGACTGGTTGGCCAGCACGCCGCCGTCGAGCGCCCACGTGCCGCGCCATGCTCCGCTGCTGTAATACTGCTGCGTGCGATGCCAGGGCGTCTCGGCGTGGACCAGTACGATCCTGCCGAACGCGCCTTGGTCGATCGCTCGTTTGGCGCGCCGCGGGCCGGGCGCAAACCGCTGCTGGAAGATGCCGCCCAGCGTCACGCCGTGTTTCCGCGCCGCGGCGAGGGCGGCGTCGGCCTTGGCCAGGTCCAGGTCCAGGGGCTTCTCGCACAGCACGTGCTTGCCCGCCGCGGCGCACTGCAACACGCAGTCGCCATGCAGACCACTGGGCGTGGCCACCGTCACCGCGTCGAGCTGGGTCTCGGCGAGCATGCGTTCCAGCGAGGCATACACCGGCACTTTCCACTTCGCGCTCCACGCCTCGCCGCGCTGCGGATCGATCTCCGCGCCCGCCACCAGCGCGGCGATCCCCTGGACTTCCAGCTTCTGCAGGCACTGAGCGTGCAGGTGCGAAATGCCGCCGCAACCGACGATGCCAAAACGTAACGGCTTCATCATGCGTCCCTCGAGCGTCACTTCTTCCACACCCACCAGTGGTAGCCGCTGTTGTTGTTGCTCTTGAGCGCCATGAGATACGGTGCGATGGCGACGTGGCCATCGACGTAGAGCCAGCCGATGCCGCCGTCGTGATAGCGGCCCAGCGCCATGTCGGCTTGCAGTTCGGTAACGGGGCCGAGCCAGCCGTCGGTCGCCTGGTGGTTGCCGCGCCACTGCAGGTTCAGGGTCGAGCTGGTGGGCGTCGCCGGCGCGCTGTTGACCAGTCGCTCGTGCAGGTACGACGTGAACGATGGCCGGGCGACCTCGGCGGCGCGCACTGCTGCCGGCCGGTTGTTGCTGACCCACGTCAGGCCCCGGTGGGCGTTGGGATCGCTAGGCACGGCGGGGATCACGAGGCGGTTGGCCTGGTACGAGCGAAGCGATTCATTGCCCAGCCCCGCCGCGGACATGTTGATGCTCTCGAGCCGGTAGTCCATCGGGCAGGTCAGCAGGGCGTGACCCGTGGGCGTCGAGCCCGACAGCGCCAGGGGGACGGCCCTGCCGAAGTAGCTCGACAGCAGCCGGTCCCACGTCGTACTGACGAACCCCACGGGCAGCTCGACGCCCGGTGTGCCGCTGGGCGTCATGGTGAACACGTCCCTGCTGTCCACGAGGTAGCCGACGCCGGCGATGCCCAACTGCTTGAGGTTGCTCATGCACTGGATCGTCCGCGCGGCGCGGCGGGACTTCTGCAGCGCGGGCAACAGCAGCGCGATCAGCAGGGCGATGATGCTGATGACCACCAGCAGCTCGATCAGGGTGAAGGCATGTCGGCGGTTCATGATCGACTCCTGGGCGGGCGACGACCGACAGGAGGCACTTCTCAGTCCACGCGATCACTTCGATGCCGCCGCAGCATCACGACGCCGCCGGCGGCGGTGATCAGGCCCATGGCGCCGGGCTCGGGGATCGTGCTGACCTTGATCTCATCGAAGTACCCTGCGGTGTTGCCTCTCAGGTAGATGCGACTGAAGCTGGAAAAGTCGGCATCGGTGGCCTGGACTCGCTGATCGCCATCGACGTAAAGCGTCAGGACATTCGTGGTGCTGTCCCACGTCAACTTGATGTCGGCCATGCCAGCCCAAGTGGAATCGTATGTGGCGTTGCTGGCGATGGCGTCCGGTGCATGAGTGACCGCGTAGCCGGTGACCGGGTGAAGCGAGTTGGCCGTCGATCCCAACAAAGCGCCCTGGGGGAACGTATCCCAGTTCGTGTATGTATTGTTCGAGAACTTGCGAATGGACACGAGGCCGTTGCCGCTATTTTGGTTGACGTTGGTGGAGCCCCATTCGAGGCCATAGCCTTCGGTGCCCGTCGCATTGAGCAGATAGACGCGCTGGCTGCGGGAGTAGTTGCTCATGAGCATCTTCAACTCCAGCGTCCAACTGTTCGTGAGGGTTGTGCCCAGCTCGCGGAAGCGCACGCCGTTGGCCAGCGACATGGCCGGTTGGCTGACGGGGGCCGGTGTATTGCCGCTGATGGGCGCGGGGACGAAAGTGAGGTTGGACACGACGGCCGGGTTATTGCCGCCGGTCCCGGCATTGGCCCACGCGGCCTGAATCGCCGCATTGTCCGCGTAGTCCATCGCGTCGCTGAACACGATCACGTCTGCCCTCGCGGCGCCGCCACCGAGCACCAGCACCCCCGCACACATCCACGCCCAGTAATACGTCCCATGATTGCGATTCATCGTTCGGTTCTCCTCTTTGTCGGACATGACAGGACACACCACACAGCCGCTGACCCACGCGAGCCTGCGGCGGCAATCAGACCGTCGAAGCGCCGCGATAGGGCGCGGTGCTCTCACGAATGGCCAGTTCCGCATCGATCCAGATCTGTCGCGGCTCGGTGAGCGTGCCGTCCACCTGGCCCTCGATCAGTTTCGCCAGCGCCTCGCCGAAGCGGCGCATCTCCACCTTCGTGGCGGTCAGGGGCGGCGACATGAACGGTGCCTCGTCGGAGATCGCGTCGGCGCCCACCACGCTCACGTCCTCAGGCACGCGCAGCTTCGCCTCGCGCAGCGCACGCAGCACGCCCACGGCCACGGATGAACTGGCGCAGTAAACCGCCGTCGGCCGCTCGCCCCGGGCCAGCATCGCTTTCCACTGCTCGTAAACCGTATAGCGCGGGTCGTTGCCGGGCTTGGTGTTGGCGTTGATCACCAGCGGGTCGAGGTCGCGCTGGCCGGCCTCCTCCATGGCCTGGCGCCAGCCCGCCATCGTGTGCCACGCCGGGCCGCTGGTCAACGATGCCAACGCCAGCAAGGGGCGCGGGTGGCCCAGGTCGAGCAGGTGCCGCGTCGCCAGCCGCGCCATCTGGCAGTCGTCGATGCTCACGCCGCTGGCGACCAGGCCGTCGCGGTGGTCCTGCGCCAGCACGATCGGGATCACCGGCCGCGCCAACGCCCTGGCCAGCCGCCCGGGGATGGCTTCGCTCGTGGTCATCAGCACCGCCGCGTCATTCTGGCTTGCGACCATCTCCAGGTCGATCAGTTCCATGCTGCGGTAGGTGACGTAGCTGAAGGCCCAGTCGCGGTCGCGGCCGGCGGCGGCGATCGATCGGCCGATCGAGTCGTAGAGCATCGCCGGCCAGTCCGGGCGGAGCAGGCACACGCGCATCGTCGCCGGGTCCACCGCCTCGCGCACCACCACTCGCCGCGTCCCCGCCGGACGATGCACCAGCCCCTCGATGCGCAGGCGTTTCATCGCCAGCTCGATGGTGGCCTGCGACGTGCCGAACTGCCGCATCAATTGCCGCTGCGTGGGCAGGGCCTGGCCCGGCTTAAGGCCCTTGACGTGGTCCCGCAGCCGCCGCGCGAGCTGAAAGTGCTTCGTCGTCGGGAGAGTCTTGGGCATGGGGATCAAATATACATCGATGAAGAGCTGATGTCAATACTTACATCGATGCATAATGGTTGGCGACGTAAGCATTTGATTTAACGCAAGTAACGGCGCTTGATCGGGGTTCACGCCGGCGCAGGGGCGGCGTCGTCGTGGGGGGAGTCGGCTTGGGCGACCTCGTAGCGCAGGCCCCCGGCGGGCGCCGCCTGGGCCAGCGCCTCCAGCAGGGCCGGCAGGTCGTGCTCGGCGATCTTGACCATGCGCAGGCGGTCGTTGCCCGACACCAGCGTCAGGGCAGCGAAGCGGTCGGCGACCTTGATGCGGATGACGGCCGGGTCGTCGAGTCGGACCTGGCCGCGGTGGTGGTACTTGCAGAAGACCAGGCGCTGGTCGGTGAGGACCAGGCCGCCCATGCCTTCGTCGCGTTTGCCGAAGTCGGCGTCGTTGGTGAACAGGCGGAACTGCTCGCCGGGGTGGAGCTTGCACCAGTAGGCGATGCGGTCGCGGCAGGTTTCGCTCAGGGCGCGCCACGCCTCGCCGTGGAGCATGGCCACTTCGCGTTCGAGCAATTCGTACTCGGGCCCGCACATGCCGTTGACGTTGCACACCCACGCCAGGGCGGTATGCGGATCGGGGATGAGCACTTCGCAGGTGACGCCGCCGTCGCTGCGGTTGCGCGTGAGGCAGTGGACCGACAGGTGGGCGTAGCGCGTGCTCACGAAATAAGGCATGGGCAGGTGGAACGGCGGGGGCATGTGCGGCACGTGCGAGATGTGCTCGCCGATCTGCCGCGGCGAGCGGTCGCCCAGGTGACGGTGCTCGAGCACGGCGATGGCCAGCTCGAGCGTGGCCTTGTCGGTGAGGGCGCGGTCGTCGAACACCAGCGGGCGGGCGATGAGCTCGTCGCGCTTGTTGCGCCCGCAGAAGGCGCAGCGCACCGGCATCGACCCGCGAAACGCCTCGTGGTGCAGCCAGATCGCGTCGAACGCCAGCGTCACCCCGGCGTGCGACGTGCGCGTCACCACCAGGTGCGGCGCCACCGGGTCGCGCTGCAGGCTCGTCGGATAGGTCATCGGCGTGCCCCCGACCTTGGACACCGCCGGCGAGTCCACCGTCGCCGCCGGTGACAGCGCCCCCGAGCCCGACGCCGACTTGGCCAGCGGCACGCCCTGCGGACGCTCCACCGGCAGCGGCTTCTCAGGCGGGCGCGGCACCAGCCGCGGCGTCGTACCCTCCGCCGGGTCACCCGACCCCGACTTGGGCGCCTGCTTGCGGCCCCAATACACCCGCTTCGAGTATTGCCGAATGATCGTCCCCGGCTGCTGCGACGTGCCCGGCTCGACCGGCACCGACGCGAGCTTCTGCGGCACGTCCGGCAGCTTGGGCGCGGGCGTCCTCGGATCCACCGCCGCCGCGTACACCGTGTCGCCGCTGTTGGTCGTGGGCGTGATCTTCGCCCCGACCTCCTCCATGTGATGGATCGCCTCGAGGTCCTGCTCGATCCACGTCGAAACGGTCTCCTCGAAGAGTTCCTCGGCGGGGGGAACCAGGAACGTCGTCTTGCACGCCGGGCATCGCGCACGATGGCCCGAGGCGTTGGACGGCACGCGCAATGGCTGACGACAACCCGAGCAGTGGACGAGCATGTCCATGACGGCACCCTCGATCCCGTCGTGCCTCGCCGCAGAAGCCGACGACAGCAGAGATGACACGCCGACGAGATCCTGATCTCCTGCCCCCTTCACCATACCCTGACTATCGGCCCGCGGCAATGCTTTCTGCAGTGGCGTCGCGTCACCGCACGCGGGCGGCCTGGGCTTCGGTGCGGGCCAGGTCCATCAGGCGCTTGTGCGTGCCCAGATCGGTGACGGGGTCGTTGGGGTCGGGCTGGCGCTGGATGTAGCTGCCGTCGGACTGCATGTCCCAGGCCTGGCGTCGGTCGGCGAGCATGACGTCGAGGATGGTCTTGAGTCGTTTCTGGTGGGCGGGGTCGTAGATGGGGGTGATGCACTCGACGCGGGTGTTGAGGTTGCGGTACATCCAGTCGGCGCTGCCGATGAAGTATTCGCCCTTGCCGGGGCCGCCGGCGCTGTGGAAGTAGAAGATGCGGCTGTGCTCGAGGAATCGTCCGATGACGCTCATCACGGTGATGTTGTCGCTGAGGCCGGGCACGCCGGGGCGGAGGCAGCAGAATCCGCGGACGATGAGCTGGATGTTGACGCCCGCGCGGCTGGCCTCGTAGAGCTTGCTGCAGATGCGCATGTCTTCGAGGCTGTTCATCTTGGCGATGATGAGGGGTCGTCTGGGGTCGTCGTTCTTGCCGCCGCGCTTCTGCCACTGGGCCACTGCAGCGATCTCGCGGTCGATGAGTTCGACGAATCGGCGGCGCATGTTCGTGGGGGCGACCAGCAGGTGGTCGAAGTCGCGCTTGATGCTGCGGCCGGTGAGGTAGTTGAACAGTTGCGTCAGTTCGCCGGTGATGCGCGGGTCGCAGGTGAGCAGGCCCAGGTCGGTGTAGAGCTGGGCGGTCTTGGAGTTGTAGTTGCCCGTGCCGATGTGCGCGTACACGCGCATGCCGTCGGACTCCTGGCGCACGACGAGGCTGGTCTTGGTGTGCGTCTTGAGCCCGACGATGCCGTACACCACGTGAATGCCCGCCTTCTCCAGCTTCTGGGCGATCTGGACGTTGCGCTCCTCGTCGAAGCGGGCCTTGAGCTCGACGAGCACCACCACCTGCTTGCCGCTCTCGGCGGCGCGGATCAGCTCGGGAATGAACGGCGAGTCCATGCTCGTGCGATACAGCGTCTGCTTGATCGTCACCACCTTCGGATCGCTCGCCGCGGCACGGATGAACCGCTCGACGCTGGCGGCAAAACTCTCGTAAGGATGATGCACCAGCACGTCCCCGCTCTTGACGATGCTGAAAATGTCCGCGTCTTCGTCGGCCAGGCGCGGCGGCATCGTCGGCGCCCACGGCTCGCACTTGAGCTGCGGCAGGTTGATCCCGTTGATCGGCCACAAGTCGGTGTAGTCCAGCTCCGCCGGCATCCGGTACACGTCGTTGGCGTCCAGCTCCAGCTCATCCATGAGAAACTGCGTCATCGGCTCGCACGGCGTGTTGTCCACCTCCAGCCGGATCACGTTCGCAAATCGCCGGTCGCGCAGCTCCTGCTCGATCAGGTCCAGCAGGTCCTCGGCGTCCTCCTCGTCGCGCTCCACGTCGGCGTTGCGCGTGATGCGGAACGGCTCGACCTCAACAATCTGCATCCCCTCGAACAGCAGGTGCAGGTTCTGCCGCATGATCTGCTCCAGCGGCACAAAGCGATACGCCGTCTTCCCGTCCGCGCCCTCGTCGGCGCCCAGACGCACCCACCGCGCCAGCATGTCGGGCACTTTCACGCGGGCGAACTGCAACTGCTGCTCCGCCGCGCCGCGACGCTTGCCCCCCTCCCCCGGCGGACGCAGCATCACCCCCAGCGACGTGCTCAGGTTGCTGATGAACGGGAACGGATGGCCCGGATCCACCGCCAGCGGCGTGAGCACGGGAAACAGATGCCGATGAAAATAGTCGTTGGCCAGCTCGCGCTCGGCGTCGGTCAGCTCCTCCCACGACAGCAGGAAGATGCCGTGCTCGGCCAGCCGCGGCCGGATCACTGTCACAAAGCACTCGGCCTGCTGCTCGAGCATCGGCAGCACCGCCTTGCGGATCGCCGCCAGCGTCTCGCCGGGACTGCGACCATCGGGCGTGCGCGTCAGCAGCCCGGCCGTGATCTGCCGCTTCAGACCTCCGACGCGCTTCTGATAGAACTCATCGAGGTTCGAGTTGAAGATCGCCAGGAACGCCACGCGCTCCAAGAGCGGCGTCCGCTCGTCCAGCGCCTCGTGCAGCACGCGACGGTTGAACTCCAGCCACGTCAGCTCGCGGCTGAGAAACGCATCGGCGGGCAACTCCTCGGGCGATAGCGCGGCGGACGACGCCGGGGGCTCGACAGGGGTGTGCGGCTGGGCACTCATACCGGCACAAGCGTATCCCGCCTCCGCCGCCTTCGCACCCCCCACGACGCCGAAACTTGCAGAACGCTCACACGGCGCGGGCGCCAATGCGTCTCCTGCCGACTTTGATGACCTGGGCCCGCGCTTATCGGACACGGCGAGACCGCGGACAGGCCCCCGCTTGTGGCCGGCGGCGACCATGCCACAATGCCGCCGCGGCGGGCGCAGCGGGCGACGGCTCCGCGCTCAGGCCCGGAGACCGACCCATGCGGATCGTGCAGGTGATGCATCGGCTGGACGTGGCGGGCGCCGAGGTGCTGGCGGCCGACCTGGCGCGGCAACTGCGCGGCCGCTACGAGTTCGCGTTCATCTGCCTCGACGGCGTCGGCCCGCTGGGCGAGTCGCTGCGGCAGGAGGGCTTCGTCGTCGAGTGCGTCGGTCGCAGGCCCGGCATCGACCGCCGCGCGATGGGGTCACTGCAGCGAATGATCCGCCGGCTGCGGGCCGACCTGATCCACGCCCACCAGTACACGCCCTTTTCCTACGCCGCGCTGGCGCGCGGCGTCGTCGCCGCCGCGCCGCCGATCCTCTTCACCGAGCACGGCCGACACGTGCCCGACTTGGTGTCGTGGCGGCGGCGCCTGGCCAACCGCTGGCTGCTCAAGCGCCGCGACCACGTCACGGCGGTGAGCCGGTTCGTCAAGGACGCCCTCGTCGCCAACGAGGGCATCGCCGCCGATCGCATCGAGGTGATCCCCAACGGCATCGACCCCCGGAAGTTTGTGGTCGATGCTGCAGTGCGCCGGCGGGTGCGGCAGGACTGGGGCGTGGGCGACGATGACGTGGTGGTGCTGCAGTTGGCCCGCTTCCACCCGGTGAAGGACCATGCGACGACGGTGCGGGCGCTGGCGCGGCTCGACCGCGACGCGACGCCACGCATCTGGTGGATGGCGGCGGGTGACGGCCAACTGCTGGCGCCGATGCAGGAGATGGCGCGGGAGCGAGGCGTGAGCGATCGGGCGCGGTTCCTGGGGTTGCGCAGGGATGTGCCGGAGTTGCTGGCGGGGGCGGATGTGCTGGTGCTCTCGAGCGTGAGCGAGGGCCTGCCGGTGACGGTGCTGGAGGCGATGGCGGCGGGTCTGCCGGTGGCGGCCACGCGTGTGGGCGGTGTGCCCGAGGCAGTCGAAGAGGGCGTGACGGGCCTGCTCAGCGGGGCGGGCGACGATGCGGCTTTGGCGGCCAATCTGGCACGATTGGCGGGCGACGGGGCGTTGCGGGCGGCGCTGGGTGACGCCGGCCGCCGGCGCGTCGAGGAACATTTCACGCAGGAGCGCATGCACCGGGCCTACGCGGCGGTGTATGATCGATGGCTCGGCTGATGCCCGGCATCGGCCAAGCCCAGCCGTGGATTGTGCCGATAGAGCCGAGTCGGACCGGCTCGTGATGACTTCGTTCCTCCAACAAGGACCCGACGTGATGGATCATCGTCGCTTCCTGGCGTGTGCCCTGGCCTTGACGTGCGGTTTGGCGTGGGTGGGCGTGGCCCCCGCGGTGGCGGATATCTCGCCGCAGGTGCAGCAGCTCATCCAGGCCGCCGGCCTGCGCGACACCGCCGTGGCCGTCTGCGCCGTCGATGCCGACAGCGGTCAGACGCTCGTGGCCCTCGCCGCCGATGAGCCGATGATCCCCGCCAGCAACATGAAGCTGGTGACGTCCGCCGCAGCGCTGGACCTCCTGGGCCCGGACTTTGTCTTCCGCACGCAACTGCTCCGCGTGGACGCCGGCGCACGCCAGCCCGGCCAGAGCGACGCCGGCATCGACCTGATGATCCGCGGCGACGGCGACCCCGCCTTCGGCGACCCCAAGCTCCTCCAACGCGACAACCTCAACGTCGATGACCTGCTCAACTGGTGGGTCCAGGGCGTCCGCGAGGCCGGCATCACCCACGTCGAGCACCTCATCGTCGATGACCGCGTCTTCGACGACCAGTTCGTCCACCCCTCCTGGCCCCCCGATCAGCTCAGCGCCTGGTACTGCGCCCAGGTCGCCGGCATCAACTTCTACGACAACACGCTCGACATCGTGCCCGAGGCCACCGTCGCCGGCCAGGCCCCACGCGTGCGCATCATCCCCGAGGCGCCCTTCCTCACCACCGTCAACCGCGCCGTCACCGGCAACGCCGACAACTTCATCGTCAGCCGCAAGACCGGCGGCAACGAGCTCTACTTCGGCGGACGTATCAAGTCTCGACGCTCCGGCGCCATCGCCGTCACCGTGCACGACCCGCCGATCCTTTTCGCCCAGATCCTCTCGCACCGCCTGGGCACGCAGGGCATCTCCGTCAAGGCCATCCGTCGCCTGAGCATGGAGGACCGCGCCCCCGCCGGCAAGCCGCTGCGCACCGTGCAGACCACCCTGCCCATGGTGCTCGCCCGCTGCAACCAGGACTCGCAGAACCTCTTCGCCGAGGCGCTGCTCAAGCGCATGGGTTACGCCTTCACGGGGGCGCCCGGCAGTTGGGACAACGGCGCCGCCGCCGCGCGCCAGGCGATGCGCAATCGCCTGGGCCCGCGCAACGTCGCCCTCAAGATCGCCGACGGCAGCGGCATGAGCCGCGACAACCAGGTCACCACCCGCGCCCTGGTCGAACTGCTCGCCGCCATCCACCAGGACCCCCGCAAGGGCCCCGTCCTCCGCGACAGCCTCGCCGTCGGCGGCGCCAGCGGCACGCTCCAGGACCGCTTCACTACCAAGATGAACGGAACCGTCTATGGCAAGAGCGGCTACCTCAACGGCGTCAGCGGGCTGTCCGGATACCTCGTCATCCCCAACCCCGACCCGGACATGCTCCCCCGCGTCATCGCCTTCAGTTGCCTCTTCAACGGCTTTAAGTCCCCCCTGTCCAACCACCACATGAAAGCCGTGCAGGACCAGATCGTCCGCCTGCTCGATCAGCACTACGCACCGGCCCGCACCGCCGCGGTCGGCGCCGGGCAATAGGAACCGACCCGACGATGCCCGCCATTCGCCGCATCGCGCTCGTCGGGCACTGCGGCTTCGACGCCGCCGCCCTGCGACGATTCGTCCAGGCGCACGCGCCCGACGTTGCCGTGAGCGACATCGACGACGCCGCCGACCTCGACGACCTTGGCCCCGACACGCTGCTGCTGGTCAATCGGCTGCTCGACGGGCGGTTCGACGCCGACAGCGGGATCGACCTGATCCGCGCCGTCGCCGCCCGCGCCGGCGCGCCGCGCTGCCTGCTGATCTCCAATTACGCCGACGCCCAGGCCAGCGCCGTCGCTGCGGGGGCCCGACCGGGGTTCGGCAAGAGCGAATTGCGCGACCCTGCGGCCGCACAACGCCTGGGCGATGCATTAACCTGATCGCCGGACGCGCGCCGCGTCCCACAAGGAGCCGGCGATGAGCGAGCGATTCGGCTGGGGCATCCTGGGCACGGGCAACATTGCGCGGCAGTTCGCCGAGGGCGTGGCGGGCTCGAAGCTCGGTCGCGTCGCGGCGGTCGGGTCGCGCACGGCGTCGTCGGCCGAGGCCTTTGCGGACAAGTGCAACGTCCCCGCCGCCCACGGCAGCTACGAGGCCCTGCTGGCCGACCCCGCCGTCGAGGGCGTGTACGTCTCCCTGCCCAACTCGCTGCACCACGCCTGGACGCTGGCGGCCCTGGCGGCGGGCAAGCACGTGCTGTGCGAAAAGCCCTTCGCCGCCAGCGCCGCGCAAGCCCAGGAGATGTTCGACGCCGCCGACAAAGCCGGCCGACTCGTCGTCGAGGCCTTCATGTACAAGAGCCACCCCATGATGCGCCGCGTCGTCGAGCACGTCCGCGCCGGCGACATCGGCGCGCTCAAGCTCATCCGCGCCAGCTTCTGCTTCAACATGACCGCGTGGCGGGGCAACGTGCGGTTCAGCCCCGAGCTGGCCGGGGGCGGCATCATGGACGTGGGCTGCTACTGCGTGTCCGTGTCGCGCTGGCTCGCCGGCGCCGAGCCCGACGAGGTCCACTGCAGCGCCCACATCCACGAGTCGGGCGTCGATGACCGCGCCGCCGCCACGCTGCGGTTCCCCGGCGGCGTCGTCAGCAGCTTCACCTGCGGCATGACGCTGCACATGGACAACACGCTCTACATCGGCGGCAGCGAGGGGTTCATCAGCGTGCCCATTCCCTGGAAGCCCCCGCAGCAGAAGGCCGCCTACACCCTCTCGGGCATGCCCGCGGCCAGGAGCGACACCGCCGCCCGGGCGCCGATGGGCCGCCAGACGTTCGAGATCGACGCCGACGCGCCGCTGTTCGGCCTCGAGGCCGACGACTTCGTCGCCGCCGTGCGCCGCCGGTGCGATCCGGTCGTCTCCCGCGCCGACACGCTGGGCAACATGCGCGTCCTCGACGAGCTGCGCCGCCAGGCGGGCCTGTCGTACTAGCGCCGCGCCGCGGGGCGTCGGATAGACTGTGGCCATGGGCCTGACGATCGCCTACACGCTCAAGGCAGCCTGCGGCGACAGCGCCGCTGCAGTGGACCTGGTGACGCGGCTGCACGCCTTCGCCCGGACGCTGGGGTTCGAGAAGGTCGGCGAGCTGTTCGTCGAGGCCGAGGCCGACCTGGCCGACGACGACAGCCGCTGGCACCCCGGCGCCCGCTACGTCACCGACCCGGCGCGGCAGCGACACGAGGTGATCGAGGGCGAGGTCGGCGACGTGCCCGTCGAGGCCCACATCATCCACGCCGACGACTCGGGCCTGATCGAGGTGCGCCCGATCGAGGCGTACTGGTTCGCCGCCAACCATCCCGGTTCCGAGCCGTGCATCCTGGGCCTGGCGCGCTATCTCGCCGTGGTCGAGCGCCGGGCCGAGGACCGACGCCCCGGCGCGTTGGACACCGGGCTGGGCGAGGGCTGGCACTGGCAGCATTTCACCAAGACGCAGTACGCCGGCATGCCGCAGTACGGCGGGCCGGACAACTTCCTCCGCGCCCACAAGGCCGTCGTCGCCCTGCTCGATGAGGCGATCCGCCTGGGCATCGACGTGGACGTCGCCGACGACAGCGAGTACTGGCGCCACCGCGACGACGAGCGCATGCTGCGTACGCTGCGCGAGTGGAACGGGCTGATCGCCGCGGTGGGCGGCATGCTCAAGGACCGCATCGCCGACGTGCAGAGTCCGATCTTCGAGCACCCCGAGTTCGAGCACCTCGAAGCCGAGGGCGACGCGGCGCTGCACCCGCACCGCGACGAGCCCGACGAGCCCGACGCCGCGTCGCCGTAGAAGCCCAGGCCGCGGCTACGACTTCCACAGCGCGCGGGGCGGGCGGTTGGCGCAGGGGGTCAACTGCGCGCGATCGTAGCTCGCGCCGTCGCGGCCGGCGAGGTTCGCTTCCATCAGGCGGCGCAGCGGCTCGAGCGCGGCCGCGTCGCCCGACAGGTCGCGCAGCTCGCGCGGGTCGGCGTCGAGATCGAAAAGCTGCTCCTCGTGGGTCGTGCTGAACCAGACGTACTTGTGCCGGCCATGCACCAGCCAGTGGTTGGACGCGCCGCCCGTCTCGCACTGGCCGTACAGCACGTCGCGCCCACGGAAGCGCGCGGGATCGCGCATCGCGGGGACCAGCGACATGCCGTCGAGCCCGTCGGGGATCGGCACCCCCGCCAGATCGAGCACCGTCGGCATGATGTCCTCCCAGCACGCCAGCGCATCGCACCGGCCGCGCGGCACCTTCACGTTCCGGCCGCCGATGAACAGCGGCACGTGCGCCGACGACTCGTACGGCAGCGACTTGCGGAACAGGTGATGGTCCCCCAGCATCTCCCCGTGGTCGGAGCTGAACAGGATGTACATCGGCTCGGCGGCGCGCGGATTGCCGTACTCGAAGTACGCATCCAGCACGTACCGCACCCGGTCGTCGATGTGGTGGATCAGCCCGTAATACCCGGCGATGGCGTCGTGGATCTCGTCGGCGGGGAACGGCCCGGCCTGGGCGTCCACTGCAACACCTCGACCCGGATCGCCACCCTGCGGAGCCCACTCGCCCAGGCTCGGCGCCAGGTCCTTCAAACCGATGTAGCGGTCCCAGTAGGCCCGCGGCGGGACCAGCGGCGGATGCGGCGCCACAAACGACAGGTGCAGGAACCACGGGCACGACGGGTCGCGCCAGCCCTGGAAAAACGCCACCGCCTGCTGCGCCACCCAGCTCGTGTGGTGATAGCCCTCGTCGAGGTGGAACGGCCGGGCCACGCGGCTGTTGCCGTTGACCCCGTGCGCGTTGGAGTGAAACGCCACGCCCTGCTCGGCCAGCCACGCGGTGTAGTCGTTGTGCCGCTGCTGCGGGCTCGTTGGACGATAGTTGCCCGAGTCGCTGAGCACCATGTGGTCGAACCCGAACCGCTTGCGCTGCGGGTGCAAGTGCAGCTTGCCCACGAGCTGCGTCTGGTAGCCGTGCGCGCTGAGCACGCCCGGCAGCGTGTGCGGCGGATCGAACTCGCACCCGTCGCGATAGCCCGTCATCCCGTGCGTCGCCGGGTGCAGCCCCGACAGGAGCGTCCGCCGCGCCGGGATGCACACCGGGCACGTCACGTAACAGCGCGAGAAGTTCGTCCCGCCCGCCGCCAGCTCATCCAGATGCGGCGTGCGCAGGATCGCGTTGCCGTTGATCCCCAGCGCGTCGTAGCGCTGCTGGTCGGTGGTGATGAGCAGGATATTGGGTCGTCGCTCGGGCATGCCTGGCCGCTCCATGGTGAAAGCCTGCCGTCTTGATAGGCCCGAAGCGACGGCGGTGCAAGGCGAGGGTCAGCTGGTCTGGCCGACGACGAGTTCGGAGGGGAGGCAGGTGCGTGGGGGGATGTCGGTGCGGCCGGCGGCGAGGTCGGTGAGGATGTGGCGTGCGTGTCGGCCGGCGTCGTGAAGGCGCAGGTCGATGGTGGTGAGGGGGACGGGCCAGCCGTCGTCGCCGAGGATGCGGCCGGCGCCGACGATGGCCAGGTCGCGGCCGGGGGTGAGGCCGGCGTGCTGGGCGGCGAGGAGGCCGCCGCGGGCCTGGTAGTCGGAGGCGAAGAGGATGGCGTCGGGGGGCGTGGGCAGGGCCAGCAACGATTGGGTGGCGCGGAAGCCGGCGCGTTCGTGGTAGCCGGCGTGGATGATCCAGGCCGGGTCGCCCGTCAGGCCGTGGTGCTCCAGGGCGTGGCGGTAGGCGTCGGCGAGCTGGCCGGTGCTGAAGCGTCGGGCCCCGGCGGTGACGAGGGCGATGCGGCTGCGGCCGCGCTCGACGAGATGGCGCACCGCCTGCAGCACGCCGCGGGTGTAATCGACGACGATGCAGTGGGAAAAGTCGTCGGCGATGTCGGTGTAGAAGAGCACCGTGGGCAGGCGGCGCTGCTGGCACAGGGCCAGGAGCTGCAGGTTCACCGGCGAGTTCATGATGATGCCGTCAAGCCCGTGCAGCGCCGCGGCGCCGCCGGCCATGTCGAAGAGCCGCGCCGCCACGGTCGCCTCGGCGCCGGCGCGCAGCCCCGCCAGCACCGGCTGAAAGAAGGGGTAGCCGTCGGTCAGGTCGGCGAAGGCGACGCCGATGGTCATCGTCGCCGGCGCGGCGCCCGCCCCGGGTTCGCCCCCCTCGCCGCCGGCGACGACCGTGCCATGCCGCGGCCGGGCGATAATCAGGCCCTCGTCGGCCAGTTCCTGCAGCGCCCTGCGGACGGTCAACTCGCTCAGGCCCAGCAGGTGCCCCAGCTCGCGTTGCGGGGGGATGGCCGCCCCGGGTCGCAGCTCGCCGCGGCGGATCATGTGCCGCACCCCGTCGCGCACCTGGCGGAACAGCGGCCCGCGGGCCTTGCGGTCGAGACTGGCGCGCAGGGCCTGGAACTGCTGCCGCGAAAGGGGCGTGGTATCGGGGTTCATAGATTGCATTATTGCAATGCTACCGTTATATTGCAATACTGTTGTCCCAGGAGAATGCACCATGGCCACGGCAATCGAGGTTTCGGACCCGGTGATGGCATCGCCCACGACGGTCGAGGCGCTGGAGGAGGCGCTCAGCCGGCCGACGCCCGCGGTCGTCGAGCTGATGCGGCAGTTGGATGGGGACGTGATCGTGCTGGGCGTGGCGGGCAAGATGGGTCCGACGCTGGCGCGGATGGTTCGCCGGGCGATGGACGAGGCGGGGGTCGCCCGGCGGGTAATCGGCGTGTCGCGGTTCAGCAACGCCGACGAGCGGGCCAAGCTCGAAAGTTGGGGCGTGGCGACGATCCAGGGCGACCTGCTCGACGACGCCTTTGTCGCGTCGTTGCCCGACGCCCCAAACGCGATCTACATGGCGGGCATGAAGTTCGGGGCCACCGGCAATCCGGCCCTCACTTGGGCGATGAACACGCTGCTGCCGGCGTCCGTGTGCAAGCATTACGCCAAAGCCCGCATCGCCGCGTTCAGCACGGGCAACGTCTATGGCCTCGTGCCCGTCACCGGCGGGGGCAGCATCGAGACCGACCCGCCCAACCCCGAGGGCGAGTACGCCATGAGCTGCCTCGGCCGCGAACGCACTTTCGAGCACTTCAGCATCACCCAGGGCACCCCGGTGTGCCTGCTCCGCCTCAACTACGCCTGCGAGCTGCGCTACGGCGTGCTGGTGGATCTGGCCCAGAAAGTGTGGGCCGGCCAACCCATCGACGTCACCATGGGCCTGGCCAACGTGATTTGGCAGGGCGACGCCAACGCGATGGCGATCCTGGCGCTGGGTCAGGCCGCCAGCCCGGCCTCGGTGCTCAACATTGCCGGGCCGGAGATGCTCAGCGTGCGGCGCGTGTGCGAGCAGTTCGGCCGCCGCATGGACAAAACGCCGCAGTTCACCGGCACGCCCGCCGACAGCGCCCTGCTCAACAACGGCCAGCTCGGGCATCGCCTCTACGGCTACCCGCGCGTCGGCATCGACACGCTCATGGACTGGGTCGCCGCGTGGGTGATGGCCGGCGGCCCGACGCTGGGCAAGCCCACCAAGTTCCAGGTCCGCGACGGAAAGTTCTAATGCTCGACCCTGCCATCCATGCCGTGCTGCACCGGGGCGTGGCGATCCCCGCGCACCCGCTGGCGCTGACGTCCGACCGCAAGCTCGATGAGCGTCGTCAGCGGGCGCTGTCGCGCTACTACCTGGACGCAGGCGTTGGCGGGCTGGCGGTGGGGGTTCACACCACGCAGTTTGAGATTCGCGATCCGCAGCACGGGCTGTTCGAGCCGGTGCTGCAGTTGGCCCGCGAGGAGATGGACCGCCACGCACGGGGCGGGGTGCTGGTGCGGATCGCCGGGGTGTGCGGGCGCACCGACCAGGCGGTGCGTGAGGCCGAGCTGATCCGCGGGCTGGGCTATCACGCGGGGCTGCTGTCGCTGGCGGCGATGCGTGACGCCGATGACGATGCGCTGATCGAGCATTGTCGGCAGGTGAGCCGGATCGTGCCGGTGGTGGGTTTTTACCTGCAGCCGGCGGTGGGGGGGCGGGTGCTGCCGTACAGTTTCTGGCGTCGTCTGGCCGAGCTGCCGGGCGTCGTGGCCATCAAGATGGCGCCGTTCAACCGCTACCAGACGCTCGACGTGGTGCGCGCCGTCGCCGAGGCGGGCCGGCCCGCCGACGACGACATCGCGCTCTACACCGGCAACGACGACAACATCGTGATGGACCTGCTCACGCCGTATCGCCTGCGCGTGGGCGGGCGCGTCGTCGAGCGGCGCATCGTCGGCGGGCTGCTGGGCCACTGGTCGGTGTGGACGAAGAAGGCCGTCGAGCTGTTGGACCACTGCCATCGCGTGGTGGCGGCCGGCGGCGGCGTCAGCGCCGACGACCTGGCGCTGAGCATCGAAGTGACCGACAGCAACGCCGTGTTCTTCGACGCCGCCAACCAGTTCCGCGGGTGCATCGCCGGTCTGCACGAGGTGCTGCGTCGCCAGGGTCTGCTCCAGGGCGTGTGGTGCCTCAACCCGCAGGAGACCTTTGGCCGCGGCCAGCTCGACGAGATCGATCGCGTGTATGCTGCTTATCCGCACCTGCACGACGACGCCTTCGTGGCGGAGCATCGCGACGCGTGGCTGAAGGGTTGATCATCACGGCGGCGGACGTGGCGGCGGCGCGGCAGCGCATCGCCGGCGCAGTGGCCCTGTCGCCTTGCGTCGAGTCGGAGGCGCTGTCGCAGCTCACCGGCTGCCGCATCGTGTGCAAACTGGAGAACCTGCAGCGCACCGGCAGCTTCAAGGAGCGCGGCGCCCGCCACGCACTGCTGCTGCTCGATGAGGCGGCGCGGCGGCGCGGCGTCATCGCCGCGTCGGCGGGGAACCACGCCCTGGCGCTGGCGTGCCACGGCCGCGACCTGGGCGTGCCCGTCACCGTCGTCATGCCGCGCTTCGCACCGCTGATGAAGGTGGCGCGATGCCGCGGCTACGGCGCGCAGGTGGTGCAGCACGGCGACAGCTTCGCCGACGCCCGCGCCCGCGCTGATGCCGTCGCCGCCGAGCGGGGCTTGACCTACATTCACGGTTACGACAATCCGGCCATCATCGCGGGGCAGGGGACGGTCGGCGCCGAGCTGGCCGAGCAGGCGCCCGATCTCGATGCGGTGGTGGTTCCCATCGGCGGGGCGGGTCTGGCGGCGGGCATGGCGGTGGCGTTGAAGGCGGCGCTGCCGCGGGTGGCGATCGTCGGCGTCGAGCCGGCGCAGGCCGCGGGGTTCACTGCAGCACTCGCCGCCGGGCGGCCCACGCCCATCGAGTGCCGGCCCACGCTCGCCGACGGCCTGGCGGTCGGATGCGTCGGCCAGTGCGCGTTCGCCACCGCCGCGCCGCTCATCGATCGCGTCGTCACCGTCTCCGAGGACGCCATCGCCCTGGCCATCCTGCGACTGATGGAGCTGGAGAAGACCGTCGTCGAGGGCGCCGCGGCGGCGGCACTGGCGGCGCTGCTCGACGGCCAGCTTGCGGCGCTGCGCGGGCGGCGCGTCGCCCTGGTGCTCAGCGGCGGCAACATCGACATGACCGTGCTGGGCCGCATCATCGAGCACGGCCTGGTCGCCGACGGCCGCATGTGCCGCTTCGCCGCCGTCATCAGCGATCGACCCGGCGGGCTGGCGCGACTGGCGACGCTCATCGCCGACGCCGGCGCCAGCATCCACGACATCACGCACGACCGCGCCTTCGCCGGCCCGGACGTGACGCGCGTCCGCGTGATCTGCTGCATCGAGACCACCGACGCCGCCCACGCCGCCGCCGTCAAGGCCACGCTCCAGGCCGCGGGATATCCCACCACCCCGACGCCGTGACCATCGCCGCGAGCGGGCGTTTCGTGCCGGCATGTCGCGCCGACGCGGCGTCATATAATGGCCGCGGTCGTCTTGGCCGCAGGAGTGCCTGTTGATGTCATCTGTCGATGTTCGCGCGGTGCCGGCCCGAGATGAGGGGCCTGAGGCGGCGACGCCACCGGCGCGGGCGCGGCGGCGAGCCCGGTTCGTGCTCGATCCCGCCGCCCTGGCGATGATCTATCCCCCGGCCGTGCGCGAACAGATCGAGCGACTGGTCGAGATGACGGGCCCGCCCTGCACGGCTGCGGACGTGCAGCGCGACCCGAGCCTGCTCGCCGACGTGGAGTGCCTCTTCTCCGGGTGGGGCAGCCCGGTGCTGTCAGCGCGCCTGCTCGACGCGGCGGCGGAGCTGAAGGTGGTGTTCTACGGCGCCGGATCGGTGCGAGCGATGATGACCGACGCGGCCTGGGGGCGGGGCATCCAGGTGACGTCGGCGGCGGCGGCCAATGCCGTGCCCGTCGCCGAGTTCGCGTTGGCCCAGGTGGTGATGTGCCTCAAGCGGGTCTGGCAGCAGGCGTTCACGCTGCGGCAGACGCACCACTGGCGCCAGGGCCCTTGCGGCGCGGGGGCCTACGGCTCGCACGTGGGCGTGGTGTCCACGGGCGAAATCGGCCGCCGCGTCGTCGCGCGACTCGCCGACATGGACGTGCAGATCCTCGCCTTCGACCTGCACCCGGATGCCGACCTGGTCCGTGACTGCCGCGTGCGGTACGTCGGCCTGGCGGAGCTGTTCGCCACCTGCGACGTGGTGACGGTACACACACCGCTGCTGCCGCAGACCGTGGGGATGATCGACGAGTCGCTGCTGCGGTCGATGAAGCCGGGGGCGAGTCTGATCAACACGGCGCGGGGCCCGATCGTGGATCACGCGGCGCTGGTGCGCGTGCTGGGCGAGCGATCGGACCTGCTGGCGGTGCTGGACGTGACCGATCCGGAGCCGCTGGTCGCGGACCACCCGCTGTGGAACCTGCCCAATGTCGTGTTGACGCCGCACATCGCCGGCTCGCGTGGCGACGAGTGCGCCCGCATGGGGCAGTGGATGGTGGAGGATCTTCGCCGCTACCTGGCGGAGCTGCCGATGCGTGGTCGCGTGTGCCCGGACCGCGCCTCGCGTCGGGCGTGACCCGCACCCGGGCACGCCACGGGCGGTTGCGCCAGGGGGTTGCCACGTCCCGCGCGGCTACCCCGTTTGGGCAAAAAACCCCTGTGTCTTGCGGAATTTGTCTTGACAGCGCTCCGGCGGACTTTAGCATGGCGGGATCGGAACTGCGTCGCCGCTGGGTTGTGGCGTGGAACGGGCGGCGCTGGGCTCAGGCATCTTCTGTGCAGCCTGCGGAAGGTTGGGGAAGCTCATGAATAGCACCGGTTGGCGTGGGGCGATGGCTGTGGCTGTCGTGTGCGGTCTGTTGGCGCCCGTGGCGCGGGGCGGCGACGTGACGGTGGGCTACACGCCGCTCACGGAGGGGTCCACCATCGACCTCACCGCCGAGGGCACGCTCGACTGGGTCAAGTTCGGCAACGGCGAACACGACACCGGCGCCTTCTTCGTCGCCACCAAGATCGGCAACCTCGTCTTCCTCCCCGCCACCCTCGCCGCCACCGGCGACGGCGGCGACAGCTTCGTCGAGCTCATCGCCTTCACCGGCGGCAACGTGCTCAACTTCTCCTGGTCCGACGGCAACTTCGGCATGTACAACGAGCCCGGACCCGTCGATACCGTCGTCACCGAAACCCTCAACCCGCCCGACGATGAGTACCCCATCGGCCTGGGCGCCACCTTCCAGGCCACGGCCATCGCCCAGACCCGCACCATGAATGTCTATGTCCAGGCCTTCAACGCCCCCATGCTCATCACCGCCAGCATGAGCGGCGGCGGGGAAGAGTCCATCACCGTCTCACCCGACGCCAACTGGTTCAACCCCGCCAGCGACCCCGGCAACGACTACGCCGCCGGCCGCTTCTCCATCGACTACTCCGGCGCCGGCGAACTGCTCACCGTGAGCGTGCAGACGCTCGACCCACGCACCGACGGCACGCACGCCGCCTTCGCCAACGCCGGGTTCTTCGCCGCCAGCGTTGCCGGCCCCGTGCCCGAGCCGTCCACCCTCGCCCTGCTCCTGCTCCCCCTCGCCGCCACCCTGCGCCTCCGCCGCGGCGCGGCGTGACTCGATCTTCCAAGGTGAGGTCTGGGCCCTTGCCGTAGCTATGGCGTGTCCGCAGTGACGCGGCGAAGGCGCTTTCGGCCGTCGATGATCACCCGTTCGAGGTGGCCGGCTTCGCTGACCAGGAGTTCGGCGACGGCGCGGCCGCGTTGACGGTGGATGTATCGGGTGCAGGGCGTTGGATCGGCAGTGTCTTCTGGAGCGAGGCCTTCGCAGGTGAGCGTATAGGTTTGTTTGTGATTGAGTTCGGAGACTTCGAGCCAGTCGTCGATGCGCCAAGTGGTACCGGCCTTGCGGGGGAGCAGGGTGCAGACGCGATAGAGGGCGGCGTCCGTGAGCGTGCCGGGAGGCAAAGTCATGGTGCGACGGGGTGTGTCTGCGGACTCGATGGTGGCGGTGCCGTCGTCGGCGAAGGTGGCGGTGAAGGTCTTGGCTTCATCGTCGTCGCCGGTGCCGATGGAGTCGATGTGACGTGGGGAGAGGACGCTGTCGGGGCGGCATGTGATTTGGCCGCGCCACGTCATCGCCTTGCCGCGGTAGGTGAGCTGCCAGGAGTCGTCGAGGGCGACGGTGTTGTCGTCGTGGCGGGTCGCGAAAGTGACGTGGCCCAAGGGCGTCCACGTGCCGTCGCGGTCCTGGAGTTCATAGACGTAGCGCTGTGTACCCCAGGCGGCAAGGGGCGCGAGATCGATCGCCTGCTCGTGCATCGGGAGGGGTGGCGGGGGTTCGTCGGCGGGGGCCGAAGCGGCGATGGCGATGAGCAGAACGATGGCGGCGGAGATGCGGTGCATAGGGGTATCCGACGCTGGACGGGGCCGGGAGTTTCTGAAATATAACCTGCGGTGGCCAGCCGATCGGGATTTCTTCCATGGGATATGGGAAACCCACCGGTTGTGGGCTGCCCCGCGGCGGGTATCGTGACACATGCGCGGTCGTTCTAACCTTCCGGGGACAGGAGCACAGCGATGACGTGGCGAAAACTGCAGCAGGCGGCGGCATATGCGATCGCGGCGATGAGCCTGACCCATGCGGGTCTGGCCCAGGCCCCTTCCGCCGAATCCGTCGGCGTGGTCAGTCACCTCAACGTCGTGTCGGACAAGTCCGAAGACCTCTCGACGCTCGAGGCCTGGAAACGCACCTACATCCGCGACGGCATGAGCGACCAGGACAAGGCCATCGCCCTGTTCAACACCATGGTGCGCTATCGTCACCAGGCCAACCCGCCACGCGAGTTCCTCAGCTCCGGCGAGAGCGGCGGGCACGTCCACGATCCGCTCAAGACCATCCACGTCTATGGCTACGGCCAGTGCTGCTGTGTCGCCGGCCAGATCGTCGGCCTCGCCCGATACCTGGGCCTGGACGCACGCGGACGCAACATCACCGCCCACAGCGTCTGCGAAGTCCGCTACAACGACGCGTGGCACCTCGTGGACGCCTCCGTCATGAACTACCACGTCAAGGACGACGGCCAACTCGCCAGCGTCGATGAGATCCACCAGGCAGTGCGCGACTGGTTCAAGGACCACCCCCAGCACGCCGACCTCGCCGGCAAGGACAGCGCCCTGCGCAAGTTCGCCAAAAACGGCGGCTGGAAGAGCGGCCCGCCCCTGCTCGCCAAGGCCGACGCCTTCTACGGCGAGCACGGCGTCAACTCCGCCGGGTGGCACGGCTGGCCCTCCACCATGCAGGAGTACTACAAGGTCGGCGACGAACACGAGTTCGGCTCCACCCTCGGCTACCAGCTCAACGTCCAGCTCCGACCCGGCGAATCCATCACGCGCAACTTCTTCAGCCGCGGCCGCGAGTTCACCAACAACGCCAACGAGAAGTACTACAGCGAACTCCTCGACCGCAAGCGTCTGGGCATCCAGACCACCCTCGGCGACAAGGCCCCCGGCCGCATCGGCGACGGCACCCTCACCTGGACCGTCCCCATGAACGACCAGCAACTCGCACGCTGCGCCCTGGCCAGCGACAACCTGCAGACCACCGCCGCAGGCCTCGGACCCGCCGACCCCGCCACGCCCGCCAGCTTCGTCCTCCGTTTCCCCAGCAGCTACGTGTACGTCAAGGGCGCCGCCCAGCTCAACGCCCTCGTCGCCCCAGGCGGCGCCGTTGCAGTGAGCTTCAGCGACAACCACGGCCTGGACTGGACACCACTCGCTCGCCTCGAACACTCCGGCGCCCACACCCTCGACCTGAGCCCGCACATCCTCCGCCGATACGACTACCGCCTCAAGTTCGAGCTCACCGGCTCGGGCACCGCGCTGCAGGCCCTGCGCACCGACGCCGACTTCCAATGCTCCCAGGCCGCTCTGCCCACCATCACCGAAGGCAGCAACCAGATCACCTTCTCCGCCGGCCCGCAGGAAGGCACCATCACCCTCGAAGGCAGCACCGACCTCAACGCCGCGAAAACCAACGGACAGTTGACCCTCGCCGCCTTCAAGCCCGTACTCAACGGCATCGGCGAAAACCTCCGCATGACCGAGGGCAGCGGCGACGCCACCTTCACCCTCGACACGCCCGGCGACATGACCGCCCTGCGCATCAGCGCCGTCTGGCGCGCCCGCGACCCCCGCGACAACTTCGACGTGCAGGTCAGCTACGACCAGGGCAGCACCTTCAACTCCGTCGCACAACTCGCCGGACCCGCCAAAGGCATGACCCGCTACATCGTCCTCCGCGACGTGCCTCCCGACACCCGACAGGCCCGCGTCCGCTTCGTCGGCACCCAGAAAAACACCGCCAGCATCTTCGACCTGCGTATCGACGCCGACTACCGCGAACCCCACGGCGGCTTCACGCCCATCCGCATCATCTACCACTGGGAAGAGGCCGGCCAACCCAAACAACACGTCCAGATCGTCGATCGACCCCAGCAAACCTACACCATCACCTGCGGACCCGACACCCTCGTGAAAAGCTACACGCTCGAACGACTCGACTGACCCGCTGTTGAGTTCATTCCCCTACGAAAGCCCACCCGCTCCCGCGGGTGGGACTCCGCCGTCACGCCGCACCGCACGCACGGTCAAGAGCAGCTCGTAGTCGGGATCGACGTGATCCAGCTCGGCGGGCGTGAGTTCCTCCGCCGCCAGGCCGTGCAGGAACGCCGTCGCCGCCAGCACGTTGCCGTGCGCCGCGACCGCCACGCCGTCGGCGGCAAACGACTCCTCGAACAGCTTGCGCAGGCTCAGGCTCGTGAAACGCCAGTAGTCGCCCCAGCGGTCCATGTCGTAGCGGCTGATCTGGCTGATCCCGCACGCCGTCGCCAGCACCACCCCGCCCGGCCGCAGCAGACGCGCCAGCGTGCCCACCACGCCACGCACGTCATAAATGAACGGCAGAACCTCGGTGAGTATGACGCAGTCGTAGGCGTCCGTGGGAATGCCCCGGCCCGTCGCCAGGTCGCCGACAATCGTCGCCGCGGGATTGCCCGCCACCGCATGAAGCACGTCGCGGCACGCCACGCGATCGTCACCGTACCGCCGCGTGTACGTGTCCTCCGCCACCTCCAGCACACGCCCACGCACGTCCTGACGGTGCGCATCGAGAAATCGGTCGATGTAGTGGCGATCGATCGGCTGACCCCGATCCATGCCGAAGCGGCGCGACATCGGCTCGACCCGGCGCAGGTTGTGCCACGGCGCCGGCTCGACGCGCCGCCGCCACGCCCCGAACGTGGCGCGGACCAGGCTCTTGAGCTCGCGCAGCGCCTGCGACATCACCCTCGACATACCGCGCCCCCGCCCCCACGCCACCCGCACCACCCACGAATCCCCACCCCCACCCCTCACCCATTCCGGTCATGCCGATCGTACCCATTCTGCCGCCCCCGCGGCCAGCGCCACCACACACGCGGTACACTTCAAAGCCCATGACCGACCCCGGCTGCGAACACGCGCGGCCTCAGCGAAGGCCTCGCAAAGCGAACATACGCGCGAGGGTGAACTGACCATGGCCCGCCAACACGGACAACGCGCCAGTTACCCCGCTCAAATGCGCAATCGCTATGTGCGAACAGGTGTCGCCGCCGCGCTCGTGACAGAGTTCGTGCTAGGCGGCGCTGTCGGCTTGGCCGTTGGAACACTGTATCTGCGGCTGCCCCTGTCTCCCGCTGGGACCACGCTTCTCATCATGGTCGTCTGCACATTCATGCTCGCGCTCGGCTGGGGCGTCTTGCGCTGGCTCAGTCGCAGTGAGAGGCAGCTTTGGAACTACGTGGAAGGAGCCGCGGGCGAGGAACGCATCGCCGCCGAGCTCTCGCAACTGCCCGATTCGTTCCACGTCATCCATGGCATCTGCACCCCCAATGGCGATGTCGATCACCTCGTGATCGGCCCGACCGGCGTGTACGTGCTGGACACGAAGAAATGGCAGGGCGTCGTCACCGCCAACCCAGCGGGTGAACTGCTGTGGAACGGCCGACGCTACAAGGACCATGTCGCGGCACTGCAGCGCACCGTCATGGTGCTGCGCGACATGCTGCTCACGCCCGGAGGGGCCGAACCGTTCTTCCAGGCCGCATTCGTCTTCGTCGGTTGCACGGTCAACATTTCGCCCGGCCAACTCGGACGCTGTGACGCACTGACCCCCGATCAACTGCTTCCTTACCTCCAACGCACGACAGGTCGGCGTGGCCTCGACGCTCCCGTCATCGACGACCTCGTCAGCCGTGCGCTGGGTCACTTGAAGTAACGCCTGGCGTGGCGACACTATGGCCATGGCCGACCCCCGGACCCGCCGCCCGTGGTCACGCGAGGAATCCTTGCTCACGTTTCGGCTCTACTGCCGAACGCCCGAGCAATAGGCTATCCCGCCCATCGCAATACCGACACCGTACCCATCATTGACTTGCCGTATGCGGCATGTCAGTATGGTCGGACGATAGGATGTCACCGACCGGAGTCGCTTCGCAAACGCTACTGCGCATGGCCAAATCCAAGCCGATTCCGTGGACTCGTCGCGACACGTTGGACGTGTTGGCGCTCTACCAACTCATTCCGTTCGGAAAGATGCACTCCAAGAATCCGAGCGTGGTGGCGTTGGCTAAGCGCCTGGGGCGCACGCCGTCGTCTGTGGCGATGAAGCTCGTCAATTTTGCGGGCCTCGACCCGGAACATCAGAAGCGAGGGGTTGCCGGCCTGTCGGGCGCAACTCAACTTGATCGCGCGATTTGGGCTGAGTTTTACGGCAAGTGGGAAACACTCGCCAAATCGCAGGCAGTTGACATCGTGCCCGACGTGGTACCTGCTTTCGCTGCTGATCCATATAGCACGGACTTGGTGACAACTGCCACACTTCGT
>CAZFDT010000044.1:0-42264 GCA_964518335.1 uncultured Phycisphaeraceae bacterium
CAGGCGCATCGTGTGGTGAAGGTGAAAACCCAGTGATTCCGATTAGCGGGGGGGGGCGACGGGTCAGTCGGCGGGGGCTTCGGCGGATTTGGGGGGTGCGGCGTCTTCGAGTTTGAGTTCGCCCAGGTAGATGCGTTGGACGTCGGGGGTCCAGGCCCAGTTGAGGCGGAGGGGGGCGGGTGTGTCGCGTCGGGGGCTGCGCAGGGCGACGCTGGCGGAGAGGGTTTGGCCGGGCTCGGCCTTGACGTTGAGCAGGTCGAAGGGGATGGCGGCCTCGACACTGTAGCCCTTCTCGGTGGGCGTGACAGTGGCCTGGGCGCCCTGGCGCTGACCGAACCACTCCCACACCTGGTTGGGGACGCTGATGCCGAACTGGAAGTCGGCGGGGTCGCCCCACGCCAGGCCGTCGTTGGCCGGATCGATGAACACTTCGACCAGGTCTTTTTCGTAGAGTCGCTTGGGGTCGGAGGCGGCGTCGAGCTGCTCGTCTTCGACATCGACCTTCAAGTGCAGGGCCTGGTCGTCCCAGGCGAAGTAGAGCCGGGCCGACACGAGCTGCTCACCGGCCTGCTGCAGCGGCGGGCGCGGCGTGTCGAGTGTCATCGGCTGCCAGGACATCGGCTCGCCCTGCTCGACGGTTTCCATGCGGGGCACCGCAACGGGCTTGGCGACGCTGCGCCGCTTGGTCAGATCGCGTCGGGGCAGCACACTCGTCAGCCGCGCCTCGCCCGGCGGGGGCTCGTAGGCGTGGAACCCGGCGATCGCCATGCCCCGCTCGACTGGCGTCAGCTTCATGAACTGCTTCCAGACGAACTGGCTGCGGTAGTTTTCGATCATGACGAGGGTGATGCCCACGTCGATGCCGATCACGTCGCCGGCGTACCAGCCGGTGTGGGGGTTGAAGGCGTCCACGAGGCCGTAGTGCTTCCAGGCCTTGTCGCCGTAGGCGTCGTACATGAATCGCACGGCGGCGATGGCTTCCTGCGGGAGGAAGGGGATGCTGCCGGCGGCGGCGCAGGGCACGACCGTGCCGTTGAACTTCGCCGTCGGGTCGGGCCCGACCCAGTCGGTGTAGCCGATCTCACTGTCGCTGCTGGTGATGCCCCAGAGGTTTTCGCCGTAGAGCGGGAACTGGTCCTGCAGACGGATGGCCATGATGCGCTGGGCGCGGGTGGCCAGGACGCTGTTGAGCCAGTAGTCGGCATAGTCGTCGCGGACGCCGCGGAAGTCGATCCAGGCGTGGGTGAACTGGTGGATGAACAGAGGCGGGTAGGAGAGGAAGGTCATGCCCTCGTACTCGACGACGGGCACGCGTTTCCAGTGGTGCCAGGTCTCGGCGGGCAGGGGGTGCGTGGGCGAGCCCAGGCCGAGGATCTGGAGGATGATGTGCTCGCTGTAGTGTTCCCAGCGGGAGGCGATGAAGCCCGACTCGGGCCGCCAGCCCATGGACAAGGTCTTGCCGCCGTCGAGCATCCAGGGCCACTCGACGCGCTCGTAGATGCGTCGGGCGAGGTCGGCGACTTCGGTGTCGGCGTAATACTGCCCGGCGGTGAGGACGCCGGCGATGAGCAGGGCGGTGTCGATCGACGACACCTCGCTCTGCCAGACGCGCTGGCCGGTGTGGCTGTCCACGAAGTGGTAGTAGTACCCGTGGACCGTGGGCATCTGCTCGAGGAAGCGCAGCGTGGTGAGCACGCGTTGGTAGGCATCCTCGGGACTGATCCAGGAACGCTCGTCGGCGATGCAGATGCTGGTGAGTCCGAAGCCGACGGCGGCGATGGAGGCGACCTTGCTGCGGCGCGAGCCGTCGGCGGGGGCGCGGTCGGCGATGAGGCCGGTCTCGGGATCGGCCTGCTCCCAGAAGTAGGCGAAGCAGCGGCGCTGCCATTCCTCGAGGAACTCGTCGTTGGTCATGGGGGCGGCGATCGCCGGCGGCGGGGCGGCCGGGACCGTCTCGCCCGTGGCGGGGTCCACCACGGCGGGTGTGGACGCGTCGGCGACGAGGGACGTGTCGGCCAAGGTCTGCCCCGGCACCCCCTGAACCGCCGCGGCCAGTGTCGCCACGAGCGTGCAGATGCCGATGATGGGCAGAATGCGTGTCAAGGGCTTGGCTTCCCTGTAGCGATGACCTCCAGGTTCGACGCCAAAGATCGAACCTCGGGTACACCTCCGCGTGAATCGTGCGCCAGGTCTCACCGACGGGCTAGTGCCACGGCTCCCGCAGCTCCGCCGCCGCGAACCGTCACCATCGCCACTATCGGCCCACCCGACACACCCTCTTCAGTTCGCAACGCACATTTCGGCCCTTTCACTCAGACCATAACCCCGGCCGTCTGCGCCACGGCCATCTGCCTGCCATCACGCCGCCCATCGTGCCTGCTGATACTGCGAACAACCAATCCGTTCCGCCCCGCATGATCTGTCCCTGCATCATACGCCCCGATTCGCGCCAAGTCAGCTTCCGTCGCGCCCCGGCGCCACCCGCCCGTCGTCGCCCGTCAGCGGGGCGCCCATGTCGATGATGCGCTGAATGTGCAGGGTACGCTGCCGGTGACGCGTGTGCGGCAGTCGAGCATGACGCTTGATGCCGGGAAAGGGGTCAATCGGGCCGATGGGTCTGCGCGCGTTGCGCAGCGAGCCAATCATCCTGTCGGGGTGGGCCGCTGCTTCGTGGCCCAACGCCAGCACCTCGATCGTCGTCATCGCCGGATCAACCCGCGGCGAGCTTCTTGGCCTTGGCGCGGGCGTCGTCGAGGTTGCCCACGTACATGAACGCCGCCTCGGGCAGGTCGTCGCCCTCGCCGTTGCAGATGCGGTCGAACGACGAGATCGTCTCCTTCAGTGGCGTGTAGATGCCGGGGAACCCGGTGAACACCTCGGCGACGAAGAACGGCTGGCTCAGGAAGCGCTCGATCTTGCGGGCGCGGGCCACCACCAGCTTGTCCTCTTCGGACAGCTCATCGACGCCGAGAATGGCGATGATGTCCTGCAGGCTCTTGTAGCGCTGCAGAATCTCCTGGACGCGGCGGGAGACGCGGTAGTGCTCTTCGCCCAGCACGCCCGGGTCGAGAATGCGGCTGGTCGAGGCCAGCGGATCGACCGCGGGGAAGATGCCCTTTTCCGCAATGCCGCGGCTGAGCACGACGAACGCGTCGAGGTGGCTGAACGCCGTCGCCGGGGCCGGGTCGGTCAGGTCGTCGGCGGGCACGTAAATCGCCTGCACGCTCGTGATGGCGCCCTTGTCCGTCGAGGTGATGCGCTCCTGCAGCTCGCCCATCTCCGTGCCCAGCGTCGGCTGATAGCCCACGGCCGAGGGCATACGGCCCAAGAGCGCCGACACCTCCGAACCCGCCTGCGTGAAGCGGAAGATGTTATCGACGAAGATCAGCGTCTCCTTCCCCGACGCGTCGCGGAACTCTTCGGCCATCGTCAGCCCGGAGAGCGCCACACGCAGACGCGCACCCGGCGGCTCGTTCATCTGCCCGAACACCATCGCCACCTTGTCGAGCACGTGGGCGGTCTTGCCCGTCTCGTCGGTGTACTCGGCCTCCTGCATTTCCAGCCAGAGGTCGTTGCCCTCGCGGGTGCGTTCGCCCACGCCGCAGAACACGCTGTACCCGCCGAACTCACGGGCGACGCGGGCGATCATCTCCTGGATGATGACCGTCTTGCCGACGCCGGCGCCGCCGAACAGCCCGATCTTGCCGCCGCGCACGAACGGGCAGAGCAGATCGACGACCTTGATGCCCGTCTCGAGCACCTGCGTCTGCGGGTTGAGCTGCACGAACTTGGGCGGCTCCTTGTGGATGGGCATCGTCTTGGTCCCCGCCGGCACATCGCCCTTCTTGTCGATCGGCTTGCCCAGCAGGTTGAACACGCGACCCAGCACCGCCTCGCCCACCGGCACCGCCACCGCCGCACCCGTGTCCAGCACCGGCGTGCCCCGCTTCAGTCCGTCCGTCGAGCCCAACGCCACCGCACGCACCTGCCCGCCGCCCAGGTGCTGCTGCACTTCACCCACCAGGTGGACCTTCTCGTCGCCCACCTCGAAGTCCACCGAGATCGCGTTATAGATGTCCGGCATCGCGTTCTCGGGAAACTGCGCGTCGAACGTCGAGCCGATGACCTGCGTGATCGTGCCGGTAGCGGTAGCAGTAGCGGTAGCCATGTCAAAACCTCGATCGGGTGTCCGTTGCGTCTTTCCTCGCGGGCCATTCGCCCGCCGACAGGGAGGGGGATCATAAGGCCAACGCCCGCACCTTGCCAGCCACCCCGCCTCAACAGGCCGCGCTGCCCGCCCATGGGCGAGATGCCGGCCGCGGGTGACAAAACGTGCCGCCAGCCCGCTCGCGCCGCCCCAGGCGTGGCCCAGCTCAACTTCCCCATCCCCGGCCGGTGCCGCCCCCGCGCTTTGGTGATACCCCTCGAAGGCTCCATGATGGCCCCATACGCCACCGTGTCGCACACCGGATCGGGCAAGCCGATCCAGTCGCCCGTCGCCAGCAGCTTGCTCAGAACCTTCATGGCCGTCACCTCCGGGCCGCACGTTGACGCCTCGCCCCCGCGGCGCGGCCCACGCGGAGAGCGGTCTATATGTTAGGATAATTTTAGCATATCGCCCCGACGCGATCAAGGTGGACTCAATTCCGAAGTGCAACGAACGGCGGCGGGCGGACGACTCGCGCCCTGCCCGTGACAGGCCAAGCGAATCGGCGACGTGCCCTGCCCCGTGCCCCCACCATGCCCGACCCCAACCCGATACACTTGCCATCGCGCCGGGGGAATCGCCAGCCATGCGCATCCTCCTGCTCAACCAGGTCTTTCACCCCGACGTGGCCGCCACCGCGCAGATGGCCCACGACCTGGCACGGCATCTGACCGCGGCGGGGCATGACGTGGTCGTCGTCGCATCGCGGTCGCTCTACGGGCAGCGCGGCGGAAAACTGCCCCGCAAAGAACAGATCGACGGAGCCCAGGTCTATCGCGTGGGCGTCAGCCTGTTCGGCAAGGGCTCGATCCTCACCCGCCTGATCGACTTCGCCCTGTTCTATCTGCTGGCCACGGTGAAGGTGCTCACGATCCGTCGCCCGGACGTGGTCATCGCCTTCACCACGCCGCCGTTGATCGCCCTGGTCGGGTGGCTGCTGCAGCGCCTGCGCGGCACGCGCTATGTCTATTGGCTGATGGATGTCTATCCCGACGTGCTGGTGGCGTATGGCGTGATGCGGGAGCGATCGCTGCTGCACCGGGTGCTCGAACGCGTCAGCCGTTGGTGTCTGCTTCGCGCCGACCGTGTGGTCGTGCTCGGGCGCGACATGCGGGACCTGGTCATCGCCAAAGGCGTGTCCGCCGGGCGTGTCGAGCACATCAGCGTCTGGGCGGATCAGGCGCAGATCGCGCCGATCGACGCCGCCGCCAGCAGTTACCGCCGTGCATGGGCGCCGCCCCAGGCGTGCCTGGTGATGTACTCGGGCAACTTCGGACTGGCCCACGACGTGGACACGATCGCCGGCGCGATCGACCGTCTGGCGGGGCGTGATGACGTCCAGTTCGTCTTCGTCGGTTCAGGCAAGCGAATGGATGAGCTGCGGCATCGGTCAACTGCAGCGGGACGGCGCCACGTGCGGTTCGAGCCGTATCAGCCGCGCCAGTCGCTTGGCCAACTGCTGGGCGCCGCCGACATCCACCTCATCAGCCAGGCGCAGGCCATGCGCGGCCTGATTGTGCCCAGCAAGCTCTACGGCATCATGGCCGCCGCACGCCCGACCCTGTTCGTCGGCCCCGCCGACGCCGAAGTCGCACGCGTCCTGGCCGACTACGACTGCGGCCGCGTCGTCGCCGTGGGCCAGATCGATCCACTCGTCGAACAGATCGAGCACCTTGCCCGCGACCCCGAGCTGCGCGCCGCCCTGGGCGCGCGTGCCCGGGCGGCGCTCGAACAGGCCTATCGCCGCGACTTGCTCTGCCGCGAATGGGAAGCCATGCTCGCCCGCCTCGACTCCGACCGCGCGTAAGCGCCGCGACAGTGGACGACCTCAAGACTCACGCTGCCGCAGCGCCTCATGGTGGGGTGATGCGCTGGGCAAGGGCGCCAAGGTGGTTGAGTTGACCGAGTGGTTCACACGGCGCGGGACGATTGTTTCTTGACCGCATGTATATTGTCGTGTATATTGAGGTATCGCCGATGGACTCCCAGGCCCGCCACGCCGTTCGCACCATTCGCCGCAGTATCAAGGCGGGACGATACCGGCTCATGGAGCGCTTCACGCATCGCATGGACCAGCGGGGCGTGACCTGGCCTGACGTGCTGGCGCTGTTGGACGCGCCGACGGCAGTGCGGTTCGACGGGGCCGACCGGTGGGGACGCGACCGCTGGATCATCGGCGGGGAGGCGGCGGACGGGCTGCCGATGGAGGTGGTGTGTGTGCTGGACGAGGCTTCCGGGGGCGGCGGCACGATGACGGTGTTTATCACGATTGACTGGAAGGACTAAACCATGAAGTCACGTCAACTGCAACTGGATGACCGGGTGATCCGTGAGGACGTGCCGTACACGATGCTGCTGCCGGATCGGCGCACGGTGCTGGTGCTGGTGCCGGCCGAGGAATGCGAGCGCGACGTGAGCGGCGAGATTCTGTTCAAGCCCGAGGCAGTGCGACGGCTGGACCGCGTGCGGGTGATGGCGATGAACATGCCCCAGGCCCTGACGCCGGGGTTTATCCGCACGCTGCGCGAGGCGCTGGGGCTGACCCAGGCCCAGCTTGGCGAGCGCGTCGGCGTGGACAAGCTGACGGTCTATCGCTGGGAGCGTGGCATGGTGAAGCCCGGTCCCGCCGCGTTGAAGGGGTTGGGCAAGCTGCGGCGCGAGGCAGTACGCCGAGGCGTGACGCTGGCGGCATGAGGCCCCAACAGCAAAGGTTCGACCGTGAGCAACAGCCAGCGCGGCAACGGATCGGGCGCCATCGTCAAGCGACGGCCCGACGGCCGTGGTATATCGCGCGGCGCGATCACGAACGCCGCCGCAACCCATACAGTAACCGGCACGCGAAAGCATGGGATACGGCACGAAGCCCCGCGGCAAACCCGTTACAGTTGACCCATGGTCGGGATGATGGAAACGCCTGTGATACTACGGACACTTGTGACGCCGTATGGTTCGCTGGAACATTCGGCGAAAACACCCGCGGCTGGATTCGAACCAGCGACCTGCCGCTTAGAAGGCGGCTGCTCTATCCAGGCTGAGCTACGCGGGCCGGTCATGCGGATAGTTTAGCCGCCGCGGGCGCGGAGTTGGGAGGGGCTCACGCCCAGGTGCTGGCGGCAGTCGCGGAAGCACTGGGCGTAGCTCTGGAACCCGGCTTCGAGGGCGGCGGCCAGGAGATTGACGCGGGCGTTGGCGGCCAGGAGGTCGGCAAAGCGCGCCAGTCGCTGGCGGCTGCGAAACTCGGTGAGCGTCTGGCCCACCTGGGCACGAAAGAGGCGGCTGAGCTGGGGCAGGTCGATGCCCAACTCGGCGGCGAGGCCGCCCAGCCGCTCCACGTCCGGGTCGTCGCGCAGGCGCCGGGCGGCGCGGGCGACCACGGGGTGCAACTGCAGCACCTCGGGATCGGTCGGGGCCTGATCGCACTGCCGCCACGCCTCGCCCAGCAGCCACGCCATCCCCAGCGTATGGTGATCGCCGGGCATCGACGCATCGTCGAGCAGGCGGGCCTGGGCGGCCAGCGCAGCGCAGCGATCGGGGGGCAGCACGCGGCAGAGGTGCGCCGCCCGGCGACCGGCCGCCAGCTTCGCCAGCTCGCCCGTCGCCTGCCGCCGCACAAACCCTTTGCGAAACACAGCCACCCACATCTCGAACTGCGCGGTGTAGTCCAGCAGCAGATGCGGCTGGTCCTCGAACAGCCACAGCAGCGACCCGGCGTGCAACGGGCAGCGATCGCCGCCGACGATATACGTCGCCCGTCCATGAACCACGATGTTCAGCTCCAGCTCGCGGTGATGGTGCGGGGGGCCCTGCCACGGCAGCATGCGCCCGGACCGGACCAGCTCGACCCGGCCCCGACGCCCCGGCGGAATGTGCAGCTCGGCCCTGGCCATGCCGCGCCATTCTAGCAAACCATGCAAACTCACAGACAACCGGCGAGATGAGTTGTCCGACAATACCTGCCATCATGCGTTCCACACCCTTGAACGGAGCAGTCGTCATGACAAACCACGAGAAGGACTACCTCTTCGACCTGCTGGGCTACCGCGTGCTGGACAGCGCCCTGTCGTCCAGCCAACTGCAGCGCATCAACGAATGGATCGACCGCCAGCCCCCCGCCCAGGCCGGGCAGTGGCTGGGCCACGTGCAGGTTCACACCTATCAGGGCCACGACGGCGTCAACTACCAGAACATCGTCGAGGGCGGCGACGTGTTCGAGGAACTCATCGACTGCCCCGCCTGGATCGACGACGTGCGACGGTATATCTGCAACGATATCCACGGCCTGTCCATCAACGAGGCCTTCCTCAACCGGCGCAGCAGCGGCGGGTTCATCGGCATCCACTCCGGCGGACACAACGCCGGATTCATCATGAGCACGCGCCACCACACCGGCCGATGGATGGTCGGGCAGATCAACATCCTCATGGCCCTGACCGACATCGGCCCCGGCGACGGCGCGACCACCGTCATCCCCGGCAGCCACAAGAGCCACGAGGTGCATCCCGCCATGCGCGCCGAGGGCGACCGCCAGGGCAAGAGCGAAGGCTACAACGACGACATCGTCGCCGGCGACCAGCTCGCCATGCACGAGGTCCACCTCAATGCCGGCCAGGCGCTGATGTTCACCGACGCCATCTGCCACGGCTCGACCGCCCGCACCAACCCCGGCGAACGCCGCGTGCTGATCTACCGCTACTCGCCCAATTGCCTGGCCACCCGCTACCACTACGTGCCCTCGCCCGAACTCATGGCCCGCCTCACCCCCGAGCGCCGCCGCATCCTCCAACCCAACAGCCTGCGCATGCGCCCCGGCCGCACCCTGCAGGCGTCCGAAACCGGCGAGGTGGTGATGTGACGCTTTTACCCGTCGTCATCGACAGCGGGGACCAACAGCGTACGGCTGTTCGGCGAGCGATAGACAGCCGACTTGGCGGGGACCAACGACGGCCCCAGCAGAGTGACCACGAGGTCAGCCATGCGATCGTGGCCATGCTGTGACAGATGCACGCCATCGCTGGTGGCGGCGGGGTCGGCAATGACGGCGATGAAATGGCGACGGGGGATGAGCCGCACCTCGTGGCGCGCCGCCAGCCGGCGCTGAATCGCGGCGTAGCGGGCATGGAATGGCGGCGTGGGCAGCTCGAACATGACGACGGTGCGATCGGGCGCGACCGCGTTGCGGATCAGGGCGTCCAGGTCGTGCTCGAATCGGTCGAGCGGGACGCGAAACAGCATGTCATTGCCGCCGATCTCGAGCAGCACCAGGGCCGCCCCGGGCTCGACGTGGGGCAACTGTCGCTGCAGGGCGTCGTCAACGCGGGCGCCGGCGGCGGCGGCATTGAGCACATCCACGCCCAGCCGCTGGTGTAACTGCAGCGGCCAGGTGCGCTCATGTACGCCGCCGATGCCCGCCGCCACCGAGTCGCCGATGATCACGACACGCGAATACGTGGCCTGCCCCGGTCCGCGCCAGATAAACCAGCGCAGCTCCAGCGCGATGCAGGCGAGCAGCGTCATGATCAGCAGGGTCGTAGCGACGGTGAGCGTTCGCGGCGTGGCCTGCCGCCATGTCAGGAGGCACCAGGCCGGCAGCAGCAGGAGCAGCGGGATGCGCACCGGCCACGGCATCAGCGGCGAGGCCAGCACCAGCGCCATGCCGCCCACGAGGAGCATCAGCATGGCCGACACGCGCCGCCATCGCTGTCTGCCCCAGCCCATGAGCGCGACGACGACGACAAGTGCCCCCATGCAGACCAGCAGGGGCCGACCGCTGGACCATTCGTAAACGATCTGGATCACGCGGGCGATTCTATCGCCGGCGATGCGGTGACGTGCGGGCTGATGGGGTCATGGCCTGGGCCAGAGCCTGTCGGCGAAGTCGAAGTAGCGTTGCCAGTCGTAGCGGGTCAGGCCGTGGCCGCCGGTGCGGATGTGGTAGCCGCGGCGGTCGAGGTGGAGGGGTTGATCGACGGGGGGCATGGCGTCGGGCGCGATGGGCGGCGCGTCCCAGAGTGCGAAGACGGGCGAGGCGTGGGCCAGGGCGGCGAACTCGCCGGGCGGGTCGGCCCAGTGGTCATCTGCAGCGCTGGCGACGTACACGGCGCGCGGGGCCATCAGGGCGATGAGCATGTGCTGATCGACGGGCAACTGGTCCTCACGATCGGCGTACGAGTGGAAACGGGGGCAGAACCAGTGGGGGAAGCGATCGTTGATCTGGGCGACGGACTCGCCTTGGCGGTGTCGGCTCAGCGCCGCGCCGCCGCAACCGGAGTTGTTGGAGATCGTCAGGGCGAAGCGCGTGTCCTGGGCGCCGGCCCACAGCGCCGTCTTGCCGCCGCGCGAGTGCCCGATCACCGCCACGCGCGCCGCGTCGATGTCCCGCGAGGTCTCCAGGTAATCCATGACGCGACTGGCGGCCCAGGCCCACACGCCCAGGGCGCCCCAGCCGTCGTCGGCGCGCGGGGCGGCGGGGTCCTCGAAGAGCCGCGCCACGCCGCTGCGCCACGTGTCGGCGTGGTCGGGGGCGACGGTGGCGTTGTGAAAGGCGGCGATGGCGTAGCCGCGGGCGACGGCCTGCTCGGCGGGCCAGAAATCGGACTGGCGAGCGCGCGTCGGGTCGGTGTGGTCGGGGTGGCGGTTGTTGATGAGCAGGAACAGCGGCGCCGGGGCGGTGCGGCGATTGGGCACGAAGATCGCCACCTCGAAGCGGTGCTGCAGTTCCCCCTGCCCGCATGTGATGGCGACGCGTCGCATCGTCGCGTCGCCGCCCATCGCCGCGGGGTTCTCCTCGAGCACGTCAAACGCCAGGTGCTCGGGGCTGCCGGGGGACCGGCCGTACATGTGCCGGCGGAAGAGTTCGAGCACCTCGTCGCGGCGGGCTGGCCAGTCCCGCGCGGAGGCGACGCGCGTGCCGTCGTGCCGCTGCAGTGGATCGGGCAGGTTCATCCGGGCGATCGATGTCGTTGAAACCACCATCATGCTCATGCCGGCCCGTGCCGCGGGCAGGGGACGCACATCGATCCAATCTTACCCCGAATCTGTCGCGGGTCGGCGTCGGGCCAGCAGGAAGGTCTGGTCGTCGAGGCTGGGCCGATCGCCGCGGAAGCGAACGAGACGATCACGGATGGATGCGACGCAGGCGTCGAGGCCGGCCGACGATTGGATCACACACTCGTCGAGCAACCGGCGGGTGCGTTCCATGCCCAGTTCGCTGCCATCGTCCAGGTGCAGCTCGGTGATGCCGTCGGTCAGGATCACGAGCGCGTCGCCCGGCGCGACGGTGTCGTGCTGGGGCACGAAGTCGAAGCGTTCGAGGCCCAGGGGGTAGTGATCGGACACGGGCATGTCGCGGGTCTGGCCGTCGGCGGCGAGGATCATCGGGGGCTGATGCCCGGCGTTGAAACACTCGCATTCGCCGGTGCGCGGGTCCACTGCAACACTCAGCATGGTGACGAACCGTCCGGTAGGCAGGTAGTCGCACAGATGCTCGTTGAGCGTGGTCATCATGCGGCTGACGCTCAGGCCGCTGCGCAAGCTCGTGTGGAGGACGCTGTGGACGGCCAGGGTCGCCAGCGCGGCGGGCAGCCCGTGGCCCGACACGTCGGCGATCGCCAGCAGGACGCGACCGTCGGCCATGGGCACGACATCCACGAAGTCGCCGCCGATCTGATCGCAGGGCTCGAAGCTCCACGCCACGTCGAGCCCCGGCAAGGCCGCGGGCGTCGGCAGGATCGAGCGCTGAATCTGCCGCGCGTTGACCAGGTCGCGCTCCATCGCCGTCTGCACGCGGATCGCCTCGCGCGCCACCCACGCCGCCTCCACCTGCTGATACTGCTTCACCGCCAGGGCGATCAGCGCCATCCACTCCGCCGAGCCGAACACCGGCGGCAGGTTGACGTACAGCAGGTCGTGACTGCCCGGCTCGTCCGACAACGGGCACGCCACGACCGCCGTCGCCGGCGACTTGGCCACGATCGACATCTCGACCACGCCGTCGTCGCGACGGAAGTTGCTCGCCAGCACGGGCGCACCCGACTCCTGCATGGCGCGGATGGTCGAGCGTGACACGTGGATGTCGTCGCGCTGGGCGGCTTCGGGCGGAAAGATGGCAAGCTGCTGGGGCGGGTGCGTCGGGTCGGCGGCCTCGACGCGCAGGGCCATGACCCATCGCGCGCGAATGGTCTGGCCGGTCATCGTTTCGCACAGTCGTTGCAGCCGGGCCTGCGGCGTGTCGAGGGTCATCAGCTCGCGGCCGAAGTCGTGCAACGCGGCGATCTGGGTCATGTCCAGCTTCGGCGGGGCGATGTGCGTGAGCACACTGATCTGCGAGCCGGGCGTTTCCTCGCCCCAGGTGCTGCGCGGCGTCGAGAGCTTGCCGCGGCGCGACACGTCGTCGCACACCAGGCGCAGGCTGAACCGGCTCACGCTGACCACGTCGCCCGACTTGAGCACGGCCGTCTGCACTCGCTGCTGGTTCACAAGCGTGCCGCCGCGACTGTCCAGGTCGCTCACCCGCCACTGCCCGTCGGCCTGACGCGTCAGCCGGGCGTGACGGCGCGACACCGTGGGCCAGTCCAGTTGCACCGTCACGTCGGCCGAACGTCCGATGACCACGTCGTCGGCGTCCAGCCGCACGATGCGGACCGGGCCGCTTTCATCGGTGATGTGCAGCGACCAGCGTAACGGCTCTGCCAATGCTCGACCCTCGAACGGGGATGCCCCAACGCCGATGATATCCGAACGATTGCGCGGGGGCCGCCGAGCCTGTTCCACAGCCGGTCGGTGGTCGATAAACTGTCGGACGGTCGCATGTGCCGCATCGTCTGGCCGGGGTGGGGAACAGTCACGGATGAGCGAACAGGACCCATCCAGGTCGATCCACGAGGACGAAACGCTCATGTCGCTGTCCGACAGCGGGCGGAGCATCTCGTCGGAGGAAGAGCTGCCCGCCGGGACGAAGGTGGGCAAGTACGTCATCAAGCGGCTGCTGGGCCGCGGCGGCATGGGCGCGGTGTACGAGGCGCTGGACAGCGTGTTGCAACGCGACGTGGCCCTGAAGATCCTGCCGCACTCGCTGACGCAGGATGAGCAGGCGCTGCGGCGGTTCGTCCGCGAAGCGCAGCTTGCGGCCAAGCTCAATCACCCCAACGTGGTCACGGTGTACGACGTGGGGCGCAAGGGCGCGACATACTTCATCGCGATGGAGCTGGTCCGGGGCAGGAGCAGCGAGGACATCCTGCAGCGCAAGGGTGCGCTGGGCTGGCGCGACGCGACACGGCTGACGCTGGGCGCCTGCCGCGCGCTGGTGGCCGCGCACAGGGCCGGGCTGATCCACCGCGACATCAAGCCCGCCAACATTCTGCTCGCCGACGACGGCGTGGTGAAGCTGGGCGACTTCGGCCTGGCGAAGTTGCACGTCTCGGCCAGCGCCACGCTCACGCAGAAGGACGTCGTGCTGGGCACGCCCAAGTACATGAGCCCCGAGCAGTGCCAGAACGAAGCCGTCGATGCCCGCAGCGACGTGTACTCGCTGGGAGCGACGTACTTCACGCTGCTCACCGGCACGGCGCCGTTCGATCGCGGCACGACCATGCAGATCCTCTTCGCTCACTGCAGCAAGCCGGTGCCCGACCCGCGGACGCTCACCGCCAATCTGCCCGACGCATGCGCCCACGTGATCCACAAAGCGATGGCGAAGAAGCCCGTCGATCGCTACGCCGGCGCCGATGAGATGTTGCGCGATCTACAGCAGGTGCTCAATGCCGGCACGACGACGGCGGTGAAGACCGCCAGCGCGGCGGCCCCGGCCGGCGACGTGTCGCCGGCGATGGCGGACCTGATCACGGCGCTGGGCGATCGCGGCGCGCCGGCCGCCACGCGTCACGAGGGGCTGCAGTTGTCCATTTCGCCTGCCCGACGCAGCCGCATCCCGCTGCTGGCGCTGGGCGGGGCGGTGGCGATCGGCGCGGTGGCGGGCGTGGCGGTCATGGTGTCGCTGCGGGACGATGCCCCGGCGTCGAACCCGGTCGGCTCACCCGGGTCCCACCCCGTGCCGGTCGCGGTGCAGCCGACGCAGGCTCCGCCGCCGCCCGCGCTCGAGCCCGCTCCCGCGGCGCCGATCATCGAAACGGCTGCGGCAGTCCCCGCCCCCGCGGCGCCCGATCCGCCGGCGGCCCCGGACCCCGAGCCGGTCGAGTCTGCCGCCGCCCCGGTCGTTGCAGTGGACCAGCCTCCGCCGCTGTCGCAGATCCCGCTGCCCCCGCCCGCGCCCGCGGCGCCTGAGGAGGCCCCGCCGGCCGAGGACCTGGCCCAGCGGTTTGCCGCGCTGCGCGATGCCGCGCTCAAGGCCAGGCAGTCGCGGCAGCGTGAGGCGCTCAACCAGGCCATCCGGGAGTTGGAGGCTTTCCACCACGAGTACCTGCATTCGCCATGGGAGTCGCAGCGGGCGTATGCGCAGCAGGCGAGGGACGTTCTCGAGAGCCTCCGCCTTCCGCCGCCGGGCCCGCCCGGCGGGTACGAGCCCGAGCGCCAGCCGCCGGAGCGTCGTGAGCCGCCGGCGCGAGAGGGTCAGCGTCGTCAGCCGCCGGCGCGTTGAGGTGACGCGTGGGTGGTGCGAGGCGGCGTCGTGGGGAGTGCGACGACGAAATCGGTGCCGACGCCGGACGTGGAGTGTGCCGTGAGGTGGCCTCGGTGCTCTTCGATGATGCGTCGGGTGGTGGGCAGTCCCAGGCCGGTGCCGCCTTTCTTGGTGGTGAAGTAGGGCTGGAAGATTTTGTCGAGCACGTCGCGGGCGATGCCGGGACCGGTGTCGGTGACGTGGATGTGGACTTCGTCGCGGCCCAGGACGCGGGCGTTCTCGGTGCGGAGGATGAGGTCGGTCGCGCCGCCGTGGGGCGTTGCAGTGGACCGGCACTGCTCCATGGCTTGGATGGCGTTGATGACGAGGTTGAGCAGGGCCTGCTTGAGAAGCGAGGCGTCCACGGCGGCGGCGTCGGGATCGGCGGCCAACTGCAGCCGCACGCGGACGCCGGCGGCCTGGGCCTGCGGCTCGATGAACGCCGCCAGGTCGTCCACGATCGCGTTGACCCCGGCGGGCTGCAGGTCCAGCCGGATGCGGCCGGCGAAGCGCAGAAAATCCTCGAGAATCTCCCGCAGCCGCTGCGTCTCGCGCGACACCGACTCCAGCCGCCGACGGATCGGATCGACGCCCGGCAGGGCCACGCCGCTGGACTTGTGCAGCTCGGCCAGGTCTTCCTGCAGCAGTTGCGTGTTGAGGTTGATCGTGGACAGGGGGTTCTTGATCTCGTGAGCCAGCCCGCCCGTGAGTGTCCCCAGTTCAGCGAGGCGTTCGGCCGAGCGGGCGCGCTGCTCCAGCAGCCGCACGCGGCGCTCGGTGCGCCGCGACCACACCGCCGCGACCGGGATGGTCAGCAGCACGCCGATGGCGACGCCCAGGGCGATCCAGAACGCGGTCATGCAAAGAGAATACCAATCCGGGGGCGTGCGCCCCGGGTGGGAGGTTGCGCCAAGCCGCAGGCGGCGGCGTGCCGGGGATCACTCGCCGCGCCAGAAGTTGGGGACGAACAGGACAACGATGGCGAAGATTTCGAGTCGGCCCAGGCACATGAGCATGCTCATGACGATGTGACTGGCCGGTGAGAACCAGCCGTAGTTCTTGGTGGGTCCGACTTCGTGCAGGCCGGGGCCGACGTTGCACAGGGTGGAGACGCTGGCGGAGAGAGCGGTCTGGAAATCGCATCGTCCACCGACGGGCTCGCACAAGGCGATGAGCAGCGCGCCCAGGGCAAAGAGCAGAATCATGCACAGGAAGTAGATGACGGCGGCCAGGCGAGCGTCGTCATCGAGGGCGGTGTTGCCGATCTTCACCGGTCGGATGACGTTGGGCCGGAAGGTCTTTTCGAGCGAGGCGATGATGACCTTGAGCGTGACCCACAGGCGGATGACCTTGATGCCGCCGGCGGTGGAGCCGGCGCACCCGCCGATGAACATGAGGCCGACGAGCAGGGCGCGGCTGAGGAAGGGCCACAGCTCGTAGTCGGCGGTGCCGAAGCCCGTGCCGGTGTGCAGCGAGACGGTCTGGAACGTGGCGTAGCGCAGCGCCTGGCCGACGGTCGCATCCAGCGCCTTGCCGGCGGTGGTGACGATCTCCTGGCCGTAGATGTTCATCGTCACGATGAGGATGACGCCGATCTTCAGCGCCAGATAGACGCGAAGCTCCACGTCCTTCCACGCCAGGTCGAACCGACCGCGCACGAGATTGAAGAAGACGGCGAAGTTCACGCCTGCCAGGAGCATGAACAGGATGGTCACGAGGTCCACTGCAACGGAGTCGTAGGCGCCGATGCTGGCGTTGCGCGTGCTCAGCCCGCCGGTGGACAGCATCGAGAAGGTGTGGCACAGGCTGTCGAACCAGCCCATCTGTCCGGTAGCGCGCAGGCAGAGCGTGCAGGCGATGGTCATGCCCAGGTAGATGTACCACAGGGCGCGTGCAGCCTCCTTGATGCGCGGGGTCACGCCCTTCTTGGACATGCCGGTCGTCTCGGCCTGGAACAGCCGTTTGCCGCCGGCGCCCAGCGATGGCAGCACCGCCACGAACAGCACCACGATGCCCAGCCCCCCCAGCCAGTGCGTCAGCGCCCGCCACAGCAGGATGCCGCGCGGCAGCGACTCGATCTCACCCAGCACGGTCGCCCCTGTCGTGGTCAGCCCGCTCATCGCCTCGAAGTACGCCGCCGCCGGTGAATGAAACTCGTGCTCGGCGGCGACCCGCGGGTCCAGATGCGCCCAGGCGAAATACGGCACACCCGCCACGGCCGCTCCGATCAGCCATGAGGTGGCCACCAGCAGCATGGCCTCGCGTCGCCCCAGATAATCCAACCCGCCGCGCCGGCCTACCATCCACGCCAGCACCGCAATGACCATGCCCACCGCCACCCCGGCGAATAACGCCGCCATCCCCGCCATCTCGCTGTCGCTGTCGCGCGCCCAGTCGAACGCCGACCACAGCGCGATGACCAGCATGGACAGGCTGAGCACGCCCATGACCAGACCGAGCTGACGGATGACGTAACGGAGGTTGAGCATGGGGGATAAACGCTATAACGCCGTAACGCTGAAACGCTAAAAGCAGAGGCGTCAGCGGGGGCCTCGTCTGGGTGTCGAGCGAATCACCATGGCTTTCGTGATGCGGAGCAGTTCAATGGTTTCCTGAAGCAAAGAGGATACCCGCGCTTCCGTGACCCATTTGCGACGTGCGATGAAGCGGAGCCAATATCGCGTTTCGCTCAGTTCTTTGACGCTGATGCTCGCGCACTTGCGAAAGTCCTTCAGGCTGAAAGCCTCGCTCGCTTCGAACAAATTGGCTCCGGCCGAGGTGCCCGATCCGATCAGTTGCTCGACCACGCGCGCCGAGCGTCGCGATCGCTGCAGAAACTCTGCAAGACTCACAATGCGGTCGCCATAGTCCAGCAACCGATCAAGAATCGTCTCGTTGAGTCGTCCACCAATCCCATCGTGTGTGTGCGCCATCGTGAGCCTCCGAAATGTGGTTCTGTTTTAGCGTTTTGGCGTTGCAGCGTTTTAGCGTTCAGACGTTGAACAGCTTTCGGATCGCTTTCCTGCTCCCCGCCGGGGCGATGACCACGACGGTGTCGCTGGCCTGGATCGCGTCGTCGGCGCTGGGGACGAACGCCTGGTCGCCGCGCTGGATGGCGGCAATGATCGTGCGGGCGGGAAAGCGCACCATCTTGAGCGGCCGGCCCACGACGTCGGGGGCACTTCCGGGGGCGGCGGGCACGCGCACCTCGAACACGTCGGCGATGCCCTCGGCCAGCGTGGCCAACTGTCGCACGGGCGAGTCGTCCAGCAGCCGCTGGATTTGCGCCACGGCCGTCACCCGCGGCGAAAACGCCCGATCGATCCCCACGTGCTCGATCATGTGCAGGTACGTGCCCCGCTGCAGCACCGCGATCGCCGCGCGGCAGCCCATCCGCTTGGCCTGCGCCGCCGCCAGGATGTTCGACTCGTCGTCGTCCGTCGCCGCGACAAACGCATCGGCCTGATCGATGCGCTCCTCCTTGAGCACCTCGCCCTCGATCGGGCTCACCGCCAGCACGGTCACCCAGCCCAGCTTCTCCGACAGCTCCTCGGCGCGGGCCTTGTTGGGCTCGAACAGCCGCACCGAGAAGTTGCGGCTGTGCAGCGCCCGGCAGAGCCACACCGCCAGCGCCGTGCCCCCGTTGATCATCACGCGGATGCGCCGGTCGTCGGCGGTGTGAAACACCTTCTTGAGCTTGTCGAACTGGGCGACATCGCCCACGAGCGTCACCACGTCATCGGCCTGGATGACGGTGCCGGCCTCGGGGATGAAGGCGATCTGCTCGCGCTCGATGGCGACGATGCGCGCTGACCCCGGCAGCGTCAGCGCCGACAGGGGCTTGTTCACGGCCGGGGCGTCGGCGCTGACGGGGAGCTGCTGCAGTTCCACCCTGCCGCGGGCGAAACGCTCCACCGCCAGGGCGCCGGGGCTGCGCAGCACCTGGGCGATGGCGACGGCGGTGGTGTGGTCGGGGCAGACCAGGTGGTCGAGCCCGAAGTGCAGCGAGTAATCGAGTCCGCGGCCGTCGAAATAGGCCGAATGATGCACGCGGGCGATGGTGCGGTGCGCCCCCAGCCCCGAGGCGATCGACGCCGACAGCAGGTTGATCTCGTCCACGCTGGTGACGGCGATGAACAGCTCGGCGGAAGGGACGCCGGCCTCCACGAGCGTCTCGGCGTGCGTGGCGTTGCCCACCAGCGTGCGCACGTCCATCGTCTCCTCCAAAACGGCCAGCTTCGCCGGGTCCAGATCGATGACGGTGATGTTGTTCCCCGCGGCCATGGTCTCGGCACAGTGGCGTCCCACTTCGCCGGCGCCGCAGATGATGATGTCCATGGCGGTAGAGTGTACCCAACCCTCGGCGCGGGGTCGCGCCGCGGCTGCGAGGCGGCGCTTTGCTCGGCCGCTTGCGATCCTGCTAGAATCGCCCCACCGACAACCCTCACAACCGGGGACGTGGAAAGGACGCTGCGCATGCAACTGGTTCCGATGGTGATCGAGAAGACCGGCCGGGGCGAACGGGCCTACGACATCTATTCGCGGCTGCTCAAGGACCGCGTGGTGTTCCTGGGCGGAGCCGTCACGGACGAGACGGCCAACCTGATCGTCGCCCAGATGCTTTTTCTCTCCAGCGAGGACAGCAAGGCCGACATTCACTTTTACATCAACAGCCCCGGCGGCAGCGTCAGCGCGGGCCTGGCGATCTACGACACGATGCAGTTCATCCGCTGCGAAGTGGCGACGTACGGCATCGGACTGGCGGCGAGCATGGGTTCCCTGCTGCTGATGGCCGGCGCCAAGGGCAAGCGCTACGTCCTGCCCAACAGCCGCGTCCTGCTGCACCAGCCGCTGATGGGCGGCGTCATCGAGGGCCCGGCGACCGACCTGGGCATCCAGGCCAAGGAAATGCTCCGCACCCGCGAGCGCCTCTACAAGGTCATGAGCGAGCACACCGGCCAGGCCCTCGATCAGATCGCCAAAGACTGCGAGCGCGACAAGTGGCTCGACGCCGACGAAAGCGTCAACTACGGCTGCGCCGACCGCGTGCTCAAGCACATTCCCGACAGCCTCGTCGCCATCAAGTCCGGCGACAAAGACGACGAATAATTGAACCCCGGCCCGTGAACATCCGCCCCTACCACCTCGCCGCCCTCGGTCTCGCCTGCGGTTTTGCGCTGGCGGCAATCGGGTGCAAGAGCGCCCGCATCGGTGGCACGGCCGGCCCCGACAAGGTCATCGACGAGCTGCGCCAGGAAAACGCCCAGCTCCAGCGCGATGTCGAACGTCTCAACCGCCAGATCGAGGTCCGGCTGGCGGAGCTCGAAGCCCTGCGCGCTGACAAGGGCGTGCCCGCGCCCGATGCCGGGGGCGCTGCCGTGCCGCGCCTCCACGAAGTGCGGATCGCAGGGTTCAGCGGCGCGGTGGACAGCGATGGCGACGGGCGCGACGACCTGATTCGCCTGTACGTGGTGACGCGCGACCAGCACGGTCGGACGCTGCCGATCGAGGGCCGGGCGGTGGTGCAGGCGGTGCATCTGGCGCCGGAGCGGGATCCGGCCGTCGTGGCGTCGCGCACGTTCGAGCCGGACGAGTTTCGCGCCCAGTACCGCAGCGGATTCGCCGGCACGCACTACACGCTCGAATTGCAGTTGCCCACCTCCGAGCCGCCTTCCCCAGTCGAACTGACCATTCACGTCACCGTCACCGACGCCGCCACCGGCATCGCGCTGACGGATCAGAAACCGATCAGGATCAAGGCCCCGTCATAGCGCATCGACCGTGGCCCGGCAGGCCTCGAACTGTGCGACGATGCGATAGCGCTTGCCGTCGCACCCGGTGACGGTAACGCTGCGCGCCTCGCCGTCGCGCTGCGGATTGACGGCGATGGCCAGGCGCTGCGTCGTGGCCGCATCGACGCTCGACATGACGCGCCAGCCCACATCGAGAATGACCTCGCCGGGCAGCGCCGCGCGGGCGCCGATCGTGCCGGGCCAGCACAGTTCGTCCACGTACAGTGAGCGGTAGTGCCCACCGCGACGGGTCGCGCTGCGATCCAGCGCGAGCGTGTCGGCGCCGTAGAGTCCGACCACGCCGATCGTGTCGTCGATGCACGCCCAGTGACTGTCGAGCGCCGTCATCGCATCGCGCGGCGGGGGCGACTGATGTTCGACCACGCCGTGGACCGTCGCTATGCGTCGCACGAACCCGTTGTACACGTCGTTGGGCACGTTCAACTGCAGCCCCTTGATGGCGATCGGGTACGCCCGCTTGTCGTTGACGCGGCAGAGCTGCAGCCCGACGACGGTGTGCCCGTCGGGCAGGGCGGCAAAGCACAGGTGGTGCGTCGCCACGTCGGCCATGCTCATGCCTTCGGGGATCGTGAGCTTGGCGCCTTCGATGAATGAGCCGATGGTGACGAATCCGCCGTCGAAAGTGGTCGTGTGTTGCTGCAGTAGCCTGCGTTCGGCGGTGGGCACGCCCATGAATCGCACGATGCCCGCGAGGTTGTTCGACCACTCGGCCAGATCGCTTCGCCCCGGCGGCAGGCACAACCCCTGCGCCAGGCCGTGCGCCCGCCACGCGAACGAGGCGAAGCGCGTCGCGCAGCGATGCACCGCCGCCCCGTGCTCGTCATCGTGCCACGATTCACCCACGGGCTTCCACGCCGGACCTGAGGTTTGGCGAAGGTCCGGATGGTTCACCAGCGGCGCGTACGCCACGACCGACGCCAGGGCACACGCCCGATCCGACTCCAGCCGCGTGTAGTAGTACGGCGACGACGCCGCGAGATCGGTAAAGCGTTTGCCATAGAACGTGCCGTCACCGTTATGCGTTGCTTCCACATCGATCAGATCGAGCTGGCGCTCGATCAACTGCAGCGCATCGCCGTCGCCAACCTGGTCCGCGGCATACAGCAGCGACGGCAGCAGATACTCCTGGCAATACGTGTAACGCAGCCGCGAATCCCCGCCGATCCGCGCCAGCCGGCCGTCGTCGAATATCATCGTGCGGATTACTCGCCAAAGGTCGGCCTGGTGATGATCCAGATACTGCGGCCGCTCCTGGCCTGCCGCTTTGAGGTCGAAATGCAGCAGGGCCGCGTTCGACGTGCAGATCGCCATGTAGCCCACGTTCAGGTAGCCGTGGTGATCCAACGCATAGTTGGGGAAGAAATTGGCGCCGACGTAGAGCGGGTGGCCGGCGTCCGCCTCGACGCTCACACTGTTGAACAACCACCGCTCGGCGGCGTCGCGCCACGCGGCGGCGTGGGCGTGGTCGGGGTACATCGCCGCCGTCCGCCACAACAGCGCGCCCACCCACAGATTCGACTCGGGGTTGTTCTTGCCCGTGTGGTTCCACTTGTCCGCGTGAAGGCCCTTGTGCGGGCCACGCACGTGCTCGTTCATCTGCCAGTCGGCCTCGCTGGTGAGCACCCGCCGCAGGGCCGCGCGATCATCGTCAGTGAGGTGCGGCTGCAGCGCCCGCACGCCGAACATCATCCGCTCTAATCCCAGCGGGGTGATCCACGAGTGGCCCCAGGTCGCCCCGTCGCTGCACTTGCCCCCGGAAGTCGCATGGGATGCCAATGAGAACCGCAAAGCCGCCAGCGCCCGCCGCGTCTCACCGATAACCGCCATCGCCGCGACGTATTTCTGATTGGTCTGCACCGCCCAGTGGCCCGAGTAGCCCGTGCCATAGAACCCGAGTCCGCCCGGCAGGTCCACCCAGTATCGCTCCGCCGCGTCGGCCCACGACTTCAGAAGCGCCACGCACCGCGCCGTGTCGATCGTCTGCATCGCTTCATGGTACTTGGGGCAGCGCCGCTGTCACCTGCTCCACCACCCCCGCATCCACCACCAGCGCATCGCGAAACCGCCCCAGCGCCCGATACGCGTTGAGCACGTCCCGCCCCTCCTTGATCCGCGCGAGCAACGCCCGCTGCTCCGCCGTCACCAACTCAATCCGCCCCACAAACACCCGCGTGATGTCGGCGGGTACAGAGACTTCCAGCGGCAACACCCGATCCACCCACGCCCGCGGCGCAATGAAAAACACTCGCTGCCCCGGCGTCTTGAAGTACGACTGCTCCCACGTCGCCAGCATCGCGTCGGCCTCATCCTCGAACAGGCCTTCGCTGATCAGCACGTCTTTCATCGACTGCTTGAGCTTGTCGGGATTTTCATGATGCAGAGATGGCCGAGCCCCAATCATAAAAGCTCGTCCATCCATTGTGTTCATAGACCAGGTCATTGGCGAGGTTCGGCTAAAGGCGACTCTGCCATCAACCTGAACACTGACTAACCATAGTGCAGACTCCGGTGGCAACCCCTTTTCGCGCCTAACCCAGTAAGAAGGGGCACTTGCGCCTTCGTGAGATGTCATGATCAGTGGGCTTTCGAGATGCCCCACGCCGCGATAGAAGAGGTAGCGTTCGGTTTCGCCGTTCTCGCTCCGCACATTGGCGGCGCGGACGCGGCGGGGGGCGAGCCAGACGTGGTCGTCGGTTTCCGGGCCGTCGCCTTTGACGCCGACCTGCAGGTTGCGCCACGTCAGCGTGCTGACGGTGTCGTGTTGCAGTGGTCCCGCCGGCGCGGTTGCGGTCGCAAGCGGATAGAACTCGTTGAGCACGCCCCCGTTGAATGTCGCCTTGAAGTCGAGCGTGATCGGCAGCGTCGCGCCGCGCGGCGGGTGGAAATACACCACCGGCGTCTCCAGCCGCATCGTGATGTCCGGCCGGGCGCTGACGACGTTGGCCGTGGGTTGCTTGAGCAATGCCTCATTGCCGACACGATGCACAAACGCCGGCACCGGCTCGTCGTCGGTGTTGATCCCGCCCAGCGACCGACCGGCTTCATCCTGCAGCGATGTGAACGTGCCCCACTCGTGGATGACCAGCTTCTCCGTCTCCTCGGCGAAAGCGGTGAGCGGGCCCACGACCAGAACGATAGCGGTGGCGAGGTGTCGCATAGGTGGATAGACGCACGATAGGCATCACAGTTCCGCCGTGTCGAGCCAGAGGGTGACCGGACCGTCGTTGTGGATCTCGACGTGCATGGACGCACCGAAGACGCCCGTGCTGACGTGCGGGACGCCCAATTCGCGCAGTTTCTTAACGAAGTAGTCGCACAGGGGTGAGGCGATCTCGGGTCGGGCGGCGTCGGTAAAGCTGGGGCGCCGGCCTTTATGGGCGTCGGCGTAGAGCGTGAACTGCGACACGACCAAGGCGCCGCCGCGTACATCCAGCAGGGAGCGATTGAACTTACCGTCGCAGTCGTTGAACACGCGAAGATTGACGATCTTGTCAGCGAGCCGGTCTGCCTCCGCGGCAGTGTCGCCTTCGCCGACGCCCAGCAGGATCACGTAACCATGGTCCACTGCGCCAATAATCGTGCCATCGACGCTCACCGAGCCCTTCGTCACTCGTTGGATCAAAGCACGCATCAGTAGAGCGTCTTGAGCTTGTATTGCCTGCGGAGCTGGTCGATTTCAGCGAGGATTTCGCGGGTTTCGCCGCGGCGGATCATGTCGCTGTAGAGGTGGTGGAGCTTCCAGAAGGCCCAGCCCTGTCGAATCTTGGCGTCGCCGGCGGGGGCGGCGGCCAGGTCGCGGCTGAAGGTGAAGTCCACCGCCTGGCCGGCGTTGCGGCCGGTGATGCGCATCATGAACTGCTCGGGCTTGCGGTAGCGGCCGAAGACGCTGAAGCTCTCGCCGCTGTGGATGTTGGGCAAGTGCAGCGGATACACCTCGCCCTCCAGGCCCACGACGTTGAGCTGAACGTCGTTGATGATCGGGTAGCGCAGGCGGCTCATCAGGTCGCGCAACGTCGGGGCGACCTCGTCGGTGCGCGTGGCGGTGACGCACAGCCCCTTGTTGCGGTAGGCGATGAACTCCAGCAGCTCGACATTGGGCCGCGGCGTGACGGCGACGGTGTAGATGCTGGCGGTCATCTCGTTGTCGCGCGTGACGAGGTTGATGAGCTGGCGCGTGTCCTGGATGCCCTTGGTGGGGTGGCCGTCGCTGATGAGGATGATGTCGTACACGCGTGGGTTGTGCGGGTCTCGGATGAGCAGTTGGGACAGCGCGCGGTTGATGTCGGTGTTGCCGCCGGCCTTGGCTTGCTTGAGGAAGGTGCGGGCCGCCTCGATGTTTGCGGGCGTGGCGGGCTGGATGCCTTCTTCGGAGAAGAAGCGGGCCGTGTCGCGGAACATGACGATGTTGAAACGGTCGCCCTCGTTGAAGGCGCCCAGGGCGTCGGTGAGTCCGCTGATGATCTCGCTGACGACGAGTTGCGGGATGCTGCCGGAGATATCGACGAGGAACACCACGTCCTTGGGCATGGTGCGGAGCTTGGTGAGGCTGCGTCGGGCGACGATGTCGATCTGGAAGTAGCTCAAGCCGTCGCGGTCGTTCCACGACTTGAGGTAGTAGTCGAAGTCGTCGTCGAGGTGTCGGGGCATTTCGAGTTGGGTGGTGGACTGCAGGGCCAGGTCGATGAAATCGATGGGGGGCGCGTCGAGGGGCGCGTCGAGTCGTCGTTGATCGACGGGGCCGGACTCGGTCATGGTGAAGCGTGGGGGCTCGGAGAGTCCTGCGGCCAGGCCGGTGCCGGCGAGGGTTCGAGCGGCGTCGGCGGAGCCCAGGCCCGATCCGGCGGCGCTGCCGTCGCCGCTGCCGGGCTCGGGCACGAACGCCAGCGCCGTCGGCGCCGCGCTGGAGGGCAGATCGCGCAGCACGCCGGCGGGCAGCCGCAGATCGGGCAACTGCAGCGACTCGGCGGCGCCGGGCAACTGCGGCGGGGCGTCCTCGGGCAGGTCGCGCATCCGCACCCGCGGCGGCGCCGAGTCCTCGATCGGCCGCGGCGGCGCCCCGGCGTCAAGCAGCGCCCGGCTGAGCTGCGCCAGCGACGGCGCGTCGCGCTGCAGCGGGTCGGCCGCCGTGTCGCTCGGATCGTCGCCCACCACCAGGTCGCGCTCCGCCCGGAACACGCGGTACAACGCCCGGTCCTGCGTGAGCTGGTCCGGCCGCACCGACACGATCGCCTTGTCGCGCAGCCACCAGCCCAGCGCGGCATGGGCCACCACGCTGACCACCAGCGCCGTGGTGAACACCGTCGAGCCGGAAAGCGGTCGATGCTGGGTGCGCTTGTCGGTCATCGGTCCAGTTCGCGCAGCGAGGCGGTGACGCGCGGCGCCAGCGTGGCGTCCATCTTGTCGTCGCCCGCGTCGCGCAGGCGTTTGAGCAGGTACACGGCGTCGCCCTTCTTGTTGGTGTGGGCCAGCACCATCGCCTTGCCGTACTCGGCCCAGGGCGTGCCGGGGTACTTGGCCTGCAGGTCGTTCCAGGCCCACAGCGCCTCAGTCTGATCTTTGAGCGCCAGGCTCGTCTGGGCAAGCTCCAGGTACGCCCGCTGGGGCATCGGTTCAAGTTCGGCGAAGGCGAACAGCAGCACCAGGCGCTTGAGCAGCTTGCGAGCCTCATCGTGGTGAGTGGTCGCCGCGGCCGCGTCGTTCTGCTGCGTGGCGGCGGCGGCCATGTCCCTGCGCACCATGGCCGCGCCCCACAGCGACTCGGCGGCGATACGTGACGATTCGGCGGTCATCAGGCCCTCGTACTCCATGAGCGCCTCGTCGTGGCGCTTGAGCGCGGCGTAGGACCGGGCGATTTCCAGCCGCGCCGGCGTCTCGAAGCCGCGGCCCAGGGCGACGACGCGCTCGAAGAACACCGCCGCCTTGTCGTGTTCGCCCTTGGCCGCCGACGCCAGGCCGGACAACTGCAACGCTTCGGCCCGCTCGATCGGCGCGGCGCTCTGGTTTTCGATGACCGGCTTGGCGTACGCCAGCGCCTCGTCGGGCTTGTTCTGGGCCATGCGCCGCCGCGCCAGCCAGATCTGCTCGGCGGGCGTCAGACTCTCGCGGCCGATGGCTTTCTCCAGCGCGGCCAGCGCCTTGTCGGCCTCGTCGTCGCGGCCGGCCTCGCGCTGACGGATCGCCAGCAGCCGCAGAGCATTGTGGCGCAGCGCCGGGTTGAGCTTGGCCTCGCCCGCCGCCGCCCGCAGGTCCGCCAGCGCCTCGTCGGGCTTGCCCCGGCTCATCTGGATCAGCCCGCGGTGATATCGCATCTCCGCGGCATAGATGTTCTGCGGGTGCTTTTGCTCCAACGTCTGAAGCATCGCCACCGCGTCGTCGTACCTCTCCAGCCGGATCAGCGCCATCGCCCGGCGATACAGCGCCTCCTGCTCGGTCAGCGGCGGCATGCGCACGTAGCTGATCCACTGCTGGGCCAGACCCTCGACAAAGGGGAACATGCCCACGCGATAGCCCAGGTCCATCAGCCGCACGAAGGCGTCGGCCTGCTCGTCGGTGGCCTTGACGATCGCCTTGCCGTCGGGTGCGTCGCCGACCTTGTCGTAGGGCGTGGTCTTGAGGTATTGCACGTAGTCCTCGACGGCCGGACGCAACACGCTGTTCTGCTCGTAGAGACGGGCTCGCTGCAACAGGGCCTGGAAGTAGTAGGGGTGCTGCGTGCCCTTGTCGATGATCTGCGACAGGCGCGCGGCGCCGCGGTTGACGTCGCCTTGTCGTGCGTCGGCGGCGGCGAGCAGGAACAGCGCATCGGGCACCGCCGGCGAGTTGGGGTGCTGCTCCATCAGCCGTCCGACCGTCTGCGTCATGTCGGCCCAGCGGCTGGTCTCGAACTGGCTCACCGCGAGCTTGAAGATGGCCTTGTCCTGCACGCTCGAGGCGCTGGTCGCCACCGCCGAGAGCAGCTCGATCGCCTTGGCGTGGTCGCCGATCTCCTGGAACGCCGAGCCGCCCAGGTACCCGGCGATCAGCCGATCCTCGGGCACGAGCGTCGGAGCATATTGGGCGAAGGTCTCGACGAGGGGGCGGTACTGCCTGGACGCGAACTGAGACCAGAGCATGCCGATCACCGACGGGCCGAAGTGCGGCGTGGTCTGCCCGGCGGTGAGCACGCGGCGGTAATACTCGACGGCCCGGTCGAAGCGCTGGGCCTTGTACGACAGGTCGCCCGCCAGCCTCGCGGCCTCGGCGCCCTGGTCCTTGTCGGCGTGGTGCAGCGCCGCGTCCAGCGACGCCAGCGCTTCGTCGGTCTGGTTGGCCTGCGCCAGCAGTCGGGCCTTGTCGATGAGGGCCCGGCTTTTGAGCGGTGAGTCCACTGCAGCGGCCTTGTCCATGGCGTCGATCGCCGCGGGCGTGTTGTCGGCGCCGCGATAGGCCTGGCCCAGCAGCAGCAGCGCCGAGGCGCGGCTGACCGGATCGAGCTTGCCCAGGTCCAGCCCTTCGAGCGCGGCCAGGGCCTCGGCGTGGCGCTTGAGGTCGTTGAACACCTGCCCGCGCAGGAGGGCGACGGCATGGGCGGGCACGAGCTTGGGCTCGGGCGCGCCGTCGAGCAGTTTCGCTGCAGTGGCCGGGTCGCCCATCCGCCGCGCGATCAGGGCGCGGTAGTAGAGCGCGTCGCCGCGCATCGGATGGCGGGGGAACTTGCCCAGGTACTCGTCGAACGCCTGGCCGGCGAGCTTGTCGTCCTGCGCCTGGATCAGCTTGTAGGCGAAGAGGAACTGCTGGTAGGCGGGGTCGGCCGAGTCCTGCGCGGAGGAAGGCAGAAGGAAAAAGGAAAAATTCAAAATGACAGAGCACGCGATCAGGCGGCTTCGCGTTCCCCACGTTTGCCTTTTGCCTTTTACCTTTTGCATTTCACTCACAGTCCGCTCGCCGGCTTGGTCGTGGCGATGAACACGTTGCGGAGCCTGGCGGCGTTGGCGATGTCCATGATCTGGACGATCGTGCCCAGGCGCGAGTTCTGGTCGCCGCGGATGACGACCGACTCGTTGGGCGAAATCGTCGCCAGCTCGACGAGGGTGGATCGCAGGCTGTCGAGGGTGTGCGGCTGCTGGCCGAGGTAGATCGTGCCGTCGTCCTTGATGCTGATGACGATCTGCGTGGGCGAGGCCGAGGCGCGGGCCTGCTCGGTCGAGGGCAGGGACACGTCGATGGCGGCTTCCTGCTCGCGGTAGATCGAGGTCGTCAGAAAGAAGATCAGCATGAGGAAGAGGATGTCCACCATGCTGGCCAGGGGCAGCACGGGCTGGGTGCGGACGCGCTTGGTGGCGACAAAACTCACAGGTCGGCCTCGTCACGGGGGATGAAGGCGGCGCGGCCTCCGGATGTGCGAGCCCCGCGCGGGGCATCGCCGTCACGCTTGATGTGGTCGGCGATCGTGTGCACAGCGCTCTCGACCTCGGCGAGCACGCGGGTGAGCCGGGCCTTGACCAGCGAGTAGAACACCAGCGTGACGATGGCGACAATCAGCCCGAACATCGTCGTGGACATGGCGCCGCCGATCGCGGTGCTGATGAACTTGCTGTTGATCGACATCTGCTCCGTGGGCATCCCGAAGAACGCCAGGATCATGCCATAGACCGTGCCCAGCAGTCCGAGCATGGGGGCGACGTTGGCGACGTCGGCCAGGTAGCTGATGCGGTTCCACACCACGTCGGCCCGACGCGCCCCCTCGGCGTCGATCATGTCCAGGATCACCGAGTGCTCCTTGCCCGAGTTCTCCACGCACCGCTGCACGATCGAGGCCAGAAACACCCCGCGGTTGGCGCGGCAGAAGTCGGCGGCCTCCTTGTGCTGGCGATCGATCACCAGCCGCGTCACGTTGTTGACGAAGTCCGGCGGGGCGAACGACCCGGTCGTGACCGTCGCCATGAAGTAGATGAACAGCGCCACGCTGATGATCGACAGGGCGGCGATGGTGCCGTTGATGATCGGGTTGGTGTTGAAGAGGTTGACCAGGAAGAGGTCGGTGGGGCCTTCAAGCATGGGGCGGGGCAGGGCGCCGCCAAGTCCGGGGCCGGGGGCTGGCGCGGCATCAGCGGCTGCGGGCGGAGTCGCCTCGGGCGCCTGAGCGTGCGACTGCATGATCGCCAAGCCCGCAATGAACGTCATCGCCACCGCTGCCAATATCCACCGCTGCCGCCCCTTGAGGAACGAGAAACCATCAAGCGCCATAAGCTGTCTCCGTGAACGTCGATGCATCAGGTCCCGCGGGATTGTCCGGACGCGGTATCGTACCGCAACGGGCCATGTGGGTCGATCATGAAACGGGTACAATGTTATCCTTTGACCGGTCGGTGACCGGGAACGGAGCTTGTTGCATGGATTGGGCTGATTATCAGGCTCTGGCCGACGACGCGATCGCCGGCCGCATGCCTTCGGATGACACCTGCCTTCGTCTGCTTAACGACCCGGCGGTCGATCTCTTGCCGCTGCTCAACGCCGCCTACGCGGTGCGGCGGCATTTCCACGGCAAGGTCGTGCAGGTGCACATCCTCAACAACGCCCAGAACGGCCGCTGCCCCGAGGACTGCGCCTACTGCACCCAGGCCCGCACCAGCGACGCCGAGATCGAGGACTACCCGATCAAGAGCGAGGCGGAGATTCTCGCCGAGGCCCGCCGCGCCTATGAGGCCGGGGCCCATCGCTACTGCATGGTGTTCGCCGGCCGCGGACCCAACGACCAGCGCACCGCTCACCTGGCCGACCTCATCCGCAGAATCAAGAGCCAATACCCGATCGAGGTGTGCGTCTCCGCGGGCCTGCTCGACGAGCCCAAGGCCCGCGTGCTCAAGGACGCCGGGCTGGATCGCCTCAACCACAATCTCAACACCAGTCGCCGCAACTACCCCAGCATCTGCACGACGCACACCTACGACGACCGCGTCGCCACGCTGCAGGCCGCCCAGACCGCCGGCCTCGAGTGCTGCAGTGGCCTGATCGTCGGCATGGGCGAGACCGGCGGCGAGCTGGTCGAGCTGGCCAAGACCTTCCGGCGGTTCAGGGCCCAGTCGATCCCGGTCAACTTCCTCCTGCCGTTCGAGGGCAACGCGCTGAGTCAGCCGCAAGGCCTCAGCCCCGACTTCTGCCTCCGCGTGCTGTGCATGTTCCGCTTCGTCAACCCCGACGCGGAGATCCGCTGCGCCGCCGGACGCGAGTTCCACCTGCGGTCGATGGAGGTCATGTGCCTCTACCCCGCCAACTCGATCTTCCTCGACGGCTACCTCAACGGTCGCGGCGCCGAGCGGCGACGCACCTACCAGATGCTGCGCGACGCGGGCTTCGAGATCGAAAGCGAACACGGCGGCGTCGAGGACCTGCTCGACGACATCGCCGCCGACGACCCCGTATCGTCCAAACCGCCCGTCGAAATGACGATTCAAGGCCAGCGCCGCCCCGCGCTCAAGTCGCTGCAGGAGCTGCGCCCCGTCGCGGCTCGATAGCGACGCCTACGGTTTGGCGGCACGCCGGGGCCCGATGTAGGCCGTTGCGGCAACCACATCGTCGAACCAGATTCGGTTCGTCCGAACCCGATTCGGGTTGATGTACCCGCCGATGGTGAGGTAATCGATCTTAAGCGTCTCGATATCGCGCAGGCGAAGGTTCTGGAAGTCGGCGATGAGTTGGCCGTCGAGCCAGCAGGCGATTCGGCCGTCGCGCTGTCCGGCGGTGTTGGCCTGCAGCATGAACTCGTAGCAGTGCCAGCGATCGAGTTGGGGCAGCGCGTTGGGCCGTGGCACGAAGTGCTCGCCGAAGTCGCTCGGCAGCGACGTATTGGGCTGCACCACGCCTGTGGGGAAAAACAGGTCGCCATAGTCGCCGCGCTGCTCGGGGTGGTAGATGTAAACCCCCAGGTGGCCCGGCGCCGGCGCGTCGCTATACACCGAGCATTCGTACGCGACCAGGTACTTGTTGCGGCCGTCGGCGCGCTTGCCCGGCGTCGAGCGTCCATCGACGTGATACCGGGCGGAGATCGATCCCCCGTTATGGAACGAGCCGGCGCCGTCCACGTCCAGCGCTGGGTCGAACTTCTGGTAGTAGCGCAGGAACACGACATCCTGCTCGCGGACCAGCCGCTTCATCAGGCCGTTACCGACGTCGCCTGTCGTCTGGGGGAAAACCAGTTCCAGCGCCTTCGTGCCCGAATGCACATTGACCGCGTCGTCCGTGATGGCGATGGTGCGGTCGTGAAACACCACATCCCAGGTGCGGCGCAGGTCCTCGGCCGAGGCGGCGTCCTCGAACCCGTGCGCGAAAATCACCGCCGCGTCCTGATCAATCCCAGCGTCATCAGGATATGCGGCGGAGATGCCGCTATCGCCTTCCGGCAGCGGCGCCACCTGCGCTGTGGCCACACCGACGCCGGCAAACAACATCCACAGACTCAGCCATCGGCAACTGCAGCACATCAGTCGCATGGACGTGCCTCGAGTTGTGCCACGCTGCCCGTTGGGAGCAGGCGTTTACCACGGAACAAAGCCCTCCGGCGTTGACGCCGAAGGGCTGCGGGAGTCAGAGCAGAAGCGGCCACGTCGCATCGACGTCACGATCAGCGCGGGGCCCGGCCGCCGCCGGCGCCGCCCGCGGGGGCGTCGGCCACGCGCGCGAAGATCTCGGTCAGCGTCCCGCTGGCGACCACCTCGAAACGGTTGCGCGCCGCGTCGCAGGTATAGACCATCAGCCGCTCACTGATGCTGTCGAGCACGAACAGCGCCTCCTCGCCCTGGCGGAGCTGCGCCGTCACCATGGTGATGTTGTCGCGCTGGATGGCTTCGCCGGCATAGGCGGGCGCGACGACACGACCACCCAGTTGCATCACCAGCAATCCGGCCAGCACAAACGCGGAGGCGATCAGAGCGAAGCAGGCGTATTGAATGCGGTTCATGTCAGGTCTCCGTGAAGTCAGAGGTTCGAGATCAGCACTCAGCGGGTGCGCGCGCCGCCCTGCACGTCCGAGGCGATGTTGCGCGTGGCCACCAGCTCCAGCTCTTTCTTGGGATTGACCAGCACCCCGACCATCTTCGAACTCTTGAGCTCGATGATGTACACCAGTTCCTGGTTCTGTCGGCCCTGGGCGAAGCCGGGGATCATCACGTATTCGCCGCGGGCGCCAAAGCCCTGGGCCGTCGCCTGCGGCGGCGAGAGCGTCAGCACCGCCAGCGCCGCCAGCAGCACCGCGTTGAGCACGATCAGGGCGCCAAGAGAACGTCGGTTCATGGGAGGCACTCCTTTCTTCGGTGTGAATCGGACGACCAGAATCAATCGCGGTGTCCGCGCTTGGAACTCATGAAGCTGACCACCACGACGCACAGCACCAGGACGATCGCAATCACGTCGGCGATCCAGCTCGACTTGGCCGGCGCCGGGCCGATCTGTTGGGATAACGCCGGTGCCGTCGCCAGCATTGCCGTCGCCACCGCCATCGCCCACCGCGTGAAGGTCATGCGCAGCATCTTACTGCCGGCCAGACCCCCTGCCAACCGCCGGCGGCGTCGCGCTTACGGTGCGGACGGGGCACGCGGGGCGACCGGCTCTTCGGGGAACAGGCGCTGGACGGCCTCGGCAAGCTGGGAGCGAATCGGGTCGAAATCCCTCTGGCCGACACGGGCGCCGTCGCGAAAGATCAGCAACTGGTCGCACGTGAAGCACAGCAGCACGTCCACCGTCCCGGCCGGGTCGGCAAAGCGGATGCGCGGGCCGAAGCGCGGCTCACACGCCTTGGCCACCTCCCACTCGTAGGAGCGCCAGTCCAGCAGCACGCCGCGCAACGCCCCGACCACGTCGCCGGGGACCAGCACCGGCCCCTCGCGCATGGTGTAGGCCGACATCGCCTCCTGCACCCCGTCGCCCCCGGCGGGATCGATCAGATACGCCTCGACCGTCGCCGCCGAGTTGACGATGCGCAGCCCCTCCTCGCCTCCGTACAACTGCCGCAGCGCCGCGTCCTCAGGTCGTCCGCAGCCACTGACCAGGAGCCCCGCCGCCACCACCAACCCGATTCGCATCGTCGCACTCATGCCATCACCTTACTTGATCTGCCGCCAACGTGAAGGAGGCCAGTACCCGCAGCGCGCCACGCCGAGGATGAACTCCTGTGGCACGGCGCCGGGCTGCACGCGCTGCGTCCACGGCGCGGCGGCCGCGGGCCAGAACCGCGAGTCCATCGACGCGGCGCTGTTGTCGCCCAGCATGAAATGCTCGCCGGGGCCCAGCGTCACCGGCGCCTCGCCGCCGCGCACACGCTGGCCGTCCATGCTGCTGAGGTAATGCACGTCGCGCTCGACGACGATGCGGTCGATCGCCACGACGCCGCCGAACGCGGTGATCGTCAGTTGCACGGGCTGCGTCGGATGCGTGCGATAGGCGTCGAGCATGACCTGCGGCATGGTCAGCTCGCTGGTGGTCCTGCCGTCGCGCGTCAGGCGCACGCGACCGTCGCGCACCTCCAGGCCGAGCGTGCGCGGCGCCGCAAGCGTCGAGCCTGCATCGCCCGCACGCGCGTCGCCGCTGACGATGATCGACGCATCGCCCGCGCCGCCGATCGCCATCGCGTGCTGCTCGCCGCAGTGCCAGTCGAACTGGATGCCGCCGGTCGTTGCCGCGTTGAGCCACAGCAGCACGCGCACGTCGCGCACGAGGTTGGGGTCATGCGAATGGGCCCGGGTCGAGTTGTAGGCATACGAATCGTCGATTGTGCCGGTGAAAGTCAGCACGGGCTTACTGTCGCCGGTGGCGTCGCAGCGATAGCCCCCGCCGTCGGCTTTCCACGCGGGATCGTCGGAGGTCCAGTCGTCCGACCTCGATCCATAGTGACTGTCGGCGACCGGCATCCACAGCGCCGGCGCCGCGTCCCAAGGCTTGGCGGCCAACTCGCCATCGATGAGCACCTCGCCCCCCGCGATCTGGATTGTTTCACCGGGCAGTCCCACCAGCCGCTTGATGAAGTTCACCTCCGGATCGTGCGGGGCGCGGAACACGGCCACGTCCCAACGCCGGGGACGGACGAGCTTGTCGCAGAGAATGCGATCGCCCGGCCGCGGCAGCTTCATGTCGATCACTTCCGCCGGCGTGCCGCACATCGGACAAGTCGGCCGGACCTTGCTCGAGGAATGACCCGTGTTCGTGACCCAACGGTAATCGCACTTGCGGCAGGTCAGGGACCAGTGTATCCCGTACACCGTCGGGGCCATCGCGCCCGTGGGCACGATCATCGCTTCAGCGACGAAAGCCCGGTACGGCAGCGCCAACAGCAGGCCCGCCACGAACCCGAGCACCACGGTCATGAGGTACGCCCCCAGCGCCTGGTGCCACTTGCCCGGCAGCATGATGCCGCAGACGATCAGCCCGGCGACGAGGCCGGCCCCACTCGCCATGAGTTGCAGTTGGTCGTTGTCGGTCGCCATCGCCGCCACCCCAATCGCCAACTGCAGCGCGAACACGATGCTCCAGATGAGCGTCGCGCGGCGCAGTGTTACGCCGGGCAGGCGCACGATCTTCGCTGCCGCCCACAGCAGCACGCACCCCAGGGCCAGACTCAGCACCATCAGCGCGACGAGTGACGCGACGATGGCGAGGGTGGACATGTGGAACTCCCGGGGTGTGGACGCGCCCCATCAGGGCCAGACGACGACCTCGCGCTCCAGCTCGACGCCGAAGCGGTCGCGGACGACCTGCTGGATATGGTCCATCAGGGCCAGCACATCGGCAGCGCGACGATCACTTCCAGGGGCGGGGTCGATGAACACGAAGTTGGCGTGGCGTTCGCTCACCACGGCGCAGCCGACGCGGTGGCCCTTGAGCCCGGCCAGGTCGATGAGCTTGCCGGCGCTTTGCCGCGGGCCGTCGGGGGCCTCGGGGTCCTGCGGCGGGTTCTTGAACGCGCAGCCCGCCGAGTGCTCGGCCAGCGGCTGCGTCGTCTTCTTGTAGAGGAAGACCTCCTTCACCTGCTTCATCAGCGCGTCGGGATCGTCGGGCGTGAGCTCGAGTTCGGCGGTGAGGATGTAGCGGGAGACGATGTTGCTCTTGCGGTAGCTGAAGACCAGGTCGTCGCGGTCGCGGTAGAAGACCTGGCCGCCCTCGCTCATGACCTGCAGCCGGCGGACGGTGGGCCCGATCTCGCCATAGGCGCCGCCGGCGTTCATGCGGATGGCGCCGCCGACGCTGGCGGGAATGCCCGCCAAAGCTTCGAGCCCGCCCAGCCCGGCCTTGGCGGTCTCGAGCACCAGCTTCGCCAGGTCGTACCCGGCGCCGACGGTCACGACGTTGCCCTCGATGCTCATCTGACGCCAGTGCGCGTCGTCGAGTCGCACGACCACGCCGTCGGGCACGCCCGAGTCGCGCACCAGCAGGTTGGCGCCGCTGCCCAGCACGTAGGTGCGCACGCCCGCCTCGTGGCAGCGCTGGGCGACCGCGGCGAGCTGCTGCGCGTTGGCGGGGTGGGCGACCACTGCAGCAGGGCCGCCCACGCCGTACCACGTCAGCGGCGCCAGCGGCACGTCGAACTCGCAGCGAACGTTCAGATCGGTGAGCAGGTCGTCCTTGACGGGCATGCGGGGATTGTAGGAAATGTGAGGCCGCCAAGCCGGGGCTGAGTCTGCGAAGCCCCGGATTTCCTTCGCGGTGTCACGGATCGGGCGATGGGGCGTCATCAAGCGGAGCTTCGCCCCGGGTTGGGGCTCAGGCCCGGCGTCAAGGCTCGGTCACGCTGATGACGCGGTACTTGCCGCTGCGCTGGACAGCGTCGATGAGCTGCTGGCGCGTAGGCGGGTTCGTCTCGGACACCACGACGGTGACGCGGCCGTCGCGGCGATCGACGGAAACGGCGGCGACCCCCGGAAGTTGGGTCAGCGCGGCCTCGACCTCGCGGGCACAGCCGGCGCAGTCGATGCCATGAACGAGCATCTCGATGCGCGGCCCGTCGGCGGGCAGCGGCGCGGGCGGCGCGTCGCAGGCGGCCAGGGCAAACATTAACGCGATGAGCAAGGCGTATCGCATAGTGTCCCTCAGCGAATGGCGCGATCGATCCACCCGCCGCCGATGAGCTGCTCGCCGTCGTAGCACACCGCGGCCTGGCCGGGGCTGACGGCGGGCTGGGGCGAGTCGAACTCGATCTGCAACGTGTCGTCCCCGGTGGCGATCGCGCGGGCGGGAACGGGCTCACTGTTGTACCTGATCTTGACGGTGCAGCGGCGGGGCGTCGTGGGCGCTTCGACGAGCCAGTTGGTCTGCGACGCCGCCAGCCCGTGCGCCAGCAGCGCCTGGCGCTCGCCGACGGTGATGGTGTTGGCGTCGGCGTTCTTGTCGATGACGTAGAGTTTGCGGCCGAGGGCGACACCGACGCCGCGGCGCTGGCCGATGGTGAAGTGCTGGTGCCCCTCGTGCGCGCCCAGGACGTGGCCCTGTTCGTCGAGGATGGCGCCGGGCCGCACGTCGTCGGGCGCGCGGCGCTTGACCAGGCCGGCGTAGTCGTTGTCGGGAACGAAGCAGATTTCCTGCGAGTCGGGCTTGTCGAAAACGGGCAGGCCCAGGTCGGCGGCGATCTGGCGGACGCGCGGCTTGGTGAGCGAGCCGATGGGCAGGAGCATGTGCTGCAGTTGACTGATGGGCGTGCCGAAGAGCACGTACGACTGGTCCTTGTCGTGGTCGAGCCCGCGCAGCAGGCGAGCCGCGCCGTCGTCCGGCCGCTCGACCCGAGCATAGTGCCCCGTGGCGACGAAGTCGGCGTCGATGTGCCGGGCGTAGTCGGCGAGCTTGCCGAACTTGATCCAGTCGTTGCACCGCACGCACGGGTTGGGCGTGCGCCCGGCGTTGTATTCGTCCACGAAGTAGTCGATGATCCGCCCGAAATCCTTGCGGAAATTGATCGCGTAGAACGGGATGTCCAGCATCGCCGCCACCAGCCGGCCGTCCGCCGCATCGTTGAGCGAACAGCAGCCCTGGTGCGAGTTGCTCGCGGCCGTCTGTGGCTGAGCGTCGTCCAGGTTCAGCCGGCACGCCGCCGCATCGAACAGGTCCACCGGCTCCGACGCCTCGCCGCCCAGCCGCATGAACACCCCCACCACGCGGGCGCCCCAGCTCTTGAGCAGCGCTGCCGCCACCGACGAGTCCACGCCGCCGCTCATGGCCACGAGCACCTTCTTCCCCCGCACGAGCTTGTCCATGGCAGCCGTCATCGCCGGTATCTTAGGTCGTCTCACGCGGGCGTGACGCGGCAGACGCGGCGCTTGCCCACCTGCAGGACAGCCGCGGCGTCGATGGCGACGGTGGCCTTGGGGTCGGTGATCTTGGCGCCGGCAAAGGTCACGCCGCCCTGCTGCACGAGGCGGCGCGCTTCGCTGTTGCTGGGTGCAAAGCCCACCTGCGTGAGCAGCGCCAGGATGCCGATCGGCGACTCGCTCACCGCGTGCGTGGGCATGTCGTCGGGCAACTGTCCCTCGCTGAAGCGGCGGCGGAAGGCCTCGCTGGCGTGGTTGGCGGCGTCGCGCCCGTGGAACTCCTCGACAATCACCCGCCCCAGCGTGTCCTTGGCCTGGCGCGGGTGGGTCACTGCAGCGTCCGTCAGGCTGTCAATCCGGTCGCGCGGCAGGTCCGTCAGCAGCGTGAAGTAGTTGCCCATCAGTGCGTCGGGGATCGACATCACCTTGCCGAACATGTCGTCCGGCGCGTCGGTCAGCGCGACGTAGTTGCCCTTGCTCTTGCTCATCTTCTCGTGCCCGTCGAGGCCCACCAGGAGCGGCATCACCATGACGACCTGCTTCTCCTGCCCGGCTTTGCTCTGCAGGTCGCGGCCGACGAGATTGTTGAACGTCTGGTCCGTCCCGCCCAGCTCCACGTCGGACTTGATCACCACCGAGTCGTACCCCTGCATCAGCGGGTACATGAACTCGCTGACCACGATCTCGCGCCCCGCCTCCATGCGCTTGGCGAAGTTCTCCCGGTGAAGCATCTGCTGCACCGTCACCTGGCCGGTCAACCGCAACACGTCGGCGAACGAGAGCTGCGACAGCCACTCGCTGTTGCGCCGCACTTCGAGCTTGCCCCCGGAAGTATCCAGAATCTTGCCCGCCTGCTGCAGGTAGGTTTCGGCGTTGTGGGCGATGGCGTCGTCATCGAGCACGGGGCGGGTGGTGTCGCGCCCGGTGGGGTCGCCGATCTTGGCGGTGTAGTCGCCGATGATGAGCACGGCCGTGTGCCCCGCGTCCTGGAACTGCCGCATCTTGCGCAGCACCACGGCGTGGCCCAGGTGAATGTCCGGGGCGGTCGGGTCCATGCCGAGCTTGATGCGCAGCGTCCGCCCGCTGCGCAGCTTGGCGCGCAGCTCCTCGACGCTGTAGATGCCTTCGCACCCGCGCGCCAGTTGGGCGACTTGTGCCTCCACGTCGGCCATGGCGGGGCATGATACCGACTGGGGCTCAGAACCCCCACACCAGCGAGGCGAAGTACTTGAGGTCGTTGTGCTTTTCGCCCGACTCGACCTCGGACTCGTACTCGTTCTCGATGCCCAGCTTCAGCGACAGGCCGGCGTTGCGGTCGATCTCCAGGATGTAGGCCAGGCCGCTGATGTTGCGGAACTCGCCGAAGAACGGATCGAGGGCGGGATAGAACGTGGTGTAGGCCGAGAAGGTCTGGCCCTTCTTGATGTACCAGTTGTATTCGAGACCCAGCAGGGCTTCGGGGGTGAACTCGTTGATGGCGTCGAACTCGTAGTTGCCGCCGGCGCCGAGCCGGCCCAGCAGGTCCCACTTGTCGCTCTTGTGGAACTGGTAGCCCACGCCGCCGAACGCGCTGACGCGATTCTCCCACGCCTGGAACTGGTCGTATTCGTACTTGGCGGTGGCGAAGTAGAAGTAGTCCTTGCCGGGGATGAGCCAGTCCTTGAGCAGCTCGGCGGTGAACTCGTTGCGGGTGGCGTCGCCCTCGGTTTCGCTGCGGTAGTAGAGCGCCGAGGCCTTCCAGCGGTCGCGTTCGTCCTCGTAGTCGATGCCGAAGAACGCGCGGAGCGACAGGTCCTGCGTGTTGCCTTCGCTACCGGTGACACCGAACTCGAGCGTGCGGTTCCACCCCGCGAGGAAGTCGGTGCCGAACAGACCCGGCGACGGGGGCTTGGGTGCGTCCTCATCATCGGCGGCGGGGGCCTTGCCCGTGGCGGCTTCCTTGGCGACCACATCGACCGCGGCCTGACCGGTCGCCGCCGCCGGCGGCGCGTCGGCGGCCGGCACGTCGGCGTCGGCGAGCACCGCCGACACCTGCGACCGCGGAACCGTCACCGCACCCAGCACCGCGTGCTCGATCACCACCTTCTCCTCGTCCTGAGACAGCACCTTCCCGCTGAGCACGTCCCCGTTGGTCAGCGTCATCCGCTCGGCCCGAACCATCGTCGCACCCAGCACCACGCCCAACGCCGCGCACAGCGATAACGCACTTCTCATCATGACCAGACCTCTCGGTGAAAAGGGACCATCAATCACGCCAACACCCTGATCGCTCCTCCGCGATCGGCGGCATCATAAATTGTGGCAGGGTCTTCGCAAGTGTCACGCCGTCTGCAGCTTCGGCGCCAGCAGCCAGCGCTTGCTGATCTCCTCGGGCGCGACGCTCGGGTTGGCGTGGCGAATCCCCGCGGCCACCAGGCCCAGGAACATCGGCTGCGGACGCAGCGGCCGTCCCATCAGCTCGGGATGGAACTGCCCCCCGATGAAATACGGATGCACCGCCTGCGGCAGCTCCAGCATCTGCATGATCGGATGCACCGGGTGACGACCCGAAAACACCAGCCCGTGCGATTCGAGCATTTCGATGAATCGCGGATCGACTTCGTAACGATGCCGGAAGCGCTGGCGAATGGTGAACGGCTGCGTGGCGGCCTCGCGGCTGTGCCCGCGCGGCGCGCGGCCGTCGCTGCGCCAGTCGCGGAACAAAAACGCCGCCAGCGTGTCGGGCTTGATCAGCACGTCCTGCCCGCCCAGGCGCATCGTCCCCCCCAGGCCCTCAATCCGCTTTTGCTCGGGCAGAATGTCGATCACCGGCGAGGCGGTCTTGGGATTGAACTCGGTGCTCGCCGCGTCGGGCAAACCGCACACGTGCCGGGCGAACTCGACCACCGCCATCTGGAACCCCAGGCAGATGCCCAGGTACGGCACGCCGTGTTGACGGCAGTAGGCCACGCAGGCGATCTTGGATTCCGTGCCCCGCACGCCGAAGCCCCCAGGGACGATCACGGCATCCATGGTCTCTAAACTTCCGGGGGCGTCCTCCGGGTTGATCTCGGTCGTGTCGATCCAGTGCGCCTGCACCTCGCAGTTGAGCTCGGCGCCGCAGTGCTCCAGGGCCTTGTCGATCGAGGCATAGGCGTCGCGCAGGGCGGCGTACTTGCCGGTGATGCCCACATGGATGCGGTATTTTCGCGGAGCCGTCAGCTTGCGCACGAACGTGCGCCACTGCTCGCGGGCCCGGTCCTCGTGCACCACGTTCACCCGGTCGTGAATGTCGAGGATCGTCAGCACCTCGTTGTCCAGTCCGCCTTCGCGGATGGCGTCGGGAATGAAGTAAATCGAGTCGCGGTCGTGCATCGAAAACACGCGCTTCTGCGGCACGTTGGAAAACATCGCAATCTTCTGCGTCGCCGTCTGCAGCACCGGATTCTTCGCACGGCAGGCGATGATGTGCGGCTGAACCCCCACCTCCAGCAGCTTGCGCATCCCCAACTGCGCCGCCTTGCTCTTCTGCTCACCCAGCGCCGGCGGCTCGATGATGTACGTCAGCGCGACAAAGCACATGCTGTTGTCGCCTTCCTCGAACGCCAACTGCCGCAACGCCTCGATGTAGAACCAGTTCTCGTAGTCGCCCACCGTGCCCCCCACCTCGATGAACACCACGTCGGCGTTCTGCTTCACCGCCAGGTCGCGCAGACGCCACTTCACCTCGCTGGTCACGTGCGGAATCATCTGCACGTCCCGGCCCAGATACCCCCCGTGCCGCTCCTTGTCCAGCACCCCCCGGAAGATCTGGCCGCTGGTCGTGAAATTGTCCTTCGTCAGGTCCTGGTCGAGCATGCGCTCGTACGTCCCCAGGTCCATGTCCGTCTCCATCCCGTCGTCGAGCACGAACACCTCGCCATGCCGATACGGGTTGAGCGTGCCCGAGTCGATGTTGAGGTAGCCCTCCATCTTGATCGGGGCGACCTTCAGACCTTTGTCCTTGAGCAGCTTCGCCAGCGACGAGGAGAAAATGCCCTTGCCCAGCCCGCTCATCACCGTGCCGAACACGGCGACATACTTGTGGTGGCCCTTGCGATAACCCGGCGGAATCGGGTTGAAAAACTCGCTTTCGTGCGACTGATGACCGGCCTTGGCGAGCAGACCTTGCATCGCTTCGGCGTCATCGTCCGGCGGCGTGACGTGCGGATTTCTGTCGCTGGAAGCAGGGGGGGGCGGCGAGTGGGGCATGTCCTACCGTACCGCGCTACGCCCCACGCATCAAGCGCCGCCCCAGCCCGCAGCCGGCGGCAAACCTGCCGCCGAGCGACAGGCCAAATTGCGACCGCATCGCAAATAGGCCGCGGCGCGCGCACAAACCGGCACGAG
>CAZFDT010000045.1:0-41582 GCA_964518335.1 uncultured Phycisphaeraceae bacterium
CCCCGGCGCCCCCGGCGCCCCCGGCGCCCCCAGCCCCCCGGGAATCGGGCATCGCGCATCGCATCCGCACTTCATCCGCACTTGTGGCCCCGCTCGGTGTCGCCAAAGCATCCGCACATCATCCGCACGACCCTAACAGCCGCCCCGGTCTGCCGCCGCACCCGTTCACTTGCCAAAGAACGCACCGGCCCCGGCGTCGTCGCCGGAACCGATCATAATCCGAACATTGTACCGCGCCGCCGCCGCCGTTCAAGCCCGCCTCAACGCCGACTTTCACGGGGTCAGCCGCGCCTCCGCCGTCTCTGGATCCCCGCCTCCGCGAGAATGACGGCCGATGCCCGCCCCGCGGCCTGGGCTTACCCGAGACCCTCCGCCACCCCGGCAGACCCCGAAAGGACGCCCAAAAATCGTCCAAACAATGAACTCATGCCCTTTTCTGGCCCCAACAGCAGCCACCTTCCCCGCCCCCAGCATCATCACGGAAGTCCGCGCTTGGCAGAGCGCTAAAGATTCATGGCGAGGGGCCGCCACGCATCACGAACCGCACCGGGTTGTCGGGATCGGGTTTATGACTGGTGCCGTCACGAACGAAGCGCTCGGCGAAGTAGAACGTCGCATAACCCTCCAGTCGCTTTGCCCCGTCCATCGTATGGTTCCACCCATGGCCGGGGAGCCGGATCTCACCGACCTTCAGGGAGAATCCTGCCGCATCGTGAAACTCAAAGCGACCGTTCGTGTCGGTCGTCCTGGTGTGATTCTCATGAGCCCAGGCACTCGACCAGAATACGCCCGGCCAGTTCGGCCGAATGACTTCAAAGGTCACTTGGGCATCTGGCAAGGAGCGATTCTCGCGATCGACGACAATGCCGTAGATATCCACCGGCCGGTTCTCACGCGCTGTCGTTCGTACTGACATCCATGTTAACACGTCCAGAAGTCGCAGGGCGTACGGACTCATCAAGCACCCCGCAATCAGTGCAAGCACGACGAGGGGGCCGCAGCCTACGCGCAGGAATCGCTTACGTGGAGAATGCATTTTCATGTCACAGGATATCAGTGTAAACACGCTGCCAGTATTCGAAGTGGCTTAGCAGAGTCTTGTTGAACTGGCCGCTGTCGTCGTGGGCCCCTTGTCCAAATCCAAACTGATCCAGGGTATCGAAACAGGGTCACACCCCGAAAACGGGTTCACTGCAGCGGCGCGATGGGGTGGCGGCGGGCACGGCCAGGGGCGACGCATGGGGGGTACTCCCGGCGGGGACGATGCGGGGGCATTGTACCCACGGCCGCGGCGCGGCGGGGTCCGGGGCGGGGCGCAGCATGGCAAGCGCATGTCGGATCGATGGGCAGTCGATCCGCGTTTGCCGCTTGGTGTGACCCGCGTGGGCGTCGCGTCGGGCAGGGTCGCGGGACGCGGTGCGTTTGGGGTCGTGGCGGTCGTCCGGCACGTGCGTTTGCCCTGCATTTAGCGGCAGGATCCGTCTCCGCCCGCCATGCGCCTCCGCCAGCGGGTATGCTGTGGCCATGGACGCCAACGCCGATGGCGAACGGGTGATCTGGTCGGGCACGCCCTCGCAGGTGGTCAACCTGGGGGTGTACCTGCTGGGCGGGGTGATCGCGGCGATCCTGCTGGGGTCCTGGGTCTGGATGAGCCGGGCCGAGTGGGTCCATGGGGCGATGCACTGGGCGTTTGTGGCGCCGCTGCTGCTGGTGCTGCTGTGGCTGGCGTACCAGTGGGTGCGGGTGAAGACGACGCGTTACGAGTTGACCACGCAGCGCTTGCGCCTGCGACAGGGCATTTTGGCCAAGACCACCGAGGAACTCGAGCTTTACCGCGTGCGCGACTGGACGCTGGCCGAGCCGCTGCTGTATCGCATCCTGCGGTTGGGCACGATCACGCTCATCACCACCGATCAGACGACGCCGACGATCACGCTGCCGGCGCTGCCTCACGCCCACGAGGTGCGCGAGCAACTGCGCGAGAACGTCGAGATCATGCGCACGAAGAAGAAGGTGCGCGAGATCGACTTCGAGTGATCGTTTCACGCCTCGGGCAGACGGTTCAAATCGACAAGGTCCTTGTCCCGGCCACTGGCCTGCTTGTTGCGGCGCAGATCCTGGAGCGAGATGAATCGCACGTCCACGCCATCGATCATCGTGTTGACTGCTCTCGACCAGCATTCGGGCCACTCCACGCCGTCAATCGTCGTCACGATTTCAATACGAAGAGGTTCGTGGCCCATGCGGATAATCTGTCGCGGCATGGTGAACAGCCGTTCTTCGACATCGTCAGGATCGAAACCAAAGTCGACCATCGCCTCAGTGATATTGCGGGCATTGGCGGGTGTGGCGGCGATCCAGACATCGAAGTCGCCGGTGGTGCGGACGTAGCCGTGGTAGTTGACGGCGTATCCTCCGACCAGCATGTACTCAACGTGCCGGGCGTTCAAGCACTTCAAGAACGCGCGGAATTCGATCGGCAAACGGATCGTAGCCATAGGCGTAGTATCGCAGGAATTCCAGGGCCCGCAGCCGCTCATCCGGTGTCTGAGCGTGCCAATAAAGATGCTCGTGGTTGGCGCGGTCCATATCAACCACGCTCAATGCCGAGCGATCCAGCCGGTACCCGTTGAAATACTCATCCATCGCGGGATTGTAGCGCGCCCAGGGCCATCACTTATGCCCCTTGGGCGGGTTGGCGCCGAAGTATTTGCGGCGGACGGCCTGCTCCAGATCGACGCCGTTGATGTTGGCCAGGGTGGTGAGCCAGGCGAGCACGTCGGCGAACTCACCTTCGAGATCTTCGGGGGTTGAGCCGCCGGAGGTGTGCGGGGCTTCGCCGCGGACCTTGTGCAGGGTGGTCGCCAGTTCGCCGACCTCCTCGATGAACCACATGAAAGTGGCGGGCGTGCCGCGCTTCGAGTCGGTGGCGAAGTAGCGGTCGCGGATGTGCTGCTGGAACGAGGCGAAGGTGAGCGGTGCGTCGGGCGTCATGGCCCAGATGATACCCGTCACCCAGCCGGTCGGGCGCGATAGCCCAGGGCTTCGACGGCGCGGATGGCGGCGGCGGTGTCCAACTCGTCGCCCGACACCGTGGCCCTGCCGCTGGCGAGCTCGACCGTCGCCCCCGTCACGCCCGGCTGCTGCCGCAGCGCCTGCGTCACCGCCGCCACGCAATGCGAGCAGGTCATCCCTTCCACGTGCAGCGTCTGCGTCTGGCCCACGAGCGCGGTCTCCACTTTGGCGGCAGGCATGCGACGCGCGACCAGTGCAGCGACCATCACCGCCAACAGCGCCGCCGCCCACACGTGGTCGATGATACCCAGTCCGTGCTCGTGCTGATGCGAGACGGCCGGCATGAGTTGCCAGTTGAAGGCCGCAGTCAGCGCGTTCAGCGCCAGCCCCGCCGCCAGCGCCCCGACCATCGCCGTGGCGACATAGATGACGGTCGCCCGCGGGCCGATGACGCGCCAGTTGACGACGATCGTCGCGGCGTTGGTGACCGGGCCGGCGATGAGATAGACCAGTGCAGCGCCCGGCGACAGGCCCAGGTGCATGAGCCCCGCCGCCAGCGGAATCGCGCCGGCCGAGCACGTGTACATCGGCAGACCGATCACTAGCATGACCAGCATGGCCCAGATTCCGCTGCCCAGCCACGGCGCCAGCGCGCCCGGCTCGGCGACGGCGACGATCGCCGCCGCGATCGCCAGGCCGATCAGCAGCCGCCACGCCAGGTCGCCCGGCAACGTGACAAAACCGTATCGCAGCGCCCGCGTCCATGCCGGACCCTTAGGCGATTCGTCCGGCGGCGGTGTTGGCGTGACGACAGTCGCCTCGCGGTCCACCGCTTCGACCACCGCGCCGCCGACCAGTCCCGTGATCAGCGCCACCAGCGGCCGCGCCACGGCGAAGACCGGGCCGAGCAATCCATAGGTCGCCAGGATCGAGTCCACGCCGGTCTGTGGCGTCGAGAGCAGAAACGACGTCGTCGCCCCCCGGCTGGCGCCGCTCTGTCGCAACGTCGCCGCGACCGGGATGACCCCGCACGAACACAGCGGTAACGGGATGCCCAGCAGCGTGGCCTTGGTCACGGGCCACCCACCGCGCCCGCCCAGATGCTGCTGCACCACGCGAGGCGAGATCCACACGGACAACGCGCCCGCCACGGCAAAGCCCAGCAGCAGGTAGGGCGACATCTCCGCCAGTGTCCACCAGAACGCCGTCAGTAATCGGATGAGCAGGTCCATCATCAAGCCCTATTCTACGGTCGTGGCGTCGGGTCCGGCCGCCGCGCCCGTCACCCGTGCTAACTCGTGGCGACGCATGAAGATTCCTTCAGGCATGCTTTAGGGGTGTCTCATCCCGCCTGCGTAATGTGATCTTCCAGAGCGATCGAGACCGTCTCGACGCCAAGGGCGCGTGTATGGCTGCACGCCATCAGAAAGGAGCGGTCATCATGTACGATTACGACACCATTCTTCCAGCGACACGGCGCAGGAACCGCCTGGCCGCCTGGCTGGCGGGCGGGGCGATTCTACTGGGTGCGGGGCTCGTCGCCTCAGGCGAGGAGCCCTCGACGTGGGATCGTCTGAAGGATCGCGTGTCCGACACGCTTGGCATCGACGGATTCGATGTGAAGGTGATCGAAGGCCACGTGGTGAGCCTGGGCGACCACATCGTGCTCAGCGACGATCAGCGCAAGTCGCTGGGCGACTCGCCGCTGTTTGCGCGAGGGCCGATGGGGGTTCGCACCGACGGAGGCGACCTGTACCTGATTCTGTCGGGCAAGTTCCGCGAAGTTCAACTGCAGCGTTTTACGCTGACCGATGAGCAGCGGGACGCCCGCAAGGACCTGGATAGCGCCGCACAGAAGGTCCACGACGCCAAGGCGGAGACGGTGCAGCAGCAGGCTCAGGCCAAGCGTGAGTACGACGAGGCGCTGGCCCGCGCCAAGGCCGCCGACGCCGACATGGGCGATCGGGCCGTTGCGGTCGATGACGCGGCGGACCCCGACGCGCTGACGCGTGAGCAGAAACTGCGTGAGGCCATTGCCGAGGCGAGGGCGAAGATGAGCGGCGAGTATGAGACGCCGATCGATTCGCTCGGTGACGCCAAGCACGGGCATCGCGTGGCGGTGATCGGGCGCATCTACTCGGGCGGGGGCCTGCAGGCCATTCTCGTCGAGTCGATGCACGCCGATCGTGACGACTCGACGCAGGCCCGCGCCGAGTGAGTGACGCGATTCGGTCAGGTTCACGGAGGAACAGGCCAAGCCGGCGGAACCCCGCGTTCCGCCGGCTTGCGTCGTGGCGGTCAGGCGGCGGGCGGTTCCTCGGGAATACTGTCGGTCTGCTTTTGGCGGTAGGCGATGAGGCGAGCTTCGAGCTGCGTGTCGGCCAGGGCGAGGATCGCCGCCGCCAGCAGCGCCGCGTTGACCGCGCCGTGGCTGCCCAGGCTCACGGTCGCCACCGGGATGCCCTTGGGCATGTTGACCGTCGAGAGCAGGGCATCGAGCCCGCCCATAAGCTTGCCCTCCATGGGCACGCCGATGACCGGCAGGTGCGTGCCGGCGGCCATCACGCCCGCCAGGTGCGCCGACATGCCTGCCGCGGCGATGATGATCTTCAGCCCGCGCGCCTTGGCCGTGCTCACAAATGTGTGGGCCCGCTGCGGCGTGCGATGCGCCGAGCAGACCTTCATTTCGTATGCGATGCCAAGCTCATCAAGGAGGGCTGCACACTGTCGCATGGTGGCTGCGTCGCTGGGGCTGCCCATGACGATACCGACGAGGGGGTTGCTGTTCATGCGGGGATCATATCAGGTCCAGCCACGTCTCCGGGAGCACCTCCAGCCAGTAGCGGCCGTGCAGGCGGCGGACGAAGACCTTGCAGCCGAACGTTGCAGTGAGCGACTCGGGCGTGATGACGTCGGCCGGTCGTCCCGCATGCGTGATCCGACCCGCACGCATCAGCATCACCCGCGAGGTGCGCGGCGACAGCTCCTCGACATGGTGCGTGATCATCAGCACCGTTACCGGCGGCGACTGGGGTTTGGCCAGCAGCATCTCGATGGTCGCCAGCACCTGTTCGCGCCCGCGCAGGTCCAGCCCGGCGGTCGGCTCATCGAGGATCAGCAGCTCCGGCGTCTGCACCAGCGCTCGCGCGATCAGGCATCGCCGCTTCTCGCCCGTGGAGAGCAAGCCGAACGGCTGCGCCTCGTGGCCACCGAGGCCGACGCGCTGCAGCAGGAACGCCGCGTGCTCGCGCTGCGCCGCGGTGGGGGGGTCGTAGAGCCCCACCGTGCCGAAATAGCCCGTGAGCGTCGCCTCCAGCGCTGAGAGCTCCGCATCGACCACCGCGCCGTAGTCGTGCCCGCCGCCCGCATCGACGCTGGGGTTGACCACCGCGATGCGCCGCCGCAACTGCCGCACGTCGGTCTGCCCCATGACGCTGCCGAGCACGCGCACCTGGCCTTCCGCGGGGAACATGTGCCCGGTGATGACGCGCGTGAGGCTGGTTTTCCCGCATCCGTTGGGCCCGAGGATGGCCGTGCAGCTTCCCGCCGGGATTGTGACCGACACGCTGTCGAGGATCGCCTTGCCCTGGCGCACGACGCGGACGCCGACGATCTCGACGGCTGGGGCAACGCGCTGGTGTTCGTGTTGGAAGGGGGTTTGGCGGCTGGGCATCGGCTTGCACTACCATGGTAGCCATGCCCAGCGATTCTGCTCGACATCTGCAATGGCTCAAGGAGTTGACCGGCCTGCCGACGGCGGCGGGGCAGGAGCAGCGCGTCATCGACTGGGTGCAGCGCTGGGCGACGCGGCGGCGCGACATCGTCGTCACCGCCGATCGCTTCGGCAACCTGCTCCTGCACCGCCGCCGCGACAGTCGGCAGGGGCGGCCGCTCATCATCACCGCCCACATGGATCACCCGGCCTTCGTGGTGACCAAGGTGCGCGACGACCGCACGGTCGAAGCGGTGTTCCGCGGCGGCGTGCGCGACGAGTACTTCATCAGCGCGCCGGTCCTGCTGCACCACGACGCGCTGCGCCCGCGACACGGCCGCGTCGTGGCGATGGTCAAGGTCGAGAACGTCAAGGACGCGACGGTGCAGGACGGCTCGCCCAGCGTGACGATCGAGTTCGAGAAGCCCGGCGCCGCGGCGCTCAGTGACGTCGTGACGTGGGACGTGGGCCAGCCGCGCGTTCGCGGCGGTCGGCTTCGGGCGCCGGCGTGCGACGACCTGGCGGGGGTGGCGGCGGCGCTGTCGGCGCTGGAGGCCATTTATCGCAAGCGCGTGCGCACGCCGGTGAGTGTGCTGTTGACTCGGGCGGAGGAGGTGGGTTTTGTCGGGGCGATCGCCGCGTGCAAGAGCAGGCTGATTCCCAGGAGTGCACGGCTGCTGTGCCTGGAGAACAGCAAGAGCTTTGCCGAGTCGCCCATCGGCGGCGGGCCGATCGTCCGCGTGGGCGATCGCACCAGCACGTTCGATCCCGAGCTGACGTACCAGGTCGCCGCGATCGCCCAGAATATCGCTGCAGTGGACCGACGCTTCCTCTGGCAGCGCCGGCTCATGCCCGGCGGCACGTGCGAAGCCTCGGCCTTCGGCGCCTTCGGCTACACCGCCACCTGCCTGTGCCTGCCCCTGGGCAACTATCACAACATGAACGAGCAGACCCGCCGCATCGACGCGGAGACCATCGCGACCGGCGACTATCTGGGCCTCGTGCGTCTGCTCGTCGAAGTCGCCGCCACGATCGACGCGCCCGATCGCGCGCCGACGCTGCGGCAGCGTCTGACGCAACGCTTCGAGCGGCAGCGCTGGCTCCTGCGGTAGCGCAGCACCTGCGCGGCCATAGGCGCGACTTTGCGCGGTCATCGTGCCCGTCGCCCTGCGCTTCTTCTGGCCAACCCCTTGTCGTGGTTTTTTCGCTGTGATTGTAAGTCGCGTATTTAGCTAGGCTTGCGCCTCCGCCCTCGCGCCCGCCCGCCGCATCTTCCCGACGCTGGCACGCATGGCATCCCCCTTGTTTTCAACCCGCATGGATCGCGTGCGCTTGTGCAACAGCGCTCGCCAGGAGTCGGCATCATGCGGCAAGGCCTGTTGGGAATCGCAACGCACCACGGACTGGCGGGTCTGGGCGCCGCCGTCGTGCGCTTAGCCGCCCTGGCCGAGTCGGCGCATCGCGCCGATGCCGCCCGCGCCGCCGCCAATGATCTGTCGCTTTACCGGGAAGATCCTCACGAAGCGCACGGAAGCGCTTCACGGCCCGTGACCCTGCCTCCCACGACCGAACCGGCAGGGCTGCACCACAGGGAGGTGCTGCAGTGAACTACGGGCTGTATCTTTCCGCCTCGGGCGTCCTGACGAATCTGTACCGCCAGGACGTCTTTGCCAACAACCTGGCCAACGCCGGTACGGTCGGCTTCAAGCGCGACCTGGCGACGTTGACCAGTCGCCCCCCCGAAGTCGTCGAGGACGACCTGGGCTTTGACGTCCGCCACGACCTGCTCGACAAGCTCGGCGGCGGCATGCTCGCCGGACGACAGCGCATCGACTTCTCACCCGGCGCCCTTCAGGAAACCCACAACCCCCTCGATGTCGCCCTGCTCGACGACCGTTCCTTCTTCGCCGTGGGCTACGTCAACCCGCAGAACAACCAGCAGGAGACGCGCTTCACCCGCGACGGCCGCTTCACGCGCGGCGACGACGGCAAACTCGTCACCGTCGCCGGCGGACTGCCCGTCCTCAACGCCGAGGGACAGCCCATCATCCTCCCAGACGGCAAGGCAGAGATCGACCGCGCCGGCAACGTCCGCATCGACGACGAGCCCGTCAGCCGCATCCACATTGTCACCCTGCCCGACCGCGATGCGCTCGTGAAGCAGGGCGGCAACCTGCTGGACTACACCGGCCGCGGTGAGCCCGCCACCGTCGCCACCCCCGCCCTCCGCCCCGGTTATGTGGAGCAGTCGGGCGTCGATCCCATCAAGGCCCTGCTCCAACTCATCAACGCCACCAAGGCCGTCACCAGCGCCGGCAACCTCATCCGTTACCACGACCAGCTACTCGACCGCGCCGTCAACGTACTCGGACGCGTCGCCTGACTTTGAGAGATCCCCATGGCAGTATCCGCCCTTCATTCCGCAGCGACCGGCCTGTCGGCGCTCTCGACCGAGATCGACGTCATCGCCAACAACCTGGCGAACGTCAACACCGCCGGGTTCAAGTCGTTCCGCGCCAACTTCGAGGACCTGCTCTACGAACAGAAGAAGCAGCCGGGCGTCGAGAACGCCAACGGCGACCGCACGCCCGCGGGCCTGTTCGTCGGCCTGGGCACGCAGATCAGCAACACCCAGCAGGACTTCAACCAGGGCGCCGCCACGCCCACCGGCAATCCGCTGGACGTGATGATTTCCGGCCGCGGCTTCATGCAGGTCTCCATCCTCGAAGAGCTGGGCGACGGCATCGGGTACACCCGCGCGGGCAACTTCTTCATCAATCCCGACGGCAATGTCGTCCTGGGCAACTCGCAGGGCCCGCTGCTGAACCCGCCCATCACCGTCCCCGCCGACGCCACCGACATCAGCATCAGCCCCGACGGCATTGTCAGCGTCACCGTCGCGGGCGACCCCGAACCGGTGCAGGTCGGCCAGATCGAACTGGCCAACTTCGTCAACCCCGCCGGGCTCAAACCCATCGGCGGCAACGTGTGGATCGAGACAGCCGCGTCCGGCCCACCCATCACCGGCAACCCCGGCGAAGGCGGCTTCGGCACCATGCTGCAGTCGCACCTCGAAGCCTCCAACGTCGAGCCTGTGCGCGAACTCGTGCAGCTCATCAAGACTCAGCGCGCTTTCGAGCTCAACAGTCAGTCCATCCAGGCCGCCGACGAGGCCCTGCAGGTCATCAGCAACCTCCGACGGTTCTAAGCCATGAGTCGCACCATCCTGCGTGACATTTCGATCCTGGTCTTCATCACGGTGGTGATGGCGCTGGCCGTCGCGGCCTACTCCTCAGATCCGTCCGTGGGCGTCATCCGTCTGCGCGAGCGGGCGGTGGTGTCGATCGGGCAGGTCATGCTCGCAGACGTCGCGGAATTGGACCCGGGCACGCTGGCGCTGGGCGGCGTGGTCGTGGCCTCGCTGCAGGACAAGCAGACCCAGGTGACGGTGACGCTGGCCGACGTTCGCCGCGCGCTCGACGAGCGCGGGGTGCATTGGGGCCGCGTGTCGTTGACGGGGTTCCGCGCCTGTGCGATCGCACGCGATGGCGTCGAGCCCGTTGCAGTGGCCCCCGTGGCCGACGGCGGCGACGACGCCCAGCCGTTGGCCAACGTCGAGGGTGAGATCGACGCTCGTCGCGCCAACACGCTGGAGGAGATCGTGATCGACCGCATCGCCGCGCTGGCGGGCGTGCCGCGCGACGAGCTGGTGGTGACGTTCGGTGAAGGCGATCGCAAGCTGCTGTCGGCGTCGATCGTCGGGGCGCGGTTCGAGATCGAGCCGCTGTCGGGCACGGGCCTGGGGCTGGTGCCGGTGACGATTCGCCGCTACCGCCTGCAGACGGGCGTGACGGAGACGTTGCGTGTGAAGGCCGAGGCCGCCCATCGCACGCTGGCCGTGGTGCTCAAGCAGGGCGTATCGCGCGGCCAGACGTTCGCGCCCGGCGACGTGGAGGTGCGCGAGGTGACGATCACGTCGCCGCACGGCCGACCGCTGACAGATGTGGACGACGTGATCGGCCAGACCGCCGCGGCGTTGCTGCGCGAAGGCGCGGTGGTCTATCCCGAGCACCTGCGCTCGCCGGTGATGGTCAAACGAGGCCAGCTCGTGACGGTGCGGGCGCTGGCGGGCGGGCTGGTGGTGCGCACGATCTGCCGCGCGACCGAGGACGGGACGTTGGGCGATCTGGTGCAGGTGCGCAACGAGCGGTCGAAGCAGGTGCTGGTGGTGCGTGTGACTGGCGTGCAGGAAGCGGCGGTGGAACTGGACCTGGTGACGAGGGCAGGAGGTGAATCATGAAGGAACGGATCTTCTGGCTGGTGGTGCTGGCGGTGCTGGGGTTTGTGGCGGTGCTGGCGCGGGGGCAGAGTTCGTCGCTGTACGTCGATGAGCCGGCGTCGCCGTCGATCGCGCGGCAGGAGAGCCACGGCGGACGGGCCAACCGCCTGTCGCCGGCGCTGGCAGCCGTGTCGTTCACCGCCGTCAGTCCGCCCGAGCAGCGCTTCTTCGCCACGCACGACCTGGTGACGATCATCGTCCGGGAATCGACCGACGCCAGCAGCGAAGCAAGCCTGGAGACGAAGAAGAAGGGCGACTTCGGCGCCGAGGTGAAGGCCTGGCCGGGCATCCGCGGCATGGACGAGCTGTGGAATCTGTTCGTCAAGACCGACCTGGTCGAGAACCCGCGTGTGGATTTCAACTTCAGGAACAACTGGAAGGGCGAGGGCGACTACGAGCGCAAGGACAAGTTCACCACGCGCCTCACCGCCCGTGTGCTCGATGTCAAGCCCAACGGCACGCTCGTGCTCGAGGCCCGCAAGTTCGTCAAGAGCGACAAGGAGGAGCTGGACATGGTGCTCACCGGCACGTGCCGCGCCGAGGACGTGACGGCCGACAACACGGTGCTCTCGACGCAGCTCTACGACCTGCGGCTGGATAAGAAGCACAAGGGCGAGGTGCGCGGCGCCTCGAAGAAGGGCATCATCACCAAGATTTTCGACACGCTTTTCGCGTTCTAACCATGACGTACCGACTCCTCATCGTCGTCGTTGGCCTGGCCATGGCCTGCACCGCCCACGCGGTGCAGATCCAGGACATCGTGCGGATCAAGGGCTCAGAATCGAGCAAGCTCGTGGGTATGGGCCTGGTGATGGGGCTGCGCGGCACGGGCGACGGGGGCAAGTTCATGCCCGCCATGCGCCCGCTGGCGGAAGTGATCGGGACGCTGACCGATCCCAACACCGTCGCCGCCGAACTCAAGGACGCCAAGAACGTGGCGCTGGTGGCGATCAGCGCCACGCTGCCCGCCGCGGGTGTGCGCGAGGGCGACCGCATCGATGTGCACGTCACGTCGCTGGGTCCGGCCAAGAGCCTCGAAGGCGGGCGGCTGTTCCTCATCCCCCTCAAAGGCCCGCTCAAGGACGACGGGCGCATCTTCGCGTTTGCCGAAGGCTCGATCACCATCGAGGACCCCGCCACGCCGACCGTGGGCGTCATCCGCCAGGGCGCGCAGCTCACCCGCGACGTGATGGCCCAATACATCGATCGCTTCGGCCGCATTCAGCTCATCATCGACGACGCCAACGCGAGCTGGCCGGTCGCCAACAACATCGCTTCGCAGATCAACGGCGTGATGGCGCCCGACGGGCCGGACATCGCCCGCGCTATCGACCAGAAAAATGTCGTCGTGGAAGTGCCCGCCTACGAGCGGGCCAATCCCTCGTCGTTCATCAGCCAGCTGCTTCAGAGCTACATCGATCCGACGCAGATCGCCGTGGGCGCGCGCGTGAAGATCAACGAGCGCACGAAGACGATCATCGTCAGCGGCGACGTGCAGATTTCACCGGTGGTGATCTCGCACAAGGGCCTGACGATCACGACGCTCACGCCCCCGCCCCAGCCCACGCCGCTGGACCCGCAGGTGACGCAGACGAGCTGGCTGGCGGTCGATCCGCAGCAGCGCGGCGGGGCGAAACTGTCCGACCTGATGCAGGCGCTCAAGCAGCTCGAAGTCGAGCCCGCCGACCGCATCACGCTCATCAAAGAGCTGCACAAGAGCGGGTTCCTTCACGCCCAACTGGTGTCCGAATGATCATCGCCGCGATCGACAATCCGGCCCTGATGCAGGCGATCCAACATCGCGCTGCGCCGTCGCACGGCGACTTCGCCGCTGCACTGGCCCGGCAGGCGGAGGCGGGGCAGGACCGCGACAAGCAGCTGCGCGAGGCGTCGCAGCAGATCGTCGCCAACGCCTTCATCCTGCCGCTGTTGCAGCAGATCCGCGACGACCCGTTCAAGAGCGAGCTGTTCCACGGCGGGTTCGCCGAAGACGCCTTCGGGCAGCAGCTCGACACGATTCTGGCCGACCGCATCGCGCAGCGCTCCGGCGGGCCGGGGGCGTCGATCGCCGATGCCGTGTACCGCTCGCTGAGCCGCCAGACGCCACAGGGAATGGATGTGCATGGATAAGCCGCTCGACAAGACGATCGCCCAGCTCGAGGCCGTGCTCCGCCAGCAACTGCAGCAGCACGAGGCACTGATCCAGACGCTGCTGCGCAAGCGCTCGGCGCTGCGCGGGGCCAGGGCGGGCGAGGTGTCCGACTGCACGATTGCCGAAAACGAGCAGGTGCAGGCGATCAGCGAGCTGGAGAAGCGTCGGATCGAGCTGACGGGTGAGCTGACGCTGCTGCTGGACGCGAAAGCGGCGCAGCCGATGAAGCTCGAGTCGCTGGCGCAGCGGCTGCCCGAGCCGGCGCGGACGCGGCTGCTGGTGCTGCGGCTTCAGCTTCGTAAGGCGATGGAGCGTGTGCGGCAGGAAGCGCAGGTCGCGCGCATGGCGACCGAGGCGGTGCTGCGGCACTTGACGGGCATGGTGCAGTCGATCGGCGCGTCGGCGACGGGCACCACCACCTACAGCGGGCGCGGCGCCCGGCCGAGGCAGGCCGCCGCCGTGTCCACTTTCAGCATGGTTGCATAGCGATGTCACTGGGCCACGCACTCCAGATCGGCCGCGCGGGACTCCTGGCCAGCCAGGCCGCGATCGAGGTCACGGGCAACAACCTGGCCAACATCGCCACGCGCGGCTACCACCGCCAGACCATCGAGCTGGCGCCGGCGGGCACGAGCAAAATCCGCGAAGGCGTCTTCATGGGTCGCGGCGTGCAGATCAGCGCCATCACCCGCCAGATCAACGAGGCTCTCGAGGCCCGGCTGCGCAGCGGCGTCAGCGACGAATACGCCGCCGCCGCGCGCCAGGGGGCACTGCAGCAGCTCGAAGCGATCCAGAACGAGCTGTCGGGCATCGACGTGTCCACGCGATTGAGCACGTTCTTCAACGCCTTCAGCAACCTGGCGAACAACCCGCAGGACAACTCGCTGCGCACGCTGGCGATCCAGGAGACGGCGACGCTGGCGTCGTTCATCAACAACCTGAGGAGTTCGTACGATCAGTTGCGGGGTCAGGTCGATGCCGCCGCCAAGGCCGGCGCCGTTGCCGCCGACGATCTGCTCAAGCGGATCGAGCTGGTGACGCACCAGATCGTGACCGCCGAGGGCGCCCAGGGCGGGGCCGCGGGCCTGCGCGATGAGCGCGACGCGCTGCTGTCGGAGCTGGCCCAGTACCTGGACATCAGCATCAACGAGCACGACTCGGGCGCGCTGGATGTGTTCGTCGGGTCGCTGCCGATCATGCTCAACGGCCAGAGCCGCGGATTGGAGCTGCGCACGCGCACGATCGATGGCGACACGGTCACGGACGTGGTGATCGCTCAGAACCAGGATCCGCTGGACATCTCCTCGGGCGAGCTGGGCGCGCTGATCCGCGCCCGCAAGGTCGATGTGCAGGACGCGATCGACGCACTCGACGCCTTCACGCACGAGCTGATCTGGCAGGTCAACCGCATCCACACGCAGGGTCAGGGCCTGGCGGGGTTCAGCAGCATCACCGGGACGAGCGCGGTGCTCGACGAGAGCGCGGTGCTCGACAGCGCCGCCGCCGGGCTGGACTTCGCGCCGCGGCACGGCAGCTTTCTGGTGCATGTGACGCAGAAATCGACCGGCCAGCGCATCACCACGCGCATCGACGTGGACCTGGACGACGTGGACCCGGCCAGCAACACGACGCTGTCGAGCCTGATCGCGTCGCTGGACAGCGTGGACAACATGTCGGCGTCGCTGGGTCCGGGGCGGCAGCTTGTGCTGGCCGCCGACGCGGCGGACTTCGAGTTCAGCTTCAGCGAAGACACGTCGGGCGTGCTGGCGTCGCTGGGCGTGGGGACGCTGCTGATGGGCAGCGACTCGTTCGACGTTGCAGTTAACCCGCTGATCGCGGCCAACCCCAGGTTCCTGGCGGCGGGGCGCGAGCACCTGCCGGGGGACAACCGCAACGCGCTGGCGATCGCCGACTTGCGCAGCACACGGCTGGACTCGACCGGGGGCCTGAGCCTGCCGGAGATGTGGAGCCGCCACGTCGAGGACCTGGCCATCCGCCACGCCCAGGCCCGGGGCCAACTGCAGGCCGCGACCATCGTGCGCGAGAACCTCCAGGCTCAGCAGCAATCGGTCAGTGGCGTCAACGCCGACGAGGAGGCGATCAACCTGCTGGCGTTCCAACGGATGTATCAGGCCAGCGCCAGGTTCCTGACCGTGGTGGATCAGTTGATGCAGACCTTGTTGTCGATTTAGCACTTAGCCCCCCGTCAATGACGGGGGGCTAAATGGATGAGCATGATGTCCCGCATCGCGGCCTTCAACACGAGAACGAGCAACCTCCTGATGTCAGATCAGTTGCTCAACGTTCTGCGCAAGACGCAGCAGCAGTTGCTCACCGCGCAGGAGCAGCTCACCACGGGCAAGTCGCTCAACCGCCCCAGCGACAAGCCGGGCAACGTCTCGGCGACGCTGCTGCTGCGCGAACTGCAGCGCAAGCGCGAGCAGACCGACATCAACCTCAAGCACTCGCTGTCATCGCTGGACACCGCCGACGCGGCGCTGGGCGACGTGACCGAGGTGCTGCTGGAGGCCAAGGGCATCGCGCAGACTCAGATCGGCATCGGGTCCGACGCTGAGACGCGCAAGACCCAGGCCACTGTCGTCGATGGCCAGCTCCAGGCCCTGCTCACCATCGCCAACCGCCAGTACCAGGGCGTGAGCGTGTTCGGGGGCAACAACTCGGCGCTGCCCGGCGACGCCGTGTTCGAGGAGTTCCTCGGCGGCATCCGCTACAAGGGCACCACCACCAACCTCACCAACGACACGGGCGAACTGGCCAAGCAGCCGTTCGTCAGCAACGGCGTCCATGCCTTCGGCGCCCTGTCCACCCGGGTCAAGAGCGCCATCGACCTGGCCCCAATCGCCACCGCCTCGACGCGCATCGCCGATGTCGCCGGTGGCCAAGCCACCCCCGTGCGCCTGGGCTCGGTGCAGGTCGATGTCAACGGCACGCAGACCATCGTCGATCTGAAGACCGCCGACACACTGGGCGATGTGGTCAGCCGCATCAACGCCGCGGTGCAGGCGATCGATCCGACGGCCGGCCTGGCGCTCAACGCCACCGGGTTCGAGCTGTCGGGCGGCGCCTCGACCGTGACCATCAGCGAGCTGGGCACCGGCCAGGTCGCCGCGGACCTGGGCATCAACCTCTCCGCGGGCGCGGGGACGACCGTGCCGGGGGCGGACCTCAATCCCAAGCTGACGCGGCTGACCGGCGTCGCCGACCTGGGCGTTGCAGTGGACCTCGCTCCCGGAAGCGGCCTGCTCATCACCCATGGCCAGACCACCAAGGTCGCCGACTTCTCCTCCGCCCAGACTGTCGAGGACATGATCAACGTCATCGACCGCCTGAACCTGGGGCTGCGGCTGGAGATCAACGCCGCGGGCAACGGCCTGGACCTCATCAGCGAGGTCAGCGGCATCACGCTGTCGATCGGCGAGAACGGGGGCACGACCGCCGCCGACCTGGGTTTGCGCACCTACGGCGCAGAAACTGCGCTGGCGGACTTCCGCAACGGCATCGGCGTGATCGCCAAGGAAGGCGAGAGCGACTTCGCCATCGAACTGCACGACGGGCGCTCGTTCGAGGTGAACCTCGACGGGTTGGCGACGGTGGGCGATGTGGTGGCGGCGGTCGAGGCCGCTGCAGTGGCCGCGGGCTTGACGATTCCCGGCGAATTCTCCGTGGAGTACGCCACGACGGGCAACGGGCTTGTGCTGACGGACAACACGGTCGGCGGCGGGGATTTCCGCGTGCGCCAGCTCAACGAGTCCCTCGCCGCCACGCACCTGGGCATCGTCGGCAACGCCGAGGCGGGCAACACGATCACGGGCGGCGACAACGCCACGGTCCAGGTCGCCAGCGTCTTCACCGATCTGATCAATCTTCGCAACGCGCTGCTGGGGGACGACCAGACTGGCATCACGATTGCTGGAGGGAACATCGAGGACGACCTGGACGCGGTCGCCCAGGCCCGTGCCGAGGTTGGCATCCAGGCCCGACGCGTTCAGGACAGTCAGAAGCGCAGCGAGAACCTCAACGTGACTGAACAGGCTTTATTGAGTGATCTGCAGGACGCCGACGTAGCGGAAGTGATTACGCGGCTGGCGTTGCTGCAGACGCAGGTTCAGGCGGCGATGCAGGTCGGTTCGAGCCGACTGCAGCAGAGCCTGCTGGATTTTCTATGAGGCGACGAACTTGCGCCACGAAGCGCAAGCGATGCGCGGCGGAGCGATGCACGGCCAATCGCCCGCACGCAGGATACAAGGCAGGACGCCACTTTCGGGGGCGCCCGCTCCGGATGAGCGGGACTGCCAGGATGCACGGCCGCATGAAGGAAGCAGCAGGATGCTGATTCAAACCTCACGTTTCGGACCCGTGGAGATCGACGACAGTCGCATCATCACGTTCGCCAAGGGCCTGCTCGGGTTCCCCGGGCACAAGCGGTTCGTGCTGATCGAGCCGGGCAAGGACAGCTACTTCTGGTGGCTGCAGTCGGTGGAGACGGCGGACCTGGCGTTCGTCGTGACCGACCCGAGCCTGTTTGTCTCGACCTATCGCGTGCCGATCCGTCCCGAGCAGATGGAAGAGCTGGGGATGAACGGGCTCGAGGACGCGCAGGTGTTCGTGATCGTGAACAAGCACGACCAGGTGCTCACGGGCAACCTGCAGGGCCCGCTGATTGTGAACGTGCGCGACCGCATGGGCGAGCAGCTCGTGCTGGCCGATCGCAAGTTCTCGACGCGCGTTCCGCTGGTGGAGCTGGGTTCGGCGGTGCAGGCGCAGAGCGCCTGATCGCCGTGCGAAGACGTTGGTTGTGCAGAGGATCTTGACAGCGACGTGACGACAGGCAGACCGGCTTAAGCGGGTCTGCCGCCACGGACCGCTGAGAACAACGGGTCGCACGGAAGCGAACCCGGATACACGGAAGGAGCCGACGAATGCTGGTGCTATCCCGGCAACGCGACGAAACGATCATGATCGGCGACGAGGTGGAGATCACCGTCGTCGATATCCGGGGGGACAAGGTGCGACTGGGCATCAACGCCCCGCGCCATGTGCAGGTGCATCGCAAGGAAGTGTACGAGGCGATCAAGCGGGAAAATGCGGCGGCGGCGAATGTGCAGGTGGACGATCTGCACGCGGCGTCGTCGGCGATCAAGCCGCAGGCCACGCCCAACCCCGGCGTGCCCATTGCCCGACTCGACACCCCGCGCGACGACAACGGACGCAACCACAACCCCCGCGGAGGTCACGGCCGCCGCGACTGAGACCAGGAGTACCCTCGCCGGGCGCCGCCGGCCGCCGATGCGGCCAATGACAGCGGGTCTGCCCCACTCGCACCGCCGCACGACGCGGCAACGGTCCCCACGACCGACACCACCGACAATCACGGAGGATTGTCAACAATGTCACGCATCAACACCAACATCTCGTCGATCATCGCCCAGAACAACCTGGCCAAGTCCAACACGGACCTGTCCACCAGCCTCCGCCGTCTGTCCACCGGCCTGCGCATCAGCCGTGGCGCCGACGACCCCGCCGGGCTGATCGTCTCCGAACGTCTGCGCACCGAGATCAGCGGCGTGGAGAAGTCCATCTCCAACGTCGAACGCGCCAGCTCGGTCATCGCCACCACCGAGGCCGCACTCCAGGAGATCAACACCCTCCTGACCTCCATCAAGGGCCTCATCATCGAGTCGGCCAACACCGGCGCCTTCAGCCCCGAGGAAATCCAGGCCAACCAGCTCCAGATCGACTCGGCCATCGACTCGATCACCCGCATCAGCAACACCACCAGCTTCGCCGGCCTGCAACTGCTCAACGGCTCGCTCGACTACATCACCAGCGGCGTCGCCGCCTCGGCGATCAGCGACATCAGCATCTTCGGCGCCAACTTCGGGCTCGAATCGTCCATCCCCGTCAGCGTCGAGGTCCTCGCTTCCGCCGAGCACGCACAGCTCTTCCTCTCCAGCACGCTGGGCACGCCCGCGCTGCTGAGCAACGTTACCATCGAGGTGCGCGGCCTCAACGGCGTCGAGGTCTTCCAGCTCACCAGCGGCCAGACCTACACCTCCGTCGCCCAGGCTATCAACCGCAGCAAGGACGTCACCGGCGTCTCCGCCACCGTCAGCGGCGCCAACCTCATCTTCAGCAGCGTCGCCTTCGGTTCCAATGCCTTCGTCAGCGTGCAGAAGATCCCCGGCCAGACCGGCGGCGACTCCTTCGTCACTCTCAATGCCCCCGCCGGCACCGAGGCGCTCCGCGACACCGGCGAGGACGTGCTGGCCCTCATCAACGGCAGCCTCGCCATCGGCGACGGCACCAAGGTCGGCCTGCGCTCCAGCGCCCTACAGATCGAGCTTAACCTCACCGCCGACGCCGCCACCAACCTCGCCACGCACAATTTCTCCATCAACGGCGGCGGCGCGCTCTACCAGATCGGCCAGAAAGTCAGCACCAATCAACAGGTCAACTTCGGCATCCCCTCCGTCGCCGCGTCCCGACTGGGCAACGCCGTCGCAGGTTTCCTCAGCTCCGTCAAGACCGGCGGCGACAACTCCCTCATCGCCGGCAAGGCACGCGAGGCCTCCGATATCCTCGACGCCTCCATCGACATGGTCACGCAGCTTCGCGGACGACTGGGCGCCTTCGAGCGCAATACGCTGCAGACCACACTCCGCAGCCAGCAGATCGCCCTGGAGAACCTCACCGCCAGCGAGAGCCAGATCCGCGACACCGACTTCGCCAAGGAGACGGCCAACCTGACGCGAGCCCAGGTGCTCGTCCAGGCTGGCACGTCCACGCTGGCCATCGCCAACTCCACGGCCCAGTCTGTGCTGCAGTTGCTCGGTTGATCCGCCTGATTCCTGACGTGCTTGGCGAAGCCCTCGGACGACGGTCCGTGGGCTTCTTTCTTGTCCGATCGCATCACGTCTGGCGGCTGCGCCGATACGCCGCGGGCGACACGCCACTGATCTGCTTGAACTGCCGGGTGAAATAGAACACGTCCTGATAGCCCAGTCGGTCGGCGATCTGCTTGATGGGCGCGTCGGTCTCGCCGACCTGCCGCCTCGCCTCGGCGATGCGACACTCCAGGCGATAGGCGTGCATGGCGTGACCGGTGGCGGCGCGGAAGCGGCGACGCAGCGTCGTCAGCGCCATGCCCAGAGACGAGGCCAGCTCGGTGTAGTCCGGCTCGCGCGACAGGTCCGCCAGGGCGCTCATCACCGCGTCGAGCCACGCCGGCCGATCCGGCGCCGCCGCGCGACGCTTCTCGGCGCGCTCCAGCAGGATGCGCTCCAGCAGGTTGATGGCGCGCAGACGCGACCATCGCCCCGGCCGCAGCGCCAGACCGATCATGCGGTCGAAGCTGTCGCGGAGGTCGGTCAGGTCCACTGCAGCAACCGATTCGGGCCGCCGCAGCCACAGCCCCGTGGCCTCCCATTCGGCGACCCGCGGCCCGGTGAACGCCAGGTAGCGGTGCTCCCACGCCCGGCCGCGAGGCCATTCGTGAAATCGGATCCACGGCCCGGGATGGCACGGCCACAGCCACGCGCCGCGCAGCTCGTGACGCGCGTCGTCGTAGAACAGCTCGATGCCGCCGCGCACCATGAACTGCAGCGTGTGATAGTCGAACCGCTTATCGACCGTGGCGATGCAGCGGGGCGTGTGGTTGCCGTGAAGAAACGTCAGATCGTCGCGCATGGGTGATTGCATTATGCAAAGAACAGGTTAGCGCGTCCATAGGCGGCGAGGCGTCTGTCGGGCATAATACCGCCATCGAACGGAATCATACCATGAAACGAACGGAGAATCACGATGCCTGCAGTCGAATCCGCACCAGTAGTGACGCCGATGGCCCTGACCGACAGCGAAGTCCGATTCTACAAAGAGGAGGGCTACCTGTGTCTGCCGGGGCTTGTCGCGGCCGAGGCTGTGGCGGGCCTGCGCGAGGAGGTGATGACGGTGCTGGAGGCCAACGGCGTGCCGCGTGCGTCGCTGGGGCGTGCGACGGGCGCTGCCGACAAGCTGCGGCAGTGCTCGCAATACCTGGCGGGCTCGCTGCTGGATGAGCTGATCAACGGCGAGGCGACGATGGCGGTGGCATCGCGGCTGATCGGCGGCCGGGCCGTGCGCTACCTGCCCTTCACCGCCGTGAAAGCCGGCGGCGGCGGCGGAACCTTCCACTTCCACCAGGACAACAACTACACCAACCACGACCCGGCGATGGGCTCGATCAACATCTGGGTCTCGCTGGTGGACATGACGCCGGACAATGGCTGCCTTCAGGTCGTGCCGCGCTCGCACCTGCAGGGACAACTGTCATCGCGCAACAGCGACGACGGCGACACCCATCAGCAGATCGACGTGGACCCGCTGCAGTGCCTGCCCATCCGCATGCGCGCCGGCGACGCCGTGGCGTTCACCCGATGGACCGTCCACGGCTCGGGCCCCAACGTCACCGACCAGCCGCGCGTGGCCTACGCGCTGCAGTACCACCGCGACGACGTGCGCTGGCTCGACAAGGAGACGAACCAGTGGAAGCTGCTGATCGATACGCCGCGGTTCGGCACGCCGCCCGTGGCGAAGCTGGGCCCACAGTGATCGCGGAACCGAACGGCATGGAGCACCACACCCCTTGGGGGGACGATGATGTCAGGACATGAACACACTCCTGTCGCGTTGTCTGGACGACCTGGCCGCGCGGATCGATGAAGCCGAGGAGGCTCGGCTGCACGAGGCGTGGCGCGGGTTTCTCGACGGCGAGCTGAGCACCGGCACGTTCTCGCCGCCGCGACGCACGCCCCGGCCGCCACGTTGCCACTGGCCCACGGTGACGATCAACCAGGCGCTGCGCGACCCCGAGGCGATGCTGCTGAACCAGTTCGGCGCGGCGTCGAAGGTGCTGGCCAACGGCGGCGCCAGTGTCCTCAACGTGCGCTGCAACTACGGCGTGTCCATCATGACCAGCCAACTCGGCTGCGAAGTGGTCGAAATGAGCGACGAGCAGGGCGATCTGCCCACGACCCAGCCGCTGGCGGGGGAGGCGGCGATTCGTGATGCAGTGGACCGAGGCGTGCCCGACCTGCGCAGCGGACAGGGCGGCGACGTGTTCGACACCGCCGAGCGGTTCCTCGATGTGCTGGCACGCTGGCCGGTGCTGGGACGGTGGGTGCAGCTCTATCACCCCGACGCGCAGGGGCCGATGGACAACGCGGAGCTTGCCTGGGGCAGCGACATTTTCCTGGCGTTCTACGATCAGCCCGAACTGGTCCATGCCTTCCTCGAGCTGATGACCGAGCACTACCTGGCGTTCATGCGCAAGTGGTTCACCCTGGCGCCGCCGCGAGGCGATCACTCATGCCACTGGGGCATGATGCTCAAGGGCCAGGTGCTGCTGCGCGACGACTCGCTGATGAATCTGCCGCCACAGATTTACGTCGATTTCATTCGCGACCGCGAGGCCCGCTGCCTGCGCGAGCTGGGCGGCGGGGCGATCCACTTCTGCGGCCGGGGCGACCACTTCATCGAGGCGATGGCACAGATGCCGGACCTGACCGCAGTGAATCTGAGCCAGCCCCACCTCAATGATATGGACACGATCCTTCGCCACACGATCGATCGCGGCCTGACGATCATCGGCCTCGATGGCCAGTGGGTCGCGCAGTCGCCACGCGACATGCACGGCCGGGTGCATGCCAACTGACGCCACATCATCTGCGGCACTGCGCGTTGGATCGCAGCAGGACAGCATGGGCGCGATAGGGTCGTGCCATGGAACCATTTTCTGAGAAGTGACTTATTGGGACCCTTGGGACGGTGAAGGCAGGGTTTTCAGAACGCTGCACAGGACAGGTCAGTCTTGACCTGTCGGATGGCGGGTGACGGAGGTGGCGGTGGGGGGAATGTGCAGGTTTTGCGGGGGGGAGCCGATGGTAGAGGGGTGCGCATGGGGGGTGGGGTTGGAGTGCGCCCTGGCGCTGGTCGATAGTGTAGTCCGTATAATGTGGGGTTGCCTGTGGACGCTGGGATGGGACTCCCGGCGGGGCAGCCTGATCGATGGCCGCGTCCGGGGCAGTTTCGGGGTGCTTTCGAGGCCCTTCCGGGCTGATCTCCGGGGTGATCTCCGGGGGGGCCGGGCGGGCCGGGGGGTGAGGCACAGGGACGTGATACTACCGCGGACATGGCGACGTAACGGGTGGACGCAGTGGCATCTGGCTGCGGGGATGTTGTTGACGGGACTGGGGCTGTGGGTGACTTGGCAGGCTTGGGTGGATATCTGGACGATTGCGACGCGGGACCCGGAGTCGAGCCAGGTGTTCTTGACGCCGATCGTGGCGGCTTGGCTGGCGTGGGTGCGTCGGGAACGTCTGCGGCTGTGTTACCCGCGCGGGGGTGTGATTGGACCGATCCTGATTGCAGTGGGGTGGGGATTGTCCGCGTATGGATACAACTATGCGGTGCAGTCGTTTTATCACGGGGGATCGCTGCTGATCGTGATGGGGTGTTTTCTGAGCGTGGCGGGGATCGACGTGTTGCGTCGGTTCGGGCCGGTGTTCCTGGTGCTGGTGTTCCTGATTCCGGTGCCGGGGTTCATTCGAGACCAGATTGCGCACCCGCTGCAGACGGCGACGGCGCATGCGACGCAGGTGGTGGGTCAGACGCTGGGGATGTCGATCGAGCGATACGGGAATCTCCTGAAGTACAACGGGGCCGAGGTGGGGGTGGCCGAGGCGTGCAACGGGCTGCGGATGGTGTTCACTCTGCTGCTGGTGTCGTTTGCGTTCACGTTCGGGACGCCGCTGCGGTGGTACGTGCGGGTGCTGTTTCTGGTGGGCAGCCCGGTGTCGGCGGTGGTATGCAACGTGATTCGGCTGATCCCGACGGTGTGGGTGTTCGGGCATTACTCGACGGATTTTGCCCACGATTTCCACGAGGCGGCGGGGTGGGTGATGGTGGTGGTGGCGTTTCTGCTGCTGATGGGCGTGCTGAGGCTGCTGCAATGGGCGATGGTGCCGATCAAGCAGTACACGCTGGCATATGATTACTGACTGGCCAACGAGGTGCGGGTTGAATAAGCGAGTGATTCAACAGGTGACGATGCCGGTGCTGGCGCTGCTGCTGCTGACGGGCGTGGCGGCGCAGACGCTGACACGGCAATCGCCGGAGGACGCGGCGCCGTACCACGCCAAGGTGCGTCGTGCGGTGGATGCGATTCCCTACCGTGTGGGGGACTGGGTGGGGATGGACATGCCGATCCCGCCTTCGGCGCGGGCGATGCTGCGGCCCAACGCGCTGTTCAGCCGGCGGTACGAGAACCTGACGACGGGTCGCCAGGTGACGCTGATCATCGTGCAGTGCGAGACGGCGCGGGACCTGTCGGGTCACTACCCGCCGATCTGTTATCCGGCCCATGGATGGCAGGCGTTGGACACGGTGGAGAAGCAGTGGACGATCCGGGGTCGGCCGATGGCGGGGGTGGAGTACCACTTCACGATGAGCGTGAGCGACCGAGGTCCGCATAAAGTGGTGGCGAATTTCATGATCCTCCCCGACGGCCGCGTCGTAAGGGACATGCAGGCGGTGACGGCGGCGGCGTCGGACTACCAGCGGCACTTTTACGGGGCAGCCCAGGTGCAGGTCATCATGCATTCGCACATCCCGGTCGATGAAAGACAACAGATTGTCGAGGAACTGATCGGCGCCATCGCCCCGGTGGTCGATGTGATCCGCTCGGGAGACGCCACATGAGCAGTAATGGAAGCCATCTTGTGCCCGCCCTGGCGACGGCCTCGCCGCCGAGCCACGACAGCTCGCCGCTGATCGATCCGGTGTCGGCCGGTGGGGGCGAGGGCCCGGAGCAGGTGTCGCCGCTGAAGCGGATTCATCAGCTTCTGCGCGGGCGCTACCACTGGGCGATCCTGCTGGCGGTGATCCTCGGCGGGGGCGGCGCGGTGGGGGGGTACTTCCTCAAGGAGCCGGCGTTCGAGAGCGTCGGCGTCATCCGCGTGCGGTCGTGGATGGAGCGGTTCATCTACGAGACCGAGCGGAGCAAGACGATCCCCGAGTTCACCGCGTACATGGCCGCGGAGATGCGCGCCCTCACCGACGAGCGCGTCATCCAGCGGGCGCTGCAGAAGCCCGAGTTGCGCAACCTGGGTGTGCCTCAGACCACCGACACGATCAACGACATCGTCGAGCGCATGACCGTCAAGCAGGAGCGCAAGGAGATGATTCGCGTCGGGTTCGAGGACAAGGACCCGGTCTATGCCAGCGGCGTGGTGCGGTCGGTGATCCAGTCGTACATGGATCTGTATGGCGAGCGGGAGAAGAACGACAACGCCAAGAAGATGGAGGGTCTGGAAGGTCGTCGCAAGCTGCTCCAGGCCGAGGTCAACGCCCTGCGCGACCGTGCGTTCGCCATCGCCAACGAGACGGGCGGGTTGGACGTCAACGACGAGTTCGAGTTGCGGCGCAAGACGCTCTACGACATCCAGACGCAGATCCGCCAGATCGAGATGGAGCTGGCCGAGCGCGGCGTCGATCCCACCTCGATGCAGCCGCCCAAGAGCGTGGGCGAGATGACGCTGGAGGAAATGGCCCAGCGCGACCCTGGCGTGCTGGGCGTGCTCATCGCCAAGCGGCGCGACCTGGAGGCGCAGATGAGCGTGCTGCGCGACGCGCGTCGGCTGGGCCCGCAACACCGCGAGGTGCGCGTGCTCCAGGCGGTGATCGACGACGTCAACACCCGCATCGCCGAGCGCGTCCAGCAGCTTGTCGAAGGTGAAGCGGTGGCGGCCAACCGGCTCGACGATCCACTGGCGCCGCACGTGCCGTTCTCCTACCGCTTCAAGACGACCGACGAACTCAATCGCCTGCTGCAGAAGTTCCGCGCCGACGAGGAGCTGGCGCGGGTGGCCCTGATGGAGATCAGCCAGAAGAAGAACCAGCTCGACCAGCTCAAGGAGGAGATCGAGAACTCCAAGCGGCAGTTGGCCGACACGCGCGTGCGCATCATGACCCTGGAGGTCGAGATCAACGCTGGGCAGGACCGCATCAGCGTGCTCAGCGAGGGCACGAGCCCGACCAAGCCGTCCAACGGCGGCAAGCGCAAGCAACTGGCGGCGCTGGGCGGGATGGCGGGGGCGAGCCTGGGCGTGTCGATCGTGCTGCTGTTCGGCCTGGCCGACCCGCGGCTGCGCACCATCGACGACGCCCGCACCGGGCTGTACCAGGCGCGCATGCTGGGCATCCTTCCCTCGCTGCCGGAGGACCTGTCCGACCCGCAGCAGGCCTCGATCGCCGCGCACTGCGTCCACCACATCCGCACCATGCTGCAGGTCGGCGTCACGCCCGATCAGCACCGGGTGTATTCGGTGACCAGCCCCGGCGCCGGCACGGGCAAGACCAGCCTCACGCTGGCCCTGGGCCTGTCGTTCGCCGCGTCCGACTCGAGGACGCTGCTGATCGACTGCGACCTGGTCGGCGGCGGGCTAACGCGCCGTGTCGCTGCAGTGGTCCGACGCCGCATCGGGCATCTGCTGCAGAAGCACGGGCTGGTCACGCCTCAGCAGATCGAAGAGGCGCTGCACGTGGCCCAGGAAAGACAGATCCGACTCGGCGAGGCGCTCATCGAGCTGGGCTACATCCAGGCCGAGGCCCTCGACCGCGTCCTCAACCTGCAGGAGCAGAGCCTCCTGGGCGTGATGGACGCCTGCAACGGCGAGCCGTTCGATCACTGCATCGCCGAGACGGGCGTGAAAAACCTGTGCATCCTGCCCACGGGCACGGCCATGGCGCGCCACGCCGCGTCCCTGTCGCCCGGCGCGGTGAGCCGACTCGTCGCCCAGGCCCGCGCCAAGTTCGACATCGTCCTGATTGACACCGGCCCGATCCTCGGCAGCCTCGAAGCCTCCGTTGTCGCCGGAACCGTCGATGGCACCGTGCTCATCGTCTCCCGCGGTGACCACCGCGCCGTCTGCGACAAGAGCGTCGAGTACCTCCAGTCCATCCGCGCCAACCTGCTGGGCATTGTCTTCAACCGCGCCGAGGTCCACGACTTCGAGCGCTCCAGCTTCACCAGCCTGGCGAGTCTGACGAGTCTGCGTCCCAACGACGGCGAAGTCGTCGAGGGCGAGATCATCGACGGCGAGGCGTCGTCGCGGCTGGGCCCGGTGGGATCGGCCGTCGCCACCACCTCCCGCATCGCCCGCAACGGAAGAGGCCGCCACTCGTGATCAGCCTGGCGCCCCAACCCGCCCCCAGCCACGGCGCGGCGCAGCCCCCCCTTCCGGGGACGCCGGCCCATCCGACGGTGTGGGGCCTGGACCCCACCCAGCTTCACGACCGCTTCTGGGCCGCCCGCGGCGTGCAGATCGTCCGCCAGGGGGAGCCCTCTGAAATCGTCGATGACGCCGAGCTGTTCCTGCTCACCGAGTCCGACACGCTCACCATCTTCCGCCTGGGCGAGCTGGTCGATTCGATGAGCTGGACCGAGCCGGACATCCTCTTCATCCGCCTGCACGACGAGCGTGAGCGCGGCTACCGCGAGCTGGTGTTGGCCGACGATCAGGACCACTTCATTGCCTTCAAGCGCGACTACGGCGGACGCGCCTCGCACCTGGGCCGCGTCGCCATCACGCCTCTGCGCGATCTGGCGGTGGTGTGGCAGAACGCGCCCGACGCACGCACCGGCTGGCGCCAACTCCGCCGCGGCGTTCGCCGCACCCACCGCACCGCCGCCAGCGTCCGCGCCCGCGTGTACGACCGCTACGACAACCAGCAGGTCGTCCAGTGCGTCCGCGAAATGGTCATGCTCTGGCAGCGCCCTGACGCCACCATCGCCCGCGTCCTTAAAGGCAACGCCCGCGTCTGGCGCGATCCGCAGTCCAACGTCCACATGGGAACACGCTTCGTCGGACCCGTGTGGGTCGGCGCCGGCCGCGAACTGTCCGCCACCGACAGCGTCGTCGGACCCACCGTCCTCTGGGACGACCCCGGCCAACGCCCCATCGTCGATGACCTGCGCTGGCAGGACATCGAGCCCACCGAAGCCCTGATCAACTCCATCCGCGTGGCGCGCCTCACCAGCACGCAACGAGCTTTCAAGCGTGCGTTCGACATCGTCGTCTCACTCATCGCGCTGGCGTTCATCCTGCCGCTGTTCCCCATCATTGCCATGGCGATCTGGCTGGAGGATGGCTGGCCGATCTTCTTCGCGCACCGCCGCGAGACGATGGGCGGGCGACAGTTTCCCTGCATCAAGTTCCGCTCGATGCGCAACGATGCCGAGTCCATCAAGGAGCGGCTGCGCGCCCAGCAGGTCAATCAGGCCGACGGCCCGCAGTTCTTCATGGAAAACGATCCGCGCATCACCCGCGTGGGCAAGTTTCTGCGCGACACGAACCTCGACGAGCTGCCCCAGTTCCTCAACGTCCTGGCGGGGCACATGTCCGTCGTCGGCCCGCGCCCCAGCCCGTTCAACGAGAACCAGTATTGCCCGCCCTGGCGCGAGGCGCGCCTGTCCGTGCGGCCGGGCATCACCGGGCTGTGGCAGATCAAGCGCAGCCGCACGCCCGGTCTCGACTTTCAGGAATGGATCAGATACGACATCGAATATGTCGAAAAGATGAACTGGCGAACCGACCTGTGGATTATCTGGCAAACGGTGATCGTCACCTTCAAGCGGGTATTCCTGCCGTAACGAGCCATGAGAGCCAAAACCAAGAAGCGTCTGGTCATTTTGATGGCCGCGGCGGTGCTGCTGGGAGCGGGCCTGGTCGCGGCCTACTTCGTCAATGAGCGGGCCATCGCTGCGCGCACGCAGCAGTACCTGGCCGACGGGCTGGCGGCGATCGAGGCCGACGACCGCGCCGCGGTGCTCCATAACCTGGGCATGTACATCCAGCGCAGCGACACGCGAGACGTGAACGTGCTGCTGGAATACGCCAAGGCCCGCGCTGCCATCGAGATGCCCGGCCGCCAGCACCTGATCGACGCCATCAAGACCTTCCGCCTCGTCCAGGACATCGAGCCGGACAACCCTGAGGCCAAGCAGGAGCTGCTGGGCCTGTACTGGCGCGTCGGCCGCGGCGTCGAGTCGCTGGAACTGGCCGACGAGTTCCTGGCCAAGAACCCCAACGACGGCAACGCGCTATGGGTCCGCGCCGTGTCACTGCAGCGGCTGCGCCGGTTCGACGAGGCCGTCGTCGCCGCCGATCGCTTCGCCCGAGTCGCCGACAACGACTACGCCTACTTCATGACCCTCGACATCATGCAGCAGCGCGACGACCGGCCCGAGGACATCGTCGCCCACGCTCTGAAGCTTCACCGCGAGCGGCCCGACGATCCGCGCTTCGAGCTGCTCGTGGGCTATGCCTACACCCTGGCCAACGACCGCGCCAACGCCGAGAAGTGGCTCCGCCAGGCCGCCGACCGCGACATCCACAGCGTCGTCATGCTGCGCATCCTCGCCTACCAGCTCGATCGCATGGGCATGTTCGACGAGTCGATGGCGCTGCTGACGAAGGCGGCGCGGGCCGGCAACGACCCGGCGGTACGCCGCGAGCTGGCGCGTCGCCTATGGGAAAAGCACGACCTGCCCGCCACGCTCAAGGAACTCGCGGACGTGCAGGCCTCGGATGGATCCGACGCTGAACTCATGGCGCTCAAGGCGCTGTCGCTGCTGCAGTTGGACCGACGTGACGAAGCCCGGCCCTACCTCGATGCCGTCGCCGCCGTCTCGGGCCAGGCCGCGGCGCGGGCCTGGGCCATCTACCTCCGCGAGGCGGCGCGCAGCGACGTGGACGCGCGGCGGCTGGCGAACGTCTGCCGCGACGCCCTCCAGCACGACGCCCGCAATGCCACAATCCGGTTCTCCCTCGCCGCCGCCTACGAGATGCTCGGCGAGTCCGAACTGGCCATCGAGGAATGGACCAAGTGCAAGAACGAACGCCCCGGCTGGCACGAGCCGCTGGTGCGCATCGCCCATGTCTATGCCGCCACCGGCCGGACACAGCAGGCCGTCGAAGCCGCCGCCGAGGCCTCGACCCGCGCGCCCAACGACGCCGATGTCATCATCGCCTGGGTCGTCGCCACCGCCTCCGACCTCGAACGCCTCTCGCACAAAGACGTGGACGAACTGCTGCAGGTCATCGACGAAATCCAGGCCGCGATCCCCGGCGAGCCGCGCACCCTGTTTGCCGCCTGCCAGGTGCGGGCCCGGTTCCGCGGCCCGGCGCAGGCCGCCGACGCCATCCGCAACGCCTTGGCCCTGCAGCCACCCCTCGACGACGAGGACCTGCTGCGACTGGCCCGACTCAGCAGCGAATATCAGCTCGGACTCGAACAGGCCTGCTTCGACGCGGCGATCGAGGCCCACGGCATGACCGAGGAACTCGCCCTGGCACAGGCCATCGCCATGCACGACGACGGGCAGACCGACGCCGGGCGACAGGCGATCCTCCAGATCGCCGCACAGGTCCCCGCCGACCAGCAGGTCGCTTACCACCTGGCTGAGGCCCGCTATCTCGACGCCATCGGACACCCCGACGCGCTGGCGGCCTGGACCCAACTGGTCAACGACCACCCCGACCACATCGCCGTGCACCGCATGGCGCTGGCGTCCCCGACGGTCGCGTCTGATCGGCCCCTGCTGGACCGCACCATCGATCGCCTCAAGAAGCTCACCGGTGACACGAGCATCTCGTGGCGGCTGGCTCGGGCGCGCTACCTGCTCGACAGCGACGACCGCGACCGCGATGCCGCCATCGCCGCCAGCATGCTCACCGATCTGGAGAAGACCGCGCCCAACAGCATCGAGCGCCTGCTGCTGTTGGCCGAGGCGATGGATAAGCTGCGCAACCCCAGCGGGGCGATCGACCGGTTGTCGCAGGCGGCCGACCGCGATCCCGACTCGCCTCAGATTGCCCTGGAGTTGGCCGATCGTCTGATCCGCGTGCGCAACGACACGGCGCGGGCGAAGATGTACCTGGAGCGCGTGCTCACGTCCAAGTCGGCGACACCGGCGCATCGCCGTCAAGCCGCCGGCGTGCTGGTGCAGATCGGCGAGATCGACCGTGCCGTGGCGCTGCTCGAAGAAGAGGTCAAGCGCAGCAACGAGCCGGACCTGCTCTTCGCCACACTCTGCTGGCGTCAGGGTCGGCTTGCCGACGTGCACGCCATGTGTGAGCGCATGCTCGAGGAGCCCAACGCCCAGCGGATCGCCTTTGTGGCGGATTTTTTCGAATCGATCGGCCACGCCGACCAGGCCCGCGCCGCCCTGGCGATGCTCGACAGTGCGGGCGTCAGCACCGCCGAACGCGAGCTGGTGCTGGGGCACTTTCATCGTGACCACGGCAGCCCGTCGGACGCCCTGGCCCACTATCGCCTCGCTCTGGAGACGACGCCACGCAGCGAGACGGCCTGGGACAGCTGCCTGAGCGTACTCATCATGACCGCGCCGGCAGCGGAGATCGGCGCCGCGATCGCCGACGCCCGCAAGGCCCTGCCTAACAGCCCCGATCTGGCCGCGCTGGCGACCCAGTGGGCCACCGTCGCCGAGCTGCGCGGCGAGTTGCCCGATCACCTGCGACCGGTGCTGCTTTCGGTACTCGACGCGCCCGAGCACCGCGACGCGGCGGCGCAGACGCTGCGCCTGTTCGTGCGCGATGCGTCGGATGACCACCAGGTCGAGGCGTTTCTGCTGCAGTTGCGCGGGCTGGCGGATCGCTTCCCGCTGTATTGGCCCGTTCAGCACTTGGCGGTGCAGTTGCTCATGGAGAGCGGCCAGCACGATGACGCCATCAAGATCGCCACACGTGCGGCCAAGGCGATGCCGGCGTCCGCGGACGCGGCATGGCTGGCGACGCACACGCTGGCCGGCGCCGGGCGCTGGTCCGAAGCCCTCGTCGCCGCGCAGGACTGGCGCCGCCGCGCCTACCGCGATCCCAGTGGTGCTGATATCACCATCGCCGAGGCCCGTATCCGTCTGGGCGATCCGGGCCGGGCCATCGCGCAGCTCGATCCCTACATAGCCGAGGCGATCAAGCAGCCCGACGCCTTTGAGCCGATCATCACGCAGTACGCCAAGGCCCTGATCGCTGCGCGGCAGATCCCGCGCGCCCACGCCATGCTGCGCCCGCTGATCGGTGACAGCGCCGCGTGGCGAGCGACTTGGATCGAGCTGGCCTCGACGGCGATGGTGGACCGCGCCGCGGCCGAGTCGTGGCTGAGCGAGGCGGCATCGCTGGTTCCCCCCGACGCCGATGACGAGCGGATCGAGCTGGCCACGGCGTGGTTTTCGCTGTCGCGCAAGTGGAACGAGCCGTCGTATCGCGGGAAGGTGCGGCAGGTGCTTCAGCCGCTTGCGTCGCGCCAGCCGATGCCAGCGGCGGTGTGCGAGCTTCTGGCGTTCTGCGCCGAGCTCGACGGCGACCTGCCCGCCGCCGAGCGCCACTACAGGCAGGCGATCGAGCAGGACCCGTCCGCGGCGACGGCGATGAACAACCTGGCAATGCTGCTGTTGACCCGCCGGCAGGGCGGCGACGAGGCGTCGAAGCTGGCGGCCAGGGCCTCCGCGTTGCAGCCGACGAACCCCACGTACCAGCACACGCACGCGCTGACGCTGGGCGCGATGGGCCGACACGACGAGGCGATCGAGGCGATGCGCCGCGCCGCAAAGCTGGACCCGGGCAGCGTCGAGTGGCCGCTGTCACTGGCGGAGATGCTGGTCGAGGCCGGCCGCCGCGACCAGGCCCTGCTGGCCCTGGGTGAGGTCGATCAACTCGTCGGCCGCGGCGCCGCCATGGACAGCGAGCAGCGCCAGCGCTTGGCCAAGGTGCGCCAGGCTGTCACCGCCTCCGGCCAGACGGTCAGCGGGATGTAGGCTCGGCCGTCTCGTGCAACACGCTAGAATGCCCGGCCTATGGCCGAGCAAGCGACGAGCAAGCGATCGTACAAGGACACGCTGAACCTGCCGAAGACGGCGTTCGCGATGAAGGCCAACCTCGTGCAGAACGAGCCGGCGTCGCTCAAGCGATGGCAGCAGGCGAAGCTGTACCAGCAGGTGCGTCAGGCCCGCCGCGGCGCGCCGCGTTACGTCTTCCACGACGGGCCGCCCTACGCCAACGGGTCGATCCACCTGGGCCACCTGCTCAACAAGTGTCTGAAGGATTTCGTCGTCCGCAGCCGCACGATGATGGGCATGGACGTGCCCTACATCCCCGGCTGGGACTGTCACGGCCTGCCGATCGAGCACAAGGTCATGACCGAAGCGCGCGAAAGCGGCGCCGATCTTTCGGACACGATGAAGGCTCGGCGCAAGTGCAAGACCTACGCCGAGAGGTTCGTCAAGCTGCAGTCGCAGCAGATGCAGCGGCTGCTGACGCTGGCGGACTACGACGAGCCCTACCTGACGATGGACCCGAAATTCGAGGCGGCGACGCTGGAGGTGTTTGCGTCGCTGATCGAGGCGGGGCTGGTGTATCGCGGGCTCAAGCCGGTGCACTGGTCGATCGAGAACCAGACCGCGCTGGCCGATGCGGAGCTGGAGTATTACGACCGCGAGGACACGAGCGTGTACGTCACGTTCGACCGAGCCGATGGCCGCGGCGCGCTGATGATCTGGACGACGACGCCGTGGACGCTGCCTGCGAACCTGGCCGTTGCAGTGAGCTCGCGCGCCGAGTACGGGGTATATCGCGTCGGCCCGCGCGAGGTGGTCATCGCCACCGAGCTGGCCCCGAAGGTGCTGGCGATGGGCGGGCTGGCCGACATCAAGCCGCTGCGCACGGTTCGCGGACAGGAGTTGGTCGGAGTCGAGTATCAGCACCCGTTCGTCGATCGTCTCGGGCGCGTCGTCGCCGCCGACTACGTCACGCTTGAGGATGGCACGGGCCTGGTCCACACTGCGCCGGGCCACGGCGTCGAGGACTACCAGACCGCCTTGCGCGAGGGGCTGGACATCTACTGCCCAGTGCGCGAGGACGGCACGTTCGACGACACCGCACCCGACTGGCTGCACGGCCGCAGCGTCTGGGACGCCAACAAGCTCGTGTGCGACCGGCTGGCCCAGTCGAGCCACCTGTTCCACCAGCACCGCTTCGCCCACAGCTACCCCCACGACTGGCGCGGCAAGACGCCGGTCATCTTCCGCGCCACCGAGCAGTGGTTCGTTGCAGTGGACCATCCTTTCCGCGCAGCGGCCGCGGCGCAGCCGCCGCTTTCCTCTTTGCGCGACCGTGCGCTCAACGCCACGCACGACATTCACTTCGTCCCCGACTGGGGCAAAAACCGCATGCGCGGCATGCTCGAATCGCGCCCCGACTGGTGCATCAGCCGCCAGCGAGCCTGGGGCCTGCCCATTCCCGCGTTCTATGGCCCGGAGAAGGGGCAAGTGCTGCTCACCGCGGCGAGCGTCCGCGCCGTCGCCGCCGTTTTACGCGACAAGGGCAGCGATGCGTGGTTCCTCATGCCCCCGGATCAATTGCTGGCAAAGTACGATCCGACAAGCGACTCCGACGCTCCCACCTGGGCACGGGACTTAAGTGCCGTGTCCGCGCTCACCAAGTCCCGCGACATCTTCGACGTCTGGTTCGAGTCCGGCTCGTCGTGGCACTCATGCATGCGACAGCGCGGACTGGCGCTGCCCGACGACGCCCCGGCCCACACCGACCTCTACCTCGAAGGCTCCGACCAGCATCGCGGCTGGTTCCAACTCTCGCTGCTGCCATCGCTGGGCGCCACCGGCAAGCCGCCGTTCCGCACCGTGCTGACTCACGGTTTCATGGTCGATAAGGACGGCCGCAAAATGAGCAAGTCCCTGGGCAACACGCTCGAAGTCGAGGAACTGCTCAAAAACTACGGCGCCGATGTCTGCCGCTGGTGGGTCGCCTCGCTCAACACCGACAACGACGTCAAGGTCGATGAGGAGTTCTTCAAGCTCGCCGGCGAAGAGTACCGCAAGGTGCGCAACACCATCCGGTTCCTGTTGAGCAACCTCAGCGAGTTCGACGCCCGGAAGGATGCGCACGCCTTTACGGGCGCCGATGCGACGAGCCTTGACGCCTGGGCGCTGGGCGAGTTTGATGCGCTGACGGCCAAGGTTCGCCTCGCCTACGACTCGCTGCGTTTCCCCGGCGCCAGCGAGGCGATCTTCAATTTCTGCAATGAGACGCTCAGCGCGGTGTATCTGGCGGCGGTCAAGGACCGGCTCTACTGCGACGCGCCTGCTTCGCCTCGCCGCCGCCGCACGCAGACGGCGATGCATACGATTGCCGCTGGCTTGGCGCGCCTGCTCGCGCCGATCCTGCCGCACACCGCCGACGAGGCCTGGGCCGCACTCACCGGCGCGACCGACAGCATCCACCTGCAGACGCTGCCCGACGATTCACGCGTTGCAGTGAGCCCGCACTGGGCCGCCGTCATGGCGCAGCGCACGGCCTGGCTCAAGGCGATCGAGGACTACCGCCAGTCGCAAGGCATCGACAACCCGTTGGACGTAGGCGTCAGCGCGCCGGCGCCGGACGGGTTCGACCCGGTGGATCTGGCCGACTTGTGCATGGTCAGCCGCTTCGCCCGCGCCCAGGCGGTATCCGTCGCCGACCTGCGCCACGAGCCGCGCTGTGAACGGTCGTGGAAGCGTGACGGCACGGTGAAGCAGCGCAGTGACGGCGGGATGCTGTGCGATCGTTGTGCGGCGGCGATTGGCGTGTCATAGCCGGGACGCTACGCGTCGCAGGTTCCGGGGACGCGTAGCGTCCCGGCTATGGCCGCGTCGTGTTATCAGACGCCGTGTCGCCAATGTCGCGCCTCGAACCGGCCGATATTCACGGGGATGGCGCTGGAAGTCTATGAGTTGCGGGCCGAGGACGCTGCGGACGCGGCGGCGTTGTGGCAGGGCGGCGACGCAAGTTGGCCGGACCTTGACGCGGCGCGGAAGTCGGCGGGGGGGCTGGTGCTCGTGGCTCGGGATGATGGCCGGCTGGTGGCGGTGGTGGCCTGCATGCGCGATGTCGGCAAGGGCCACGTGATGCACGTGGCGACGGCGGCGGGCGACGGGGCCGAGGCGTTGCGTCGCAACATCACGGGCATCGCCATGCGCAAGCTGCGGTCGCGGGGTATCAGCAAGTGCCACGTGGCGGTGGCCGCCGCCGACGCCGAGCAGGCCGAGCCGTTCTTCGCGTCGCTCCGCTTCAACATTCCGCCGACGGCGTCGTCCGACGCCGCCTGACCTCGACGGTTCGTGTTGCCAAATCGCCACGTCGCCCCGCGCGCGTCAACTGCGACGTTGTTTATGCCGATCATCATCGAGGCGATGTCGTCTGCGCACAACAACCCGGTGTCGTCTGCCGAGGGCGGCCAGGCGTCGGCGAAGCTGGCGCACGAGCTGTCCAACCTGCTCGACGGCAGCCTGCGCAATGTGGGCCTGGTGATCCGTTCGCTGTCGCAGGGCGATGCCGTCACCGCTGCCGATCCCGGGGGCGAAGAGGCGCTGCTGCAGCGCCTGGCGGTGGCCCGCGACGCCATGCAGCAGATGGCCCAGCTCATCCACCGCTGGATGCGTCAGAGCCGCAGCGTGGACAGTCTTTATCAGCACACGCGCACGCTCGGGCAGAGCCTGGCGCACACGGTGGCGCTGCTGCGGCCGACGGCCGAGGCGATGGGCGTGCACCTCATCGCCGAGGTCAGCGCCGACGTCTCACACCTGCCCGCCGGCCCGCTCGATCCGGTCGTGCTCAACGTCGTGCGAAACAGCCTGGAAGCGATCGCGGAGATGGACGCCGCCGCGCGCGGCCACGGACAGATCGAATTGGCGGCGCGCACCGACGGCGACGCGCTGGTGCTGCAGATGACTGACACCGGCCCCGGTATGGCGCCGCAACTGCTCGACCCCGACGGTGCGTTTCGTTTCGGCGTCAGCACCAAGGCGACCGGGCACGGCCTGGGCCTGGCGCTGTCGCGCGAAATCGTCCACAGCCTGGGCGGGACCATCGCCTTGCGCAACGGCGATGCCGGCGGCGCTCGCGTCACCGTCCGCGTCCCCGTGGCCGCACTGATCAACCCGGGTGAAGGGATCTGACGTGTTCCACCCGCCGCAGGCGGCGGGGCTGAACGGTAAGAGCATGCCCGACAACAGTGCACGCATCCTCGTGGTGGACGACGACCCGATCGTGGCCGAGACGCTCGCCGAGTTCCTGGCGCGCGACGGGCACGCCACCGCCACCGCCGCCGACGGCGCCGAGGCCCTGGACCTCATCGAGCAGGGCCGCGCCCACCGCAAGAAGAACGGCGCACCCGTCGGCGTCGTGATCACCGACGTCAACATGCCCCGCACCGACGGGCTGGAACTGCTCAAGCGCATCCGCAAACTCGACGAGTCGATTGTCGTCATCGTCGTCACCGGATTCGGCAAGATCGAACACGCCGTCGAGGCGGTCAAGCTCGGCGCCGCCGACTATCTCACCAAGCCCATCGTCGATGACGAGCTGCGTATCGCCGTGAGCAAGGCGGTGCGACAGCATCTGCTGGTTGCCGAGAACCAGTCGCTTAAGACGCAGCTCGTCGAGCGGTTCGGCATGGGCAACATCGTCGGCGCCGACCACAGGATGCAGAAGGTGTACGACCTGGTCGAGGCCGTCGCCGAGAGCAAGACCACGGTGCTTATCGACGGCGCCTCGGGCACGGGCAAGACGATGGTGGCGCGGGCGATCCACACCCGCAGCGACCGCCGCGCCGGGCCGTTCGTCACTTTCGCCTGCGGTTCGATCCCCGAGACGTTGCTGGAAAGCGAGCTGTTCGGCCACACCAAAGGCGCCTTCACCGGCGCGATGGCGGACAAGCCCGGCAAGATCCTCGCCGCCAACGGCGGCACGCTTTTCATCGACGAGATCAACTCCGCCACGCCCGCGCTGCAGTTGAAACTGCTGCGCGTGCTGCAGGAGCGGCAGTTCGAGCCGGTCGGCTCCACGCAGACGCTCACCGTCGATGTGCGCTTCGTGCTCGCCACCAACGAGCCGCTGCGCCAGCTCGTGGCCGAAGGGCGGTTCCGCGAAGACCTCTACTACCGCATCAACGTGGTGAACATTCAGCTTCCGCGCCTGTGCGAGCGCACCGGCGACATCCCGCTGCTGGCCGACCACTTCCTGCAGAAGTTCGCCCGGGACGCGAAGAAGACGATCACCGGGTTCACCGATGCCGCGATGGCGGCGATGCGGGCCTACGACTGGCCGGGCAACGTGCGCGAGCTGGAGAACGCCGTCGAGCGCGCCGTGGTGCTCTGCCGCCGGCCGACGATCGACGTGGACGACCTGCCCGACACCGTGCAGGGCGGCCCCACGCGCCGCGGCGCGGATAGCTCCAACGGCGACGCTGCAGTGATCCCCGCCCTGGCCGACGGCTGGACCCCCATGCCCCTGGAAAAAGCCCTCGAAGCCCCCGAACGCCACATCCTCCTGGCCGCACTCGAAGCCAACAAGTGGAACCGCCAGGAAACCGCCAGACAACTCGACATCAACCGCACCACGCTCTACAAGAAAATCAAGCAGTACGGCCTCGACGAGCCGCAGTGACGCCGTCCCGCTTCTTGCACGGCGACATCACCATGCAGGCATCACCGATAGCGGTTGAGCGTCTGGACGATCTGTTTGTGGACCTGCAGAGGTCGGGCGACCATGTCCCAGGAGGCTTCGATGAAGGCGGTGCCGGCGGTGGTGAAGGCCATGGTTCCCAGGGCGAAGAGTCGTTCGCGGATGGAGAAGAGGGCGTAGGTGTGCTGGACGGTTTTGAGGGGGGTTTCGAAGACCTGCACGCGGAGGACGCCCTTGACGCGGATGATGCGGCGGTCGGTGAGGACGTAGATGCGGCTGAGCCATTCGAGGAACTGCCAGAAGAGTCGGACACCGACGAGTCCGACGCCCAGGAGGATCAGGTCACGCTGGCTGATGGGCAACTGCAGCCGCTGACTGATGACGATGGCCAGGAGGACGAGGATGGTGATGGCGGCGAGGGTGCCCAGGGGCGCCAGGAGGATGTACCAGGGGCTGGGCTTGATGAGGAGGATGATGATTTCGCCGGGCTGGAGGAGGTCGGCGGGGAGCAGGCCGGCGGCGCGGGCGGACTCGAGCACCGCGTCGTCGTGGCCGTTGACCGCTTCGCCATTGGTGGCCTCGGCCATCGGCGCGGGCGCGGGGGACGGCGGGGACGACGGGGACTTGGGCATCGGCGGGGTGTCGGTGGTCATGCCACGGTTTCGTCGGCCACACGGGACTGGGCCGCCTCGATCACGCTGGGCTTGAGCGTGCACACGTCCGGCAGGTTGCGATAGTAATCGTCAAAGTCCAGCCCGTAGCCCACCACAAACTCGTCGGGAATGTCGAACGCCACATAATCCACGGGGCACGCCATCGCTTCGGACCGCTGCTTGCGGAGAAAGACGCAGGTGCGCACCTCGGCGGGACCGCGCTGGCGCAGATAGTCGCGCACCGCCCGCAGCGTGCTGCCCGAATCGAGGATGTCGTCGATGACCAGCACGTGGGCGCCGCGGAGGTCCTGGGGCACGTTGGTCAGGGCCTGTTGGATGGTGGCGCCGCGGCTGCTGGTGGCCGTGCCGGGGTAGGACGTGACCGAGATGAGCCGGATCTGCAGCTTCAGGGGCAACTGGCGGATGAGGTCGGACACAAAAATGATGCTGCCGGTGAGGATGGGGATGAGCGTGAGTTGGGCATCGTTGTCGCGGGCCAGGTCGGCGGCAATCTGCTGGCCCAACTCGCCTATGCGGGCGGCGATGGCGTCGCGGTGGATGAGCACACGATCGATGTCGGCCTGCATGGCCGTAGTGTAGCAGGAGCGGCTGAGCCTCCGATCGGCGGTCGCGGCCCCACGGTGCGCGGCGGAAAAATCGCTTGTCGGCGAACTTGACTTGGCCGGTCGGGCATGGTTTAATGACTCTCCGGTCCTTGAGTACAGGATGATTTCAGGGACCGCTCTGATCGGGGTCGAGTCGTCGGCGAGCGAATTGCCGGTTGGCCTTGACAGCCCCCTGAAAATCCATATGATGCCCCGCCCTTGACTCGGCGAGCTTCGGTTTGCCGCAGCGAGGACGAAGGTTTATTCTCCCCGGAGCTGAATCCGGGGTGTGACGGTCTTTGACAAGTGAACAGTTGGGTAAGCCGCGAGGATGTGGCCCCGCCGACAGGACTCAAGGGTTCTGTGGACGGGGTACGATCCACGTCACCCTTCACAGGTGACGGGTTCATCACATCCTTGTGAACCACCGGCCCGCTTCGGCGGGTCGAAATCAATGTGATGAGCCTTGTCTGTCGTCTTAGCCGACGGCAGGCGCCCCCGTAAGCAGCAATGCTTGCGGAGGTCGACCGCCGCGATCTTCGGATCGCGGTACTGGGTCGAACAAATCGTTGAAGTTCACCGAGAAGGCCGCAAGGCCGGATCGGCACACGATTTCAATTGAAGAGTTTGATCCTGGCTCAGATTGAACGCTGGCGGCATGGCTAAAACATGCAAGTCGAACGCGAAAGGGAGCAATCCCGAGTAGAGTGGCGAAAGGGCGAGTAATACATTCCTAACGTGCCTTCAGGTCAGGGATAGCTTCCCGAAAGGGAAATTAATACCTGATGACCCCGTAGCGTCGCATGGCGCCGCGGGCAAAGGCTTGCTTCCTGAAGATCGGGGAATGTCCTATCAGCTAGTTGGTGAGGTAACGGCTCACCAAGGCGAAGACGGGTAGCGGGTGTGAGAGCACGGCCCGCCGCATCGGGACTGAGACACTGCCCGGACTCCTACGGGAGGCTGCAGTAACGAATATTCCGCAATGGGCGAAAGCCTGACGGAGCAATGCCGCGTGTAGGATGAAGCCCCTCGGGGTGTAAACTACTGTCAGGGGTTACCAACACAATGAGGAGCCCCAGAGGAAGTGGCGACTAACTCTGTGCCAGCAGTCGCGGTAATACAGAGGCCACAAGCGTTAATCGGAATCACTGGGCTTAAAGGGTGCGTAGGCGGCGCCGCAAGTGCTTTGTGAAATCCCATCGCTTAACGATGGAATTGCTCGGCATACTGCGGTGCTTGAGGTCGGTAGAGGTCGTCGGAACAGTAGGTGGAGCGGTGAAATGCGTAGATATCTACTGGAACGCCAAAGGTGAAGACAGGCGACTGGGCCGATTCTGACGCTGAGGCACGAAAGCGTGGGGAGCGAACGGGATTAGATACCCCGGTAGTCCACGCCCTAAACGATGCGCACTAGATCCAGGAGGCTCTGACGCCATCTGGATCGAAGCAAAAGTGCAAGTGCGCCGCCTGGGGAGTACGGTCGCAAGGCTAAAACTCAAAGGAATTGACGGGGGCTC
>CAZFDT010000046.1:0-38857 GCA_964518335.1 uncultured Phycisphaeraceae bacterium
AGGACACTTCTATTGAGACAATGATGAGGACATTTCTATCGAGCCGGTACACACAGCCGACCCAAAGTTGCCGCGTGTCGTCTGTAGGCTACAATGGTATGAGGCATGGACGTGACGCCCAGAGAGGTGCGGGTTTACCAGACGCCCCAAGGTCGCACGCCCTATGCCGATTGGTTCGAGTCCGTACGTGACGAACGTGCCAAGCAGAGGATTCAGGCCCGACTTGCTCGCGTGCGTTCGGGCAACCTCGGCCAGACGAACCGTGTCGGCGGCGGCGTGCAGGAACTGAAGCTCGACTATGGACCCGGCTACCGAGTGTACTTCGGCCTCGACGGCCAGACCCTCGTGATCCTGCTCATTGGCGGCGACAAACGAACACAGCATGAAGACATCCAGCAAGCCAAAGCGTACTGGGCGGACTACAAAGCGACGACGCGCTGAGGCGTCGATTCCCTACGAGCCGCTTCTGCACAACGACCTCAAAGACCCCGGCTACGCCGCGGGCTACCTGACCGCCGCACTTGAGGAAGGCGACGACGCCTTTCTCGTGGCCCTGCGCGACGTCGCCAAGGCCCAGGGCAGCATGGCCGCGCTGGCCCAGGCCTCCAGGCTCAATCGTGAAAGCCTTTACGACATGCTGTCCAGGAAGGGCAACCCCCGCTTCGCCAGCATTAACGCAGTGCTCGACGCTTTGGGCTTCCGCGTCACCGTGACGACCAAGCCCTCGCGCGCCAAGGCGGCATGACCGCGCCCCGCAAACCCCCGGAATGGTGTCAGCCAAGCTGCCATGGGCCGCCACCCGTCTCGCCGACGGCGCCGTCCACAGCATCGTCGAAGGCGGCCCACCCACCGCGCTGCCCGAATCGCTGACCCGCACCCACCGCTCCCGCCCCCGGAACCTACCCCGTCGCCAGCACACGTCCCCTGATGATCAACCGCGGTTGTTCTGAGCCTCAGAACCTCTCACGGCCATCCTCAGCGGCAACACCCGCCACGTCTCCACCGACCTGATGCTGCGCATCCTCGCCGCCCTGGGCTGCCCCACGCGATTCGGTACACTCTGGCCATGGCCAGGAACGCGAAGAACAATCAGGCTGGCGATGAGCCGTTCGTGTACGAAGAGGCGATCGCGCGGATCGAGTCGATCATCGAGCGGATCGAGTCGGGGGAGGCGGGGCTGGAGGAGACGATCCAGCAGTGCGAAGCGGGGCTGAAGCTGATCGGGCGCTGCCGGTCGGTGCTGGACACGGCCGAGAAACGCATCGCGGAGTTGACGGCAGACGAGTCGGGCAAGCTGCGGGTTGCGGACGAGGAGGAGGGCGTATGACACGTGGTCGTGCGCCTGCGATCGCCAGCCCCGCGGAGCCGCAAACCCATCCAACCGGCACGTGGCGTGGCGGCGATGTGATTCTGCGGCGTTAAGGATGACATGACCCTCTGGCCCTGGCTCATCCTCGTCATCGTGTTCGGCGCGTGCGTTGGGAGTTTTCTCAACGTGGTGATCTATCGTGTGCCGGAGGGCAAGAGCATTGTGCGACCGCCGTCGTCGTGTCCGCATTGCGGATATCGGCTGGCGTGGTTCGACAACATCCCGGTGCTGGCGTGGCTGTGGCTGGGGGGCAAGTGTCGCAACTGCAAGGCGTCGATCAGCGTGCAGTACCCGATCATCGAGGCGACATGCGCCGGGCTGTTCGCGCTGCTGTTTGTCGGGTACACGATGGCGGGCTGGCGGAGCGAGTGGGCGCTGGCGCCGCTGGGCGAGACCTGGCCGGTGCTTGCGGTTCACCTGGCGCTGGTGGCGTCGCTTCTGGCTGCGACGATGATCGACGCGCGGCTGTTCATCATTCCGCTACCGATCCCGTGGACGGCGACGGTGGTGGCCGTGGTCGCCCTGCCGGTGAGTGCGCTGGTGTATCCGGGCGTGCTGGCCGTGGCGCCGTGGGCGTATGGCCCGTGGGCAGGCGCGGCGCTGGGCGGGGCGGCGGGGCTGGTCGTGAGCGTCGCCCTGCTGCGGCTGAAGCTGCTGCCGATGAGCTTTGCTGACATCGACGAACACGAGGACTGGACGCAGTACCCCAACGCCCGCCGGGAAATGCTCAAGGAGTGCCTGTTCCTCACGCTGCCTGTACTGGGCGCTGCCGCGGGGTGGTGGCAGGGGGGCGGCCTGGTGACGCCGGCGTCGCCTCCAGCGTTGCTCGTGTTGTCGGGCGTGGTGCTGGGTTATCTGGCTGGTGGTGCTGTGGTGTGGGCGACGCGGATCATGGGGACGCTGATGTTCGGTCGTGAGGCGATGGGTCTGGGCGACGTGCATCTGATGGCCGCCGTCGGCGCGGCCGCCGGGTGGCTCGACGCGACGCTGGCGTTCTTCTTCGTTGCGCCGTTCTTCGGCTTGGCGGCGTATGTCGTCCTGCTCGTGCTGGCCAAGGTCACGCACACGGGCGCCCGCATTATTCCGTACGGCCCGTATCTGGCTGGCGCCGCCGTCGTGGCCATGCTCTGGCGCGAGCCTTTGCTGCGATTACTTGGTATCATCCCATAACCAAACACGGACGTTGATCAGATCGACGGATCGATCGGATCAGGGGCGTCTGACATTTGAAAGGCGGCAGGCCATGTGGACTCGACAGGTGCGCGCGTGGGCGATGGTGCTGGCGGCGGTCGTCGTCATGGGCAGCCAGGTCGGTTGCCAGAGCAAGCGGCTCAGCGACGAGCGCAACGAACTCTACCGGCAGAACCAGGAGTTGCAGGACGAACTCAACCGCACGCGCTCGGCGCTGGACTCGGCGATGGCACAGCGCATGACCCAGCCCGCTCCGGCTCCTGTGGCGGCCACAGCGGCGCCCGTGGCGGCGTCGAACACCGGCTTCGGCGACATCGCCGGCGTCGAGGTCGAGCAGGGCTTCGGCACCGTCCGCGTCAAAGTGCCCGGCGACGTGCTCTTCGCCTCCGGTCAAGCCACCGTCACCCCCGCAGCACGTTCCACGCTCAATCAGGTCGTCGGCGTCATCAAGCGCCAATACGCCAACAATCAGATCATTGTCGAGGGCCACACCGACAGCGATCCGATCCGCAAGAGCAAGTGGGCCAGCAACCAACAGCTCAGTGAGGCCCGCGCCAACGCCGTCGCCGATCACCTGGCATCCCAGGGCGTATCGCGCTCGCGCATCTCCACGATGGGCTATGGCTCGACTCAGCCACGCGAGACCAAGGCCAAGAGCCGGCGGGTGGAGATCGTGGTGGTACAGTAAAGATCGGGTATCGGGTTTAGGGTGTCGGGTGTCGGGATGCATGTGTGCTTCGACCCCCACACCCGACACCCCAGCAATGATCGGCATCATCGACTATCGCATGGGCAACCTGCGATCCGTGCAGAAGGCGTTTGAGCGCGTCGGCGGTGATGCGGTGATCCTGCGCGGCCCTGACGAGGCGACGACGGCGGACAAGCTCCTGCTGCCTGGGGTGGGGGCGTTCACAGACGGAATGCGCTATCTTCACGAGTTGGGGTGGGTCGATGCGATCGGTGACTTTCTGGCGACGGGCCGGCCGTTTCTGGGCATCTGCCTGGGGATGCAGTTGCTGTTCGAGCGCTCGCAGGAGGACGCACCCAATGCCGGGCTGGGCTTGCTGATGGGCGAGGTGGTGCGATTTCAGGAAGACCGGGGGCCCGGAAGACCGCGGCTGAAGGTCCCGCACATGGGTTGGAACGCCCTGACGTGGCAGCGCGATGATCCCCTGCTGGCTGGCCTGACATCAGGGGGGGCGTCGGTGTATTTCGTGCATGGTTATTACGCCCAGCCTGCCGATGCGTCGGTGACGCTGGCGACGGCCGACTACGACCGGCCGTTCTGTGCTGTCGTGCGGCGTGATAACCTCTGGGCGACGCAGTTTCACCCCGAGAAATCGCAGCGCGTGGGCTTGACCATGCTGGCGAACTTCGCGCGATTGTGACGATGACATCCGAGCATCGCCGCCTCGGGCATCGCATGCGCGCTGCAATCGTGTCGCTCCACTGAACGTTGCTCCATGGTGAACGCCCTGGTCCCCTGCACCCGCCGCGCTTTCAGTCTCATCGAACTGCTGGTGGTGATCGCCATCGTTGCGGTGCTCATCGGCATCGCTGTGCCCTCGATCGCGATGGTGCGGCAGCGGGCGACCAAGACCGCCTGCATGTCCAACCTGCGTCAGATCGGCATCGCCATCGACGCGTACCGCGCCGATCACAAGAACATCTATCCCTCGGCCCGTTACATCCCCGAACCCTTCGTCTCCGGCGATGCCGACGCGCCGCTGCCCAAGGTCCTCGAGCCATACCTCGCCCAGGGCGATCCGGGCCTCAAGACGATCTACCAGTGCGGCGGCGACGCCGGATACGTCCACGCCCGTTGCGGCATCAGCTACATGTATCGCGTGGGCATCTCCGGTCAAACCATCGAGGACTACTTCCCCGTCAAGGCCTGGGGCCTAACCGTCTCCGAAGTGCCCATCGCCAACGATTTCGACGGCGGCACGTTCGATATGATCAGCGGCCAGACATTGACCGTGCCCTATTTTCACGACCTGCGTAACCTGCTGTTCGCAGACGGGCACGTGGGGAACCTCTGAGCGATGACGATTAAGCGGATGGTGCGACGCCTCCTTCTGGGCGGCATGCTGACCGCAGCGCTGGCGAGCGCGATCGGCGCGGGGCTGTATCTCACCTGGCTGCGCACGCCGCCGCCGCTTCCCGACACGATCGAGCAGGCGATGACGGTCTTCGCCTCGCCGCGCTATCGCCGGCTGCCGGACACGCGACGCGCGGCCTACGTGATGCACGTGCGCAAGCTCGCCGACGAGTTGCCGCAGAGCGAGCGGACCGACTTGTGGCAGCGCATGCGCAATGAGCCGGGGATGCAGGATGCGGCGCGTCAGGCCATGCAGGACATGATGGTCGCCCAGGCCCGACAGTTCGCCACCGCCGACGCCGTGACGCGCACGGCGATGCTCGACGCCTTCATCGCCACGATGGAGCAGCGCCAGCGCAATGGCAACAAGCGCAATCCCGATGAAGCCCGTCAGCGCATGCAGCGCTACGCCCAGTATGGCGACCCACAGAACCAGGCCTACGTCCAGGAGTTCTGGAAGGCCCTGCGCCAGCGCCGCCACGAACTGGGCATCAAGTAAATCGTCTGTGCACTCAACCCCCACCCCGATCCGGTCGATGCTGGGTGCTATGCCGGGATTGTCCCACGGTTGCGGCCTGCGCCGTGGTGGCAGGAGTGCATGGCATGTTCGACAACGACTACAAATACGACGACCAACGGTCGGTTCAGCAAGCCGAACGGCGCGCGGAAGACCGCATTGACCCGGAGCAGCGGATGCACGTGTCGCGGGCCGTGCCTGTGCGCACGCTCTACGATGCCCAGGTTCTCAACGTCTCGCCCACGGGTGTGGCGATCCGCACCGGTTCGCCGATTCGCGTCGGCGAGCGGTTGCGTTTCAGCGTCAATGCGGCCGTGCCCTCGCCCGCTCCCGTGCTCGCCGAGGTTCTGGCCTGCGAGCCGATGGACGACGGCGGGTATCGCGTGCGCTGCCGATGCCTGCTGGGCGGCTTCGACGTACTCTGAATCCGTCACTTCGTCACATAGACGAAGCCAGCGCCGCGCGACGATCCCATGGATGGGCGGCCCAACGGATTACTCCACGGGCACGCCGTTGACGACTTTGGTGCCGTCCTTCTTGAAGCAGACGTAGATGCCGCGCGGCGGCGTCGACGCCAGGTTCCGCTGCTGATTGGCGGCCTGCATCAGCAATGTGGGCGTCTGTGCGGCGACGTGGCCGTCGAGGAACAGGACGTTGCCCGTCTCCCCGTGCTTCATGTACACGCCCACGCCGCGAAACGTGTTCATCGAGTCGGGCCCACTGGCGTTGAACGACCACATCCCGCCCTTGAGGTCTTGCTGATCGGTGTCGGCAAGCATCGCAAATGACGACGGTCTGGGACAGCGATTGATCCTGAAGTAATCGGTCGAGGTCCACAGGATGTTGTGCAGCGAGACTGCTGAGCCATTGAGCTGCTGGGAATCGGAATACATGAAGAAGGTATCGACCGTCGTGCTGCCGCCCCAGTACGGAAGCGGATGCCGGCTGGTGTAAACCCCGTAGCTGCCGGCGGTGTTTTCCGTGCATCGGATGGCGAGCGACGACTTGGTTCCGGTCAAGCCCAGGTAGTTGGCGTAGGTGAGGTATCGCTGGTGAGGCGCGGGCGGATTGGACGGATGCACGCCGCGGGTGGTGCCGTCGATGAACCAGGACCAGTTGCGGCGGTTGGAGCTGTTCTCCCCGCCGACGATGTAGCTGTCGGCGCCCATGACGATGCCGCTATGGTCAGCGGCGAAGGTCTGCCACGCCACGCCGATCAGGCGCTGCTGGGTCATGCACATGGCCTGCTTCGCTACGTCGCGCGCCCGGGCGAGCGCAGGCAACAGCAGCGCGACGAGAAGCACGATGATGCTGATCACCACGAGCAGCTCGATGAGAGTAAAGGCAGGTCGCGTATGAGTGTGTTTCATGGTGGCACCTCGCCAAGCCCCGCATGGGTATGCCGGGGCTATGAGCATCACGCGCGGCGGCGGCATCCGATGACGTTCATTACTCGCCGACGACGACGGCGTCGGCGTACTCGACCTTTCCGGTTTTGTGCTCTTCGCTGGGGAGGGGCACGCTGAAGGCGATCTGCTTGATGGGGTAGTGGATCTTGCCGTCCTTGGCGCCGTCCCAGTGCTCGAGCTTGCGGTTGAGGGGGATGCGGATGGCTTCCCACCCGCCGCTGCCGGTGATGCCACTCTTGAACTGGTGGGTTTGGCCGGTCTGGTCCACGATGCGGAATGTCAGGCGTTGCTTCACGTTCGAGCGGACGTGGAGGACGATGGCGACGGGACCCTCGGCGATGCTGACGGTGCCGGTGGCCATGACGTAGGGCGTGGACTGGGCTTTGGAGGCGGTAAAGTCGTAGTTGAGGACGCCGATGGGTTTGTCGCCGTCCTTGGCGAGCGTGAACGACCCCTTGCCGGTGTTCTCGATGAACTTCCACTCGGCGCTGCCGTCGAAGAGCTTGAGGTCCACGGCGCCGGCGATGGGCTGAGGCGCGGCCATGGGCGTAGCCGACTTCGCCGGCGCGGCGAGCACCGGCGACGCCAGCGCGACCACGCGGCCGAGTTCCGCACCCTTGGGCATCGCCACGTACTGCGGCGCGCCGGTGAGCAGCAGCGGCAGGCCCGACGCGGTGTCGGTCGCCACGCCGTCGTGCTGCACGACGCTGAGGGTCTTGCCCTGGCCCAGTTCAATGGCTACGAAATGATCGCGGCCTTCGTCGGGCGCGCCACCGGCGGGCGGCGCTGTCCACGCCACCAGCTTGCGATCGCCGGCGGCGTTCTCGAACACGAGCACGTAATCCAGCGAGTTCTCGGCGTCGAGCCGCTGCACATAGCGGTAGCCGTCGAGTTGCTTGAACATGGTGCGACACGCCGCTTCGATGGGGCGGGCGGCGTCGCCATGTGTGATGCCGAACTCATCACCATCGAGCTCGTACCACGTGGTCAGGCGCACGCCGAACATCATGTCGATCATGTACTGGCGCACGAACTGCCAGGCCTGGAACTCCAGCGCCCGTTCCTTGGAGCCGCCTGACCAGCCTTCGTCGCGTTCCTTGACGGCGAAGCCGCGCTCTGTGTTGACGATGGGAAAGTCCGGGGCGGCGCCATATTTCGTGAGCAGGTCGCGCGTGATCTGATGACCGACGGCAAACTCCTCCGGCGTCTTCACTCCGTAGGGATGCACCGACCAGCCGCGGATGCCCGACTCGAGGATGCCGCGCTTGAGGCAGAACTCGGTCCACTCATACGACGGTTTCCAGTAGTTGGACACCGAGCCGGCCATCACGAAGCAGCCCGGATCGGCCTCGAGCATGGCGGGGACCGCCGCCCGCACCAGGTCGGTGTATTCCCCGGCGAACTCGTCGGAGTTGTGCATGCCGTCCTTGCGCCAGAACGTGCGGACGTTGGGCTCGTTCCAGATCTCCCACAGCACGCCACGACCCTGGTATCGCGCGGCGGCGGCAGCGGCGAACGCAGCGAATCCCGCGCGGCCGGCCTCCGTCTTCACCCCGCCACGCCCGTCGTCCTCGTACAGCTTGTTGCCCCCGAACAGGCACCCGATCACACGCAGACCCAGTTCATCGGCGTCGGCCAGCAGACGGTCATAGCTCGTAAAATCGTAAACGCCCTTCTCCTTTTCCACGGCATTCCAGTAGATGCCCTTGCGAACCACGCGGAAGCCCAGGTCGCGCACGTACTCCAGGTGCTTGCGGTCGTAGTTGTGATTCTTCAACTGCACCGCACAGGCGTCCGGCACAGTGAAAGCGGGCAGCGTCGTCGTCTGCGCCGAGGCGCTGCGCCCGGCCATCATCACGCTCAGGGTCAGGGCTGCGGTAGCCATCATCAGTGTCGTTGGGGTCATAACTCTCCTTTTCATTCTTGTCTCGCCCTGCATGGGGCTTGAGTTGATGAGGCGAACGGCACGAAAACACGCCAGGCCGAGGGCAGACACGTCGCGTCACATCGCTGTCTCGTGGCTCAACCTTCTCCATCCTGGCGAACATCACTCCCCGTCGGGCTCACTGCAGCGGACCGCCGCACGCGAGGGGGCTGTTGCTTCTTGTCAATCTCGGGCACGGTCGATTGGCGCACGACCACCTGCAGGTTGGTGGGCTCGACCAGCAGCGGCCCCTGCCAGGCCGTCCTGTTGCTCCCCAGCGCCCACTCCAGGCACGCGGCCAGATAGGGTTTGGGGTCGGGCTCCTCAAGCGTGGTAAGCGTCAGAGGCAGGTACTCGCACCGCTTGGAGCCCACGGCGCAGAGGGCTACGTCTTTGCCGGGCGCAATGCCGTGGTCCAGCATGGCCCTCATGGCTCCGATCGCCGCCGTCTCGGTCAGGCACAGGATGGCCGTGCCCCGTAGCGTGCCTCCTTTGATCCGCCGCGCAATGACGTCGTATGCGGCATCCAACGTGTCCGTGAAAGGCATGACGGGCTCGTCGATCAACTCGCCCTTCAATGCATGAGCCGCACGCCAGATCTGCCACTGGTTGATCCATTCCTCGATCACCAGGCCGCGTGGCTGCACGTTGAAGCAATCGATCCGTCGATGTCCCAACGACGCCAGATGATCCAGCAGCTTCTGAATCATTCGTGGCGGAAACAATCGCAACGAGCGAACACCCATCCCGCTCCAGTCGCGGTTGAGCACGACGACCGGCCGGGCGGGGTTGGTCATGCTCGCCACGATGTCCGACGACAGAGTGTCGGGCGCCAACATGAACGTGGCGTCGAACTGCTGGATGGTATGGAGTATCGCCGGATCATCCGCATGCACGTAATGAATCATGCGTGAGCCGAAGTCGAAGCGGGTGCGCAGTTGCGCAAGGCTGATGTTCCAGAGGTTGGCTTCGTTGGACTCCCAGGCGGGCGCGAGCATCGCAACCTGCTTTTGTCCCGTGCCGCCCTCGGATGCGCCGTTGACCGCCAGGCGCCCGTTGGGCAACCGATAGAGGAGACCTGCATCCAACAGCTTCTGCACCGCCTTGCGCACGGTCACATAGCTGACCCCGACCTGGCTGGCCAACTCGCGCTCACCCGGCACGCCGTGCAGGTGGTAATCACCGCTGGCAATCCGATGCGACAGCCGTTCAGCGACCTTAAGGTACTTCCCCTGCGTAGCAGCCATGCGATAATACTATAGCGATAATGCTATGGTGTCAACATTAATATCGCAATGCGATTTAATAACAAGCCGGAATCACCTTACGATGACTGTACGAATTCTGCTCGGACGACACCGCCCTGCACGTGCGGCAGGAGATGGATGGCCTAGGCAAGACACCATCTGGCGGTCTCGCGTACGGCCACGCGTTGCCGGTGAAGAATTGAATACACCCGGCTGGGCTCGAACCAGCAGCCTTCAGCTCCGGAGGCTGACGCTCTATCCAATTGAGCTACGGGTGCGACGTGAGTAGAGTATCCTACCACGTTCCCGGCCATGCGTCACCGCATCAAGCCGGGCGCGTCGCATCTGGCGTTTTTTCCATTGACACATGACGGCAGGATGGCTAACGTTTGCGACCATGAGGACTTCGAGTTCCTATCCCTGTGCGTGCGGCGGCCTGGCGCTGGGGCTGCTGCTTCTGATGCGCGCCGGATAGGGCCGAGTGTGATTCACACGCGGAAATGACGCCCTGTCCGGCTAGACGCCACGACGGGGCGTTTTTTGTTGTCGTTACTGACGGTATAGACCACGTGCGGCAGGAACACGAATCATGAGCAAGACCGCCATTCGCATTTTCGACACCACGCTTCGGGACGGCGAGCAGTCGCCCGGCGCCACGCTCAATCACACGCAGAAGCTGGAAATCGCCCGCCAGCTCGAAGCCCTGGGCGTGGACGTGATCGAGGCGGGCTTCCCGATCTCGAGCACCGGTGACTTTGAGGCGGTGCGCGCGATCGCCGGTGAATTGCAGCGGGCCACGGTGGCGGGGCTGGCGCGCTGCGTGCCGCGCGACATCGATCGCGCCGGCGAGGCGGTCAAGCATGCGGCCCATGGCCGGGTCCATGTCTTCTGCGCCACCAGCAAGATCCACCGCGAGCACAAACTGCGCAAGGCGTTCGACGAGATCGTCAAGCTCGCCCGCGTCAGTGTCGAGCACGCCCGGCAGTATGTCGAGGACGTGGAGTTCAGCCCGGAGGACGGCAGCCGCACCGAGTTGAACTATCTCGTCGAGATCACCGCTGCGGCGGTCGAGGCCGGCGCAACCACCGTGAACATTCCTGACACGGTTGGCTATGCGCTGCCCGATGAGTATGGCCACATTTTTGCCTTCGTGCGTGAGAAGCTGCCGTATCTGGACGAGCGAGGCATCGTGCTCTCGTCGCACTGTCACAACGACCTGGGGCTGGCCGTCGCCAACTCGCTTGCCGCCGTCCGCAACGGGGCGAGGCAGATCGAGTGCACGATCAATGGCATTGGCGAGCGGGCGGGCAATGCCGCGCTCGAGGAGATCGTCATGGCGATGCGCACCCGCGCCGACTCATTCGATCGGTTCACCACCCAGATCAACACCAGGAAGATCTGGGCGACCAGCCGCATGGTCGCGACGCTCACGGGGCTGCAGGTCCAGCGCAACAAGGCGGTTGTTGGCGAGAACGCCTTCGCCCACGAAAGCGGCATCCACCAGGACGGCATGCTCAAGCACAAGAGCACCTACGAAATCATGGACCCGCGCGACGTGGGTATCCCCGAGAGCAAGCTCGTGCTTGGCAAGCACTCGGGTCGCCATGCACTGTCACGACGCATCGTGGACCTGGGCTACACCGTGGACGACGCGACCGTCGATCGCGTGTACGAGCAGTTCAAGGCCCTGGCCGACAAGAAGAAGGACGTGTACGACGAGGACATCGAGGCGATTCTGGAGGAACAGTTCGAGAGCGGCCGGAATCTGTGGGAGTTGGTGCGATTCCAGGTGGTCAGCGGCACCGGCACGATCGCCACCGCTACAGTTGTCCTCCGCGATTCGTCGGGCATGGAGAAGATGGACGCCTCCACCGGCGACGGGCCCATCGACGCCGTCTATTCGGCGATCCAACGCATCACCGGCGTGCAGGTCGCCCTCATGGACTATACCACCCGCGCCGTCACCGGCGGCAAGGACGCCCAGGGGGAGGCCAGCATCCAGGTCCGACACCGCGATAAGAGCGTCCGCGGCCGCGGCGTCTCCACCGACGTGATCGAAGCCGCCGCCAAGGCGTACCTGTCGGCCATCAACCGCATCCGCACCATCGAGGCCAAACGCGTGAGCGCGACGACGATGAACAACAACGAGCCACATGACGAGACCGCGACGCAGGCGATGCAGGTCAAGGCGTAGCTCTCAACATCACCATCACGCCGCGGGCCTCAAGCCGCTTGCGGCTTAGCGATCGATCCAGACATGGCCATCTATCCGCCCCATACTGTCACGCTCCGCAACGGCGCTGCAGTGGAGCTTTTCAGCCCCCGCGAGGAACACGCGCAGGAGTTGATCGAGTACCTCGACGCAATTCGACGGGAGACCCGGTTCATCCTGTTCGACCCCGGTGACAAACTGCCCACGCTCGACGAGGAGGTCGCGTGGGTGCGACGCTCGTACGACCACCACGGATCGCTGAAGATCGCCGCACGTCCCGTTGCAGTGGACGGCAAGACGCCATCGATCGTCGCCTTGTGCGACGTGAGCGCGGGCAGGCAGGTGCGCCTGCGCCACGTCGGCGCGATCGGCATCTCGATCCGCGCGGCGTGGTGCGACCGCGGGCTGGGGTCGATCCTCATGGGCGAACTGGTCGCTTTCGGCTTGAACCACCCCGAGCTGACCGTACTCGAACTGGGCGTGCTGGCCCACAACACCCGTGCGATCCGCGTCTATGAGAAGCACGGGTTCACCCGCGACGGCATGCGGCCGCGGCACGTGCGCTACCCCGACGGCGCCTACGGCGACGAAATCCTGATGAGCCGATGGGTCGGAGGTGCGGCGTGGACCTGAAAGGGGCCGGGAGTCATTGTCTCACAAAACTCCCGACCCTTTTCTGATCCCGGACCGTTGCTCCGGCGGCAATTCACTTGCGCCGCCTGTCAGTCGGGGCCATCGACCGGTTAGCGAGCATCACACAATGGCGATGAGCCACAGCACACCAACGATAAGGCCGCCCAAGAGCGCGATGCCTGCCACGCGACCAACGGACTTCGCAGCGAGGATGTCGATCCAACTTCGCGGGCCAAGGACATAACGAAGGCCGACCAGGATGAAGAGCAACGCCACAACAGAGTAGGCTTGCACGCCGATGAAGATGCCCGCCGCGGTGTAGATGTCGCCGGCGGGCTTTCGCCAGAGCAAAAACAGGCCGGCCAGCATGATCATGCCGACAACGATCAGCAGCGGTCCTGCGACAATTCGGCCGAACATGTTCAAGATGGTTTGCATGTGCTTGCTGACCATGAACTGCTTTTCTGGCTGCCGCTCGCGGGACAGGAGCACTCGATCCAGCATAGCAGCATGGCTGCGTGGGCAGCAGGTCAACAGCAACGTGTTGGGTTATGCCCCGCTGTCATGGTGACGCGAGTCCGTCATCCCGCGTCGAAGGCCCAGAATGAACGGAGCAAGCACGAACGGTGCTGCAACCACCACAAAGAGCAACGGCGCGAGGTTGGTGTGAATCCGCTCCAGCCACACCACGGCATAGGGATAGGCAAACAGAAACGCGAGTAGCAGCATTGAACTGACGAGAATTGACATCCAACGGGTCATGACATCGCCTGACGATGAAGCGGTCAGTTGCCGGCCGCGCGCGGGCGGATCACCGACAACAGAAGATTGTCCCTCGCGGGCGTCGCCGGTCAAGAGCACTCTGTGGTTAGAGGCGACACTATCGCGAGAGCCGTGAGTGGCGCAATTGCCAGCTTACGACCCCGGATCGTCGCCATCGTCGGTACAGGTAGTACTCGCCGGACATGAGAAGCAGAACCCAGACAACCTCGGCGGCGATGCGATAGGGATCGGATGCAGGCAACTGAAATACGGCAAGAATGTCGCGTGCGAACCAACATGCACACAGCCAAGCGGCGGACCAAAATACCCAGCGAACACGTGATGGTTCGCCTGGCGGGAGAACTCCGGTGACAGCCAGTTGGCCGCCGCATTGCGGGCAGATCGGTTCGACCGTGTCGTTAATGTGACAACCACACCCCGGGCATCGAAAGAATCGCGATTCGGGATCGGGATCGCGCATGCGTCTAACGCCAAAGCCGGCGAACAGTCATGACACGCGGCAGAACGGCAAGGCAGTCTATCCGTTGGTCGGGGCGGCGCGAAGCGGAATCTGTGGTCAGGTGCCACGCAGCATCGCGCAGCGTTCTGTGTGATTCGAGGAGCGCGGGGCATGCGGCACACAGCACCCTGACGGGATGTTGTGTGGCACCCGGCGAAAGCCCACCCGCTCCGGCGGGTGGGTCCCAGCCGCCGGAGCGGCTGGGCTTTCCCTTTGGGGGGCGGCCCCCGAAAAGTGGGCGGTGTTGCGACCCGGTCGCAAATGGGCCGCGGCGCGCGCACAAATTGGCGCGGGGGTGCGGGGTTTTCGCGTGTGCGGCCAAGACTTGCTTAACTGCTGTCTTCGTGTGGGTTGCGCGTGATAACGAGTTCGCAAGAGTCGCCTGCGCGCGCACAAACGTGACGCTTCGCCGTAAGGGTGGAGACGTGTCATGCACGATGTGGCCGAACAGATGCGGATGCAGCAGGCTCTGCTCGGGGCGCTCTTCGACGGCGCCGACCGACTTGCGGCGGTCGCGGCGGAGTTGGAGCTGTCGCCGCTCGAATTGGCCATGTGGCTCAACCAGCCCTCGACCCGTGCGGCCATCGCCGAGCTGCGCGCGGTGACGCATCTGCAGTTCGACCTGGCGTCCGATCGCCTGCGTCTTCGCGCCATCGAGCGCTTGGGCGCGATGATGGCGTCGAATGACCCCGTGGATATCGAGACGATCCGCAAGGCCGCGACCACGCTGCTGTGGACCTCCAAGACTCCTCGCCGCGCTCTGGCTCCACTTCCGGGGGCGGGAGCGGGGGGGTTATTGGGGGTCGGGACGGAGGACGACGAGGCTGGCGGTGTGGCCGTGGACGTGGTTGTGCCCGGCGACGGGTCCGAACTCGCCGGCGGCGAAGCAGCCGGCCAGGGGCACGTCGCCCAGGGCATCGTGGACGAGCGTGGCGTCGGCGTGGGGGTGGTCGAAGAGACGTGTGCCGCGGCCGTTGCAGGTGAACAGCAGGGCGCCGCCGCCGCCATCGCTGACGTCGCCGTGGAGTTTCTGGGCTTCGAGGAGCAGGGCGAAATCTTCCTTGGCGGTTTTGGCGTCGCGGAGCTGGAACTGGATCGTCTGGCCGACGCGCAGGTGCGGGTCGCCGATGGCGATGTGGCCGGCCTCCTGATCGACGCCGATGATACCGCGGATGAGGAAGTCGCCGCGTCCGAAGCGTCGCTTGTACTCGTCGATGACGCAGCCGACGAGCAGGCCGTTGCTCTGGACCAGTTCCTGGTCGCTCTCGGCCAGCCCGTGGACGAGTTCGTGGATGGTGCCCAGGGGGTTTTTACCGCCGAGTTCGAGGACGACGTGGGACTTGTCGGGCATGGTCTTGGTGATGACCATCGGTGCGCCGATGGGGCGGCAGCCCTGGCTGACGGTGGGCTGGACGTGGACGCCGGATCCGATGGCCAGGCCGACGGCGCCGGCGCGGGAGATGCGGCCGTTGCAGAGCAGGCGGTTGCCGCCGGCGGTGCGGGTGCCGCTGGCGACGCCGCCGACCAGGGCCGTGCCGGCGCCGGGAAACCACTGCTCGAACGCGGGGAGGATCTTGATGATGGGCGTCGTGAACGGATCGGCCATCAACATCACCGCGCGCGGCGGCAGGCCGTCATGACCCAGCGTCTGCATCGGAGCCTCGGCGTCGCTGAACAGCCAGTTGAAGTCGTCGGGCTCGAACGCGAACGAGCGGAGTTGCGCACCGGGCATCGAACCGACCAGCACGCTCAATCCCGGCTGCGATTCGATCTCGTGGCGAACCCCGATGACGCCCTCGGCGGTCACGCCCAACTCGCATCTCGGCTCGAACTCTCGCGTCAAGGCCTCGTGGATCGCGCCGAGCCCTTCGAGGTGGTGGGGCGTGGCGAAGATGAGCATGAGGTCGGCTTTGCCACTGAAGCGCTCTCGAAGCTGGTTGATGACGTGTTCGATGGCAGGGCGGGTGTACGCCTGGCCGGTGAGCGCGGAGGCGAATCGGAAAGGGGTGGGCGCGTCAGTAGTCATCGGCATCATCATATCCCGGCGGATTGGGGCTATACTGCGGCACTCCGAAGGAAGGACACACCATGGCAGACGACGCCCCGAAGATTCAGATCGATTCGGACTGGAAGGCCCAGGCGCAGGCCGAGAAGCAGAAGCTCGCGGAGCAGGCCAAGTCCAAGGCGCCGGCGGGCCAACCCGGCGCCGGTCCTGCGGCCGCGCAGGGCGCAGCCAGGCAACTCCCACCAGCCAGCTTCGAATCCCTCGTCAGCACCATGACCACGCAGGCACTCTACGCCATGGGCGCCGTGCCCGATCCGCGCACCGGCCAGCGGATGCAGAATCTGGACCTGGCGCGGTTCCACATCGACACACTCAGCGTGATCGAGGACAAGACCAAGGGCAATCTCACCGACGAAGAGCAGCAAGTGCTCTCCGGCACACTGTTTGAGCTTCGCCAGCGGTACGTGCAGATCGCCACGGCGATGCGCGGCGTGTGAGCGAGTTGCATTCCCACCGGATCGCCGTATCTTCTTACGGGACATGACGCCGGGGATGGGCCTACAGTTCGGCCACGCCGGTTGCCCCGCCTGGGGACGATCCCACCGACGCACCGCCGAACGGAAAGGACTGAATCACGTGTCAGCTCATGACGCCGCTGTGCCCGCCTCGACCAGTCAGAGTTTTCTCGAACGTCACCACTTTCTGCTCCGCCGCCTGCACTCGCTGTCGGGCATCGTCCCGGTGGGACTGTTCGTCATCGCCCACCTGTTCACCAACGCCCAGATGGCGATGGACCGGTACGGGCACGAGTTCCAGCACGAAACCGATTTCATCCACAACCTGCCTTTCCTCTTCTTCATCGAGGTGAGCTTGTGGCTGGGCATCGGCTTCCACGCGGCCCTGGGCCTGGTCTATACCTTCACCGGCAAGACCAACCTCGACCGCTACCGCTACGAAGGCAACTGGCGGTACACCCTCCAGCGCGTCACCGGCATCCTCGCCCTGATCTTCATCTTTCTGCACATCGCCACCCTGCGCTGGCGGTGGAATATCTTCGGCTGGTTCACGCCGTACTACGGCCACGGGCTGCACGACCACGACGCGCCCATGTCCATGCCGCTGACAGCTTACGCCCTGCAGGTCAGCGCTTGGGTCGCCCTGCTCTACGCCATCGGCACGCTCAGCGTCGTGTACCACTGGTCCAATGGTCTGTGGACCGCGGCAATCACCTGGGGCGTGACGCTCACGCCGGGGTCGCAGAAACGGTGGGGCTACGCCTGCGCCGGGCTGGGCGTGGTGCTGACCGTCTTCTTCGCCGCGGCGATGTGGGCGGCCCGGAGCTACGACTTCGACAACATGACGCCGCAGCAGCGCGTCGAGTTCGTGAAGATCATCGGCGAGGAGAAGGCGGCACGATTCGTCACCACGGAAGCACCCGCAGAAACGGCGTCACACCACTGACAGCTGGGCCCCCACGCCGGACCTGAGTCTTCGAAGGTCCGGATGAAGGATAAGGACGGGGGAAAACCGTCCGGGGCTTCGAAGACTCAGCCCCGGCGTGGACACCCGGTTTAAGGATTCGGACATGGCAAGCAAAGAGCGACGTGTGATCATCGTGGGCGGCGGACTCGCCGGGCTGGCGGCGGCGGTGCGCATCGCCGAGGCCGGCGTCCCCGTCGATTTGTTCTCGATGGTCCCGGTCAAGCGTTCGCACAGTGTCTGCGCTCAGGGCGGCATCAACGCCTGCAACGAAGTCGCCCGCCAGCAGGGCTACAGCGAGTGGCTGCACTTCGACGAGTCGATCTACGGCGGCGACTTCCTCAACGATCAGCCGCCGGTGTACGAAATGGCCCACTGGGCGCCGAAGATCATCGACTTGCTCGACCGCATGGGCGTGCCGTTCAACCGCACCGCCGAGGGCCAGCGCGACCTGCGTCTGTTCGGCGGGAGCCTGTTCAAGCGGACGCACTTCGCCGGGGCGACGACGGGCCAGCAATTGTTGTACGCCCTCGACGAGCAAACGCGCCGCTACGAGGCTGAAGGCAAGGTTCGCAAGTTCGAGTTCTGGGAGTTCCTCTGGCCGGTGCTTGACGCCGACGGTGTCTGCAAGGGCATCGTGGCGCAGGACATGCGTACGATGGAGATCAAAGCCTTCAAGGGCGACGCGGTGGTGATGGCCACCGGCGGGTGCGGGCTGGTGTACGGCAAATCGACGATGAGCGTGATCTGCACCGGTGGGGCCGCGGCACGCTGCTATCAAGCAGGCGTGTGGCTGGGCAACCCGGAAATGATCCAGGTCCATCCGACGGCCATCCCCGGCGCGGACAAGTGCCGGCTGATGAGCGAGTCGGCGCGAGGCGAAGGCGGCCGCGTGTGGGTTCCGCGCCAGAAGAACGATCCGCGCCGCGCCCACGAGATTCCCGAGGCCGAACGCTGGTATTTCCTCGAAGAGAAATACCCCAAGTACGGCAACATCGTGCCGCGCGACATCGCCACGCGCGAGTTGTTCTACGTCTGCCAGGATGGGTTCGGCGTCGGCGGAGGCAACATGGTCTATCTCGACGTGTCGCACCTGCCCGACGCCAACAAGAATAAGCTGGCGGGCATCTTGGAGATCTACGAGAAGTTCGTCGGCGACGACCCGCGCCAGACGGCGATGAAGATTTTCCCGGCCGTGCATTACTCGATGGGTGGGCTCTACACGGTTTACACCTCCGACAAGCGCGCCCCACGCGCCGGCGACGTAGGCGACAGCGTCGTGGGCATGAAGCTGGGCGCACCTAACAACATGATGACCAACGTCCGCGGGTTGTACGCCTTCGGCGAGGTCAACTTCCAGTACCATGGCGCCAACCGCCTGGGCGCCAACGCGCTGCTGTCGTGCATCTTCGACGGATTGTTCTGCGGCCTATCAGTCGCAAACTACGTGCGCGACGAGTGCAAGAGCGCGGCGGCCGACGTGCCCGACTCGCTCTTCACCCCGATCGTGCAGACCGAGAAGGATAAGTGCAGCAAACTGATCGGCGGCCAGGGCGAGCACAACGCCTACGAGCTGCACAAGGCCCTGGGCGACGAGATGACGGCGTCCTGCACGGTGGTCAAGAACGAGCCACGCATTCTCAGGGCCATTTCGGCCGTGCGCGAGATCAGGCGCAAGGCCCAAAGCCTGCGTCTTTCAGACACGGGCATGTGGACCAACCAGAACCTGAGCTTCGCCCGCGCACTGGACGACATGATTGTGTACGGGCAGGCGATTCTGGCGGGGTCGCTCGAGCGCAAGGAGTCGCGCGGCGCCCACTATCGCGACGACTTCAAAGAGCGCAACGACGAAAAGTTCCTCAAGACCACGATCGCCAAGTACGATGCGGCGTCCGGTGAACCGAAGATCGACTGGCAGGCGGTGGACACGCCGATGGTGACGCCTCGTGCCCGGACGTACGGCAAGGTGGACGCCAAGGCTGAAGCGAAAAAGGAGCCGGCCGCCGCTCGGTGAGATGCAGCGCCATGCAGGACCTGATCAGCACAGCTTTTCGCCGTCGTCCCGCCCACGCGCCGCGCGTGGTGCGAAAGCGCGCCGCCGCACGTATGCGCGGCGCGGTGCAGCTTGCCACGACGCCGATCGATCGGGAGCCGACGCTACGCGCGATCTACCAGCCGCCGCAACTGCTGGCTCGCTACGAGCGCGCCAAGGTTGTGGGCGGGTTGCTCTTCGTCGCGATCTTTGCCGGCTGGCTGTGGCTGCAGTGGTCCAATCCGTGGATGCGCATGCTCACCGGCGCCTTGCTGGTGATGACTGCCTGGTTCACCGTTGCATCCATCCTGACCGACCTGCGTCGCCATCATGGTCGGCAGATCGAGCTGGTCGGCCGTGCCCTGCTCGTCACCTCGCCGCAGGGCACGTGCTGGATTGAGCTTTCGGATGTTGAGCACGCACAATGGTCGGACGACGCGGGCATGAGTTTTGTCCGCAGGGATGGCCTGGCGTTGGGCAGGATCGACCTGGTGACCATCGCCGATGAAGACGAGGCGAGGCGGTTCATGGGATGGTTGCGGCAACGCGCCAATGTCGGGTTCAACGTGCGCTGGCCGCAGCAGGGCTGACGAACACAGGAAGACACGATGATCGCTCCGAACACGCAACAGCGGATGATCCGATTCAAGATCAAGCGTCAGGACGGCCCCGACACCGCGCCGTACTGGCACGAGTTCGACGTGCCGTACGAGCCGGGTCTCAACGTCATCTCCTGCCTGCAGTGGATCGCTGCGCATCCGAAGACCGTCGAGGGGCATGACGTGCGCCCGCCCGTGTGGGACGCCGGCTGCCTCGAAGAGGTGTGCGGCGCCTGCACCATGGTCATCAACGGGCACGTGCGTCAGTCCTGCTCGGCCCTGATCGACGACATGCTCGCCGGCAAAGGTGTCGGGGCGTCGGCCGATGGCTCCATCACGCTCGAACCGATGCAGAAGTTCCCCGTCATCCGCGACTTGTTCGTCGATCGCTCGCGCATGTTTGAGGCCCTCAAGAAGGTCAAGGCATGGGTCCCCGTCGATGGCACGCACAGCCTCGGCGCCGGGCCCAAGGAGTCGCCCGAGCAGCAGGACCTGCGTTACGCCCTGTCGCGGTGCATGACGTGCGGCTGCTGCCTCGACGCCTGCCCGCAATTCCTCAAGGACAACGACTTCATCGGCGCCCAGGCCATCGGACAGGCCCTGCTGTTCAACCTGCACGAGACCGGCAAGGAACTCATCGACGACCGCCTCGACGCCATGATGGGACCCGGCGGCATCACCGACTGCGGCAACGCCCAGAACTGCGTCCGCGTCTGCCCCAAGGAAGTGCCGCTTACCATCGCCATCGCCCGCATCGGACGCCAGACGACCGTTCACGCCGTCAAGCAGTTTTTCACCGGCAAGTGACCGATCCTCATCGCGCGCCAGGGCTGGGCCCATCGCGCCATGGCGAGGCCGTCAGAACGTGGGTCAAGCGTCTTCGGGCGGCCGACTGCGCGGGAGGGGCGCCGGTGCGCTATGGGTGGACTGATAGGTTTGCCATGCGGCGTCGATATCGGCCGCGGGCAGCGGGTGCGCGTCGGGAGGCAGCGGGCGGTCGAGCAGCGGCAGGACGAGGTGGGCGACGCCGAGGGCGAAGGGCAGGTGGTGATCGGGGCTCAGTGCAACGCACGCCATGCCATAGTCAGCAGCGGTGGACAAAGCGCGGTAACGGGCGGACTGATCGTGATGCGACCAGGGCAGCACGAGCACACGCGCGGTGGTGTTGAGTGCGAGCCATTCCGCGGATCGCACATCGTCGGTGGCCAGTCCAAGATGGCGGCACCGACCGGCGTCGCGGACCGCGCCGAGGGTTTGCAGCAAGTGGCCGCTCTTGAGTTCGGCCGGGTCCTCGACGCGCAGCGTCAGCACATCGATGGCGGCACGACCCAGAAGCGCCATGCGGGCGGCGATGCGATCGGCGAACTGCCGGGCGAACGGGGGCTCCTCGACCACGAGCATCACGGGCAGATCGCGCAGGTGCGGGGCCGCGGCGGCGAGGAGATCGTCGTCGTCATCGGGGCCCGCGACGACGAGGCTCGGATGGCCCCGCAGATAGGCGGCGTGGTGCGGCAGGAGGGCAATGCGCCACGCGCAGGGACCGACCGGCACGTCGGTCGGGGCGAGGGTGCGGAGGGTCCACTGCATCATGGCCTGCTCACGTGGGGGTTGTCGCGGACATGGAAGCGTAGCGGCATGCGCGCCCATCGACCTGCGTAAGCCACGCCGATGCGCGGGGAGGCGACGATGCGCCAAATCCCCAGCGTGGTGCGGCGAACCGGCTCGATGAAGAGAGCGCAGTTTGTCACGAGATCCACCCCGTTGAGCGACAAGTCGATGTCGAGCGCGTCGCAGAGCTTGGCGGGGCCGGAGCACAGTTCGGTGTCGCGGTGGGCCTTGGGGCGTCGCGCTCGCATCAGGTCGATGCCCTCGATGGGCTCGATGGCGCGAACCAGCACGGCAACGGGGTCGTCGCGGCGACCGACGACGACGTTGACGCAGTGGTGCATGCCGTACGTGAAATAGACATAAGCATGGCCGCCGTCGGCGTACATCACTTCGTTGCGAGGCGAGCGGTGGCCGTTGCGGCTGTGCGCGGCCTGATCGTCGGGGCCGAGGTAGGCTTCGGTCTCGACGATGATGCCGGCCATGCGGCGGCCGCGGCGGACGCGAACCAGCCGCTGGCCCAGCAGGGCACGGGCAACGGTCACAGGGTCGCGGCGGTAGAACGAGCGCTGCAGGCGCATGATGCTAAGCCGTCACCGGCTCGAAGTTCGGTGCGGATGGCGCGGGCGACGGGGCCGAGAAGCTGCGCCAGAGCGGAAGGGGGATGACGCCGAGGCCCATGATCGCGAGTTGACTGACGACGAAGGCAAGCATCCAGAAGACGGCCGACTCCATGAAGCCGTAGGAGTGCAGTCCGACGCCGAGCATGTTGGTGCCGAACCAGGACCAGGCGGTGATGATGTTGCCGCCGACGGCGAGTACGGCCATACCGCGCTCGCGGATCATGCCGCCCCAGCGTGCGTGGAGGATGAGGGCCATCATGAGGACGATCAGGACGGCGCCGTTTTCCTTGGGGTCCCAACCCCAGAAGCGGCCCCAGGACTGATCGGCCCAGATGCCGCCGAGAACCGTGCCGACGAAGCTGAACAACAGGGCGAAGGCGACCGTGCCGTAGATGACCGTGCCGAAGACGCGCGCGGCGGGTTTGGTGAGATAGCGTGTGAACAGGCCGACGACGATGAACGCAATGCCCGCCAGCCCCGCCACGAATGTGGCGCTGTAGCCGATGGTCACCGTCGTGACGTGCGTCGCCAGCCAGAAGTTGGAGTCGAGCACAGCCTGCATCATCTGCATGGTGTCGCCGCCACCGGACGTGGCGAGATTGTGCGCGATGATGAGCGTGGCAAAGCCGGTCACGGCGGCGATGATGCTGCCCAGCCCGTTGCGGAAGTAAAGCTCGATGACCAGGCCCAGGAGCACGGCGAACCAGCCGATGAACACGGCCGACGAGTAGAGGTTGGTGACAAAGACCCACCATCGGCCTTGCAGGTACATGCGGCTGACGAGGCCGAAGGTGTGGACGACGAACGTCAGGGCGATGATGAGAACCGCTGCCTGCCAGAGCATGCGCGCCCAGGTGGCGTTGCTGCCCAGGCCGAAGAGCGACACGCACACCAAGAGGAACGCCAGCACGTACAACACCGTGCCGTGATAGAACGGCTGGAAGTGGTTGAGGAAAACCTCGAAGCGGGCGCGGGCCAGGTCGTTGGGCAACTGCGCATCGAGGAAGCCTAGGTATTGGACGACGGCGTCATTGAAGGCGGGCGGGTCGTTTTCCAGATAGCCCGCGAACACCGCCGAGAGCTGCCGAGCCGCGACGTTCGACTGGCCGGTCTGGTGGAACTGCTCGAACGCCACGGCGAAGGGCTGCCACTCCTCGCCTTCGCGCAGCGGGGGCACGGCGTAAGGCTTCTGCGAGTTCTGCAGCTCGAAGTAGAGGTTGATGTGGTTCCACAACTCGACCATGTGCTTCTGGAAGGCGTTGCGGTTGCCTGACTTGACGCGCAGCGCCTGGTGGGCCTGCTCGCCCAATGTTCGCAGGTGTGGCGTCAGGTCGGCCATGGCGAACCGGTGGCGGCCGCCCTCGACTTGACCGATCAGCGACAGCACGTCGGGGTGATCGATACGGAAGACCTTGTATTGCTCGGCCGCGTCGGCGCGGGTGATGACATCGGTCACCCACTGCATGGCGGTGAGCTTGCCTCCGGGACGGTCCGCGTGCGCCAGTTCCTGCCGCCCGCTGATGGTCAGCAGGCTGGCGCGGGCGACGGTGTCCAGCGGCTTGACGCGCCCCTCGCTTGACACGGGCACCAGGCTCAACAGGTGCAGCGCATAGGGTCCATCATGCTTGTCGGGCCTCATCTTGCCGATCAGATAGACCGCGCACAGCAGCACCACCACGCCCGGCATGACGCCCGCGATGATCGACAGCCACTGCCTCATGCCAGCGTCCTTCCTGTAAACTTGGCGAGCATGACGCCGAAGTGGACGATCATGCCCACCGTGACGAGCACGCAGGAAATATAGGGCAGCAGCCAGCCGGGATTGCGCACGACCTGCAGGATCGTGGCGGTGTTGCCTGGCTTGAACGCAGCCTGGTAAAACGTCTCGCCATTGTATCGCAGGGGGTGATTCATCCAGATCAGCACCTCGCGGTCCTCGTTCTGGGTGGGATCGACCAGGCGTATCTGGCTGGAGAAGTTTCTGGGGATTTCCGTGCCGACGAACTTGTCGTGACGGAACTCGAGCAGGTGCATGGTGTAGGGCTTGTAATCGCGCTCGAAGCGCAGGGCCAGCTCGTAGTTCCTGTCGCCAAGGGTCACGGTCTGGCGCTGATCGAAGTAAAGGGAGATGAGGTATGTGCCCAGATTTTCGCCCTGGTGCGTGAGCGTAACGTAGGCGGAGGGGGCATTGACCGTTTGCTGCTCGACGCCGGTGACGCGAGGCTGCTCGACGGCGACGATCTGCGTGCCCAAGCCGGCGGTGGCCCGGTTGGCTTTCCACACGTCGGGCGGCGCGATGCCCGGCCCGGCGATCATCGAGTTGTCCATCCACCGCTCGACTTTCACCTCGAACGGCAGGGCCGCGTCGCGCAGCGGCTCGCCACCGGCGGCCCGGCGCATCATGGCCGAGGGAATCACCGTCACCTGATCCTGCACTGCGTCCGAGCCGTCGATCACCGCCAGCTCGAACCGCCTCAGATTTTCCGTGTAGTTGGCGTACCCGCCCTGGTCGATCGTCATGTTCGCCTCGTGGGCGTAGAACGCAGTCACCGCTTCGCCCACCAGCAGCAGGATCAACCCGGCATGGATGACCAAGACACCCGTCCGCTTCCACGACAGCTTGAACCGCACGGCATGCGCCGCCAGCAGGTTCACCAGCAGCAGCCCGCCGATGACGAACCCGCCAGGAAACAGAAACGCGCCGGGCACCTTGCCCATCGTCTCCGGCACGAACACCTGCAGCGGGATCATCACGTACACGCTGCGGAAGTAGGTGTTGACGACTTCCCAGTTGCCCTCGAACCGCTGCGCCAGCGTGCCGGCGAAGATCAGGATCATCGCCAGCACAAACAGCGTGACCGTCAGCCGCAGCGATGCGATCGGGGTGAGGATGGTGCGAAGCACGGCGATCACTGCGGAGAGCTCTCCTGTGGCAGGCGAATCGAGGCGACAAAGTCGTCGAACGCGGGTCGAGCCGCTTCGATCGCCGACGAGGGGCCAGTCATCTTGACGAACCACGAATCGGCACGGCGGAACGCCATCACGCCGACGGCGCGCTCGCCGTCCGAGCCATACGCTTCCTGGGCGGCAAGATCGACCAGCACGGCGGCAATGCCATCGACGGCGACGGTCTGAGCTTGTTGCTCGTCGAGCGACGCGATGGGATCGAGCTTGAGCTGGCCGCGCCACCGGTTGAGGTTGGGCAGCAGTCCGCCGCCGTCGCCGCCGAGACGCGTCAGGGTGATGCGCACCGGGCTGGCGGCATCCGTCGGGCCTGCCAGAAACGACGCCATGGCAAACGACGCGCCCTGCGGATCGACGCGCCAGTCTGGCGGCTTGACCCACGTGGCGCTGGCGGCCGCGGCGGCCGACGGCGGGGCGGTGGGCATCTGCTGCTGTTGCACCGCGCGGGCCGGATCCTTCGGCGCGGTGTAGCTGCGGATCGATTCATCCTCGCACCCACCCAGCCATGCCATCGCCGCCAGCATCAGCAGATGCGGTCGGAGGCAGCGCACGCAATTCGTCGGGACACAGCCAGGCATCGAGTCCTGCATTATACGGAACAACACACATCATGCGACCGACCTTACAATGTGCGCCCAGGTGGCCTATGTGGCGAACATTACTGCTGCTGTCGCTGGCCGGGGCGATCGGATCGCTGGCGCGCTATGGGCTCAGCGGCGTCGTGCAGCGGATGGCCGGCGAGGCGTTTCCGTGGGGTGTGCTGGCGGTCAATGCCACGGGGTCGCTGCTGTTCGGCTTGGTGTGGGGCCTGGCCGAGTACCGCGGCGCGATCTCGTCGGACGCGCGGCTGATCGCGCTGGTCGGGTTCATGGGTGCGTTCACCACGTTCTCGACCTACTCCTACGAAACCGCCCGACTGCTGCAGTCGTCGCAGTGGCTCTACGCGGCGGGCAACATCGTCGCCAACAATGTCGTGTGCATCGCCCTGGTGCTGGCGGGCATGGCGCTGACCGCCAGGCCATGACGCCGGGCAGGTGGAGACTTGCCATGAAACTCAGCGGCCACGCCAAACTGCTCCGGATTTTCATCGGCGACAGCGACAAGCGCCACGGTCGCCCGCTGGCCGAGATCATTGTCGAGAGTGCCCGCGCGGCGGGGCTGGCCGGCGCCACCGTGCTGCACGGGCACATCGGCTTCGGTGCGCACAGCCGCATCCACACGTCCAAGATTCTCCGCCTCTCCGAGGACCTGCCCGTGGTGATCGAGATTGTGGATCGCCCGGATCGCATCGCAGCGTTTCTGCCTCAGCTCGATCAACTCATCGGCGAGGGGCTGGTGACACTCGAAGACGTGGAGGTGATGACGTACCGCGCGGGCGACGCACCGAGTGGGGATCAAACTACTCACTGATCTTCTGATGCGCACGATGTGACGTTTCATGGTGAAATGCTTGCGTGCGGATTGCATCCGCAGGGCCGGCTCGGTCGATGTTGAACAAGCCGCGTTCCACAACAGGGAACAAAGCCCTTGGCCGAATCTTCGGCCGCGACTACAATCACACACCTTTTCCCCCTCAGCCTCATTAGGAAGCAGCGATGACCGCCTCCGCAACGCAGCAGGGCACGCACCAACGACCTCTCCGTGACATCCCCAACGCCGTGGTCCGATTCGCCGGCGACTCCGGCGACGGCATGCAGCTCGCCGGCACGCAGTTCACCGACACGTCTGCCATCGCCGGCAACGACGTGGCCACCCTGCCCGACTTCCCTGCCGAAATCCGCGCCCCCGCCGGCACCGTCGCCGGCGTCTCCGGCTTCCAGATCAACTTCGCCAACCAGGACATCTTCACCCCGGGCGACGAGGTGGACGCACTCATCGCCATGAACCCCGCCGCCTTCAAGGCCCACATCGGCGACGTCCGCGCAGGCGGCATCGTCATTGTCAACGAGAGCGAGTTCGACAAGGTCAACCTCCGCAAGGCCGGCTATCCCGAAGGCTACAACCCACTCGAGGACGAAAAGTTCAACCATCGCTACAAGCTCACCAAGGTCCCGATCACCCGGCTCAACGAGGAAGCACTCAAGGACAGCGGCATGGGCGCCAAGGACATCGGCCGCTGCAAGAACATGTGGTCGCTGGGTCTGATCTATTGGCTCTACGATCGCCCGCTGGACACCACGATCGGCTACTTGACCGACTATTTCGGTAAGAAGAAGAAGCTGCCCCAGGTCGCTGAGGCCAACATCAAGGCGCTGAAGGCCGGCTACTTCTTCGGCGAGACCGTCGAGCTGTTTCCCGTGCGCTACCACATCGACAAGGCCTCGATCACGCCTGGCAAGTACCGGAAAGTGACGGGCAATGAAGCGGTCGCCATGGGCATGGTCACCGCGGCCAAGCTCAGCGGCAAAACGCTGGTTTACTGCAGCTATCCGATCACCCCAGCCAGCGACGTGCTGCATACACTGGCGGGCTGGCGCAACTACGGCGTCAAGACGTTCCAGGCTGAGGACGAGATCGCTGCGGTCTGCGCCGCCATCGGCGCCAGCTTCACCGGCCAGCTCGGGGCCACCGGCACCTCCGGCCCGGGCCTCTGCCTCAAGGCCGAGGCCATCAACCTCGCCATCATGACCGAGCTGCCCCTGGTGATCGTCAATGTCCAGCGCGGCGGCCCTTCGACCGGTCTGCCCACCAAGACCGAGCAGAGCGATCTGCTCCAGGCCCTATACGGCCGCAACGGCGATTCACCGATCGTCGTCATCGCGCCGCAGTCACCCGCGGACTGTTTTGACGCCACGATCGAAGCCTGCCGCATCGCCATGCAACACATGGCTCCGGTGATCATCCTCAGTGACGGCTACATCGCCAACGGCGCCGAGCCATGGCTCGTGCCCGATCCCAAGAGCTTTGACAAAATCGAGGTGCAGCACCCGACGGACGCCGAGGCCTACGAGGCTTATAGCCGCGATGACCGCCTGGTGCGGCCGTGGGCTATCCCCGGCCAGGCCGGCTTCGAGCACCGTGTCGGTGGCCTCGAAAAACAGCACATCACCGGCAACGTCTCCTACGACGCCGCCAACCACCACCGCATGACCGAGCTGCGCCGCGATAAGATCGCCCGCATCGCCGACTTTGTTCCGCCCGTGGAACCCCACGGCAGCACCAGCGGCGACCTGCTCGTCGTCGGCTGGGGCGGCACGTTCGGCTCGATCCTCACCGCCGTCAACCGCGCCCGCGCCAAGGGCCACAACGTCAGCTCCCTGCACCTGCGCTATCTCAATCCCATGCCGCGAAACCTCGGCGATGTGGTTCGCAAGTTCAAGAGGGTGCTCGTGCCTGAGCTCAACACCGGCCAACTGCGGCTGCTCCTGCGCGCCAAGTTCCTCGTCGATGCCCGCGGCTTCAACAAGGTTTTCGGCAAGCCCTTCCTCGTCGATGAACTCGAGCGCGCTATTGACATGATGCTCGGCGACCAGTGGGGCGACGCCGACTCCCTCACGCCTAACGATATTCACGCCGAAAAGGTCGGCGCCGAGTCGGCCGAGGAAGCGGGCGGTTGATTCGCCAGCACTGACTTTGAGTTTGGATATCTCGCATACGGATTGCACCATGCCTACCGACACACAAATCCCCGTCGCCAAAGCCAGCCCCAAGGACTACGCCTCCGATCAGGACGTGCGTTGGTGTCCGGGCTGCGGCGATTATGCGATTCTCAACCAAGTCCGCCGCGTCGCCGCCAAGCTCGGCCTCAAGCGAGAGAAGACCGTGTTCGTCTCGGGCATCGGCTGCTCCAGCCGCTTTCCGTACTACATGAACACCTACGGGTTCCACTCGATCCACGGCCGCGCCCCGGCGTTCGCCACCGGCATCAAGCTGGCCAACCCCGATCTGGACGTGTGGGTCGTCACGGGCGACGGCGACGGACTGTCCATCGGCGGCAACCACCTGATGCACATCCTCCGCCGCAATGTCAACGTCCACATCCTCCTCTTCAATAACCGCATCTACGGTCTGACCAAGGGCCAGTACTCGCCCACCAGCGAAGAGGGCAAGAAAACCAAGTCCAGCCCCATGGGCGCCATCGACATGCCGCTGTCGCCGCTGTCGGTCGCGCTGGCCAGCGAAGCCAGCTTCGTCGCCCGCGCCATCGACGTGGACAAGAACCTGGCCGACATCATCGAACGCGCCGCCAAACACAAGGGCTCGGCGATCGTCGAGATCTACCAGGACTGCAACATCTTCAACCACATGGCCTTCGAGTACGCCACCGACAAGACCACCAAGGACGACCACGTGCTGTTCCTCGAGCACGGCAAGCCGCTGGTCTTCGGCAAGGCCCGCGACAAAGGCATCCGCCTCAACGGCAGCGGCAAGCCCGAAGTCGTCTCGTTGACCGACGGCCAGTGCAAGGAAGACGATCTGCTCTTCCACGACGAGCACGACGAACGACTGGCGTTCATGCTCAGCCGCATGAGCCATCCCGAATTTCCCGAGCCCATGGGCGTCTTCTATTCCATCGGCGACGACTGCTACGAGGACCTGCTCCAGAAGCAGATCGACGACGCTACCAAGACGCGCGGCGAAGGCACGCTCGACAAGCTCTTCAACGAGGGCGACGTGTACGCCGTCGGCACCGCGCAGGACGCCAAGCACGGCCTGCACGACTGACCTTCGCACGCGGCCCCGCCATGCAGGGATTTGACGTCATCGTTGCCGGCGTCGGGTCGATGGGGGCGGCCGCGTGCTGGCATCTGGCCCGACGAGGCGTCCGCGTGCTGGGGCTGGACCGCTTCGATATTCCCAACGTGCGGGCAAGCCATCACGGCTACTCGCGTATGATCCGGCTGGCGTACTTCGAGCACCCTGACTACGTGGCGCTGCTGCAGCGGGCGTACGTGCTGTGGGAGCAGCTTGGCGTCGACGCGGACGAAGAACTGCTGCACATCACCGGCGGCCTGTACCTGGGCAGGCCCGACAGCGAGCTGGTCGGCGGGTCGCTCCGCGCGGCACGGGAGTACGGCCTGCCGCACGACGTGCTGGACCACGCTGCAGTGACTCGCCGGTTTGCACAGTTTCGCGTGCCGGAGGATTACATCGGCTTTTTCGAGAAGAAGGCGGGGTTTGTGCTCCCCGAGCGGACGGTGGCTGCATGCGCCGCCCTCGCCATGCGCCACGGCGCGGAACTGCACGGGCACGAGCCGGTGCGGTCGTGGTCGGCCGACGACGGCGGCGTGACGGTGACCACGGACGCGGCCGCGTATCGCGCCGATCGCCTGGTCATCTGCAGCGGGGCGTGGAGCCCGCGGCTGCTGGGGGACTTGGGCGTGTCGTTGCGCGTGTCGAGGCAGGCGCTGGGCTGGTTCTGGCCTCGTCGGCCGCAGATGTTCGCCCAAGGCACGTTCCCCGTCTGGGCGATCGACCCCTCATGGTCCGACCGCTGCGGCGCCGTGTATTACGGCTTCCCGATGCGGGGCGACAACCCCGGCCTCAAGATCGCGCTGCACTGGCCCGACGAAACGTGCGACCCCGACCTAGTCGATCGCTCGCCGCGACCTGCCGAGATCGACGACCTTCAGCGCGTGCTTCGTCAGCACCTGCCGGACGGGCAGGGGCCGCTCGTCGCCGCAAGGGTGTGTCTCTACACCAACAGCCCCGACGGGCACTTCATTCTCGGCGAGCATCCGCGCCACCGGCGTGTGGTGTTGGGCGTGGGTTTCAGCGGGCACGGATTCAAGTTCGTGCCGGCGATGGGAGAAGCGCTGGCAGACCTGGCGGCGACGGGGACAACCGGCCTGCCGATCGCGTTCCTCTCGCCGACTCGCTTCGCCCGTTCAAGCGATCGATGAGGCCGGGCAGTTCGACGAGTCGGGCGATGCAGCGCACGCCATCGGGGTTGGGCTCGTCGCGGTTGATATCGTTGCGTTTCCACACGGGGACAAGCCCGGCCTTGGCCGCGCCGCGCACGTCGGCGTCGTACATGTCGCCGACGAAAAGCGTCTGGTTCGCCGCCACGCCCATATGGCTGAGCGCCAGGTCGAAGATCGCGCGGTGCGGCTTGCGATAGCCCACGTCGCAACTGTAAACGCGGACGGGAAGGTGCTGCAGTAACCCCGTGTTCTCGAGGTGGCGGTCCAGCACGTGGCCCGGTACGAAGGTGTTGCTCACCACGCCCAGCCTCAGCCCTCGCTTCCGCAACAGGCGCAAGGCGACCTGCGTGCGCGGCTCCAGCGTCGCCACCTCCGCCAGGGGCTCGTACCATCGCCACGCCAGCTCCTCGAAGAAGCGATCCTCGGCCGTGAGCATGAGCTTGCGGCAGGCGCGGCGGATCAGCCGCATCGCGTTCATCTCGCGTCGGCGCAGCAGCAGCTTGAGGTAGCCCCACCGCAGCGCGAACGCCTGGTGAAGGTAGTATCGGCGGAAGTCGGGCATGCGACGCTGGCGACGCGCCCACTGCTCGTAGGTCCGCCACGCCGCCTCGCGGAACAGCGCGTTCTTATCGACCTGCCCGTATTGAATGAGCGTGTCGCCAAGATCGAAGAGCACGGCACGGATGGGACGGTCGGGCATCACAGGCATTATAGACACGGGGGGCCGAAAACCGCGCGGTGCAGCAGTGAAACAGGGTGAATCAGCTCCAGGTCCACACCCATGCGGCGGGCGGTGGCGGCGATCTGCAGGGCGCATCCGGCATTGCCCGTGACGCACGCGGCGGCACCGGTGCGCAGAATATGCCTGATTTTCCGCTCGCCCAGCGAACGGGCCATCGCCGGCTGCGTCAGGTTGTACGTCCCGGCCGCGCCGCAGCACATGTCCGATTCGGGCAGGGGCGCCAGCGTCAGTCCGTCTATCATCCCCAGAAGATTCCGAGGGGGATCGACGATGCGCTGGGCATGCGCCAGGTGGCAGGCGTCGTGGTACGCCACCGTCAACTGCAGCGCATGTCGCGGTCGGGGCATCCCCAGCTCGTCCAGCGCGACGCTGATGTCCTTGACCGTCAACTGACTGCCGACGTGCCCGAGCAGGTGCGGATACTCCTGCATCATCGCGCCGCAGCCGGCGACGGCGGTGACGACGAAGTCCACGCCGGCAAAGGCTTCGGTGTTCCGCCGCGCAAACGCTCGGGCCGTTTGTGAGTCGCCGCTGTGATGGTGGATCGCGCCGCAGCACGCCTGATCCGGCGGCACCACCACATCGCACCCGGCGTGCTGCAGCAGCTCGACCGCCTGGCGATTGACCTGGCTAAACAGCACGTTTCCGACGCAGCCGGTGAAGAACCCCACGCGAGATTGGCGCGGTGTCGCAGACGCATACGTACCCGGCGGGAGCGTTGCCGACGCCGACACGGGCGGCAGGAGCTGCGCCATTGGAAGGGCGGCGACGAGGCGCCATAGCCCCAATCGCTGCAGCAGCCTCGCGGGCATCATGGCCATCTTCATGCGCGTGGGATACGCGAACACGTGTCGCACCATCGCCATGATCAGGCGATCGCGCAGCGTCCTGGGCCTTTGCGAGTCGAGCTGCGGCCGCACCGCCTCGATGAGTTCGTGATACACCACGCCCGACGGGCATGCCGTCTCGCACGCGCGACAGTCCAGGCACAGGTCCAGATGCTTGACCACCGACGGCGTCGCATCCGTCGTGCCGTCGGCCAAACCTTTCATCAGCATGATGCGGCCGCGCGGCGAATCCGCCTCGAGCCCGTTGGTCGTGTACGTCGGGCACGCCGGCAGGCACAGCCCGCAATGCACGCAGTCCAGCGCCCGCGCATACACCTGCTGCTCGAGCTGAATCACCGGCAGCCGCCTGCCCGAATCGACTGTGTTGCCCAACCCGTTGATGATCTTGGTCACTGCTTCGGACATGTTTCACTTCAACTGCGTGCGGCTTTGCGAAACGCTCCGATGCCGGTCGGCCTCGCCACCACATGCGGATCAATCGTCGCGGATCAACCGCCCGGGATTAAAAAGACGGTGCGGGTCCATCGCCTGCTTAACCTTGCGCAACATCGCCATGTCCGACGGCAGAGGCGTGAAGGGCTCAATCCGCGCGCCGGCGGGGCGATTGTGCCACACGCGAAAACCGCCCAGCGGCTCGATCGTGCGGTGAATCGTGTGATCCAGCGACTCGGCCATGTGTGGGCGCAGCATCGCGCCGGCAAAGATGCACCCGTGCGACGGGATCGCGCCCAGCCCCAGCGTCACATTGTCGCTGGCCCATTCCTGCAGCAGGGAGCAGACGCTGCCCGTGTCGGCAGGCGGCACGACGATGCGGACCATCGCCAGGGCCTGCCTGCGCCAGGCGCGATGCACCTCGCGCTGCATCAGGTACTGCGGGAGCGTGAGCGAGCCGGTGCCCGAGATGTGAATGCCGCGGGTTGTGTCGAGCAGCCGTTCGAGCGCACGAAGCTGCGAGAGGCAGCCGGTCTGCTTGCCGAAGTAGGCGACGCGGCCGACCCACTCGCCGCCCTCGATGCCGACGGCCAGTCGTGCCGGCGCCGCATCGCACGCCAGCCACGTGGTCATGATGCCGTCAAGGTGGGCGGGGTTGTCCACGTGCAGATCGACCGCCAGCACATGCGCGGGCGTCGCATAGGTGCGCAGCGTGGCCTCGACGATCACGCCCAGCTCGCCCAGGGAGTTGACCATCAGTCTTGTGACATCGAGACCGGCGACGTTCTTGACGGTGCGACCGCCAACTCGGACGAGTTGGCCCTCGCCGTCGATGTAGGTCAGCCCCAACAGCAGATCGCGCACGCTGCCGTATCCGACGCGCAGCGGCCCCCACACGTGATGGGCGATGATCTCACCGATGGTCAGGTCGCTGTCGGCGTCGATGGGCAGGAACTGACCCGACTGGCGAAGGGCGGTCTGCACCGCGCCGAATCGCGCGCCTGCGGCGACGCGCACCACCAGGTCTTGTTCATAGTGGTCGATCACATGCCCGTCCAGTTCCAGGCGAATGTGCTGGTCCGGCGGGGGGTGGCCCACCTTGCTGTGGGCGACGCCGTAATCGACCAGTGGCAGCCCCTTGTCGATGCAGTCGCGCACGATCGAGGCGACGGCATCGGGGCTGTCGGCGGTCAGCGTCGGGTTGTCGGCGAGGATGGTCATGTGCAACACCGTGCCGCCAGTGGGTTAAAGCGCGCCTCCGGGCTGGTTGGCTCCGATAGGTCGCAGCAGTTGGATGCTTCGGCGGGGGCTGGGGATCAGTTTACCATCGTTGATGCGCAGGTCCGGGTCGAGCGCCCGCTTGATGCTCTGGAAGGCGGCGATGGTGGCGTCGTTGAACATGCGGTGCATGAGGTGGATCTTTTCCACGCCCACGCCGTGCTCGCCGGTGATCGTGCCGCCGATCGAGATGCAGTAGTCGAGGATTTCCTCGGACAACTGCAGGGTGGTTTGGACCTGGGCCGGGTCGTCCTCGTTGAAAAGGAGGATGGGATGGACGTTGCCGTCGCCGGCGTGGAAGACGCTGGTGATGGGCATGCCGTACTTGTCGCCCAGGGCGTTGATGTGCGCCATCGCCTCGGGTAGCTTCGATCGCGGCACGCAGGCGTCCTGCGTGCAGTAGCCGTGGCTGATGCGTCCGATCGCGCCGAAAGCCTTTTTGCGCGCACTCCACAGTTCGGCCCTCTTCCGAGGATCGCTGCAATGCTGCACGTCGAACGCACGGTTCTCCCGCGCGGTTCGCACGATCTGGGCAAGCTGATCGTCGAGCACCTGGTCCACGCCGTCGATCTCGATCAGCAGCATCGCCTGGGCGTGCGTGGGGAAACCATAGTGGAACGCATCCTCCACCACACGGATCATTCGGCCGTCCATCATCTCCATCGACGTGGGCACGATGCCGCTGGCGATCACATCGGTGACGGCTTGGCAGGCGTCGGCGGTGGAGTCAAACACGGCATAGATGGTGCGAAAGTGCGCGGGTCGGGGCGACAGCCTGCACCACAGACGCGTGATGACGCCCAGCGTGCCTTCGCTGCCGCAGAGCACGCCCGGCAGATCGGCTCCGAGACGGTCGTAGAGCGGCGCCCCGCCGGACACGTGCACGCTGCCGTCGGCGAGCACGACCTCGACGCCCAGGATGTGGCTGGTCGTCACGCCGTGCTTGAGGGTGTTGATGCCTCCGGCGTTGGTGGCCGCGTTGCCGCCGATGGTCGAGGCCCGCTGGCTCGAGGGATCGGGCGAAAAGTGCAGGTCCACGTTCAGGCCCTCGCGGCGGCAGGCGTCGAGGACGGCCGCGCTGAGCGACAGGTTCAGCACGCCTGACTGCGCCACTGCAACACGGTTGGCGACGTCGATCGATTCGATGCTCGTCATGCGCGACGTGCAGAGGATGACGCCCTCACCGAAGGCCACGCACGCCCCGGTCAGACCTGTGCCGCTGCCGCGAGGGACGATGGGCACGTCGTGCCGCGCCAGTACCTTTACGCACGCGGCGACCTCGTCCGTCGTCGTGGGAAAGACCACCGCCGTCGGCAGCCCCCGCGCGATGGGGAACCCGTCGCACTCGTACACCTTCAACTCATCGCGATCCGACAGCACGCCGTCACCCCCAACTATGGCGCGCAACTCGGCGAGCATGGCAGCAGTTCCGTTCACACTGTCATGGTAGCAGCGCCCCCCGAAACTCCGGAAACTCCGGAAACTCCGGAAACCCCGGAATCCCCGCTATCGCACGGTTTGCGACGAGCGGGCGGTGTAAGTGGTGGTGTGATAGTGGTCGTGGACGCGGCCGTTGCTTATCCACTGACGATCGACGGTGTAGGTGGTGGTGGCTTCGATGACGGACGAGCGAAGGCCCGCGGGCGTGCTGGGGCGGTAATCGTTGCGGCCGGCGTACCAGGCGTCCCACTCGTCGTGGGGCACTTCGGGAGGGCTGAACACGAGGCTGGGCGGGTCCCCCTGGCGCGTGCGGTAGCCGAGCGTGTCAGCGGGGTGGTCGAACGACGCCTTGCACCCGCTGAGAACGGCGGCGGCCAAACCCGCGATGATCGCCCAGCGCAACATACCGGAATACAGGCGAGCGCCGTGCCGGGAGGCTGCCATTTGGCCACGAACCTCCAAATCCACCATTGACATGCACTTGCATGCCTAACAGTCCGGGCCCGCCCGGGTCGGGTGCGACCGCATGTTGCCCACAGGCAACACGTTTGATGCGTCGGGCGTTTCGTGGCATAATGCCCGGCTCCACGTGCTGACCCGCTGTGGGTCAGAACTTCTGTGCATCGCGGAGCCGCAGTCGCGGCCGAGCACCACAAGGGCCCCCCGGAAGTTTCCCCTGCGGAAACGTAAGCGGGCGGGTGAATGCCATGGCCAACTACACCGGCCCCAAGGTCAAGCTGTCCCGTCGCGTCGGCGTCCCCATTGCCGACATCCCCAAGCACACTACCAAGCGGCAGCTCAATCCGCCGGGCGTTCACGGCTTCCGCGGCCGACGCCTGCGCGATTACGGCGTGCGCCTCAACGAGAAGCAGAAGCTGCGCTACCACTACAACGTGCTGGAAAAGCAGTTCCGCCGCTATCTCGAAACCGCCGGTCGGGCCAAGGGCAACACCGGCGAAGCCCTGCTCCGCCTCCTCGAGTGCCGCCTCGACAACGTCATTCGCCGTCTGGGCTGGGCCCGCACCATCTGGTCGGCCCGCCAGCTCGTGGGCCATGGGCACGTGCTGGTCAACGGCCGCAAGACCGACGTCGCCAGCTACTCCGCCAAGCCCGGCGACCAGATCACGCTCAAGAACGACATCCAGAAGCTCGTCCGCGAGAACATGGAGTCACTGCCCGGCCACGAAGTCCCCGCCTGGCTGAGCTTCGATCCCTCGACCCTCACCGCCAAGATCATCGCCGAGCCTACCAGCGACCAGGTCCCGTTCGACGTGAACATGAACCTGATCATCGAGCTGTATCGGTAAGTGAGCCCGACATCAAGACAGCCCCGCATACGCTTGGCGGGGCTTTTTCATGGCTACAGCGACAGCGCCACCGCGAAGCCCTTGACCGCGGCGGCGATGCGGACGGCGTCGTGCACGTGCTCATCGGTCAGGCCGTGCTTGACGATCGACGCCTCGTGGGCGCTGAGGCACATCTGGCAACCTTCGAGGGCGGCAATGCCCATGGCCATCAGCTCGAAGGTGGCCTTGTCGGTGGCGGGCTGGCTCATGCGATTCATGCGTAGCCGCGGGGCCATCTGCTTGAGCTTGTCGTTCCCGGTCATGTGCCGAAAGCGGTAATAGACCGTGTTCATCGCCATGATCGCGGCGGCGGCCTTGGCGTCGTCGATAAGGGGCGCGCTCGCCGCCGCCGCCAGCGCCTCGACGAGCTCGCGCTGCTGCAGGAACATCGCCGAGGCCAGGGCGCACCCGAGAGCCTGGTCTTTGGTGAGCTTGTCGCCGGCAAGCACCGACTGGATGTTGAGCTTCAGATCCCTGGCGGCGTCGGGAACGCGGTCGCGCAGCGCATCGAGCGGGCTGGTGGTGGCAGTGGTCATGGTGCGGTGAGGGAATCGGGTTGTGAGGATCGGGCGCGAGGGTTCGGGAAACCGAGCGGGCAAGCCCGATCCCTGATCCCCGAATCCAACGAGTATTGTTTCGCGGTTAGACCTTGAGCGTCGCGTCGCCGGGCTTCCAGTTGCACGGGCACAGCTCGTCGCTCTGGATCGCATCGAGCACGCGCAGTGTTTCGTCCACGCTCCGCCCGACGCTCAGGTTGTTGACCTGGGCCCACTGGATCACGCCCTGGGGATCGACCAGGAACGTCGCGCGCAAGCACACCTGCTCCTTCGGATCGATGATGCCCAGGTCCCGTGCCAGCTTCTGCGCGGCGATCAAGGGGTAGGGCAGGTCCTTGAGGTCGGGATGGGCGTTGCGCCACGCCATGTGACTGAACTCGTTGTCGGTTGAGCCACCGAGGATCACCGTATCACGGTCCTCGAAGTCCTTGGCCCGCCTGCCGAACTCGACGAGTTCGGTCGGGCACACGAACGTGAAATCCTTGGGGTAGAAGACGAAAAGCTGCCACCGACCGGGGTAGCTGTCGTGGTGCAGTTCGACCAGGTCGTCCTTGGTCAGACCCGTGCAGGCCCGGCTGTGCCATTCGGGAAACTTCTGTCCAACGGTCAACATCGTGCCAGACTCCTTCTGCGTGTTGCGCCCACCAACCATCGGCCGTCGCCACGCGGCGCAACCGAGAGGATCAATAAAGAGCCCTGGGCACTGGCCCGAGGCTCGGTTCCGTTCAGCATTCCGTGCGGAGCCCCGCGGAAAGAACCCGGACAAGCCGGATTCGCAGGCGGGCGGTTTTCCCCGACGTGAATGAGATTAGAACGGTTCTAACCCAATGTCAAATCCCACGCCCAAGAATGTGCGGCCATCCACCCCATCGCCCGCGGGCGACCGACCTCCTCCCGCCGACGGATCACTGCAACGCAAGGGTCCAACCCGGATGCGCAAGATGATGCCGCAGCCCCTGGGCTGCGGCACTCAATGACCCCGACGGGATTTGAACCCGTGTTACCAGGATGAAAACCTGGTGTCCTAGACCTGGCTAGACGACGGGGCCTGTGAAGCACCGCATTTTAGGGCAGCGAGCGTAAATGACAACCCGGCGCGTCACACCGTGTACCGGCTCGATAGAAATGTCCTCATCATTGTCTCAATAGAAGTGTCCT
>CAZFDT010000047.1:0-37901 GCA_964518335.1 uncultured Phycisphaeraceae bacterium
ACCCTTGATCGACAGGTGGATCAGGTCGCCGACGACCTTCTTGGCGATCACCTCGCCGAAGACCGGGTCGCTGCCCAGGCCCGCGCCCAGCAGCACGTTGTAACCATCGACCTTGATCCTCTTGCCGTCGGGCCCGACCTCGTCGGTCTGCACGGGGATGCCGGTGAGCCCGATGTCGGCGACCTGGTACTGGGCGCAGGCGTTGGGGCATCCGGTGAAGCTGATGAACAAGGGGAAGTCGATCTCGACGTTTTCTTCGAGCCAGCGGAGGACGCGGCCGGCGCGGTGCTTGGTCTCGACGACGGCGAGGTTGCAGAACTCGCTGCCGGTGCAGGAGATCAGCGAGTCGCGCAGGCTGTGGGCCTGGGGCGGCAGGCCTGCTGCAGTGAGCTCCCCGACGAGCGCGTCCACGCTGGCGGGGGGCACGTCGAGGATGATGATGTTCTGCTTGGCGGTGGTGCGGATGCGGCCCCCGCAAGCCGCGGAGGCGTATTTCTCGGCGAGGCGGGCGATGTCGGCCATGTTGCGCGCGGTGAATCGGCCCCGCTCGATGGGGATGCCCACGTAGCAGTTGCCGTCCTTCTGCGTGCCGATGCCCATGTGGTCGCTGTGCACGGCCGGGGGGTGCTGCAGGGAGTCGTCGTGCTCGAGCGCGTAGCCGAGGATCTGTTCGATGGTGTCGCGGGTCCACTGCCAGCCCTTGTCGGCGACGAGGAACTTGAGGCGGGCGCGGGTGCGCTTCTCGCGGTAGCCGTGGTCGCGGAAGAGCGTGGCGATGGCGCGGGAAACGTCGACGACCTGGTCGGGCTTGACGAAAGCGCGCATGGGCTGGCCGAAGTGGGGCGTCGAGGACAGTCCGCCGCCGACGAGCAGGCCGTAGCCGGTCTCGCTCCCCGCGGCCGTGGTGCGTTGGACGCCGTAGAACCCGAAGTCGTTGATCTGGGGCTGGTGGCAGTGGAGTCTGCACCCGCCGATGGAGGGCTTGAACTTGCGGGGGAGATTGCTGAACTCGCGGCCGGAGGCGACGTACATGTCGTGGATGGCGCGGGCGTGGGCGGAGCTGTCGATGATCTCGTCATCGAGGACGCCGGCCAGGGGGCAACTGACGATGTTGCGTGGGCAGTCGCCGCAGGCGAACTGGCTGGTCATGCCGATGTCCCAGAGCGTCTTGAAGACGTGCTTGAGGTCGGCGATGGTGAGCCAGTGGAGCTGGATGGTCTGGCGCGTGGTGATGTCGCCGAAGCCGCGGGCGTAGCGGTCGGTCAGCTCGGCGATGACGGTGAGTTGGCGTGGGGAGAGCTGGCCGCCGGGGATCTTGATGCGGAACATGAAGTGGCCGACGTTGGGCTTCTGGCGGTACACGCCGTACCACTTGAACCGGGCCGACAGGTCGTCAGCGTCGATCGCGTCGTAATCGCCCGCGTCCGAGTAGCGCAGCATGTCCTGCAGCACGTCGTAACCGTCTTTGGCGAGCTTGAGGTGCTCGACCTCGTTGAGCTTCTTCTGCGGGGTGGGTTCGGTCGTCGTCGCTGTCATGGGCAAATCACCTGTCCTGGGGCGGCCCCCGGCCGCGCGATGGCAAGTCCCTCATCATACTGGACATGCCGGGCCGGTTCTATCGGCCGAGTCAGGCGGTCGTGGCGTGCAGCTTGATGCCCAGCGAGCGCAGGACTTTGATGACCGTGGCAAACTCGGGGTTGCCCTCGGGCGACAGTGCCTTGTAGAGGCTCTCCCGTCCCATGCCGGCCTGGCGGGCGATGCGAGTCATGCCCTTGGCGCGGGCGATGTCACCCAGCGCTGCGGTGAACAGCGCGGGGTCGTCCTCTTCCAGAGCCGCCTCCAGATAGGCTGCCATGTCCTCTTCCGATTGCAGATAGTCCGCCGCATCCCACGGGCGCGTTTTGGTCTTGGTGTTGGCCATCGTTATCTCCCTGTCATGGTTCGAGCCAGCGTGCGGGCCTTGTCGATGTCGCGTGCCTGTGTTCGCTTGTCGCCGCCGGCAAGCAGGATCACGAACGCCGCGCCCTGCTGCTTGAAATAGACTCTGTAGCCGGGGCCGTAATCGATGCGCAGTTCTGACACGCCCTCACCGACGGGCCGCACGTCGCCCATGTTTCCCAATGACAGACGGCGGATGCGGGCAAGAATGCGCATCCGGGCCTGCCGATCGCGTAGTCTCTCAAACCAGCGACGGTACTCGTCAGTCTGATGAATCTGGACCACTCCCACAGTGTATCTTATCGGATACACCCGGGCAAGTCGTCACACTGAACTTGGGGTGTCGCAATCGAAGTGTCCGGGGTTATTGTCTCGATAGAAGTGTCACGGTGGTCGAGCCCGGTCGGCATGGGATACGCAAGACGCCGCGTTCGAGCGGATCACTCGAACTCCGACAGACGCACGTGAGTACACTTCAAGCAGGGTTTGGCCGACATTAGATGGGGGCGAGGTGCGCCCCGCGGCCGATAACGGATTGGTATACCCGTCCTGGCGACGGGTCGATTCAGGGAAAGCCATATGCGTATCACCATGGTTGGAACGGGCTATGTGGGTCTGGTCACCGGCACCTGCTTTGCCAACACGGGCAACGACGTGACGTGTCTGGACATCGACCCCCGGAAGATTGAGTTGCTCAATCAGGGCGTGTCGCCCATTTACGAGCCGGGGCTGGACGAACTGATCAAGCGCAACGTCAAGGCCGGCCGCCTGCACTTCACCACCGACAAGGCCTCGTCCTACCAGGGCGCCGAGCTGATCTTCATCTGCGTGGGCACGCCCAGCGACGAGCAGGGCCGCGCCGATCTCAAGTACGTGCTCGCCGCCGCACGCGACATCGGCGACGCCATCGAGCAGGCCGAGGGTCCCACCGGCGGCGGCATCGACGAACGCCGCGCCAAGATCGTCGTCATCAAGTCCACCGTGCCCGTCGGCACCAACGCCAAGGTCAAAAAGGAAATCGCCTCCCGCACGAAGAAGCCCTTCCGCATGGCGAGCAACCCCGAGTTCCTCAAAGAGGGCGCCGCCATCCGCGACTTCAACTACCCCGACCGCGTCGTCGTCGGCTGCGAGGACAAGGGCACCGGCGACCGCATGCGCGACCTCTACGACCCCTTCGTCCGCAACGGCAACCCCATCTTCCTCATGGACATCCCCTCCGCCGAGATGGTCAAGTACGCCGCCAACGCCATGCTCGCCACCAAGATCAGCTTCATCAACGAGATCGCCAACCTCTGCGAACGCTACGGCGCCGACATCGAGGAAGTCCGCCGCGGCATGTGCTCCGACAAACGCATCGGCAACCAGTTCCTCTACCCCGGCCTGGGCTACGGCGGCTCCTGCTTCCCCAAGGACGTGCTCGCCTGCATCTCCATGGGCAGCGAATCCGACATGCCCACCGTCCTCCTCGAAGCCGTCCACAAGGTCAACCAGGCCCAACGCGCCGAGTTCCTCACCAAGCTCGACAAGCACTTCGACGCCGCCCGCGGCGGACTGTCCGGCAAGAAGGTCGCCGTCTGGGGCATCGCCTTCAAGCCCGGCACCGACGACATCCGCGAAGCGCCTTCGCTCACCATCATCCGCAAACTGCTGGACTGGGGCGCCCAGGTCGTCGCCTTCGATCCCGTCGCCGACGACAACTGTCGCAAACTCCCCGACATCGGCGAGAAGATCGCCTACTGCAACGAACCGATGGCCGCACTTGAGGGCGCCGATGGCCTGGTCATCTGCACCGACTGGGACGAGTTCCGCCATCCCGACTTCGACAAGATCCGCGAGCTGATGAACAGCCCCGTCATCTTCGACGGCCGCAACCTCTACCGCTCCGAAGTCATGCGCGAGCTCGGCTTCATCTACCACAGCGTCGGCCGCGACCCCGTCGTCCCCGCCGCCGCCAACGCCGTGATCTGACCTCCCATCTCGACAGCCGGCGGCAAACCTGCCGCCGAGCGATCACCCCGGGCGATCCTGCGCGCACCGCCGGCCGGAGCGAGTATCATTCATCCCATCCCCCAGCCTCCGGAGCCACACCATGCGCACCTCCCTTCCGATCCTCGCGTTGTCGGTCGTGTTCGCCTGCGCTGCAGTGGCCGCCGAACGTGACCCGGACCGCATGGGCGCACTCGCCGAGCCGCTGTCAAAGAAGATCGACGTGCAGTTCATCGAGACGCCCCTTCGCCGCGTCGTCGAGCAACTGCAGCAGCGCACGGGCGTGACGTTCAGCCTCGAGCGCGAGCCGTTGGGGTCGGCGGCGGATGCCGCAGTGTCGCTCGAGGCCAAACAGGTGACGGTCGCCGAGGCGCTGGACATGGTGACGCAACAGGTCGGCGTCGCGTGGGAGGTCTCCGGCCGCGTTGCGGTGATCTCCAGCCATCATGCACTGGCAAAAAGAAACCTGGTCACCCGCACCTACGATATCCGCCCGCTGCTCGTGGCCGTGCCCAACTTCCGCGGCCCGACGTTCGATCTTAACGCGGCGCTATCCAACACCAACAGTGGCGGTAGCAACGTGCGCATGAGCGATGCAAGCAAGGGTGGCGGCGGGAGCGGCTACGGCCTGTTTGGCGATGACGGCGACGGCGACGATGTCGAAGCCAGCCAAGCCAACCGCGCTGCACTGATCGAGCAGATCATCAATCTGATCCAGGACACCATTGGTGATCCGACACACTGGGCGGCGTTGGGCGGCGATCTGTTCAGTGCTAGCGAAGTGCGCGGCTCGCTGGTGATCCGCACCACACCACAGCACCATGCCCAGGTCGATCAACTGCTGCGCGGCCTGGCCGACGACACCTCGCGGGTCATCTTCGTGGACGCCCGCTTCATCGAAGCCCCCACCGAGCAACTCGACGCCGCGCTGTCGGGCGAAACGTCACGCCACGTGCTAAACCCGGCGCAGACCCGGCAGTTGGTCGGGCAACTGCGCGGCGATGCCGTACGCTCACTGGGCATCCTCCGCACCGCGTGCTTCAACGGTCAACGCGTCTATCTCGCCGCAGGCAAGCAGGACACATTCCTCTCTGACGTCGAGCCCGTCCCCGACACCGCCGGCATCGATCCCACCGTGTCCACCGCCCGCACCGGCGCGGTCCTGGACATCGAGCCCACCATCGCCTTCGACGGCGACTCGCTCGTGCTTACCTTCCGCGGCGAACTGGTGCTCCGCACGTCGCTGCGCACCACGCGCGTGCCCGCCGGCAGCCCTGCTACAGGTCCAACCCTGGACCTGGGCGGCAGCATGGGTGGCCAGATCAAACTCGACGAGCCGGAGAAGAACAAGCCCATCACCACCGGCCACGTTAACGGCAGCGTCCGCGCCGCCGGCGACATCGACCCGGCCTCCCCCGGCGTCGCCACCGATGTCGCACTCGAACTACCTCATGGTGAGGGCGTCGAGTTCCGCTCCTCGGTCCGCGTCCCCGATGGCGGTGCTATCGTCGTCACCGGCGTGTCCGGGGCCATGGCCTCGGTCCGCCCCGGCCACGAGGTCATCCTCGTCATCCGCACCACCATCGCCCGCTAAAGCTTCCGAGCAGGCGATGGGTTCCTGGATTGCGGCCACAGGCTTACTGCAGCGCCGATCGCCAGCGTGACGAACGCGGCGGCGATGGCCAGGACGCCCCAGTCGGCGCCGTCGTCGGGCATGAGGTTGCGCAGCCAGGTGATGGCGGCGCGGCCGGCGCGGGCGATGAACGGGGGCGTGTGCAGCCAAAAGGCGGTCGCTGCCGTGAGGTAGCCGCACGCCAGCGTCGGCCCGCCGCGGTGGTGCAGCCAGGTCCACAGCAGCAGCGCGGCAAAGCCCGTCACCGCCAGGCCGGGGATGTGGATCGCCATCGCGTCCATCCACGGCCAGTAGAGCGACATGTGCCGCGGGACCGTCACCAGGCTCAGGGCCACTGCAGCGCCGCCCATGCCCACTGCCGCCGCGCGGGCCAGTCGGCGTTGCTCCTCCCGCCACCCGGCGCGGGCCACGACCGCCGCGACGCCCAGCAGCAGCGGCACCAGGTGATGCGCGTCGAACGCCTCCGAGCCGTGACGGCTGTACGTCCAGTTGGCGACGTACACGTGGGCCAGCACCGACACCCCCGGAAGGATCAGCAGCAGCCGATGGAGGATCGCCACGTGTCCGGCGCGGGAAGACTTCCGGGGGCGGGACCAGTCCGGGGCCAGGGCGTGGGCGGCGATCCACAGGCCCAGCAGCCACGCGGCGCGGAACTCGGTCAGCGGCGGCAGGAACCCGCTGGCGGCAAACCAGCGATACCAGCCCGGCACCACGTGGATCAGCACCACGTCCGCCGCGATCAGTGCCCACGCCACGCTCGACAGCCGCAGCCGCACGACCCGACCGATCGCCGCCAGCCCCGCCAGCGACCACGTCACACCCACGCACGCCAGCGCCGTCCCCGCCGTCAGGCTGCGCGTGAACAGCTCGTGGTACAGCAGCGTGGCGTCCAGCGTCAGCACCGCCCACACCACCAGCAGGTGCGCCGCGTCGCGCTGCATCTGCGGCGACGCCAACCGCGCCAGCCACGACCCCAGCCCCAGCACCGCCGCCTGGTACGCCAGGAACACCCCCATCAGCCGCAGCAGCGGCATCAGCGCATCCGGTTGGCCGTGCGTATCGACGCTGATGGCGTAACAGCCCAGCAGCATGAACGCGCCCGACAGCAGGTAGAACGGGTTGTGGTCGATGACCAGACGCAGCCAGGGACGATCCGCGGTAAACGCCATCACACACCTGCCTTTCCGCGCTCGATGAGCGCGCACGCATCGCGCTGCAGTGGTCCGCAGCCCTTTTGCCCCCGGATGGCCGCGCAACCACCGCGCCCGCCCGATGGACCGTCCATCGGGCGATCGAAGCGGCAGGTGGTTGAATCGGGCGGGGCAGGTAGGGATGGAATCGAACGATGACTGATATTGCCGCCGCGCCTGATCGTGCGCCACGCGCCGCATCGGTCTGTCTATCCGTCATCCTATCGCGGCGTTGCAGATGTCCAAGAAAAATCTGCGGAGGACAAGCGAGTCACCTGCGTTTGAGCATCGCAACCAGAAGCCTGTCCGCCTCGACCCACGCACCGCATTCCGGGCAGGTGTCGCCACGAGTGGCGCGCAGGTCATAGTCGCGTTCCACGCAGTGCGTGAGGCGGCCGTCGGACGACAGCTCGGCGAGACGCCGGCGCAATCCTTCCTTGAATGCAGGCCGGTGAAAGAAGTGATTGACGATCAGGCCGCAGGGGATGAAGAGAATGAGCAACAGCCAAATGTGCAGCGAGTGCAGAATGTGCAGCCAGAGCAGAACGAGGAATATGGCGACGAGGATGCCGTCGCCAATCCAGCGTCGAGCCGACCACCACGTGTACTGTTCTGCCTCCTTCGCCAGACGCTTTCTCGCCCGCGGCGGCAGACCTTGAGGTACGGAGGTTGCGGAGGTGTCGTGCATCATGAACAGCCTCCACTCGGTCGCTGTGGTCGTGTTGCGTGCCGAGGCTACTCCCACGCCAGCATGCGGCGGTAGTCGGCCAGGCGCCGGTCGATGTCGGCGCGGGTGATCTCCTGGAGGCGGTCGAGGCTGAACGACTCGATGGTGAAGCTGGCGACGACGGTGCCGTAGGCCATGGCTTTGCGGAGCGCGGCGACGGAGACTTCGTCGTTTCCGAGGGCGGCGAGGTGGCCCATCATGCCCCCGGCGAAGCTGTCGCCGGCGCCGGTGGGATCGACCACGTCGCGTGCGGCGAAGGCGGGCAGGGCGGCGACGCCGTCGCGGTGCAGCAGGAACGCACCGTGCTCGCCCTTCTTGATGACGACGAAGCGCGGGCCCATGTCGAGGATCGCCTCCCCGGCGAGGACGATGTTGCTCTTGCCGGTCAACTGAAACGACTCCTCGTAGTTGAGCACCAGGCCATCGACCTTGCGGAGCAGCTCCAGCAGGACGGGTTTTTCGTGGGCGATCCACAGGTCCATGGTGTCGGCGACGACCAGCCGCGCGTCGGGGAAGCTGGCGAGGAGCTGCAGTTGACCGGCGGGGTGCGTGTTGGCGAGGAAGACGTACCGGCTGTCGCGGTACTGCGGCGGGACCCCGGGGATGGTCTCGGCCAGCACGCCCAGTTGCACCTCGACGGTGTCGCGGACGTTCATGTCGTCGTGGTAGCGGCCGTGCCAGCGGAAGGTCTTGCTGCCGGCGCGGCGTTCGAGTCCGGCGGTGTCGATGTGGAAGTGCTCGAACACCCTGCCGCAGGCGTCGGGGAAATCGTCGCCGACGGCGGCGACGAGCCGCACGGGCGTGAAGAAGGTGGCGGCGGCGGCGAAATAGACGCACGACCCGCCCAGCACGTTCTCGACGGTGCCGGTGGGCGCGTCGATGGTGTCAATGCCGATGCTGCCGGTGACGATGAGACTCATGGTGGCTCCTGAATAGCCGCGGCCAGTGGCCGCGCGGCGCGACCGGTGGTCGCGGCTTTACATGGTGAGACAGCGTTCGATGCGGGCGAGCGTCGCGGCCTTGCCGAGGATGGCGAGGGTGGCGTCGATGGGGGGGCTGACGGTGGTTCCGCTCACCGCGACGCGCAGGGGTTGGGCGACCTTGCCCATGCCCAGCCCCCGGAAGTTGGCGAACGCCGCGATCGCGTCGTGCGCGGTTTGCCCGGTCCATGGGTCCACTGCAGCGAGCGCCGCCTTCAGCTCGCGCAGCACGGCGACGCCCTCGCCGTCGTTCTTCGCCAGCACCTTCTTCACCGCGTCGGGGTCGTAGGCGATCGTGTCGTCGGGATCGAGGAAGAACCGGCCCTGTTTCAACGGGTCTTCCAGCGTCTTGCTGCGGGCCTGGTAGCTGACGGCGAAGGCGTCGAACACGCCCTTGTTCTCCAGGTCGTAGAGGGCCTGCACGTGGTGGGCGCCCAGGTGCTGGCGCAGGGCGCGCGCGAACGCCTCGGGGGTCAACTGCGCCAGCGCCTCGCCGTTGAACGCCAGCAGCTTCTCGCGGTCGAAGCGGCTGTTGCTCTTGTTGACGCGGTCGAAGTCGAACTTCTGCCGGAAGAAATCCATGTCGTAGCGCTCGATGTCCCCGCCGGGGTTCCAGCCCAGCAGCGTGATGTAGTTGCAGATGACCCCCGGCAGGTAGCCGCTGACGCGGAAGTCGGCGACGTTGATCTCGGGCAGGGCGACGCCCAGGTGGTGTGCGATCGCGGTGGCGACATCGAGGTCGTCGTGCTGCCTGGCGACGAAGGCGTTGAACGCTTCGAGGTCGATGCCCGCCGGCTGGGCGAGGTCGGCGGCCTCCTGCGGGTCGTGGTCGTCGAGCCACTTCGTCGCCGCCGCACGGGCGATCTTCGCCTTGTCGCGCTTGCTCATCTTCGACCCGTCGGGGTTCATGATCGACGGCGTGTGGGCGAACACCGGGCGGGCGTACCCGAACGCATCGAACAACGCCGCGTGACGAGGCGTGTTGGACAGATGCTCCTGGCCGCGGATCACGTGCGTCACGCCCATGTCCGCGTCATCGACCACGACCGCCAGGTGAAACGTCGGAAAGCCGTCCGCCTTGCGGATGACGAAGTCCTCCAGATCGGCAGCCTTCACCTCGACCCGGCCATACACCGCGTCGTCGATGACCACGTCACTGTCCATGCGGAAGCGAACGGCGCCGGCGTCCTCGTAGGCGCGACCGGCCCGCAGCAGCTTGTCGATGTGCTCGTTGTAACGGTCCAGGCGTTGTGACTGCCGCGGCTCGCTCCCGGCATTGTCCCAGTCGAGGCCGAGCCATTTCAGATCGCGGAGAATGCCCTCGGCCGAGGCTTCGCTGGAGCGCTTCTGGTCGGTGTCCTCGAATCGGAGGATGAACGATCCGCCGCGGCCGCGGGCGTAGGCCCACGAGTAGAGCGCCGTGCGCGCCCCGCCGATGTGCAACGCCCCGGTGGGCGAGGGTGCGAAGCGCGTGACGACTCGATCTGGACCCATGACGCGATTCTAGCGGATTTGTTGATTCGATTGGCGATGCGCCAGCACGTACAATCGGCGGGCCTGCTTGTCACACGGATGTGAATATCATGCCCTGCGATGCAGTTCCCATGACTGAGCCCGCACCTACCAAGCCCGCGCACTTCATCGAGGACGCCATCGCCGAGGACCTGCGCGGCGGGCGCTACGACCGCGTCGTCACGCGCTTCCCGCCCGAGCCCAACGGCTACCTGCACATCGGCCACGCCAAGGCCATCTGCATCGACTTCGGCATGGCCCAGCGGTTCGGCGGCCAGGTTCCGGGCGTGACTCACCTCCGCATGGACGACACCAACCCCACCAAGGAGGAGCAGGAGTACATCGACGCCATCCAGGAGGACGTGCGCTGGCTGGGCTTCGACTGGGACCGCATGTGCTACGCCTCGGACTACTTCGAGCAGCTCTACGCCTGGGCCAGGCTCCTGATCGAGCGCGGCCACGCCTACGTCGATGACCAGACCGCCGACGAAATCCGCCAGACGCGCGGCACGCTCACCGCCCCGGGCAAGGAAAGCCCCTTCCGCGATCGCGACGCTGCAGTGAGCCTCGACCTCTTCGAGCGCATGAAGAAGGGCGAGTTCCCCGACGGCTCGCGCGTCCTGCGCGCCAAGATCGACATGGCCTCGCCCAACATCGTCATGCGCGACCCGGTCATGTACCGCATCCTCCACGCCGAGCACCCCCGCACCGGCGGCACGTGGTGCATCTACCCCATGTACGACTGGGCTCACGGCCAGAGCGACTGGATCGAGGGCGTCACCCACTCGCTGTGCGACATCAGCTTCGAGATCCACCGCCCGCTGTACGAGTGGTTCTGCGACCGGCTGGCCGAAGCAGGGGCGTTCCCGCCAGGCGTCACGTACAAACCCCGGCAGATCGAATTCGCCCGCGGCAACATCACGTACATGATCACCAGCAAGCGTAAGCTGCTGCAGTTGGTCACCGGCGGCCACGTCAGCGGCTGGGACGACCCGCGCATGCCGACGCTGCGTGGCATGCGCCGCCGCGGGTACACGCCCGAGGCCATCCGCCGATTCTGGGACGAGGCCGGTGTCGCCAAGCGCGAGAACAACATCGAGTTCGCCAAGCTCGAAACGCTGCTCCGTGACGACCTCAACAAGCGGGCCACGCGTCGCATGGCGGTGCTCGATCCGCTCAAGGTGGTGATCACGAATTGGCCGGAAGGCAAGATCGAAACCTTCGACGCGGTAAACAATCCCGAAGATGAATCGGCGGGCACACGCCAGCTCGCATTCGGCAAAGAGCTTTACATCGAGCGTGATGACTTCATGGAGAACCCGCCGCCCAAGTTCTTCCGCCTCGGCCCCGGCCGCGAGGTGCGGCTGCGCTACGCCTACTGGATCACCTGCACCGGCGTCGTGAAGGACGCCGCCGGCCGCATCGTCGAGCTGCACTGCACCTACGACCCGCAGACCCGCGGCGGCAACAGCCCACCTGCGGATGCCGAGGGCAAGGTCCGCAAGGTCAAGGGAACCATCCACTGGGTCAGTGCAGCACACGCCCTCGACGCCCAGGTGCGTCTATACGACCACCTGTTCAGCAAGCCCGACCCCGAGGAGGGCGACATCCTCGCCAACGTCAATCCCGACTCCCTGCGAGTCATCGCGGGAGCCAAGGTCGAGCCCGCCCTCGCCGACGCCCGCCCCGGCGACCACCTGCAGTTCGAGCGCCACGCCTACTTCTGCGTCGATCGCGACTCGAGCCCGCACAAGCCCGTCTTCAACCGCACCGTCACGCTCAAGGACACGTGGGCAAAGGAGCAGAAGAAGGGTTGAGTGATGCCGGTGAATGGGCCGTCATGGCAGTGCGCTGATCGCGGCGGCCGGCATCTGCTATAATCGTCCCATTCGCATGTGCCACAGGGGCTTTCGGGATGCTTGCACCCATCATGACAACGTCGGGTTTTCGCCGGTCGGCGATCGGGTTGGTCGCGGCTGTCGTGCTGCAGTGGTCCTCGACCGCGCGGGCGGCCGACACCGTGGAGCGGCCGCAGTCCACGATCAAGGGCATGGTGGTGCGTCAGCTCGACTCGGGCCGACTCACCGGCATGGCGGTGGGCATCATCGCCACGGCCCAGTCCGGCGACGCCGCCGGTCGCGTCGAGATCCGCGGCCAGATCGGCGACGACATGCGCTCGGCGCTCGATGAGGCCGTCCGCTACGTCCGCGTCGCCCATCCGACCCTGGGCAAGAGCGCCATCGCCGTCAGCTTCGAGGAGCGCTATTCGCCCAAGGACGGCGGCTCGGCGGGCACGGCATTCGCCCTGCTGCTCCGCTCGCTCTTCGAGGGCTACGCCATCGATCCGAAAGTCGCCATCACCGGCGACATCGCGGTCAACGGCACCGTCCAGCCGATCGGCGGCGTCGCCGCCAAAATCAGGGGCGCCATGGCCGACGGATGCACCCTCACGCTCATCCCGACGCAGAACGCGCCCGCCGTCGCCGACCTGATGGTCAAGCCCCAGGATCGTCTCGAAGTGCTGCGCGGGATGCAGATCTTCACCGTCGCCTCGGTCGATGACGCCGTCGCACTCGTGCGCGCCGATCGCGCCGACGCCGTCAAGGAGTCGATCGCACTCTACGGCGAAGTGCAGGAGACGATGAAGCAGTACGGCGTAGGCACGCTGTCGAGCAAGGCCATTCAGGACAAGCTCGCCCGCATCCTCGAACTCACGCCCGGGCACGTCACCGCCCAGCACGCGGCCGACATCGGCAAGGGCAAGTCGCCCCGCCATTACACGCGCACCGCCTCCGTCATCGAGATCTTCAGCGCCGCACGGCCGTTCTGGGTCGTCGTTACCTCCGGCAAGCAGCGGATCACGCGCAGCGACCTGCCCGCCACCACCATGGCCACCATGATGAAGGACCTCACCGCGATCAAGGCCCAGACCCATCCCGACGTCGAGGGCCTGCGCCACGCCATGCACACCTGGATCGACACGGTCAATCGCGTCCTGTCGGCCAACAAGCCCATCAGCCCGTCGGACATGGCCATCATCGACCGCCGCGCCGAAGCCCTCCGCACGGAACTCAAGCGCCTCGACGCCGACGAGGCCCTGGTCGAGAAGATGATGCGCGAAGGCTACTGAGCGTCGACGCTTGCGGCGAGCAGCTCGACCGCATCGCCAATCGTTTTGACGTGCTGGGCCGCCTCGTCGGGGACGGACACGCCGAATTCCTCTTCGATGTTCATCGTGAACTCGACGATGTCGAGGCTGTCGAAATTCAGGTCGTGGAACAGGTGCGTGGCCGCGGTGATCTCCGCGGCGTCGGCGCCGACTTGCTCGGCGGCGAGACGAATCACCGCGGCGGTGATCGCCTCGGGCGTGAGTGTGGGGCCGATAGGGGGGCTTGATGGTTCCATGGTGGGCGTCCTCGTGGGGGTTAGTCTGCCGCGGCCGGTCTGAGGGCGACGGCCAGCTTGCGGATGGTGGCGAAGTCGGGATCGACCTTGCCGCGCTCGATGCGGTTGAGCGTCTCGGCGCGCACGCCGGCACGCCGCGCCAGCTCCGCCTGCGACAGCCCGAGGCGTTTGCGGCGGATCATCAGCCGACGGGCGATCGTCTGGCGCTGGCCCGCCCAGGGCGAGAGCGACTCGGTGGCGTCCGGCCCCGTCGGCGCCCGCGCCGCCGCGGCGCACAGGGCGTCGAACCGCGCCGCACGCACCACGACGTACTCGACGCCTCCCAGCGTGATCCGCTCGTGCTCGATGGCCTCGGCCGCTGTCGCCATGTCAGGAGAATAGCAATATTGATCCAAAAGTCAAGATTATGTTGTAACGCAATAAGCGGGCGAACCCGTCCCCCGGGCGTCGCGCCTTGCGCCGCCGCGGCGCCGGGTCTTGCTTTTGCCAGTTGGTTTGGATAATGTTTGGTCATGGACGGAACCTACGAGTACCGCGACGCGCTGCCGCAGGGATTGGCGCGGCGGCGGGGGGCGGGGCTCAACCCCGGCAACCGGTTCGAGTCGGTGCGGCTGCACGTGCTGGGCGAGGCGATCGATGCGCGGTGGGTCGAGGTCGAGGCGGAAGGGGGCGACGCCGATGCGCCGGTGCGCGTGCCGGTGCAGGTCTTCGCCGACAAGACGGTCCGCGTCATCAACGAGGTCGCCGCCACGTCGGACGTGCCGTTCGACTGGACGGTCAATCCCTACCGCGGCTGCGAGCACGGGTGCATTTACTGCTTTGCCCGGCCGTATCACGAGTACCTGGGCTTTTCCTGCGGGCTGGACTTCGAGACCAAGATCGTCGCCAAGTTCGACGCCCCCCGGCTGCTGCGCGAGGAGCTGGGCAAGCCGTCGTGGAAGGGCGAGCCGATCGTCATGTCGGCGATCACCGACATCTACCAGCCGCTGGAGAAGGAGCTGCAGTTGTCCCGCCAGTGCCTGCAGGTGATGGTCGAGTGCGGCCAGCCGGTGACGACGATGACCAAGAGCGCGCTGGTGCTGCGCGACATCGAGCTATGGTCCAAGGCGTCGCGGATGAACACCGGGCGGGTGGTCGTGACGCTGGTAACGCTCGATGACGAGCTGGCGAAAGTGCTGGAGCCTCGCGCCGCCGCGCCCGCCCGGCGGCTGGGGGTGATCCGGCAGCTCGTCGAGGCGGGCGTGAACGTGAGCGTCAACGTCGCCCCGGTGATCCCCGGCCTGACCGACCACGAGATGCCGCGCATACTCCAGGCCGTCGCCGACGCGGGGGCCACCCGTGCCGCCTGGGTCCTGCTGCGGTTGCCCTGGCAGCTCAAGGACCTTTTCCTCGATTGGCTCAAGCGTCACGCACCCGACCGGGCCGGCCACGTCGAGTCGCTCCTGCGCCAGGCGCACGGCGGCAAGCTCTACAACGCCGCCAAGGGCCAGCGCGGCCGTGGCAAAAGCCCCGTCACCACTCAGATCGCCAACGTCTTCGAGGTCTTCACCCGCAAATACGGCCTCAACCGCGACATCCGCCCCCTCAGCCGCAAAGCCTTCCGCCGACCCGACCTCAGCGGGCAACTGTCGCTGTTCTGATCGGGCGAGACGGCGTCGAGTTTCCGCCCGCGACCAAGAAGGTGTTCACACCATCTTCAGAATCGCCTCGGGCAGGGCGGGGACCGCGCCGGGTTGGGAGGCGACGAACGCGCCGCAGTGGTTGGCCAACTGCAGCACGGCGGGGAGGGGCTTGCGCAGGGTCAGGCCCACGAGCAGGCCCGCGGCGCAGGCGTCGCCGGCGCCGACCGAGTCGGCGTCGTCGGCGGGCGGGTACGACACGGGGTCGCCTTCGAGCTTGCCGTCGGCGGTGTAGAGCACCGTGCCGCGCTCGGCGCGGGTGAGTGCGATCATGCGCAGGTTGAACCGAGCCCGCAGCGCCGCCGCCCGCGCGTCGATCGCTTCCTTGTCCAGCGCCACGCCCAGCAGGTCGCACACCACGGGCAGCTCGCTCTCGTTGAGCTTGACCGCCGTGCTCAACTCGCAGCTTCGCCGCAGCACGTGCTGGTCGAAGTAGCTCTGTCGGAGGTTGACGTCGAAGAGTCGGATCGCCCGCCGCGCGGTGTCGAGGAAGCGATAGATGCTGTTGCGGCTCTGAGCGTCGCGCTGGGCGAGGCTGCCGAAGCAGACGGCCTCGCAACGGCGGGCCAACTCCTCGTCGTCGGGGTCGAACCAGAGGTTGTCCCACGCCACGCCCGTAAGGATGTCGAACGACGGCCTGGCGGGGTCGGCGACATCGACGAGGACTTCGCCGGTGGGACGGTCGGGGTCGGCCTGCACGTAGCGGGTGTCGATGCCACGCTGCTGCAGTTGGGCGATCAGGTCGTCGCCGAGCCGGTCCTGCCCGACGCGGCTGACGAGCACAGCCCGGCCGCCGCGCCGCGCCGCAAGCTGCTGGGCGTGAACGACGACGTTGAGCGGGGCGCCGCCCGGATCCTGGCGATCGGGAAACACGTCGTACAACGCTTCGCCGATGCCGACGATCGTGAAACTGCTGGCCATAGGTCGGCGATAGGGTAGCACAGACCCACGCCGGTGCTCTACACTTGGACGGGCGAACTTTTTCAGGCCGGCCGTCGTCCAACCGATAGGCCTCCTAGAATCACGGGCTTCTTCGTGGAACGAATGGTCCGACACATCCTCTGGGCCGGCATCGGGGCGCTGGCGATCGTCCCGGCGCTGCGAGCCCAGGTGGACACGTCCGCTCAGCCGGCGATTCCCGTGTATCTGGAGGATTCGCCCGCCGCCCAGGAACTGGTGGACCGAGCCCTGCACCTGCGCGATCAGGGCCGGCTCGTCGATGCGTCGGCGGTGATGCAGCAGGTGATCGACCAGTTCCCGCAGAAGCTCATGCGTGTCGCCGGGCCGCAGCACGAGGACGCGGCGCGGTGGGTGCGGCGGACGATCCGCGGCCACGGCGACTGGCTGGAGGCCTACCGTCGCACGTACGAGCCCGAGGCGGCGCGGCTGCTGGCGCTGGCGCACGGCGACGGCCCGGACGCCGCGGCCCTGGCCCAGATCGTGCATCGCTTCTCACTGTGCCCGTCGGGCCTGCAGGCGTCGCTGCAGTTGACCGGCCTGTGGCTGGAGCGCGGCGCCGTCGATGACGCGGCCACCCTGCTCGACGCCGCCGCCGACCACCCCGACCTGCCCGCCCACGCGCTGCAGTACCACCAGCTCCGCGCCGCGCAGGCCGCGATCGCCGGCGACGCCACGGCGTTCGACGCCGCCCGCGCCGAGCTTGATCGCATCCAGGCCGGCAGCACCATCGACGATCTGGACGCCCTGGCCGGCGCCATGGCGGCGCGCGGCGCCGACGCCCCGGCCCAGCCGGCCGACCTGCCCGAGTCCTTCGACGCGCCGCTGTGGCAGGTCCCGCTGGTCGAAGCGCCCTCCGCCGACAACGCCCTGCTCCTGCGCCGCCTGCCCACGCTCACCGACCGCATGGTGCTGGTGAACACCGGCATGATGGTGATGGCCATCGACCGCGCCTCGGGCCGCGAGCTGTGGAGCAGCGGCGACGTCGTGTCGGGCGGGCCCGACATTCAGGCCGGTCGATTCTTCAGCGCCCAGCGCCTGCTCCCCGACGAGCGCGGCGTGGCGGTGTGGGGCGATCGCGTGATGGCCGTGCTGGGCCCCGACATGGCGCAGATGGGCCGCCGACAGTGGTGGCAGCCGGCGACCTACCTCAGCGCCCTCGCCCGCGACGACGGACGCACGCTCTGGCAGCGCCAGCCCAGCGACCTGGACGCCTCGCTCGATAACGCCTTCTTTCACGGCACGCCGATCGCCGGCTACGACCGCGTCTTCGTCCTGCTGCGGCGAAGCCAGATTTCCGGCTTCAACGACGCCTTCGTCGCCGCCGTCGATGCCGCCACCGGCCAACTCCTGTGGCGACGCCACCTCTCCAGCGCCGCCTCCGGCCACCGCTTCGCCGCCCGGCCCCTGGCGCAGATGACCGTCTCCCGCGGCCGACTGTTCATCAGCGACAACCTCGGGGTGGTCACGTGCATCGACGGCCACAGCGGCGCCGTCATCTGGAGCTGCCTGCTCGGCGAGGCCGTCCCCGGCGCTACCGGCGCGCCGCTGCGCGGCGCGGCCGAGTCGCCGCTCAACGCGCCGCTGGTCGTCGGCGCCGGCGTCATCGTGCCGCCCTGGGGCGCCGGGTCGCCCGCGCTGCTGTTGCACACCGACACCGGCGAGGTGATCCAGGAGCTGGCCACGCCGCCCTGGTCGCAGGCGACGCTGCTGGCGCAGGCCGGCGACGACGTGCTGGCCGTGGGCGCCAACGTCGCGTGCTTCGACGGGCGCACGCTGGAGCTGCGCTGGGTCCACGAGGGCGACGAGCCGCCGGTGGCCCGCCCCGTGACGGTCGGATCGATGGTGCTCGTGCCCCGACGCCAGCGCGTGACGGCGCTGGATATGGCGACCGGCCGGCTGCAGGCCGACATACGCTGTGCCGCTGCAGTGGCCCTGGCGATCGACGACGGGCAGGTGATCGTCACGACCAACCGGTCGGTGTCGAGCTACATGCCCTGGTCGCGGGCGTATGCGAACCTGACGCGTCGGATGAAGGCCGACCTCGGCGATGCGTCGTCGGGCGTGGCCCTGGCGCACGTGGCGGCGTCGCTGGGCAAGCCTGAGGCGGTGCTCGAGGGCGTGGACCATGCGGTGGCCGCGCTGCGGCGGATGGCGCAGGCCGACGACGCCTCCGAGCCCGGCGCCCAGCAGGCCCGCCGGGCGGTGTTCGAGCAGCTTCTGACGTTCACGGACGGCCAGCGCGTCGCCGACGCCGACCTGCGCCGCCAGCTCTTTCAGCGCCTGGGCTCGGCGGCCACCACCGCCGCCGACGAGGTCGCCTACCGCCTGGGCCTGGCGGCCTTCGAGGCCCAGTCGGGGCCGGTCGAAGTTGCAGTGGACCACTACCAGTCGATCCTGCTCGACGACACGCTCGCCGCCGAGCTGTACGCCCACCACGGAACCGTTCGCCAGGCCTGGATGGAGGCGCGACGACAACTGACCGCCCTCGCCGAGCAGCACGGCCAGGCGATCTACGCCCGCCACGACGCCGCCGCCAACGTTCGGCTTCAGGAGATCATCACCACCCGCGCCTCCGATCCGCAACTGCTCGAGGACCTGGCGCGGCGCTATCCGCTATCGCCGGCCGCGGTGCAGGCGCTGCTCGCCGCCGCCGACGCTCTGGCGGCTCGAGGCGACCTCGACGCCGCGCTGCCCCTGCTGCGACAGGCCTACCGCCAGGCTCCGGCGATCGACCTGGCCGCCCGCGCCGTCGGCCGGCTGGCCGAACTGTCCGTCCAGCTCGGCCGACCGCGCATCGCCCGGCACTGGCTCGAGCGCGCCGCGCGGCAGCACCCGGGCATCCGGCCGCTGCGCGACGGGCTGCCTCTGCCCATCGATCGCTGGCTGGCGCAACTGGCGTCGATGGACGCCGGCGGCGGCGAGCTCGGCGCGCTGCAGTTGCCCTTCGGGCCCGCCGCCGTCCTCGACGGACGCCTGCTCCGGCCCGCACCCGGCGCCCCGGCCGTCGGGCCCAGCGATCGCATCGCCCTGCAGCGCGACGCCACCCTCGAGCTGCGGCAGGGCCCCGACCTGCAGCGTCGCTGGGCCGTCAACCTCGCCGTCGAGCAGCCCCTGCAACTCCTCTGGCACGACGAGGAGCAGATCACGCTCTGGTCGCCGCAGACCGGCCAGATCATCGCGCTCGACGCCGGCACCGGCCGCCGTCTGCGCGATGACCTCGACTCGGCCCAGCTCATCCAATCCGTCGGCGACCATCGACTGCGCACCCCCACGCCACAGCAGCAGCAGGTCCGCGACCTCATCGACCAGCCCATCATCGTCCGGCAGGGCGGCGTCATCCGCCTGATGGACCCTGCCGCCGCGATGCTCAGCGAGGGCGGACCCATCACTCGCGCCGCCACCAACGAGTGGGTTATCGTCCTGGCCGACGAACTGGGCCGCGTCGTCTGCATCGATCGGCGCACCGGGCACACCCTCTGGCGGCTGCTGGCGCCCATGCAGCGCATCAGCTCGTTGCATCTCGACGAGGACTCGCTGGTGGTCGCCGGCATCACCGACCCGGGCACCGACGCGCAGGGGGGCATCGTGATGGTGCTCGATCCGGGCACGGGCGAGCGTCGATGTCCACCGCTGGAGGTGCGCGACCTGCTCACGTTCGTCGCCGTCGGCGAGTCGCTGGTGGTGTACGCCACCGCCTCGGAGGTCGCTGCGCACCACGTCGCCGACGGCGCCGTCGCCTGGCGTCTGCCCGCCGACGATCGCGTGTTCTCCGGGCAGGGCTGGCTCGACGGCGACTCGCTCGTGCTCGTCGAGACCGGGCCCACGCCGGGCCTGCTGATGATCGACGTGGCCCATGGCAAGATCGTCCGTCGCCTCGTCGGCGGCGACCTGGGCCTGACCGACACCATCGACATGCGCAAGGCGGCGCGGTTCTGGCATCTCCGCGCCGCCCGCATGGTCGCCGCGCTCGATGACGCCGGCGCCATGGCCTGGCGCGATGCCGTGGCCCTCGACGGCGAGCGCTTCATCCACCAGGTGGTCGCCCGCGACCAGGTCGTCGCCATCGCCACCAGCGACCCGACGCCGGCGGTCGCCGCGCAGCCGCAGATCATGCCCGGCGGCGACCAGCGCGTGCTCAACCTGCAACTGCAGCTTCGCCTCCGCGCCGCCCAGCTCGAGATCATCGGCGACGCGCCGACGCCGGACGCACTCTCCCGACGCTACAGCCTCTACGTCTTCGAGCGCCAGGGCGGTCGCCTCATCGCCGACTATCAGCTCGGCCCGCTCCCCGCTGCACTGGACCTCGCCCCGGCGATGCTCCTGGACAACCGCATCGCCCTGCCCTGCGGCCCACACACCATCATCCTCCCCGGCGCGGCGACGCCACGCACGCCGCACTGATCGGTACAATTCCATTTCGCCACGCCCTGATGTCGCGGCACAGCCCGGCGACGATCGTCGGGTCGCACGGCTCAGACCCATCGGGGCGGGCGGCCGCACAGCGGTAAGAGGCGCCACCATGCCGCGGTTGAAGCTGCATCCGCTGGATATCGCCTCGTGCGTCGGGTTCCTGGCCTACAGCGCCAGTGCGATCGTCACGCCCATCTGTCTTGTCGCCCTCAGCGAGGAGCTGCGGTTCAACCTCGGGCAGGGCGGGGCGCTGGATGTGGTGCGGCACTCGGCGATCGTCGTGGTGCTGCTGTCCAGCGGATTCATCGCGGCGCGGTTGGGCAAGCCCGTCGTGCTGGGCTGGAGCCTGGTCGTGATGGGGGCCGGGCTCGTGGCGTTCGCGGCGGCGCCCAGCTACGGCGTGATCGTCATCGCGTGCGGCCTCATCGGCGCCGGGTCGGGCTGCGTCGAGGGCCTGGTCAACCCGCTGGTGCAGGACCTGCATCCCCACGACTCGGGGCGGTATCTCAACTTCGTCAACGCCGCGTGGTCGGTGGGCATGCTCGTCACGGTGCTGGTCAGCGGCGAGCTGCTGACGCGCGGCGTGTCATGGCGGACCATCGCGGCGTGCATCGGCGGCGTGGGCGTCGTGGCGGGCGGCGCGTTCCTGGCGCTGGGGCTTGCCAGGGGTCATACGGCCACGCACGGACTGGGCGACGTGCTGGCGCACAAGCGCGACGTGCTGCGGTCGCCGCGGTTCTGGCTCCTGGCCGCGGCGCTCTACGTCGCCGGCGCCGCCGAGGGCGCCTTCACGTTCTGGACCGCGTCCTTCGTTCAACTGCATCATCAGGGTCTGGCCCGTGCGGCGGGCATCGGCACGGCGGCTTTCGCCCTGGGCATGATCGTCGGCCGCGTCGCGTTCAGCTATCTCGTGCCGCAGCGACATCTGCACCGGCTCATCCTCGCGTCCGCTGCAGTGGGCCTGCTGGTCAGCCTCGCCGTGCCCTGGGTGTCGTCGCTGCCGGCGCTCTATGCCGTGCTCCTGGCGGCGGGCCTGTCCGTCGCCTGCTTCTGGCCCAGCATCCAGTCCTACGCGGCGGATCGCACGCTTCTGGACCCCACCGCGCTGTTCATCCTGCTGTCCTGCGCCGGGATCCCGGGTTTCGCCAGCGCCGCATGGATCATGGGACTCGTCGGCGACCGCCACGGCCTGCGCGCCAGCTTCATGCTGGTGCCGGCGATGTTCGTGCTGCTGCTGGCGCTGATGGCGCTGGAGCGTGGCTGGCGGCCGGCGCGTGGCGTCAGCGGGTGAGTTGCTCGGCCAGTCGCAGGAGCCAGTAGGCGACGGGGGCGACGAGGACGGGTGAATCGACGACATCGAGGACGCCGCCGAAGCCGGGGATGGACGAGCCGGAGTCTTTGATGCCGGCGTCGCGTTTGAAGAGGCTGGCGGTGAGGTCGCCCAGTTGGCCGACGATGGCGAACAGGGCGCCGGCGATGGCGGCGAGCCAGAGGGGGATGTGTCGGGGGATGGGCAGGAGTTGGCCGTCGATGCGGACGAAGTGGCCGGTGAAGCCGCGTGCGTTGCCCAGCCAGGTGAGTCCGACAGCGACGAGGATGGACAGCAGGACGCCACCGACGAGGCCCTCCCAGGTCTTGCCGGGGCTGAGCCAGGGGATGAGCTTGTGCCGACCGATGGCGCGGCCGACGAAGTACGCGCCGATGTCGCACGCCTTGGTGATGAGAATGATGCCGAGGATGACCCAGGCGGTGTGCCAGCGTCGGATGGCCAGGAAGAAGCCGGGCAGGATGCCGCAGTAGATCATGCAGAAGGTGACGACGCTGGCGGCGGCGATGGCGCCTTCGGTGCGTCGGCGAAAGAAGCTGTGGTTGAAGAGTGCGGCGACGAAGAGCAGCACGAGCACGGAGGCGTAGATGGCCACGGTCGTCTGAGCGTCCAGCCAGTGGGGGATGATATAGATGAGCACGCACCCGACGATGGCGCCCAGGGCGACCATGACTAAGCTGGCGTCGATGCCCTTGGCGCGGAAGATGGCGCATAGCTCGCGGCAGGTCAGGACGATGGCCGTGATGAGCATGCCCAGCATGAGCAGGCCGGCAGGCAGATCGATGCGTCCGAGGAACAGCGGCTGCAGCCACGTGCCGGCGATGTTGATGCGGTCGATCTGGTTGTCGAGATAAAGCAGCCCCAGCAGCATCGCGACCATGATGGGGCCGAAGATGAGTCGGTAGCGAAGCATGTGGGGATGGTATCAGGCTGGCCGCGCGGGCGTGCTTGCACTACGCTTGATGTCATGCAGACGCGGGCGACAACGTGGGCCGGCCTTGTCTGGCTGATCCTCATATCGGCTGCGACGCCGGTTTGGTCACAGCCGTGGCAGGTCGCCGGCGACGGCACGCACGTCTGGGTGCTGCGAACCGCCGGCGACGGGCAGTCGTTTGTGCTGCAGCATCGGGCCCGCGGGGCGGTGGACCAGTGGGACCGCCCGGACGCGAGCCTGCGCCGCGTCGATGGGTTCAGCGGCCGCGTGCTGCCCGGGGCCATGGCGGCGGCGCCGGGACAGTTGTGGCTGATCTTCGACGACATGTCCGTCGAGATGTTGCGCGTCGAGCTGGACCCGGACCGCAGCGACTCGTGGCGATACGGCCTGGCGCGGCAGGTTCCGCTGCCGCGGGGCGCGTCGCTGCGGGCGATGACGGCGGCGAGCAATGGGCTGTGGGTGCTGCTTCGCGTCGAGACGGCCGAGGCGTTGCGACAGATCGACTCGCCGTCGGCGGTGGGCAACGAGCTGTCGGGCGTGGTGGTGCCGCGGCACGTGCTGCCGCGCGCGGTGCTGCCGCCGCATCTGCGCAAGGAACCGACCCCCACGCCGCCGGCGGAAGCCGAACCCGCCGCGCCGACGACGGACCCGCTCGCGGATGGGGCGGAGGATGCCCAGACCGGGCCGGGTGATCCGATCGTGGCGTATCGGTTGATGTGGCTGCACAACGAGCGATGGCAGAAGGTGGACCTGCCGGAGGATTGGCCGCCGGACACGCGCGCATGGCTGGTGTTTGGCGAATCGCATGCGCCGCGGCCGACGATGGTGACGACGTTGCCGCCGTCGTCGGGCCACGACGCGGCGCGGGGCGAGCGTCTGCGTGTGTACCGCTGGCACAGGGGGGCGTGGCAGGCGACGGAGTACGTCACCGGCGGCGACGCCGACGGCGCGGCGCCTGACGCGGCGACATCCGGGGGCGAGCTGCAGGCGCTGGGCGTCGCCGGCGGGCTCGTGCTCGGACGCCGGGCCGAGGCGGCGGGGCGGGTGGCGGTGCAACTGTCGATGCTGGCGCCCGAGGGCGTGGTGCCGATCGGCCGCGTGGCGCTGGAGGGCGAGCCGCCGCTGCGGTGGGCGATCGCACCTTTCGGCGACAGCCTGGCGGTGCTGTTCAAGCCGGTGGGACCGTCGTCCAACAAGCGGCTGCGCTGGACGCGCATGGACCTGCACGGGCGCATCGTCGAGGAGCCGAGTGAGCTCGTCGAGCGCAAGCAGCGCGCCTACGAGGCCGTCACCGGCCACGTGCTGCTGATCGGCGCGCTGGTGATCGCCACGCTGATCATGTTCGTGTTCTGGCGTCGCGATCCGCAGTGGAACCAGCTCGATCTGCCCGAGACGCTGGTGCTGGCCGACCCGGCGCGGCGGGCGCTGGCGGCGGCGATCGACCTGGCGCCGTGCCTGTTCATCGCGTCGCTGGTGTTCGACGGCGTGGGCATCCAGGGCATGCTCAGCCACTGGCCGATGTGGTCGCGCGGCACGTGGGCGTCCATGGCCCCGGCGGGGCTGGCGATCGTCCTCTTCGTGATCTACACGACACTGGCCGAGCTGTTCACCGCCCGGACGATCGGCAAGGCGATGCTGAGCCTGCGCGTCAGCGGGCTGCGCGGCGAGCCGCCCAACCTGTGGCAGGTGCTGACGCGCAACCTGATGAAGGGGCTGGAGCTGGTGCAGCCGATCCTGCTGATCCTGCCCTTGATCGGGCCGTTTCGCCAGCGTCTGGGCGACCTGGTGGCGCGCACCGTGATCGCCGCGCCGCGCCGCGCCGAGGACGCGCCCCGGGACGACGAGGACGACACCGGCGGGGGCGACGGCGGCGACGGGGGCGGGTGATCCATGGCGGACCGGCAGGCCATCGTGCTGCTCTCGGGCGGGCTGGACTCGGCGACGACGCTGGCGATCGCGCGGGCCCAGGGGTTTGCCGTCCACGCCCTGTCGTTCGATTACGGGCAGCGTCACCGGGTGGAGCTCGACGCCGCGCGGCGCGTGGCGGCGGCCATGGGCGTGGCGTCGCACCGCTGGGCGGTGATCGACCTGCGCGCGTTCGGGCACAGCGCCCTGACCGACGACATCGCCGTGCCCAAGGACCGCGCCGACGCGGAGATGGCCGCGGGCGTGCCCGTCACCTACGTCCCGGCGCGCAACACGATCTTCCTCAGCTACGCCCTGGCGCTGGCGGAAGTGGTCCACTGCAGCGACGTGTTCGTCGGCGTCAACGCCGTGGACTACTCGGGCTATCCCGACTGCCGCCCGCAGTACATCCGCGCCTTCGAGACGATGGCCAACCTCGCCACCCGCGCCGGCGTCGAGGCCACTGCAGCAGGATGCAAGTGGCTGACCATCCACACCCCGCTCATCGACTGGCCCAAGGTGAAGATCATCGAGCGCGGCCTGGCGCTGGGCGTCGATTATGCGCTAACCCATTCCTGCTATGACCCCACCCCCGACCCTTCCGGGGGCGGCAAGCCCTGCCGCCACTGCGACGCCTGCCTCCTGCGTCAACGCGCGTTCGAGCAGTTGGGCATGATTGATCCGCTGCTGGCGGGTTGACTGTTTGTCTGGCGGCTGTGAATGCGACACAGGTCGTCATCCCGCCTGGCGTGGCGTTGTCTCGCGTCGTCGGCGATGGGCGAGCATCGTCGCAGCGCCCGCCACTACATCCAGCACCGTTGCGTCGTCGGCATCGGCGAGTTGCTTGAGAAAGTCCTGCGCGGCCAAGAACCCCGGCGGATTGACCAATCGCATCAGGGCAAGTTCTTCGTCGGTCAGGGGCGGGTTGTCGGGATCATCCAGGGCTCGCCGGGTGATTTCATCGTCCGCAAGATGAGCGATCTGGCGGAGACGCTCGATGTCGGCGGGCGTGCGGCGAGGTGGGTCGTCCCAACGCACACGTGCGGCATTGTCACTCGACGATTTGCTCATATCGCTCGCGCTCTTTGCGATTGGCCGGCCTGGCCGAAATCAACCACACAACCGGCTTTCGCAACGTCAATACCACCATCCACAACACCTCCGGAACGTCCGGATCGGCGACCATGCATTGTATCCGCCTCTCCCCATAGTCGCGGCGATCATCTTCCCGCACCACCCACACGCGGGCCAACCGCAGCGCCTCGGCTCCGTCGGCCAAAGCTACGCCGTGCTTGGCCTCGTTGGTGATGGCCTTGGTTTCGTCCCAGTCGAAGGCGTCGAACACCGGGACATTATACCGACATCCCTACACCTGCTCGTGGCCTTGGCTGGCGTGGGCGTGGGTCGGTTGGCTCGGGATCGGGCTGACGCGCATCACCGTGCGCGCCTGGTAGCCCTTGTCGCCCTGGACCAGTTCGTAGTCCACCGCCTCGCCGTCCTTGAGCGAGCGGAAGCCGTCGCCCTGGATCTGGCTGTAATGCACGAACACATCCTGCCCCGTCGGGCCGACGATGAACCCGTAGCCCTTCTTCGGATCGAACCACTTGACTTGACCTCGTACGGACATGGCACTTCTCCTTACGCATGAGCACAGATCACGACTCAGACATGTCAAAACACAACATCCACGCGCGCCGTGCGGCACGGTGGCTCACTGCATCACAAACACGACACTGTCGTCCAACAGTTCAGATCGGTTCATCGTGTCCTTCGTCCGGGCGAGCTTTCCGCGTCCCGTCGAAGCTGTCCCCCAACGGGTTTGTCACATCCGTTCCACGAAGCGTCAAGACCGTTCCAAGCTGGCCATCGGCACGACGCCGACAGGCCGAGATGACCCTGTCATTGTAACACGGCCGGGGGCGTATCCAATGCCCATCTGCGTGAGCGTGAAAAAACCCCCGACTGGGCGGGGGTTGGAGGGTTGAGGGTTTGTCGGGGGTGGATCAGCGGTATCCGCCGCCGCCGCCGCCGCGCCGGTCGCCGCCACGGCCCCGGCCGCCGCCGCCGCCACCACCGCGTCGGTCGCCGCGGTCGCCGCCGCGGCCTCCGCCGTAGCCGCCCCCGGAGCTGCCGCCGTCGCCTTCCCCGCCGTCGGGATTGGCTGCCGCGGCGGCCGCCAGCAGCTCGGCATCGCTGCCGCCTTCCTCGGCGAGGGCGGCCTTGCGACTGAGCTTCACGCGGCCCTGGTCGTCGATCAGGATCACCTTCACCCGGACCTCCTGGCCCAGCTTGACGATGTCCTCGACGCGCTTGACGTACCCGTCGCTGAGCTCACTGATGTGGCACAGCCCGTCTTGGCCGGGGATGACCTCGACGAAGGCGCCGAAGTCCTTGATGCTGCTGACGCGGCCGGTGTAGATCGTGCCGACCTTCACCTCGGCGCAGAGGCGTTCGACCTCTTCGAGGGCCTTCTCGGCCTTGCCTTCGCCGACGGCGGAGATGAACACCGTGCCGTCTTCCTCGACCTCGATGGTGGCGCCGGTGGCTTCCTGGATGCCGCGGATGGTCTTGCCGCCGGGCCCGATGAGCTTGCCGATCTTCTCCGGGTGGATGCTGGTGGTGAGCATGCGCGGGGCGTAACGTGAGATCTCGGGGCGATGCGTGGGGATGGCCGCCTCGATCAGGTCGAGGATCTGCAGGCGGTTCTTGCGGGCGAGTTCGAAGGTTTTGCGGACCTGGGCCATGGTCAGGCCGCGGGTCTTGAGGTCGAGCTGGATGGCGGTGATGCCGGCGCGGGTGCCGGTGACTTTGAAGTCCATGTCGCCGAAGTGATCTTCCTCGCCCTGGATGTCGGTGAGGAAAATGTCTTGTTGCGACGAGTCATCCGCGGTGATGATGCCGATGCTGATGCCGGCGACGGGGGCCTTGATGGGGACGCCGGCGTCGAGGAGGGCGAGTGTACCGCCGCACGCCGAGGCCATGCTCGACGAGCCGTTGCTTTCGAGGATGTCGCTGACGAGTCGGATGGTGTAGGGGAACTCGCTGACGGCGGGGAGGATGGGGACGAGGGCCTTTTCGGCGAGCTTGCCGTGGCCGATGTCGCGTCGCGACGGGCCGGTGATGCGTTTGGCCTCGCCGACGGAGAAGGGGGGGAAGTTGTAGTGGAGGTAGAACTTCTCGGCGTACTCTTCGCCCAGGCCATCGACGATCTGCTCGTCCTTGCCGACGCCGAGGGTGGCGGTGACGAGGGCTTGGGTTTCGCCGCGGGTGAACAGGCCGCTGCCGTGGACGCGGGGCAGCACGCCGACTTCGCACTCGATGTGGCGGAGCTGGTCGAAGCTGCGGCCGTCGGTGCGCTTGCCGCTGCGGATGATCTCGCGGGTGAGCTTCTCTTCGAGGTCATGCACGGCGGTCTTGGCCAGATTCAGGCGCGACTTGTACTCGTTCCACGCCTTGACGCCGGCGCTGTCGCCGGGCTCGGGGAACTCGGTGGCGAGGAAGTCCTTGATGGTCTTGCTCACCGCGTCCTGGCGTTGGAGCTTGGTGCCTTCGCTGGTCTTGGCGGTCTTGAGCGGGCCGGCGAGCTTGTGGTTGATGGTGTCGAGAATGTCCTGCGGGATCTCGACGGGGCCGCCGACCTTGGCCTTGCCCGCCTTGGCCTGCAGGTCGCCGATCAGGGCGGCAATCTGCTTGACGTACTCGTACCCGAACTCCAGGGCCGCGGCCACCTCCTCCTCGGGCATCTGGTGAGCGCCGACCTCGATCATGTTCAACCCGTCGCTGTGGCCGCACAGCAGCATGTCCAGATCGCTGTATTCGTTCTGCGCCGTCGTGGGCATGATCGCCAGTTGACCGTCGATCCGTCCGACGCGCACGTTGCCCACCGGGCCCTGGAACGGCACGCTGCTCACCGACAGCGCCGCACTGGCGGCGATCCCCGCCAGCACGTCCGGCTCGTTCTGACCGTCGTAGGCCAGCACCCAGCACTGGATCTGCACCTCGTCGATGAACCCCTTGGGGAACAGCGGCCGGATCGGCCGGTCGATGTTCCGCATCGTCAGCGTCTCCTTGGTGTTGGGGGCGCCTTCGCGCTTGCGGAACCCGCCGGGGAACTTGCCCGCGGCATTGGTCTTCTCCCGGTAGTCCACCGTCAAGGGGAAAAAGTCGATCCCCTCACGCGGCGACGCACGCACCACCGTGCCCAGCACGACGGTCTCGCCGTAACGCACCACCACCGAGCCGTCCGCCTGCTTGGCGAGCTTGCCCGTCTCGATCGACAGCGTCCGGCCGCCAAGGTCCATTTCAACGCGAGTCACTGGCATGTTCGTTTCCTTCTGGAAAGGGTTGATCTCGATCACGGGACCATGCGCCCGGGCCTGGTGGACATGCACGCCACCGCGCCGACGCCATCCCGGCTCGACCCTTTCAGAAGCAGAAGACAGATGACGTGGACCAGAGCGACCGGTCTGTGGGACACGTCCACTGCCGTCTGCCACCGGCCCGGCGGCCCAGATGCCGCGGGCGGGGGGCGAGCAAGTGACCCGACATTGTAACGGATTTTCCGCGCCCCGTGGCCACGCCCTCCCGCCTCGCCGTGGGGGGCGGCCGGCCCGGCTGTCCCGCCCGCCGCCCGCGGGGTCGCCCCCGTCTGTTGCGGACCGTGGATCGCCCCTTATCTGACCCGCCGAATGACCCGATATTGCCAGAAGATACCGCACACAAACGGGGTAACTGCAACATGGGGGCCACATCGCACCACCTTCCTTCGGCGACAGGCGCGACAACGCATCACGAGGCCGGCACGGCCGCGCCACGCGCCGCGCTGAGCGTGCTGGGGCTGGCCGTCAGCCTGCTTCTGCTCATTGTGCCGGCGAGGCTGCACCTGATCGGCTATACGCCCGACATGGTGCGCAAACCGTTCCGCTACGGGACGGAGATGCTCATCTCGGCGAGCTATGACGTCGCATTCGTCCTGGCGGTGACGGGCGTGTTTCTCGGGTTGCTGTGGCTGGTGCGTCGTCGGGTCGTCCTGTGCCGGGGGGTGGTCGTGTTGTTTGCGCTGTCGGCGCTGGTGATTCTGCTCACGAGCCTGGCCAACGTGCCGATCGTCCAGCGGCTGGGGCATCCGTTCAACTATCCCTGGCTGTACTACTCCGACTTCCTGGCGTCGGCCGAGGCGCACGCCGCGATCGCCGAGGCGATGAGCTGGCGCGTGGTGGCGGTGGCCGTCGGGTGCTGCGCCGGACTGTTCGTGATCGGCTGGATCGTGACGCGGGTCACCCGGATCCTGGGACGGTGGATCGGCGCCCGTCAGGCGGCTGGCGTGCTCATTCCCACCCTCGCGGTCTATCTGCTCTTCTCGCACTGGTTCCTCGTGTATGAGCAGTGGGAACCTCAGAAGCACGCGCACCCGGTGTATTGGTTTGCCAAGTCCATCGTGGAAGCGATGCGGATGCCGCGTCTGCTGACCATGCACACCCCCGTCGGGCCGGAGGACTTTCAGACGTTCGCCGAGCGGCGCGAGGCGCCTGCGCCTGCCACGATCGACCATCGCTGGTCCAACGCCGGGGCGCGTCCGCGCAACGTGATCTTCTTCGTTCACGAATCGACGTCTGCCCACTACATGGACCTGTTCGGCGGGCGCTTCGCCGTCACCCCGGAACTGGCTCGCTACAGCGATCGCGCCATCCGCTTTGAAGCCGCATACGCCAACTCACCGGCGACAGCGCAGTCCATGGTCACCCTGCTCTGCTCGGCCTATCCCATGCTGTCGTATCAGTCGGCCACCGTCGAGTGGCCCGCCGTGCCCCTGGCATCCTTGTCCGACACGCTGCGCCGTGACGGCTACCGCACCGCATTCTTCAGCTCGGCGCGGCAGGACTACCTCAGTTGCGACCAGTTCCTCAGCCACCGCGGCTTCGACGTCATCTCCGAACCCCAACACCGCGGCTCCAACCAGGCGCAACTCTCGTCCGAATGGTGGTTCATCAACGGCTCGGACGACCGCAGCACCGTCGAGTCGATGATCGAATGGATCGGCCCCGACGCCACGCAGCCGTTCTTCGCCGCCGTCTGGACCCTGCAGGCGCACTACCCCTACTTCATCACCGGTCAACCGCAACAGTTCGACACCGGCCACAAGGACCTGGACCGCTACCTGGCCGCCATCCACGAAACCGACCAGGCCTTCGGTCTGCTCATGCGCCACCTCGAAGCCCATGGCATGCTCGAGGACACCCTCGTCGTCGTCGTCGGCGATCACGGCGAAACCCTCGACCAGCACGGTGGCAGCAAGGGTCGCAGACTCTACGAAGAGAACATCCACGTGCCGCTGATGTTCATCAACAGCCGCCTCTTCAACAACCAGCGCGACACGCAACTGGCCGCCATGATCGACGTGGCCCCCAGTGTCATGCACCTGCTGGGCAAGGCGCCCCCGGACCTGTGGCAGGGACGCAACCTCTTCGGCGACGAACGCCGCCAACGCGTCTATCACTGCGCCCCGTGGTCCGATTGGCTCTTCGCCTACCGTGAAGGACAGACCAAGCTGATCCTCAACGCCACCAGCGGCCACTGCGAGGTGTACGACCTGGCCGCCGATCCCCTGGAACTCGACGACATCGCCGCACGCTCGGGTGCGTTCATCGAACGGGCTCAGCAGCATCTGGCCGCCTGGGCCCAGTACCAGCACGGGTACTACGAGCGACTGGGCGACCTGCCGCCCGCCGCGCCGTCCCACGACGATCCCCCGCTGCAGACCGCCGGGGCCGCAGACCACCGCCACTGAGGCTCGAAACGGCGCCGCTCGCACCCGACGCCAAGCCGTCTTCGGCGACCGCGCCGCACCACCATGACCGCCTGCCGTGCATCGCACCCGCCGCCGCGATGCCGCCCATGCGAAATTCGTACCCGCCGCGCAGGAATTGCCGATAACTCCTCGGCCATGCTGCGCGCATCGCACATCCTCATGCTCTGCGTCATCGCCCTGCTGGGCATCGGCGTGGTCATGGTGCAGTCGGCAGGCATGAGCGTCGGCGCAACCACGGGCGCGGCCGCTCAAGGCGGCGTCGGCGCCATCCTCCTGGGCCGCGGCTCCTGCTACGCCTTCTTCGCCGTCGTCGCCATGCTCGTGGCCAGCCGCATCAACGTCCGTCAGCTCTTCCGCACCCGCGCCTGGTACAACCCGCTGTTTCTCATCATCCTCCTCTCCTTGGCGGCCGTGGGCCTGACCTTCGTCCCCGGCCTGGGCCGCAACGTCAACGGCGCCTCCCGATGGCTCTACCTGGGGCCTCGCGCCTGGGGCTTGAGCTTTCAGCCCAGCGAGCTGGTCAAGTGGGTCATGGTCCTGGCCGTCGCCTGGTGGTGCGCCCGCCGACGCTACGTCATGCACCGATTCTTCGTCGGCCTCGCCCCACCCCTGATGCTCATCGCCCTGGCGTGCGGACTCATCGTCATCGAGGACCTGGGCACCGGCGGCCTCATCGCTGCCGTGGCCGGGTGCATGCTCGTCGCCGGCGGCGCCAGGCTCTGGCAGTTCGCGCTCATGATCCCTCCCGCCCTCGCCGCAGGCGTCGCCGCCATTCTCCACGCACCCTATCGCATCAAACGACTCACCGCCTTCCTCGATCCCTGGGAAGACCCCGCCGGCGGCGGATACCACCTCATCCAGTCCATGCTCGCCATCGCCCAGGGACACCTCACCGGCCGCGGCCTGGGCAACGGCGTCCAGAAATTCGGCTACCTCCCCGAAGACACCACCGACTTCATCTTCGCCATCATCTGCGAGGAACTGGGCGTCGCCGGTGCCGCACTCGTCATCGCCCTCTACCTCACCATCCTCTGGGTCGGCCTGAGCATCGTCCGCGAATGCCGCGACACCTTCGGCCGACTCGTCGGCCTGGGCGTCCTGCTCACCCTCGGCCTCCAGGCCACCCTCAACATCGCCGTCGTCACCGTTGTGGTGCCACCGAAGGGTATCGCCCTGCCCCTCATATCTTCCGGCGGCACCGGCTGGATCATGACCGCCTTCGCCATCGGACTCGTCGCCGCACTCGACAACGCCAACCAACTCGCCTCCGAAAACCAACCCGACGACCCCGAGTACGAAGGCATCCTTCTCGAACCCGCGTGACGCTACGCTCCGGGCCGCACACCCCCCGACATCGCGCCGCCAGCGCACCCGGCAGCCGTTGAGTCTCGCCGCGGCTTCAACTCGCGCGCCGGGCTCATGGGTGGGGCTGCTCGGACACCGGCAACTGAACTTCGTTGTAGCGCAGAAACGCCGGAACAAACGGGCTGTTGTAGGCCAGCACGCGTAGCGGACCCGCGGGTTGATAGGCCTGCTCGTGCTCACGCAGATACGCCAGCAGCTTGTCCCGAGCTTTCTCCAGCTTCGGGCTGTTGTAGCCGCCGCGAACGGCGATGCTCAGCATCGTCGCTGCCGGGATGTCGATGACCTGCACATTCTCGTCAACACCCGTCCGCCCCTGGCTCGGACTGCGATACATGAACGCCATCGCCGTCAACTCGAAGTCATACGGGTTGGGTCCGCTCCCGTCGTACGTCATCTCCACGGGCGCGGTCATGGCGATGTCACTGCGCTTGATATGCGCAAACAACCGGTTGAACAATCGATTCTGGGATGCGCCTTCAGCATCGATCCGGGCCACCGCCGCCCGATATGCCGGGTAACGCTTCACCGTCACCTCACCGGGCGGGTTCGGCGGCGGAAACCCCTCCGGCAAGGCCGCTTCTCGAATGATCCACGCCACGTGGTCCTCCTGTGAGACCTCCGACATGTCCGGTGCGGAAGTCGGCTCGACATCCGACTCCACCACTTTCGCCGACCCGACGCATCCCGACAACAACAGGCACAGACAGCACAGTCGTCTTAGCATGGCGAACTATAGGCTCAATGCACCACGTCGAACGGATAGGAAATCTGATTCCAAGGACCTCTGAATAGCGCCAAGACGCCAAGTCGGAGAAAATGCATGAGTTCCTGACGTTCTTGGCGTGTTGACGTTATTGGTTTTTCAAAGTCCTCTCCAGGGGTACTCACGACTTCCCGCCCGTCACCTCGCGCAGCAATCCGAAGAACCCGCGCTTGCGATCGCTGCTGATGCCCCAATCGCAGGGCATCGACTGGTACCCCTGCTCATACCCCTCGCCCTCCATGCGGTAATCGAAATACCCCCAGCTCGCCCGCCGATCCAACGCCGCGATCATGTTGTTGTCCGGCTTGTCAAAGTCATAGTGATCGTCCTCGTTGAACAGAATCGGCTGGCCGCGATAGGTCGGCTGCGCCCGCGTCTGATCGACCATTTCCCGAATGCGATCCGGCTTGTTCACGCCGTTGCCATGCAACAGCACCATGTCGCTCACCTTCACCATCTCATCCGTCGCGAGGCTGCCTCCCATCATGCTCGTGCCCACCAGCAGCCGACCGGCAGGCGTCTTCAGCTTGCCCCGGCTGCGCTCCTGCACGCGCAGAATCAACTCGTGCACTCGCGAGGATTCGATGGGCGTGTTCCTGTAAAACGGGATGTCCGCCTCGATGGCGATCTCCACCATGACATGCCGATCCCCCCGCGATGTCAGCCAGTCGGTCGCCTCATCCGCAGCCCGCCACACCGCCGCCTCATTTTCAAAGCGGTGCACCTGCCCGAAATAGAAGTAGCTGATCAGCGGAACCATCCCCAGCTCATCCGCCCGGCGCAGGATCCGATCCAGCCTGCTCATGTAGGCCGGGCGCAGCGCGCCATCCGCCTCGAAGGCCGAGTTGTGCCACGGCTGATGCTGGCTGTAGCCCTGCGGACTGCCGCCCTGCAGCCCGACATTGAAGCAGAGCAACCCATGCTCCCGCCAGGTCGGCATCGCCTCGATGAACCGGTCCGTGTTGCGTTCGGCATCGAACGGCCCGTCGGGACCGTCCCACAGCCCCCGCGTCTGCGAATTTAAGTCGTCGAAAATCCCCTGGATCATTCGGCTGTTCATCAACAACCCTTCGATCCGCCGTCCCTGCCACACCCGGCCGGGGTAGGTCGGCTGCCCGTTGAGGTGAAAGTCCTCCCCCACAATCGAAACCACTGTCGCCATGCTCACCCTTTCCACAAATTCCAAGCCCACCCCCTCCGGGCGTGGGTCGCTGTGAATGATAAGAAATTTGCCTGGCGGCTGGTCGGAGTCAGGGACCTGAGGGTGAGGGGTCTGCGGCGTGAGCGGTGATAAGTGCATTGACCCTGTTCATGGCAGCGTGAACAGCAGCCCGCGCTTTGTCCACATCGAAACAGGCACGCTGATTCTCCCCCATCCACAGGGACGCCAGTTCAATCGCTTCAGCTTCGGTGATCTCATGGCTGTCGATCTGACTTTGCAGCGCACGAGTCAGCAAGCGGCGGCACTGCATGGTGTAAGCGACCGCCGCAGCCGGGTAACTGCAATCGCCCCCGAAGACAAAAAGCTTGTTTGCCGGAACCGTGTGGATGAACCGCTGCACAAAGTCGCAGGTGTTGATCGGGTCGATGCTCCACGCCCAGCACAGGTCAGCGTAGACGTTGGGGAAATGCTTGGCGAGGGCCAGCAGTTCGCCGGTGTAGGGATAGCCGGTGTGCATGAGGACGAAACGGGCCTGTGGATAGGCGATGAGCAGCCCGCACAGGTGATCGGGCCGAATACGATCCATGACCATGTACCCGTAGCCTGCGTAGTACCCGGTGTGAATCTTGATGGGAAGATCGTGCGTGATGGCCAGTTCGACGCCGCGAGCGATACACCAGTCGCCGAAACAAAGTTTTTCAGCGTCGTTGACTTTTTCACCGGCACACAATCGCTGAAAGATCGGTTCGGCGTCAGCGTCGCTCCTGGCCTGCCAGGCCAGTGTACGGTTGTAGGCGTGCTGGGTTTTGACCGCGATCGCGCAGGGTGCATACCGCTCAAAGAGCAGACCCATCGCCTGCCGCAGGTCGCTGAGTTTCTTGACTTCGAGATCGGTTTCACGGTGAAGCTGCGCCGCAATTTTGTGGTCGTAGACAGCGGAGGAAAAACCTGCCCAGCCGATGTCGTAGAGAAAGAAATCCGGCCCGGATTCATCGGGCAGACAACGCCAGCTGAAGTCATCGACCTGGATATGGTCGAGTCTGGCGACATCACGGAGCAGGCGCAAACGCTCGCCGGGTTGATGCAACGCTTTGCATCGGTCGACGGCTGCTTCGATCGTTACCGCAGTCAATTCCTCAATGCCGTACACCTCGCGGGCGATCAGGCTCACCGCCCTGCCGTAACCGGTGTATCGGCAGCGCAGCCAGGCTTCACGCACGCCGTCAAAGCGCCCTGCAATGTCGGGATCAGTTGCGTCGCACAGGCGGTTGACCGCAGCGACCGGCGCACCAGCGGACACCAGGTCCGCACCGACGTAGTTGCTGAACAGATCACAGAGAATGTCCGCCTGCTGAACGTAAGGCTGCTCCTTCCGCATGTGTTCGTGCGAATCCACCAGCGGCGTCTGATCAATAAAGCATGAAAGGTCTGTCATGTTGAGCAGCGTAATCCAAACTCGCGCGGGAATGAAACGATTGGCCAGCGTCGTTAAGGCAATTGCGCATCCTTGCCAAAAATAAGGGTATGAGTACATTTAATCTTGACGCAGTCGGAGGCGTCGGTAGGTTGGGCGGATGTCTCGGACGGCAAGGGTGCAGCCTGGCGAGATGGTGTTTCATGTCCAGAATCTTGGCAATTAGCGTCGGTCGCTGGTCGCCAGGCCGCAGGACTTCGACGCCTTCGTGCGTGTCCTCGCCGAGACGATGACGCACGCAAAAATGTACTCATACCCTTTTTGCCGCTATCAGAAGCACTTGACGAAGGTCTTGTGCGCCGCCAGCAGGCGCCGGCCCATGTCGCTGATCTGCTCGAACGTCAGGTGCGCGCACACCGGGTCCAGCCGCAGCGCCTGAAGCGCCAGGCCCAGATCGCCCTGGAAACATGCGTTGACCGTCATGGGGAAGACGTGGCCGTACGGCTCGACCAAGCCGAGCACCGCCGGGGGCAGATCGCCGAACGCGATGGGCGAAAACCCATTGCGATCGACGCGCACCGCCGTCTCGACGACCAGGCCACGAGGCAGGTTCGACACTTGCCCGATATTCGGCACGTTGCCCACGTCGATGAACACACGCCCGTTCGCGTGCGCGTCGGTGATGTCCGCGGCCGTCTCCCGGCTGCGCTTCTTCATGTCGTCGGGCATGCCCTTCTTGACCCACCGCTCCAACTGCTTCTGTCGGGCGGCAAACCCACGCCTCCGCTCAGCGATGCTCGTGCGCCGAAGCCGGTACTTCCTCATGTTCGACTTGCTGGTGATGTACCCGGGCAGGAACTCGCAGGTGTGCCGGTCGCCGATGTACGGCAGGGCGCCGGTCAACCGCAGCAGCTCCGACGCCAGTTCGCGGTCGGATTGGAAGCCCGCCGGGTCCTTGTACACTTCCTTGAGCAGACGCGTCAGACTCCCGCGCCGCGTCTTGCGCAAGAGGTCGGCGATCACGTCGGTGTCTCCCACGCGACATTCGGTGATGAAGAAGAAGTGATTGATGCCCGCGTACTGCGCGGCGATCTGGGCCTCCGACTCGGCCTGGTAGTAACGCGTGATGAACTCGAGGTTCTCGAACAGGCCGTGGCACAGCCCCACCACGTGATTGCGGCACGTGCGTGAGAGGATGTCGGTCAGGCAGGTCATTGGGTTGGTGTAGTTGAGGACGAGGGCGTTGGGCGCGTACCGGCTGATGTCGCGGCCGAGCTGCGCGAACACGCCGAAGTTGCGGATCGTTCGCGACCAGCCGCCGGGACCCGAGGTGTCGCCCACCGTGTGGTAAATCCCGAACTGTTCCGGGATGGCGATGTCATGCGCCATCGCGTCCAGGCCGCCCGTCGAGATGGTGATGATCACATAGCCCGCGCCGTCGAGGGCCTGGCGCTGGCGATCGGTGGCGACGAACGTGGCGCCCACGCCCAACTCGTCGGCCATCCGCCGACACATCGTCGCGACCAGCTCGGCACGATCCTTGCGGATGTCCAGCAGCACGATGTCACAACGCGAGCCCAGCGACGGCGTGAGCAGGATGTCGCGCACGATGGTGTGTGACCACGCATTGGACCCTCCGCCGACAAGGACGATTTTCAGACGACTTGACGCCATGGCGTTGACCCTTTGAGACTGAACGTGGCGCGGATTGTATCGCCGGGGGACCGGGGCGCGGGGTGGCAGGTGGCCGAGTGGCCGGGGGCCGGGAGGCCGGGGGGGCCGGGGGACGAACGCCGACACCCG
>CAZFDT010000048.1:0-37741 GCA_964518335.1 uncultured Phycisphaeraceae bacterium
TGTCCGTGTTGTCCGTGTTGCCGTTGTCATCGAAGTTGCCCTGCGTCCACAGGTTGCTCGTCGCGTTGGGGTTGAACCCGCCGATCGTATTGAGCAGGTCGGTGTTGTCTATGTCCACGGCGACATGCTCTGAGGTGATCGAGACACGGTCACAGACCAATCCCTTCACATCGGCCAGCAGACACAGCCACATTGCGGACTCCATTCCGTCAAAGCCATCCTTGGCAAACCGGCCGTGACGCACTCCAAATTCGTCCCGGTACGGAACAGGCTGTTTCACCGACAGTGCGGTAGAACCGTTGTCGTGAGCCTTATCAGTGTGCGGCTCTCCCACTCACGTTGTCTCGCCTCGGAGCTTCTCGGATGGTCTGGGGAGCCCTATCATCGGCTACAGAATTGCGCGCCATTGCTTGTAGCACTTGCCCGCGGTATCTTGGAACTTGCTGGCAAATCCGTCAGGCATATACAGTCGACGCTTCTAGCACGGCTCACGGAAGGTGAACCCATGCCCAGGTTCGGCCACTATCTCGTGCTTCTCGTCGTCATTAAAATGGGGTACGGCCTGGCGTGGTCCATACCGGCGGCGGGGCAGCCCGGCACCTTGATACCGATCCGAATCGACGAGCCCTTTGCCGAACGATCCGCTGCCTGGCCGGTGACTACCGGCGTGCCCTTTCCACGCGGCGCGCTGGCCAACCCCGCCCATTGCCGGCTGGTGGATGACACCGGGCAGGAACAGCCGCTTCAACTCCTGACCACTGCCACCTGGGATCGCGAGGGCACGAGCATCCGCTGGTTGACGATCGACTTCATCGCTCAGCCCGGCCGTCGATACGCCCTGGAGTTCGGCCCGGACATCCGACAGCAGGAGCCCGACGACGTGGTGAAGGTGATCGACGGTGAACCGCTGGTGGTCCTCGCCGGGTCGATGATCGCCGAGTTCGACCGCACCGGGGGGCCTTCGCTCCGTCGCATCGGCTTGGATCGTGACGGGGACGGCCAGCTCGGCGACCAAGAGGTGATGGCGAGCGGTCCAGCTGAGGGCGAGCACTATTACGTGGACGAACGCGGCGTCCGCTTCACCAGCGGGCGCGACGTTGACGGCCGCACGATCCAGGTCGAGCGCGTCGGCCCGGTCCGCGCCTGCATCCGCGTGGACGGGTACTACACGGATCCCAATGGGCAGCGGGGCGCAGCGTACCGCACACGCTACCACTTCTTCAATGGCCTGCCGATCGTGAAGGTCGTAGATGAGTTTCGCATTACCCAATCCACACAGGGTGTGCGGTGGCGGGACATCGGTCTGCAGTTGCAGTTGCCTCCCGCGAGCGGCAGCCGAATCGTCCGCGTCGATGCTTCGTCGGCCGAAGGCGGCCAACCGCTGGACGTGTCGTGGCCGCAAGGCACTCGCTCGATCGAGAGCTATCAGTCGCTCTATCGCCACTATGGCAATCTGGGCGCCGACGCGGGCGTCCGCCGCGTGGACCTCTCGGGCGAACACATCTTGAGTGAGACCGATCGCATTGGCGAGTGGATGCAGGTACACGATGACGCGGTGGCCGTGACCGGTTCGCTGCGCTGGCTCTGGCAGCAGTTCCCCAAGTCATGGGAGGTCACGCCGGACCGGATGATTCTGCACCTGTGGAGTCCGCGCGGGGGCGAGTTGGATTTCAGCCGTGAGGGTGTGCTGGCGTTCTTGGGCGACGCCGGTCGCAAGCACCTGATCGATGAGCGTGCCGCCACACTCGCGAAGTCCGGCGGCTTGCTGAACCAGCTCAAATACTTCGGTGGATTTCACTTGTTTGAAGACGGGCTGGTCGACGGGCAGGGCATCAGCAAGCACCACGAAATGCTGTTGCATGTTGGCCCGGCGTCGGCGAAGGATGAGGCGGCCCACTACGCCGATCTGTTCGCCAAGCAGCCGCTGGCACTGCCGGACCCGGCGTGGACCTGCGGCACCGATGTGTTCGGTCCGCTGATGCCGCGACCCAATGAATACGGCAGGTACGAGGCAGTGGTCGATCAACTGATGGCTCAAAGCCGCGATATGCAGCATACGATCGGCGACTACGGCTGGTGGCTGTTCGGCTCCGGCCCGCACTACAACTATTTTTGGGACAAACAGAAGGGCAGGCACTACGTCGGTCCGTACCGGGTCGAATTCCATACCTACCAGCGCGAGACCGGTCTGTGGTGGTGCTACCTACGAAGCGGCGAACGCAAGTTCTATGACTGGGCGATCCCCTCCGAGAACCACTGGGTGGACATCGCGGTCTCCCACGTGCCGCAGCAGTTTCGGTCCGACTTCCGAGGTGGCGACGATCAGCCCGATCCGCGCATGCTGGACTGGCCACGCGGCGACTGGTCGCTGGATGGCCCGATCCATTTCCTGCGTCACCACAATTCGCCCGAGGCGTGGCTTCGCGGCGCCCACCAGTACTGGGGCACGTACCACCGCACACTGGAATCTACATCGCTGGCGTACTTCATCACCGGCGATGAACGCTTTCGTGATGTCATCGAATACTGGCGCGACTACTGGGCGCCACTGGCCGGCGTGACCAGCCAGACGCCGGGCGTGCCGGAACTTTATCGGCAGCAGGCTTGGTTCATGTCAGCGGATGCCGGCGCGCCTGCCCAGACCTGGGCCCAGATGCTCCACAACTACGCGCCGTTTCTATCGGCTTACCGCCACCACCTGACGCTCTGGTTCAACCTTGCCACGCTGTATGAATTGACGTGGGACCCAGAGGTCGGGCAAGTTCTCCAAGACTTCGCGGATGTGTTCATTGATCGTGAGCATCCGACCGGACTGAACATGCCTCAAGAAGCACAGGGCCCTTCAAACGCCGAAGCACCGATCCTGGCGCACTTCTGGATGCCGGCGATCTGGAAGTACGAACGTGTCACACGCGACCCGCGGATCATGGAAGCAATTCCGCGCTTCTTTGATACGGCTTACGGCGCCGACCCGATCTACATGGACGTCGGCCACTATTCCACGCGGCATATTGGCTTCGCCTACTACTACACGCGCGACCCTCGATATATCAGGCCGGCCACTTCGGCGCTGGAATGGCTGACTCACTATCTCGACCCGATCGCGGGCCCCGACGAGATGCTCCAGCGGATGCACCCATCCTTCGGGCCACTGCAGATATCGACGGCCACGCAACGACTGCTCTGGGCGATCGACGCGGCGAAGAAGGATGGCCACCGGATCACAAATACGGTCCCACTCAAGTTGCAGCGGGCGCCATTTGCGGTGTGGAAGGCCGACGGTCAACCGATGAAGACTCTGCTCTGGGGGTTTGACGACAGCCCGGGCCTGATCGGGCCGGATGCTCAGCCCTTCAGTGGTTTCGAGATCTCCACGCGCAAATACGAATCGCGGCTGCAGCCGTTCGACCGCAAGCTGACCGGGTTCGCGGCGTTCCTTCATGAACTGACGATTCCAGCCGAGGCGGCGGGCGGGTGGTACCTGCTATCACCTGACTTGGAACTCGCCGTGATCGAGTCGAGTAGTTCGATGCCGGTCGTATGCAGTGCAACGGAGCCGGTCGCGATCAGACCAGATGAGATTTGGCGACTGACTGCGCCCGCGAATGCGCGGACACTGGTCCTGGAAAGTGTTGAGCCGAAGTTGCTGCGAGTGCGTCGTGCGGACCAGACGCTGATTCCTGCATCGATCAAGGGCAATAATGCAGTGTTCACTTTGCCCGTCGCAGAGGGCGAGCCGGTGGAGTTGCTGCTTGGGATCGAGGATCGTCGCGGTCGCTTCAGCGCCAACACCTGGCCGACAGGCAGCGGCACGTGGTTTCGGATCGCCGACTGGCCGGCCGAATCGTGCTGGATCGCAGGTGGAACGACGGACGCATCGATACCGTCAGCGGCGCAGTTGGCCGCCGCCACCCGGGTGGATGCCACCGCGCACGATCCCGACGCTGTCTGGATCACCGGTAGGTTTGGCCAGGGCATGCAGATCCGGCAGCGCCAAACTCTCCGGATCCCTGACCGGATCGAAGTGAATGGGAAGACTGTGACCCTGGCCGATATGAAGCAGGGGACACTCGAGATGTGGGTCAAGCGGTTGTGGGACGATCGAATAACCGACCCGGGGGAGGTGCGTTTCATCTCCAATGGACCTTTGACGCTTTCCACGATGCGGCGATGGTCGGGCTTCGGCCGCTGGCGCATGCCGGTCGGCGAGTGGGTACACATCGCACTGGTCTGGCGACCGATGAAGCGCGATCCCAGCGTCATCGGGGCGCACCTCTACGTTAACGGACTGGACGAAGCGTTCTACCGCAGCACATGGTGGGAAGGCTATGGCAATCGCCCAATCGCGTTTCCTTTCGAGGGATCGGAACTCGAAGCATTTGTCAGCGTGGCGCCCAGTGGTGGGGCGTTTGCCATCGATGAACTGCGCCTCTCCAACGTGCCGCGCTATGCCGATCCCAACGTCGAGTTAGGCCAGCGCCAGACGTTCAATCCGATTCGCTTCGCACCACCCGACGACGCGTTCACTGCAGATGAGCATACGCTGCTGCTCATGCACTTTGATGGGACAGTCGAGGGACAGTCGCAGGTGTATTCTCAATCGATCCGCGGCAAAGTATCAGAACGCTGAGGGGCGAATATGGTGATGACCGCAAGGCAAGTCTTTTTTGTCGCGCGTGGCCGCGCCGAACTGCAGTCGATCGCGCTGTCGGCCCCGGTCGACGACCAGGTGCTGATTGAGTCTTGTTACTCGGTGGTGTCGCCAGGCACCGAGATGGCTGTGTTTCGCGGATTACCGAACACCAACGTCAGCTTTCCCCATTCACCGGGCTATTCACTTTGTGGACGTGTGCTGGGCTGCGGCGCAGCCGTCGGTTCGGTCCGAGAGGGTGGCTTGGTCGTCACGGCTGCACCTCACGCCAGCCACGTGCTCAGGCCCGCATCTTCGTGCTTTCCCGTCGCCGAGTCGGTGGATCCGCTCGAAGCGGCGGCTTACCGGTTGGCGGTCATTGCGATGCAGGGCGTCCGGCGGGGTCAGGTGCAACTGGGCGAGAGCGTGCTTGTGATAGGACTGGGTGTCATCGGCCAACTGGCAGGCCAGATCGCTCATCTGGCGGGTGCGACGACGGTAGCGGGAATCGATCCCCTGGCGCCGCGGCGCGAACTGGCCCTGCAGATGGGCTTTGATCAAGCGGTCGAACATGCCCAGGCAGTCGATCAAGAGGGACGATGGGACACGGTGATCGAAGCGACGGGTGCCCCGGCCCCGATCAACGATGCCCTACACCTGGCGCGACGACTGGGACGCGTGGTGCTTCTGGGTTCATCGCGCGGGGAGACCAGCAGCGTGAACTTCTACCGCGACGTGCACCGCAAAGGCCTGACGCTGCTGGGTGCCCACGAGGTGGCCCGGCCGAAGTATGAAGACGCGCCGACCATTCGCACGACCGAATCCGACAGCCGCATCGTCCTGCAACTGCTGGCCCAGAATCGGCTCAAACTGCGGCCGCTGATCAGCCGAGTTGTCCCACACGAGCAGGCCCCACTGACGTACCAATCCATTGCTGCCAACGGCGCATCGGTCATGACGGTGGCGCTGGATTGGCGCCGCTCGTGATCAGGCGGGCGGCGCCGCAGTCATGGCGTCGCGGCGCTGACGCGGGCTCGAGCCTCGTCGGACGGGCCTGAACCGCCAATGGGCTTGAGCCAGCGGCCCATCTCACGCTCGCCGACATAGGCAACGTTCACCGCCAGTGGCGCCTCGTCAAAAATCTGCCGCATCATCAGCCATTTGCGGTCGAGCGTTTCTTTGACGGTCCGCTTCTCGTCGGCATTCAGCGGTTCTTGACGCGCCTTGCGCAACAGCCGGTAGATCTGACCCTGCAATTCCGTAAAGTCCAGGCCGCGGCGGAGGAACGCCACGCGCTGGTGCACCACTTGATCGTCGCCAGCCATCGATGCGGCATCTTCCAGACAGCTCCGAAGCTCAGCCACGACCTCGGGCGTGTAAGGTTCGCTCACGCCAACGGTCAGCGGAATGCCCGGTGACAGCATCGCTGCGGCAAGGCCTTCAAGCGTGAACTCGCGTTTGGAGACATCGCGAGAGATGCCCTCCGTAATCTGTTCCACGCGGTCGAAGTAGCGTCGAACGTGCGTCCAGCCGGGACCAAAACCGGATCGGCAGTAATCATCCACGACCGCATCAACGTCGAGATCGGGATCCCAATTCAGGCGGGCGGTGACGTAGTAATTCAAACCCTGTGTCGCCCAATTGTGATTGCACGTATCGAAATCAGTCGCAATCAGGCCGTGATGAGCCATATAGCGGAAGTCCTCGGCGAGCTTGTGAACATAAATGACCGGTGTCCCTTCGTGCCAGCCGGCGTTGAGGAGATTGGGACGCCATGCCATTCGTACACCCAGTGCGGACCAACCGTCCCAGTCGGCAAGTCCCTGCTGTCGGGCGTTCTCATCAAGGTATTGGATGCCGGTGTAGACCGCGATGAGTGACGGGTGCGGCTTCTGCGCTATCGGCGGTGCACAGTAGGCGCTGTACGCATAGAAACTCAGAAGGGCATCCGGATGGACAGCCGTGACCTTCTCCGCGATTCTGTTGAAGAATGAGACATATCGATCGGACAGTGAGTTGTACTCAAAGTACATACGCGTGCCCGTACTTTCGTCGCGTAGCAGAATCGCCCTCCCGTCACGATGATCCAGTGCGCGGCATTCTGCACACACACAAAACGTCGTATAGCTGCCGTCGTTGGGGCAGATGGACGCTGCCTTCAAGCCCTTCTTGGAGTCGAGCTTCTCGATGGTTTCACGCGCGATTGTCTCGATCAGGCCCGGATTGGAAACACACAGGCGTGCGCGCTCCGGCCGCTTACTCTGATCCCGTGAGCCGTCAGGACGCATGGCGAACCACTCCGGGTGCGCTTCACTGTACTTTTGCCACAGATGCCCGAACGCGTGCCCCCACACTAGGCCGGTTCGACCGCCCAGGCGATGCCAGCGGAACCAGTTGGGGCTGCTGGCCCGGGTCGCCATAGCGCGGTCACGGCCTTCATTGAACTGCTCCTTGGTGAAGCCCAGCCAATCCAGTCCTTCCTGGATGCGACCAAAGTAGCCGCTCGAGCGGATCTCCCGTTGCTTGAGATGCGGCGTGAGACTGATGTCGAGATCGGAGACGCGAATGGCCTTCTGCTTGGGCACGACTTTGCCCATCTCGCCGGGCCAGAGGTAGCGTACGTTGAGTTCGCGCTCGAGAAACTCAGTCGCGGCATACATCGTGCCCCACGGATCGTCGGGCGTCCGATCGTCCGGCCCCAAGATCACCAAGGCGTTACCAACCGTGCGTATTAGTATGCCACCTGGACCCAGTTCGCCAGCGTCAGCGCCCAGCGTGCGAGTGAGTTCGCCCTCGCCCACGAAAACATAGCTGACATCGCGGTCGTCATCCCGTGACACGACGCGGCCATCCTGTACGGCGAGCCGCGTCTGATCTTCGTGAACTACGGGAAGCCGGGCGCCCGCAATCTGGTGGAAGTGGCCATTGAGCACGACCGCGGCGTCCCTCGCCGCGACCGACGGCTTGGCAGGCAGAACCACAACCGCCTGCGGTTGTCCATCGGCGATCAGAAGCACCTCCGCGCCAGTGGTGTCCGCAAGGAGGGCCACAACGGCAATCGCCGACAGCAGGATCCGTCTCATGATGGGCGTCTCAAGCGGGTTCACGGTCAGCCCTTTCACTGGTGTTGTGTGCGTGATGTCAGACTTCAACGAGGGCGGGCGCTCCCACCAATGGTTCTCGACCACGACAAGTCTCGTCAGCGCGATGACGCCTTTGTGGAGTCCCGCGTCGTCATCCCTGAACACGTCGGCCTCGGGTGAATCGGGCGCCGCTGCGATCGGTCAACGCAAGTTGAGTCGTCTACGTCCCTGGTAGGCCACGTCGATCATTCACCGGCGGCATGCCGCGCCTCGATTCCGACGCGCAGCTGCTCCGAATTGTGCGGCAGAGCGCCAAGGTCGGGCGCCTTGTCCTTCTTCGATCGCAGCGGGTCCGGCCACTGCTCCGGCAGCTCGATGCCGGCACCGATGGCGGGGCTGTTCGGCTGGAGGCGGTAGTCGTTGGTGGCCTTCCGTGACCGATCGAACCGGACGAATCGTGGGTCGGCCGCGACGGAGTTGGCGTCCCAGCCGGCCGGGTACTTGTCGCGATTGGCCTGAGACTTGGGACTGTTGCGGATGTCCAGGAAGAAATTCGCGTCGGGCGCAGTGCTGATACCGGCGTGCCAATGCAGGTTCGCGTCGAAAGCCAGATTCGGTGTTCGATCCGACTCACTGAACTTGGGCCGTGGATATTCGCCGATACCAGTCGTGTAAATGAAGAGATTGTTGAACACGCGACGTTCGGCATCGGGATGCAGGTGCTGCACGCAGCCGGAGGCGTAGCTACCTGACGCATGCTGGGCCGGCACGACCGCGGTGTTCTGGTAGAAATGGATGTTCTCCATGTGCAGAATGTGGTTAGGGTTATGGACCAGCCACATCCCGTGACCGGCGAACACGTTGCCCGTGGGGCGTTTGGGCATTGGCCGGTGGAACTGCAGCGGCTTGCGCATGTCGATCACGTTGCGGAAGATGTAGATGTCGCCGCCGGGCCCGCCGCGGGCGTGTCCGCCGAACGCCGCGACGCAGGTTCGCACCAGGTTCTGATAGATGAACAGTTGGTCCGCGACATACGGCGTGGGACCGCTGACGTATATGGCGTCATCCTGCATGTTGTCTACGAGATTGTGGTGAAAGTGGATGTCGCGTCCGCCCAGATAAACGCCGTCGTGGCCGTCGGTGAACTCGCAGTAGGCGATCTCCCAGTCGTGGTTGAAGGGGTGGGCAAACGTCTCGAATTCCTGGTAGCCCTCAGTCACCAGCACGGCGTGCGTGGGCAGCCGCGCGATGTGACGCTTGGGCTCGGTCTCCCGGTAGCCCATGCCGGAGGACCCCCCGATTTCCGCCGGCGCCACGCCATCGACGAAGGGCGGGTAGATCGATCCCGAGTAGGCATAGCTGCAGTTCTCGGTGCGCCACGCCCACGGTGGAATCATCCCGTACACGCCACAGTGCGTCATCTTCATCGGCCCCGTGTTCTTCGCCCACACCCCGTACGTGCCGCAGTAGATTGTGCAGTAATCAAACTCGATGCCCACGCCAAACACCAGGTCCACCGTGCGATAGCCGCCCCCGCGGAACACCAGGTCCTGGAACTTCACGTACATCGCCTGATCGACGTACAGCGGCGTGGCGTTGAACGGTGCAATCACCAGTGGCAGCTTGCGCGGATCGGTCTGGCCCCGATAGTGAACCAGGTCGATGTCCACGTCCGGCGGAAGCGCCAGCTTCGTATGAGCCAGCCGCGCGTGGATGTATCCCGTGTGCTTGTCGTAATAGATCCCCGGCCCGCAGTACATGGGCTCGATCATCGTCTGCTTGTTGGGGATCCATGTCTCGTTTTCCGCACGCAGGTCCATCAGGTACCAGTAGGTCTGCAGCCCGATCATCGAGTCGCCGAACAGGCCCACGACGTCGCGGATGTTCTTGTAGGGGCGCGTCGAGCGGTACTCGCCTTCGGCGCCACCCTCGAACGGCTCCCACGCCGTCTGGGGCGACTCCTGGAACTCGCGAAAGCCCCCGTCGATAATCGCCAACTCGCCGGGATACGCGCGGATCGTGATCGGCTTGTCCACCGTCCCCGCCACCGCGCAGTACAGGTTCTCGAAGTAGGTGCCCTCGCGCAGCAGCAGCGTGTCGCCAGGCGAAAGCTGGCGCACCGCGTGGTTTACGCTCCGCCATGGCCGCTGCACCGTGCCGTCGCCAGCATCGTCGCCGGCGTTCGGGTCGACGTAGTAATTTGGCCCCTCGCCCAGCGCCCGTTCACGCCCCACCGGGAGCGGACGCTGCGGCGGATGCGAGGCAAACTCGGCGACGACAGGATCGGCGGTGAGGGTTGCGGTTACCATGGCGAACAGTCCAATGAGGTAAGTACGGAAGGTCATGAACAGCCCTTTCCAAGCATGCGAATTCATGCTTTCAATCGGAAGATCATCTCGACCTCGACGCTGACGCCCGCGGGCAACTGCGCCATGCCCAGCGCGGTCCGTGCGTGCCTGCCGGCCTCGCCGAACACCGCGTAGACGAGCTCCGAAGCACCGTGAATCACCTGGCTGCACTCCTTGAAGTCCAGGTCGGCATTGACATAGCCAGTCAGGCGCAGGACGCGGTCCACCCGGTCGAGACTGCCCAGTGCGTCGCGCAGCGTGCGCAACAGGGCCGCGGCGGCGATCTCGGCGCCCCTCTTGGCTTGCTCGATGCTCACCTGCGACGGAACCTTGCCCACCACCTTCTTCTCCTTGTCAACGGGATCGGTCGAGGTGTGACCGGAAACGTATGCGGTCGTGCCGTCGATCACGACCTTTTCCATGAAGGGCGGCGGGGATCCGCCGGATTTCTGATCGAGCGAGTAGCCCTTGCTCAGCAGCACCTCTTCGCGTTCGCTAATTTGCGTAGCTGGCATCGGATGAATCTCCTTGTGTGTGAAACCATGGGCGAGAATCGAAACAGACAACGGTTGGTCGTCGGCAAGCACCGCCTTAATCCGGAAGTGCTTCGAATACGATTCGACGGAGGTTGGTGTAGCCGAGTTTGTGTACCTCTTCGGCCGAATACCCTCGTTCGCGCAGCGACTTCACGAGGGCGGGCAGTTGATCGGCCGTCTGAACGCCTCCGCAGGTGTTGCCTAGGGCGTAGTCACTGCCCAAGCACACGTGGTCCACGCCCGCGACCTCGACCATGTGCTCGATGTGCTCGATCAGCGATTCGAGTTGTGCCCGCGGCGGCTCGATGCCGTCTTCGACGGCCCCGCCCACTGAACGCGACCACTTCCACGGATCGTAGCGCTGCTCCAAGAACTCGTAGGGATTGACGTAGCGTTTGCGCATCACGCCCACCCGCTTCTTGACCTCGGCAATTATCGCGGTGCGCCGGGGATCCTCGCTGACATGAGTCGAGAGCAGTTGCGAGGCAAAGTGAACACCCGCCACGCCTCCGGTCGCGGCGATGGCCCGCAACTGGTCGTCGGTCCGATTGCGCGTCGTGTTAACCAAGGCTCGCGCGCCGGTGTGCGAGTCGAGGATGGGGCGGCGGGCGATGCGAAGTATGTCGCGGAAGCTTCGATCGCTGGCGTGCGCCGTGTCCACCAGCATCGACATCCGCTCCATTTCCCGGATGACATCCTTGCCCAACGCCGTCAGGCCCGGGGCGCCGGGCAGGTTGTAATGACCGCCAATCGCGGCCTCGCGCACGAGCGGGTGCATCCCTGTAACACCCATGCGTGCATACGAACGCAACGTCTGGAGTGATCCATTGATCCAGCAGCCCGTGATGTGGAGCACTATCGCCAGCTTGTCCTGCTCCTCGGCCTGCAGCAGATCGGCCTTGCGTCGGACGAAAACGCAACGTGAATCGGCGCCGGCTGATTCCACGACGGCATCGATGCAGCGCAGCATGTATTCCACGCCCAGTGAGCCGGCGAACAGTTCCGGATCATTTATCCCGTGCGAGAGACAGACCAGCTTGACGCCGCCCTTGATCATCTGGGCGACGCTCGCCTGCATGTAGCTGGTCTTGGCGATTGGACCGGTGAAGTAGCTCTGTGCCGACACGTTGCCCTCGGCCGTCACCAACAGATGTGGATTCACGTAGGACAGACCTAACGGTTGCAGTCGGACCGGCGTTGTACTGGACGGCTTGGGTCGGGGACGGCTGCGGACGGCGACGGGGGCCATGGGTCACATTCCTTTGAAGGTTTGCTTCAACAACATTTCTGCAATTCGGTCATCGTGCGGCGCGGTTTTCATTGCCTCGAGCATGAATACGCCGACATCGGCAGACCGATAGCACCCTCACCGCAGCCCGGCCTGATGGTGACGACGAGCAACCGACTGATCTTGTCCTGAATCCGACCGCCGCTAAATCGACTCGGCCCTTTCCTGCTGAGCGACCACCGCATCCCTGCCTACGGTTTTCTCATCCCGATCGTAGGGGAGCCTTCTGACATTCAATGACATTATTGGCGTCGGCGCCGTCTGGACGAATCGGCACTCGAAGTCCAGTCGCCAGGAATGCAGTCGATCCTGCTGGCGTTCGAGAAGCCGATTCATCTCTTCGATGCCGGGCACGACCAGATCATCGCTGGCCAACAAGCGATCCCATTTGACGACAGAGACCGACTCGGCGATCTCGAGGCCCTGAGGCATTGGGACGGGGGCGAAAAGCATCTTGCCTCGATCCTGTTCGCGAGCCATGTATTCGCTGATCAGGAGTGAGCTGGACCAGTCCTGCACGATGTACGCCGCTCGATCAGAATGAGATTGTCGCAGTCGTTTGACGGCGGCGCTCACGCTGTTGAGCCGGACAGGGCACAGGTAGAGCGAGCCATCGCTGGGCGAGAATTCCTCGAGAGCGCGCGAATAGCCACGGATCATCTCTTGCCCTACCTCGTACTGCAGATTGGCGGGGTCGGCATCAAGCCAGACGGGCCATCGATCGGCCTTGATCAACTCGCGCGTCATTTCATACGCCAGGTGATCGGCGCAGATCCCCACGTGCGGCACGTGGGCCGGCACCGGCCGATTGCCCAGCAACATGTAGGGGATCGCGAACTCGTCGAAGAACAGAGTGTGGTGCTTGCGCACCCGGCCGTAGAGGAAATACCCCTCAACGGATCGGCGGGAGATCATTCGCGGAACGTGCCCGCGCACCAAGTCCTCGATTTCTACCTGCTCAACGATCAGTTCATATCCCAGCCGCTGGGTGTGGCGCTGCAGCGAGAAGGTCGTCTCTCGCAGCATCGGCGATTCGAACCCCTGCATGTCCACGGCCAACAATCCGAGCCGATGCGCGCGCCCGTGCTCGCTGCCCTGGTCATTGGGTGTCGTCAGAAAAGTCCCTTGGCCTTGACGTCGCTCGATTAGGCCTTTGCGGAAAAGGCAGTCGTTGGCGAGACGAATCGTGCCATAGGACACGCCAAGACGCTGAGCGAGCTCCCGTTCAGACGGTAAGGCGTCACCGGGCTTGAGACCCTGCGCCTTGGCAACCGCTTCGATCTGCATAGCTATGCGGTGGTACTTCGCCATGGATCCGCGATTCCTCTTGTGCTTAGAGCAGTGGCATGGTATCACATCCATGCCGATGCGGTCAAGACCTTGGTGCCCTACCGCGTGAAATCGGCCGATGACGCAATGATTAATGCGTGTTTCGCACTCTGCAGTCTGAACTGCCCGCTGTGCCAAACCCCCGAGTCTACAACGTGCCTGAGTGCTTATAGATGCTGGATCGCCGCCCATTTCCGGCTTTTGCGGAGCCCGCAACGTGCAATCAGATTTGAACGTCGTTCTGATCGTGACGGATCAGTTCCGCGCCGACACGCTAGGCATCAGCGGTCATCCGCTGGTTCAGACGCCGAACCTCGATGCTCTGGCCAGCGGCGGGTGCCGCTTCCGTCGCGCCTACGCTGAATCGCCCACCTGTATCCCGGCGAGGCGGTCGCTGATCTCCGGGACCGCGCCGGCGGCCAACGGTATGGTGGGCTACCGCGGCGACGTGCCGTGGGATCCGTCCCACACGCTGCCCGGTGAACTGTCGCGTCACGGCTATCAGACGCAACTGGTCGGCAAACTTAATCTCCACCCGCCCAGAAAGCGCTTCGGCTTTGACCATCTGGTGCTGTCCGAAGCCACACGTGGCAACGACGACTACAACGAATACCTGATCCAGAACGGCGTCACCTATCCTCGTGCCGGCGTTGCCCACGGCGTCAATTCCAACGGATGGGTCGGCCGCCCAAACCATCTCCCCGAGCACCTGACCCATGCCTTCTGGTGTACCAGCCGAGCCATAGAGTTCATCGAAAAACGGGACCCGAGTTGTCCGTTCTGCCTCAATCTCTCGTTCATCGATCCTCATCCCCCGTTTACACCGCCTGCGTTCTACTACGACCGCTATGTCCAGATGGACCTGCCCGAGCCGGTGGTCGGCGACTGGTCCGAACGTGCCCCGCACCCGCAGAAAGGATTGCCGGTCGCATCGGGTCGCATTCATCTGGACCGTCATGCGATGCAGCAGATGCGAGCAGCGTATTACGGGATGGTCAACTTCGTCGACGACCAGATCGGCAGATTGCTCAATCACTTGGGCGACCGCGGCTTGCTTCGCAAGACGCTCATCGTGTTCACGTCCGACCACGGCGAGATGCTGGGCGACCATGGACTTTTTCGGAAGGGCCAACCGTTCCAGGCGTCGGCCAATATCCCCTTGATTGTCAAGGGTACGGCGGAGTTGGCTATGCGGGAGGGACACGTGAGCGACGATCCGGTGGGCCTGCAGGACGTGATGCCGACGATTCTAGACCTCGCCGGCATCGCCGTGCCCGAAACCTGCACCGGGCGAAGTCTGGCCGGGCTGATGCGCGGCGAAAGCCGGACGCCGCGCGAATTCCTCCACGGCGAGCATGCTCGCCACGCCGACACGCACGACGGCATGCACTACATCGTTGACCAGCGGTTCAAGTACATCTGGTTCAGTCGGTCCGGCGCCGAACACCTGTTTGATCTGATGAATGATCCTTGCGAACTCCGCGATCTTTCGTCGTCGGCCGAACACACCCAAAACCTGTGGCAACAGCGCCGCCGGCTCGTTGACGTGCTGAAGGACCGGCCCGAACCATTCGTCCGCAATGGCGAGTTGGCGTGCGGGGTCGAACATGACGATCTCGTTCCCGGCTACGAACCGTCCAGCATGTTCCCGTTCCGTTGATGGCATTCCACCGACGCCGAGGCCAGCCGATGATGCATCCGATGGCCAATCAAGCCGAGTCCACGTGTGGTGAGCGCCTGCGCTGGGGCGTGCTGGGTACGGGTCGAATCGCCCGGCGGTTTGCCGAGGCGCTCCGAGTCTCCCGGCGAGGTACCCTTCATGCCGTCGCCAGCCGCACGATGCAGGCGGGTCGCGTTTTCGCAGACCAGGTGCCCGTGCCGCGGATTCATGTCGGCTATGACGCGTTGCTTGGCGATGCGCATGTCCAGGCAGTTTACATCGCGCTTCCGAATCACCTCCACGCTCCATGGGCCATCGCGGCGGCCGAGGCCGGCAAAGACATCCTCCTCGAAAAGCCCTTCGCCCTGTCGGCGGCGCAGTGCGATGCCGTCCTGAATGCGGTCCAGCTTCGCGGCGTGTTCCTGATGGAAGGTTTCATGTACCGGGGCCATTCCAACACGAAGCGCTTGTGCGAGGCGATCCGCGGCGGCGTGATCGGTCAGGTGAAACTGATCGAAACCGTGTTCGCCTCGGCGATGAACCTGGCGCCGGACAATATCCGGTTGCGCAACGAAGCCGGTGGTGGCGCGATCATGGACTTGGGCTGCTACTGCGTCTCGATGGCCAGACTGATCGCCGGCGCGGCACGCAACCGCGACTTTGACGATCCGATCCGTGTCGAAGGCGTCGGCGTGATCGATCGGAACGATCATGTGGATCATCAGGCCGTGGCGTCGCTCGAATTCGCCGGCGGCATCATCGCGCAGTGCCTCGCGGGCATTCGCGTGCCCGTCGGCAAAATCGCTCGGATCTGGGGCACCGAAGGTCACATCGAGGTAAACAACCCGTGGTTCCCCAACGCCGAAGACAATCAGATCGTGTGCGTCGATCGCGGGGGAAATCGACAGACGATCAGCCAACCCGATCCGTCGAATCTTTACGCACAGGAAGCCGATGCGGTCGCGGCTTATCGGGATAAAGGGCAAGCGGCGCCCCCATATTTGAGTTGGGACGATAGCCGTGGCAACCAGAGAACAATCGATCGCTGGCTCGCGTGCATCGGCCTGCGATTCCCCGACCAGGACCGAACGCAATTCTCAGGCGACCCGGCCGGGATGGACCCGCAGCCATGAGATATGGCCAGATCGACCGCGTCAGCAAACCGTTGTCACGGATTGTGCTGGGCACATTGCCGATCACGACGGACGACCTCCATGATTCCTTCGAGCTTCTCGATCGCTTCGTCGCGGAAGGCGGCACCTGCATCGAGACCGCTTGGAACTACCAGCAGGGCCGTTCGGAGACCGCGGTGGGCCAATGGCTCAAACGGTCTGACGTGCGCCGGCGCGTGGTCATCGTTACCAAAGGAGGCCAGCCACCGAACTGCCACCCGGAGGGCATACGGCGCCAACTCCAGCAATCGCTCGAACGGCTGGGTCTTCCCGGCATCGATCTTTACCTCGTCCACAAGGACGATCCTACCGTGGACGTCGGCGCGTTTATTGACTGCCTGAACGAACTGGTGGAACGCGGATGGATGACGGCGTTCGGCGCATCGAATTGGTCCACACAGCGAATCGACGAGGCGAATGACTACGCCTCACGCCACGGCTTGGCGAGCTTCGTGGCCGCAAGCCCGCATTTCAGTCTCGCTGAATGGACCGAGCCGCCATGGGACGGATGCATCCATGCCCGCGACGCCGAGTCCTTCGCCTGGTACCAACGGACGCAGATGCCTTTGCTTGCATGGTCGAGCCAGGCGCACGGATTCTTCGCTCAACCGCCCGGTGGAAGCGCGGGCAGCACAACGGAGCTGCCCCATCACAACCGCGTCTGGCTGACCCAGGGCAACCAGCGGCGGCTTGAGCGGGCATGGCACGTGGCACACCGTCACAACGCCTCGGCGATGCGCGTGGCGCTGGCGTATGTGCTGTGTCAGCCGATCAACGCTTTTCCCATCATCGGCCCCAGAACGGACGCGGAATTGCTGGACTCGTTGGCGGCAGTGGACCTGCCGTTTAGCTCGGAGGAACTGGACTGGCTTGATCTGAAGCGGGATCAGCTTCCTCAGGATCCACGCAGCGGAAGCTGATCAGATTCAGCTCGTCCTGCATCTCGCCAGTGAGATCGAGCCGCTGGGCATCAACCGCCTGGTCAACATGCTCGGGGGTTCTCGCACCGATCAGCACGCTGGTGATGGTCGGTCGCCGCATCACCCACGCCAAGGCAAGGCGAACCGCAGGCACGTTCCACTTCTTCGCGCAGGCGTTCAGCGCCTCGACCACCCTGAATGCACGATCATTGAAGTAGATGCGCTGGTGGCCCGGCTTGATATCAAAGCGCGTGCCTGCAGGCACCGCAGACTCGGGGCGATACTTGCCCGTGAGGAAACCGGCGCCCAGCGGACTGTATGAAATCACCCCCACCTCGCATCGCTCGCAACAAGGTAGCAGATCCATTTCGATCTCGCGGCAGACCAGACTGTAGCGCGGCTGGATCGAAACCAACTGCTGCTGTTCGCACGTTCGCTGGTAGACCAAGCATTGCACGAGTTGCTCGGCCGTGAAGTTGCTGCAGCCGATCGCCCGGACCTTGCCCTGCTTGACAAGCGCATCCAGCGCTTCAAGTGTCTCATCCAGTGGCGTAACCTCGTCCCAACTGTGCAATTGCAGCAAATCGATGCGATCGATCTTAAGCCGCTTGAGACTCTGCTCGGTCGACGCCAGCAAGTGCCCGCGCGTCAGCGGCAGATGGACCTTTGTGGCGACGACAACTGACTCTCGGTGTCCCCGCGCCGTGAGCCACTGCCCGACGATCTGTTCTGACGCGCCCTCCCCGTACACCTCCGCAGTGTCAAACAGGTTGACGCCATGCTCAAACGCACGATCCATCACGCGGAACGATGTGTCGGCGTCAATTTCCCGCCCGAACGTCACGCAGCCGAGGCCAATCGATGAAACGAGTATTCCGGACGTCCCCAGCAGCCGATGTTCGACAGCACGCGCCGCCGGTCGCGACGGCTTGCAATTGCTGGAGGTGAGTGATTCGCGTGACGTTACCATGGCTACGCTCGACCGAACGGCACACCGATCTTCTTCATCTGTTCGATGACGCTTCGCGCGGCGTCATTGAGCGCGCGCGTATCGGAACCTGCGGCGAGGAACAGAGCGCCGCGACTAAGGAGTTGCCTGGCGTGGTCGCCATCCTGCACAAAGCCGCCCCACCCCAGACCGTTGGCGTTCGCCGCAGCCACTGTTCGGTCGACTGCCGATCGGAGCTTAGGGTGATTGGGATCCAGCGGCACGTCCAACGCCAGTGCGAGGTCACCCAACCCGATGAAAAGGATGTCCAAGCCCTTCACGGCCGCCATGGCATCGAGGTGCTCCAGGGCCTCGGGCGTCTCGATCTGCAGGATGATGATGACGTTGCGGTCGGCGTGACTCACGAACTGCTCGCGTGGCGATTGGCCGTAGTCGTTGGCAGCGGAGACGATGTCCAGTCCCCGCACGCCCAGCGGCGGGAACCGCAATGCCCGCGCCAGCGCCTTGACCTCTTCAACGGTGGTCGCGCGGGGATACATGATCCCGTCGGCGCCGGCGTCAAGCATGACCGCGGCATCGGCAAGCTGCCCGTTGGGCACCCGGACCACGGCATCCGTATCCGCAAGATGGGCCATCTGGATCAACCCGTACGCCGTCAGGGTGTCCGTGGGCAGGTGCTCGCGATCGAGCCAGAGGCAGTCTATACCCGAGGTCCCCAGCAGGTGAGGCACCAACAACGAGGCCAGGTTGGACTTAAAGCAATGGACGGGTTTGCCTTGGTCCAGCCGTTCGCGCAGGAGTGAGTGACGAAGTGCCATCGCGTCGCTTCCAGCCGTGCCCATCCGAGTGCCTTACTGCTATAAGCAATTAGACTTGCTTGTAGCAGAAATGGCGTTACAATACAAGTGCTTATTGCTATTTCGCCGCCATACTCGATGGATACCGCATGTACTTCTGCCTGAGCCCTTCGAAAGTTCACATTCGCGAGCCCTGGTCCCGTTGCATCGCCCTGGCGAAAGCAGCAGGGTTCGCCGCGGTCGATTTCCCCATCGATCCTGTCGTGCCGTCCGACCAGTACCGAAGCGTGCTAGCCGAGCACAACATGCGCTTCGGCACGCTCATGGTCGATACCCGGATCTGGCGGCAGTCCGATGAAGACGCCTTCAAGGCGTCGCTGCCCAGTCTCAGGAAGCAGATCAGAACACTCGTCGCGCTTCAGTCAACCTGTGCCGCGACATGGGTCCTGCCCTACTCGGATGAACTGCGCTATGCCGAGAACTTTGACTGGCATGTCAAGCGCCTCGGGACCGTCGCCAAACTCCTCCACGAGCATGGCTGCACGCTGTCGCTGGAGTTTGTCGGACCCAAGTCATTCCGCGAAGGGCATCGCTACAGCTTCGTACACACGCTTGAACAAATCCTTGATCTCTGCGAGGCGATCGGACCCAACGCTAATGTGTTGCTGGACAGTTGGCACTGGCATGCGTCTCTGGGAACAATCGGTGACTTGCACGCGTTGTCGGCAGATCAAGTCGGTCTGGTTCACGTCAACGACGCGCCCGCAGGCGTGCCCGTTGACCAGCTTCAGGACAACGATCGGCGCCTGCCGGGAACAACAGGCGTGATCGACATCGGGTGCTTCATGGCGGCGCTCAGGCGGATCGACTATGCCGGTGCCTTGGTGGCTGAACCGTTCGACACATCCCTGATGGAACTGGCGCCTGAAGAAGCGGCCAAACGGACAGTCGATTCTCTGGAGCGAATCGGACACGTCGAGCCGCACCCGCGCCTGCCGGCGACGATGCGCGTTATCGCCACAGGCAACCGTGCCGTGCGAATCGTCGAGCAGCCGACGCCCACGCCCGTCGGTAATCAGGTCATCGTACGGCTGCATGCGACGATGCTCTGCGGCTCCAACATGCACCAGTATTTTGGTGAGCGTGAGAAGGTCAACGGCGGCCACGAAGGCGCCGGCGAGGTCATCGCGGTCGCGCACGCCAATCGCCTGAAGGTCGGTGACCGCGTTGCGCTGGCGCCAACCAATGCGTGCGGGAACTGTCGCTACTGCCGGCGTGGCGACACGATTCTCTGCCGCAACCGTCCCCGATTTGACGGCAATTTCGCCGAATTCACGCGCGTCTCCGAGGCCATGTGCATCCCGCTACCTGACGACATTTCGTATGAGCACGGGGCCTTGCTCGGCTGTGGGCTAGGGCCTCCCTATGGGGCGCTTCGGACCTTGGGCGTGCGCGGGTTTGACACCCTGGTGGTCACGGGATTAGGCCCCGTCGGTCTGGGTGTGTGCGCCCTGGCGAAATTCCTGGGCGCGCGGGTTCTCGCTGTCGATCCCGAGCCGTACCGCCGGCAGGTGGCCCAGTCGCTTGGCGTCGATTTCGCCTTTGACAGCAGTGCCGACGGGTTTCTCGCATCGCTGCGCGCCTCGCTGCCGGAGTACGGCTTGCGCTTCGGGATCGATTGTTCGGGCAACGGCGAGGCTCAGCGGATGCATCTGGATCTTGCCGCGCCCGGTGCCCGAATCGCGTTCGTCGGAGAAAACAAGACCACAATCCCGTTGTCGCCAAGTCACGACTGCATACGCAAGAACATCTCGATCTTCGGCATCTGGCACATGAACATGAATGATGCTGAAGACCTGATCGAGTTCCTCCGTCGCCGGCCCGACCAGGCCGACCGGTTGTTGACGCACCGTTTCCCGATCTCGCAGGCACAGCAGGCGTTTGATGTGTTCGCCTCGCGACAAGCCGTCAAAGTCGTGGTCCAGCCCGTTGAGTCACGAACGACGGTGTCTGCGGGCTGAGAGGACCGCCGATGCGGCATATCGTCCCCCCGAGTTCAACACCATGGAATACGTACGCTTCGGCAACACCGGGATGCAGGTGTCGCGCTTCGCGCTGGGCGCGATGCTGATCGGCCGGAAGATGGACCTGAAACAATCAGGCAAGGTGCTTGACGACGCGATGGACGCCGGCGTCAACTTCATCGACACTGCGGAAAGCTACGGCGACAGCGAGCAGTTTCTTGGGCAATTGCTCAAAGACAGGCGCGAGCGCGTCTACCTCGCGACGAAGTTGCACCGAATGCGGGCCCGTGACGGCAAGACCGGACGAAACAGCCGGGCAAATATCGCGTTCTGCCTCGAACAGAGTCTGCGACGACTACAAACCGATCATCTCGATCTTTACCAATTGCACCATCCAGATCAATCCACGCCTCTACAGGAAACCATGAGCGCGCTCGATCAGGCAGTCCGGCAGGGCAAGGTGCGATACGTCGGCGTTTCCAACCACTTCGCGTGGCAGATGGCGTGGATGCTCGGCGAATCGCGCGCTCACCATTGGGAACCGATCGTCTCCGTTCAGTCAGCGTATAGTTTATTTGATCGAACCGTGGAGCCGGAAATCGCGCCATTCTGCAGTTGCTTCAACATCGCGATGATGGTTTACAGCCCGTTGTGCGGCGGCGTGCTGACGGGTAAGTATCAGCGTGACCAGTCGCCGCCAGATGGCTCGCGCGCTCAGCGCGATTGGGTGAGTCAGGGCCACCTGGCGGACTCGAGAACCTTTGACGTGCTCGATCAATTGCAAGCGGTGGCGGTCGGTCTGAACCTGAGCATCGCCCAGTTGGCTGTCCTCTGGCTGAAGGCCAAGCCGTACGCCACGACGCTGCTTCTGGGCGGCAGCCGGCCGGAACACTATCGGCCGCTTTATGAGGTGGCGGATCGGTCGCTGCCCGTCGAAACGGTGACGGCATTGGACGAATTGACCAAGTCGTGGCGTTACCGAGCGCCAATCAACGCGGTGGATGAGCCCGGCCCACCGCAAGGCCTGCAGTGGTAGGGCGCGAAGTCACGACAAGGCTACTTCGGCAGGTTCTCACGGAAAAACCGGAACAGATTGGCGCCCATGACCTTGTCGAGCTCGCGCTGGCGGTAGCCGCGATTACTCAGTCCCCGGCCGATGTTCCACACCTTTTCGGCCGTCTCCACGCCTTCACAGGTGGACGATAGCATGTAGTCGGCGCCGATGCACACGTGGTCGATTCCGGCCAACTCGATCATCCGCTCAATATGATCCAGCAGGATGTCCATCGTGGCCTGTGGCTGGGCCGAGTGCTCGGCACGTAGATCATTGAGTTCTCTGGACCAGCGCAGCGGGTCGGTCCGGTACGCCATGAACGCGTAGGGATCATCCAGACCGCGCGTCTCTTTTTCAAAGAGTTCGATTCGCTTCCGCGAGAAGATCTGATTGCGGCCGATCTGATTCTTGTCACGCAGCGACGTCAGCATCCACGAGGCGAAATGGATGCCGACGAATCCGCCGGTCTTGGCGATCTCGCGGATGTGTGCATCCGTTCGATTGCGGCGCTCGTTGCAGAGTGATCGGCAGGTGGTGTGGGAGTCGATTACCGGCTGCCGTGCCATTCGCAGCACCTGTGAGGTTGTCTTATCGTTGGCATGGGTGACGTCGACGATCATGCCGACTCGCTCCATCTCACGGACAAGGACTTTTCCAAGGGGCGTCAGCCCGATCTCGGGGTGCTTATACTCGCCGCCGTACTCGACGCTTCGGATGAACGGGTGAATGCTGCGCACACCTAGCCGCCAGTAATTGCGCAGGATCTGCATCGAACCATTAGTGGACGCACCGGTGAGATGCAGGATGATGCCGAGTTTGTCAGCGCGGACGGCGCGATCGAGATCGCTTCGTGTGCGGATCAGTTCGCAGCGTGGATGGGTTTCAATGGCGACGAGCAGCCCGTCGAGGCAACGCATCATATACTCGACGTCCATCGCCCCCGGGAATCGTTCGGGCTCGTTCTGGCCATGCGAGAGAACCACCAACCGCACGCCGCCCTTGAGCATCATCGACACTTGGGATTGGGACCATCGCGACACGGGCTTCTTGCTGTGAAAGAACAGATTTGCCGACACTGTCCCGTCTTCGCTGTGACGGATGTCCGGGTTGATGTACGAGAGACCCACCGGTTGTTTCGTCGCAAGTGTCGGTTGATTTCGGGCCATCGCGAATGACTCCGGAAGGTGATTGGATCAGATCGCCTAGCCGCCGGCGCTACCGACAGCTACAAGCAGTGTATCCAACTGGGGCGAATGAAGCCAGCTGGCAGTGCCACGCATCGGGCGTAAATGTCGCGATTTACATCCCGACTCACGCCACCGACCACTTTGCTGTTCAGCTGCTATAAGCTATTATGGCCGCTATGGGATTCTGATCGATCCGCTCCTGTTGGAGTGCCGCTCATGTCACGGACTAACCTGTCAGCCCCCGCTGTGTGCTGTACTGCGACGAGTCTGGGCATCGCCGTGTTGGTTGGCGCGGACGAGCAGACTGATGTCGCAGCGACGCTTGCCCAAGCCGTGGAGGCGATCGTCCGCCACGACTTCGATAGCGGCGACACGCTTTTTCGTTCTGTCGCGAGGCATGCGGAACAGGGATCTGAGACTTGGGCGCAGGCTGTTTTTGGGCAAGCGGTCTGCGCTCACCAGGCGTCGCCCGCCACGCGCGAGCGGGTCAATGAAGCGGCGCGTCTGTATGAGCTTCTGTTCAGCACGTCGCCAGACTCAAAGTATTCGGCAGCCGCCATGATCGCGTTGGCTCGACTGCATGAGTTGCTCGACTACAGCGGTGACGTCATCGATGACGAAGCGGCGCGGCGCCTTTACAAGGCGGTGCTCGACAATTGGCCAGATCATGAAATTGCGCATGAGGCGATGCTGCGACTCGCCGATTCTCATATTCGCGACTTTGAGAATGAAAGCTCGGTGGGGATGGGAGTCCAAATGCTTGAGCAATGGCTTGTTCAGCACCCCGACAACCCGCTTGCGTGGGTCTATTGTGAGTATCTGGGCGAGGTTCAAATGAGTCGCGGCAATCTCGAGCTGGCACTGTCGTACCTGCTACGTGCCGACGAGTTGGGACTCAACGCGGTCCGCGTGGGTTACATTTACTGGCTGTTAGGCCAGCTTGGCGAGGAACTGGGTCGGATGGAGGTCGCCATCAAGTACTACCGCAAGCTCGTCATCGAATCGCCCCGTGGCGGCCGCTCGTACGATGCCTACCTCGCCCTGCAACGGATCCGCCGTGAACGGCCGGACCTCACTTTCGAGATCCCGGAAGTCCCGTTGTTCGTACCTCGCGCGAATCCAAACGCAAGCAAGTCGAAATCGAACTAGGAAGGTGTGACGAACATGACACGCCGAAGCATGCTGGGCGTCCTCGTGCTCGGGGCGGGATTTCTGTTCTGCCTCGTTGACGTCATCAGCCGCAGCATCCGCTCCGATGGCGCGATTTCGCTAAGTGACCGGCGGATCATCCACCTCGTCCACATGCGTCTGGAGCCGGGCTACCGTGAAGCGCTGCAGCATGTCATCGACCAGTACAACGCGCTTCCGCATGTGCTTAAGGCCGACGTCGAGGTCCGTCAGAGCGCCGTGCCGATGCTGGCCTATGCCCAGTACCTAAATGTTCACATCGTCAGCGGTACGGCGCCTGACCTCTGCGAAAAGCCGCAAGCCCTCCGCATCTTTGGCGAAGAGTTCATCGCCCGTTATTTCGAACCACTGGGTGAATGGGTGATTCAGCCCAACCCGTACAACCAGGGCTCTTTTCTGCCCGATGGGCTGGACCCGGAACTGGCGCAGGCCTTGAGCCAATCGTCGTGGCGGGACACGTTCCTTGACGGCATGCAGAGCGGCTGGGATACACGCAATCAGGACTATTACGCCATTCCCACGGGATTCTGGGGTCATACGCGGCTGTTCTTCAACATGAAGTTCTGCGCTCAGGCGAAAGATCTGATTCGTCGCGACCTCGGGCTGCAGCCGCTGCCGATCTGGCTCAACCACGTCGTAAACGAGATGGCATTCGTTCGTGACTCGTCGGCGCTTCGGAACTGGCTGAGCGACGACGCTCCGCCGCAGACGCTCGGCCAACTGATCGTCTTCTGCCACGCGGTCCGTCAAATCGCGAGGGAGACGGGAGATCACACGCTCGTGCCGATCGCAGGGGGGCGTGAGGCCGTTGCCGCGTTCGATGCCTACTATCGCGTGCCATTCACCTGCAGCTATGTGACGATTCTGCAGAGTTCACTTGCCGGCGGCATCTCCCATGCCCAGACCTATGGTGGATGGAAGAACGGTAAGTGGTCGTTCGAGGACCCACAGGTCTTCGGCTACTACGAATGCCTGCGGATCCTCTGCGAGCAGTTCCCGCCGGGATTCATGAGCGTGGACCGCGATCAGGCGATCCGTCGGTTCGTGACCGGCAAAGCCGCGGTCGTAGCGGCGGGCGGTGGCGACGCCAACATCATCTTTCGAACGGCCGACCCGTCCGCGGGCGATGGATCGTCGCTTTCCGGTGGTCGCGGTTTTGCGGTCCGGGTGACGAACTTGCCCTTGCCGGGATCGGATGAACGCTGGTCTGACTTCGTCGGTGAGAAGGCCAGTGAAGCGGCATTCGCAGCGGGGGCGCCCTACTCCGTATATCAAGGCGGACGGCACGGCGAATGGGCCGTGGACTTCCTGCAATTTCTCACCAGCTTTCGGATCAATGAGGAATTCAACCGCAGCGCCCAATGGTTGCCCTGCATCATCGGCACATCGCCAGCGCCGCACCTTGAGCCGTTTATGCCCGATCCGAAAGGACTCTACCGGTACAACGGACTCCGCTTCGAGGTGCCCGGTGCACACATCTGGGACATCTATCGAGGCCAACTCTGGCTGTACCTGAGCGGTTCCATCAACTATGCGACGTTTGCAGATCGGGTCGAAGCCGCCATGGCCGATCCACGGACCGGCGTGGCGCGCGTGTTCCACTCCTACTGGATGAGCGAGGTCGATGTCCATCGCAGTCAGGATCGCATGCTTGCGGTGCAGCGTGTCCGGCTGCTAATGCTCGATGAACCCGACATGCCCATCAAATATCGGCGGGGCCTGATGTGGTCGGTGCAGGACGGTTACGGCCAAGGCGTTCGGCGTTTGTGGGACAAAATGTTTGACGGCGAGCCGTTCCCTGATTTCTGATCCAGCGAGCACATAACCAGCAATGAGTCTGTCGAGCCAATCATCTCCAGTCGCACTCAAATCAGTGGCGGTCACTGCCTCAAGAGCGCGACGGGCCTCCAAGGTTGTCCAGCGTGCGAAGCTCTGGGGCAAGCTGTACCTGCTCATGGCGCCGAGCATGATCGGTTTGGCGGTGTTCAACTACTACCCCAAGTTCGATGTCGTGCGTAAGTCGTTCTACCGTTGGACGCCCGGCCGGGTGCTGGACTACATCGGTCTGGGCAACTTCCTCGACGTGGCCGCCGACCCGCTGTTCTGGCAGTCCATCAAGCTCGTGTTCATCCTGCTGGCCGCCAACCTTTTCAAGATGTGGCCGGCCATGGTGACGGCGATCGCCCTGCATCGACTGGTGTCAAACCGCTGGCGCTACATCTACCAGGTGCTATTCGTGGTGCCGATGGTCATTCCGACGCTGGTGTGGCTTTTGATCTGGAAGGGGTTCTACGACGCAGACTTCGGCATCCTCAACCGCATTCTCAACGCGACCGGCCTGATGCACGTGCTGGCGTGGCTTGACGGGACCGACCAAGCGCCGGGCCTCATGCCGAGACTGGCCGCCGCCATGGTCCCGATTCGGGAACACGCCATTCAACCGGTCTTCGGAAGCATCGGTGGATTGCTGCTCACCGGCGCGGCAATCCTGCTGGTGTTGCGGTCGGACGCCCCCCCTGACCGCCCCTGGTTGTGGCGCGGTCTCTTGTTGGTGATGTCACTGCTGGTGGGATTGTCGCCCGCGGCATTCGATATGGGGATTCCTGCCGGCCTGGGGTTGCTGGCGATGACCATCGGCGCCGCGTCGATTATGGGCGCCATGCCGCGGAGCCACTGGCTGATGTGGACTTGCCTGGTATTGGTCGGCTTGTGGGCGATGGGCGATCAGCCGCTGCGCCTGCCAATCCTGATTGGGGCAGCACTGATCCTGGGCATCATCACGAGGCGTGACAGTTGCCGCCACATCCTTCGGACCGTCGGATGGGGGCTGGTCGCGGTCGCGGCCGTTCTCACGCTGGGGGGCGCCATCTGGACTGTGCCGACCAACCAATTTGCGACCGGCACCCCGGCCTGGCTGGGCAATGAGCACCTGATTATTCCTGCCATCGTGTTCTGGGGTTTTCCGTGGGTCGGCACGATCAGTGTCCTGATCTACCTTGCTGGACTGCAGCAGATTTCCGTGGATGTCTATGACGCCGCCGAAATCGATGGCGTGGGACCACTGAGCAAAGCCTTCTACATCGAGCTGCCGCTGCTGTTAACGCAGGTGCGAATCAACCTGATCTTCATGACGATCGGGACACTGACCGGCTTCGAGCTTTTCCTGATCCTGCTGGGCTCGTCGGGCGGACCTGGCAACAAGGGCATGGTGCCCGGCCTTTACATGTACAAGAAGGCGTTCGAAGATCTTGAATACGGCTATGCATGCGCGCTGGGCATGGTGCTGTTCGTGACCATCCTGGCGCTGACCCTCATGTACCAGAAATACCTGCGCGTCGAACGGTGATCCGATGGCCAATCGCGTTGACCGAAAATCTGAGGCCGTGAAGCACTTCATCGTGGTGTTCGTGCTGATGTGCGCTTTTTTCCCGTTGTTCGTGTCCGTCGTCGTGAGCTTCAAGAGCAACGAGCAGTATCAAACCAACCCCTGGTTCTTCGACGCGGTCTCGACGTGGCGATGGGGGAATTGGGCTCGCGCCTGGGGCATTGTGAGCACCTACATCGCCAACTCGGTGATCGTGACGGTGATGGCCGTCACGATCGGCATCGCGATGATCATCCCGACCAGCTACGTGCTGGCGCGCTATCGCTTCCCGGGCCGAAGCTTCGTTTACTATGGCATCGTCGCGTCCATGTTCCTGCCGGGCACGGCAGCCACGCTGGTGACGCTCTACTGGCTGATCCATAACCTCGGTATGGTCAACACGCTCAGTGCGCTGATCGTGGTCGGCGCCGTGGGTGGCCAGGTGACGGGAATCTTCATCATGCGGCAGTTCATCGAGGACATCCCTCGCGAACTGTTTGAATCCGCCCAAGTCGATGGCGCAGGACATCTGCAGCAGATCGGGCACATCGTCATACCGATGTCGGCGCCGATCATGGGCACCGTGACCATCATGAACTTCCTGGGCGTGTGGAACATGGTCATGTTGCCGCTGATTCTGCTGCGCGATGAAGAGAAGCTCACGATCCCCGTCGGACTTCTCCGCCTAGAGGGCGAATATGTGAAACAGTGGGGCGAGATGATGGCCGGTTATCTGATCGCGTCGGTCCCGCTGGTGGTCCTGTTTCTTTTCACGATGCGATGGTTTGTGCGCGGGTTGTCAGCCGGTGCCATCAAGGGCTGAATGATCCAGTGCGTCGTACGGGAGATTGAACACCTATGCCTCACATTGCCGCCGAGGCAATCACCCGGCAATTGTCTTCGTGCTTCGAGCGCGAAGGGCTCACGCCTGAGCGAGCCCGTCGCCTGACGGAGTTCTGTGTCGCTGCCAGCGCCGATGGGGTGCCCTCGCATGGGGTGAACTTCGCGGCGCGCTTGTTGCGCATTATCCGCCGCGGGACCGTGCCCGACGTCAACAGTTTGCCCCGGCTCGTGAGCGGATTCGGTGCGACCGATCGCTATGACGGCCAACTGGGTCTGGGCGTGCTCAACGCTGAATTCTGCATGCAGGCGGCCATCTCGCTCGCAATGCGCTTCGGCGTCGGCTGCGTGGCGCTGAATCGCACGCAGCATTGGGGCCGCGCCGGAAGCTACGGCTGGCTTGCCGCCGAAGCCAACTGTCTGGCAATCTGCTGGACCAATACACAGCGCAACACCGCGAGTTGGGGGGGGCGCGTCCGGGCGGTGGGCAACAACCCGCTCGTATTGGCCGTGCCAGGGCAGGACGGTCGCCACCTCGTGTTCGACGGCGCGATGAGCCAGTTTTCCTATGGTCGGCTGCGCGGCCACGCCAACCGTGGCGCGCCGCTGCCGGTGGTGGGCGGCGTAGATGCGGGGGGGATACCTACCACTGATGCTGCGGCCATTCTCGATGGCGGCGTGCCCTGGCCCATGGGATTCTGGAAGGGCTCGGGCCTCGCCATCGCCCTTGATGCGTTCGCCGCGATTCTCAGCGACGGACACCATAGCGCCCAGATCGATGCGGGCGGCACCGACGTCGGATGCAGCCAAGTCTTCATCGCGTTCCAGCCAGACGGCCTCGGCGGCGCGCCCGCGAGCCAGCGCGTCGCACAGATCGTGCAAGCCCTTAAAGCATGTGACCCGGCCTGTCGATACCCCGGCCAATCGGCGTTGGAGCACCGCGAACTGAGCCGGTCGAAGGGCATTTGGGTTGATGACGACATCTGGTCGGAACTCACAGCGTGCATCAAGCCGTAATGTGCTGTTGGTCGCCGCCGGCGGCAGCGCGGCCGAACGCAATGCCCATTGCGCTGTACTCACTGGTCAGTGAGATCGCGGCCTTACGCAACGCCCCGACGTCCCCGCCGTACACGAGGAGCGTGCCGCCGGCGTTCAGAACATACTTAGCATGGTCCGGATTCTCGACGATCATGCCCCACGCCAGGCCATGTTTCGCGCTGGCTGCGGCGACACGTGCAATGACGTCGTTGAGTCCCTGCGAGCCCCAAGCCAGGTCCACACCAAGTTCGAGGCCCAGATCGGCAGTGCCAATGAAGAGCAGGTCGATACCTCTGATCGCCGCGATGGCGTCGACGTGCTCCAACGCCTCGCGTGTCTCGATCTGCAGCACGACGACAGTCGCCTCGGAGTCGCGGACGAACTGCATGGGCGGCCTCATGCCGTAGCCCGAGGCGGGCGTCATGGTGGCCAGACCACGTCGGCCCAGGGGCGGGAAGCGGACCCAATCGACCAAGAGCCGGACGTCCTCGATGCTGCGAACGCGCGGGTACATGATCGCGTCAGCGCCGGCGTCGAGGATCAGCGACGCGGCGTCGAGCCGGCCGTGGGGCACGCGGACCAGGGCATCGGTATCGGTGCGATGCGCCATCTGGATGTGGCCGAACAATGTCGGCATGTCCATCGGCCAGTGCTCGGAATCCAGCCACAGGCAGTCGACGCCAGCCGATCCGAGCAGGTGGGGCACCATCAGGGAATCCAGCGCGCAGGAGAAGCAGTGAATTGGCCGGCTTTGGTCCAGCCGATCCCGGAGAATACTTCGGCGCATATCGCCTTCCTTTCGGTAATGTCACAACCGTCGCATGCACTCACATCATGAGATCCACGAGCTGGCGGCAATCAAGTCTGTTTCGCCTCGCTCGATGGCGGCTTCCAGCGCGGGTTGGGCACTGCGCCGCGTCTCCCGCACGGCGTCGAGCATCGCCCGAACGCGTTGGGTCACCAGCTTGCTGGTGATCTTGCGATTGGCGGCAAGATCGTCCTTGAGTATCAGGTCGAAACCGGCAGAGGCGACGGGAACGCCGCGCTCCATGAAAAAGCAGGCGCGGTTCGCCGTGATGCCGCCTGAAACGAGGAACGGAAATCCGCAATGACAGCCGGGCGGGCTGTGAAGCACCAGTGCCTCGCCGGGCGGCGCGTTGACGGTTACCTTGACGAGATCGGCGCCCAGTTCGAGCTGGTCCATCGCTTCATTGGCCGTGCCGACGCCGGGAATCATCACCAAACGCTGCCCATACTTGTCATAGGTTTGCGGCTGAAAGCGCAAGAACGAGATCATCCCGTCAACGCCCAGATCCGCCATTTCATCGACAGTGGTGAAGTGAGGTCGAGTTCGCGCGAGTGCCTGGGCGGCGCGCTGGCCATCCACGAGCGTGGCGCCCACGACCTTGATCGACGGGTGGTGTCGCTTGATCCACGGGATCATCTTGCGAGCATCATGCCGACGGCAGGTGTATTCCAACACCTCGCACCCGGCGTCGATGGCCCCCTCGATGAGCATCTGCGAATCGATCTGATCGTGGACGTAGATGGGCAGGAACCCTTGCCGGACAATGGCATCGACGGTCTGTTGCCTGGCCTGCATGGGGCTTTCCAAGAGTGTGGACTGACTGGTCATGCTGTGCCTTTCAAATAGGGGTGAGTTCGTTCGAGGGCTTCGAGGGCGTACACGAGCGCACGGGGAAGGTGGAACGGATCTTTCACGGGCAACGCGACGAAACGATTGAGCGGCCGGCCGGTCCGATCCAGTCGCTGCCGCCATTCGCCGTGTTCTGGCACGGGGAAATGCGCCAATGACCAGGCCAAGACACGATCGTGCCACGCGCGACACCATTCCTCGCCGGACACTTCGAAGGCCAGTAGCGTGCCGCACAGCGATTCGCAGTGCGGCCACCACGCTTTGACGTCGGCGTTGGGCAGAAACGGCGGCCCGCCGCTCAGGTCGCCACCCAGCAGCAGCCCGCCGTACTCGCCGTCCCAGCCGCGCTCCAGACTCCATCGCATCAGTTCGCAGGCCTGAGCAAGTCGGCCACGGTCGCCGGTGTGGCGAAGGTTCTCAATCTGGAACCAGGCGGTCTCGACACCGTGCCCACCGCTGAAATACGTACCCGCCGGTGGCGATGCGAGCGTGTTGTTCAAGTTAAGATACTCCACGCCGATCTGCAGCTCCGGCCGGCGGAAATGATCCAGAACATCCTGGCTCAACAGCCACGCCGCCTCGCGCACGTGCGGATCGCCTGTCAGTTTGAATAACTCCCAATAGGCCAACGAGAATTGCATGCTCACACGGTGAGCTTTCGTGCCGGACGGAATGGGATATGGCGCGGTTTCGTAGCTTCCTGGCAGCTGGATCTTCGCCCACGATCGTCGAAATGTGTCGTTGGCCAGCGCCACCGCCGAGTCGCTGGATCGGGCCCGCGCGTACTCGATCAAGGCACAGATCGCGAACGCGTCGGTCTGGATGCTCCGTGCCCCCTCCTTCGGCCGCCAGTCCTGCGTCACCACAAACAGCCAGTCGCCGTCCGATGACCGACCATGGCGCCGCAGCCGCTCGAACAGCGTGTCGGCGATCGCCAGTTCCTCTGCATCCTTTCGGACTCGGTTGGAAACGGCTGAGAAGGTCCACAGCGCCCGCACCTGCGACCAAATGTACTTGTCGCGGCTGCGGATCGTGCCATCATCGTCGACGCACGAGAGGATGCCGCCCAGTTCATCGTCGACGGCATGACGTCGCCACCACGGCATGATGTCGTCGAGTAGCATCCGTCGATAGAAGCGTGCCAACTGCCTGGGCTTGCGAGCCGATAGGACTCGCTCACCGAAGCCGCCACGGGACAGCACATGGTCACGAAACGCTCGTGACGGCTCATTGGTATGCGGTGATGTGGGCATGTCGCCGGTCCCACCTTCCAAACTGAGGAGCGGATGAGTTAGCGCGGCCGAACCAAATGGGCGACGACCACGCGGTCTGCCCGTTGCGTTGTTGAGCCTTCACAAGGTAGAAATCGTCGAAACCGGGTGATGGATCCGTCCACGAACCTGTCAACTGCAGCGACTTGCATGCATACGGGCGGCCAATGCGGAGCCGCGGCGACGAGAACCGGCGCAAGATCTGTCCGTGAACGTCATCGACCACCAGGTCGCCCAACGTCGCTGTCAACGTGCAGCCACCCTTCTCGCCTTCGGTGTCTGTCTCGACCGCCACGGTCAACCGTGTCTGCGCGTTGCCGTGCACTCGCAGGACCACGGCATTGATCGGCCGGGGATTGCGACGCGACGTGAATGAATCAATGCAGACCCGCCCGTGAGTGAGGGTCGCGAGATTGATCAGTTCGCTCGACGCCGGCCCACCGCCGAAGCAGCCGATCGCGCCGACCAGCGTGCCGCACGCGGCCGTCACCTCGATCCGCCAACGCGTCAGTTCGCGATGGTCCATCCTGCCCCAGCCCCAATCCACGCGAACCAGGTGTTCCAGAGGGTCGGCCGATGCCGACGGCACGTCGATGGGCGGGCCTTCCCAACGGTGGGCCACGCCGCCGTTCTTGATCAGCACGACACTGTCTAGCGGGGCCAGGGGATCGACACGCACGTGAAATGTGCGTGCGGCGCTCGCGGGCAACTCATCGCCCATGAACCCGTCACCGCCGTAGAACGCCATGGCGATTCGATCGCCGGTGCAGACAAACGTGCGTCGTCGTCGCAGCGCATCGAAAACGCCGCGGCGGGTCAGCTCGTCGGCATATAACCCCGTGACCCCCTCGCCATAACTGGCCGGATAGCCGTGGTGGTTGTCAGAACTCCCTACAAAGCCGAAACGCCGCCCAGCGACGAGTTGGTGCATGACCGTCTGCGATCGCGTCGGTCCGCCCATGGAATGCGCGAGCATCGGCCAGCGCGTCTGCTCCTCGAGACTGTTGCCGTGCTCGCTGAAGGTCTCGACAACCGGGGTCAGTTGCGGGTTCACGCTGGGCCAGTGCGTCCCGCGCGATCCGTGCGCGTAGGCCACATGATGCGGGATCAGCAGCGCCTGCGCTTCGCGAGCGAAATGCTGCAGTTCTTCAAGGGTATCGGCTCGGTGCAGGACCGCGGATTCGCCGGGAAACAGCACCACGTAATCACCCCACTGCAAGCTGTGCCACTCGAATGCCAAGAGCGACACGAATGTGCCCGGCTCGTTGCTCTGGTTGGCCGCCTCTATCACACGCGAAAATTGCTCGTTTACGCGTTCGGCGCCCGCGACGTGATAATCGCGAAGCTGTGGATCGCCTTCCGGTGGATCGGCCCACCAACCGTGCGGCGTGAACGCAAACGCGTCCAGCGACGCACGCGCGATTCGATAGGAACGATCGAGCGTGCCCGTGGCATAGCCAATCTCATTGTGATTGTGGAAATCCGCCCAATAGATGCGACGATCGTCATCCATCGAATTCTCAATCATCGCGGTGGGTCGCTGCGACCGCGGCGGGTGGTGCGGCGACAGATTGAACCTGGGCCCTCGTCAACGAATCCAGCACGAATTCCACGTCCGGGTCGAGTTGATCGATCGCAATCGTCCGATCACCGTCGCTCCATGATTGGAGCGCGGCAATCGCCCAACGCTCGGGAGCCAGCCACTCATCGATTGGTAACGGCGGCTCATCCGTCCGGCCCGAAAGAAAAGGACGGACGGCGGCGAGATAGTCCTCGAAGAGATGCGGCACACGACCTTCAAGATGGCGCACCTGGCGATTCGTGATCACGGTCGCGTGGTATGGTTGCGGCTGGCCTGTCGGGCCGACCACGACCCAGCCGATTCGGCCGTCGGGCCAGCGAATCTCGACACGGCGTTGCATATGCTCGCCGACGTGACGTACCACAACGCCCCGGCAGTCACCACCCAGGATCGCCGCCAGCATTGCATAGCCGTGGATGCCGAAGTTGAACGAGTCCAGCCCGCAGCCTGCCAGCACCGTATGAATCACGCCGCGCTCCTGCTCCGGTTGGCCACGGTATGTGATCGCTTCAGCGCAGAACCGCAGCGATGAGCCGCCAGTAATGCGATGCCCGTCCTGAGCCCAGCCCTGGATCGTCGCCAAGTCCGCTGCAGATCCGGCGATCGGTTTGTCAATCAGCACAGCGCAGCCCGCTTCGATGAACGGCGCGACACGCTCCACGTGCCGGCCCCAGTCGGCACTGAAGATGATGGCGCAATCGCAGCCTGAAACCGCCTCGTCGACCGACTCGAAAACCCGCAGGTTCCCATGCTTCGCGGCGAAGTCCTGAGCAAATCCGGGCGGATGGATATCGCCATGGTCGAACACGCCCACGACGTCGTATCCGAGCTGTGCTAGGATTGGACACCACTTGTGCGGATGGGTCGTGTCGAGATCGATCAGCGCTGTTTTCACACGAGTTTCTCCAAACCGTTCAACCCGGCAAGGCTTGGCTCGCCATCGGTTGTGTCGCCTCTTGTTCGATCCAACCTGCAAGGTGTTGGACGAGCTCGATCGGCCGTCCCTTGACCGCGCCGGATCGCTCGCGGTAGACGCGGCCTGGCGTCGCGGGCGTCTGCAGACAGTGCTCGTGCAGTTGCTCACATCGAACAAAGCGATCGCCGAACCCCGCCATCCAATGCAGCGTCAGGATGTGCAACTGTCGGCGGACGTCTTCGCAAGCGGAATCATCGAAGAGGTTTCGCTGCTCGTACGGATCGCTCCGGCGGTCGTAGAGTCGATTGAACCGCTCGCCATCGGGTCCGAAGGAGTAGGTGTAACGCCGAGTATAGACACCGCGCCAGTCCTGGCTGGGCGTCTGACTAAGCATCAGCGGGGCCGAATCGACCGCATCATCCTCCTCGGCTCGGATCGCACCCGAAACGTCGCGGCCGTGGCACGTCGAGGGCGGCGCCAATCCCAGAAGACTCAGCAGGGTCGGCATCAGGTCGAGCGTGCCGATGATGAGGTCGGACACTCGATGCCTGAGGCCCGGCGCTCGAACCAGAAGCGGCACGCGCACGGATTCGGCTTCGGGCCGCCCCTTGTGCATCGCGTAGCGACCGGTCGATCGCAAATCGTCGCCATGGTCAGACGTGTAAACGATGATTGTCCGCTCCACCTGGTCCATGGAAGTGATCTGTCGCAGCAGCCGGCCGAACTGATCATCGAGATCAGAGCAAAGGGCGTAATGCCCGTGATAGATTCGGCGCTGCTCGGACGTGTCCGGGCTGTTAGGCCGCAGCCAGATCGAGTCAGAGTCGTACCGCGATGCCGGCTCGTCGGGTGCTGCGTAAGCGTAACCGGGCGGAAACGTGTCCCAATTGGGCGGCTTCCAGTCATGAGGCGGATGCCAGGATACGAACAGCGCCCATGGCTGACCGCTGCGGCCCACGTCATCGAGGAATGTCAGGGCCTGAGTGGTCTGCGTTCGAGGCTCCCACTCGGGGCATCGGTGGCGATCGCCTTGATTGTCCCAGTACCACGCGTGGCCGGCGCGGTACTCCAGCGTGCAATTGTTGGTGACGAAGTCGTGGTCGAAGCCGTAGCGGAGCGGGCCGGCGGGCACGGGCCTATCACGGTCGCCCCCGTGGAGGTGCCACTTTCCGAAATAGCCAATTCGATAATCTGCATCCCGCAGGATTTCGCCGAAGTATTGGCCGTGGCCGGGCAACATCTGCCAATCGTTGGCGACGGCGCCGTGGTGCAGCGGATGCAGTCCCGAAAGCATGATCCCGCGCGACGGCGTGCACATCGGACAGTTCGCGATCGCATGCCTGAAGCGAACCGCGCCGGCAGCGAAACGGTCCAGTTGCGGCGTGATGATCGACGGGTTCCCGTAGGAGCCGAGCATGTCGGAAGATTGCTGATCCGAGAACACAAAGAGCAGGTTTGGCTTGTGCCACAACGCAGTCATGTGCACAGGTCCTCTTAAGATCGTTCGCCGACGAACACCCGTCTCACTGCCTCGAAATACGCGTATCCGTCTTCAGTGTCGGGCTCTAGATAGCTTGCTTCCGACCACTCGTTGAGACTGTTGATGGTGACCAGCGCTGGGCGATCGGGATGGGCATCGACATAGTCGCGGGCCTTCTCAAGATACGCCTGGAACTTGGCAGGTGTGTTGCCGTTGACAATGAACGGCACATCGCCACGGAACCGCGAACTGTTGTCCCACCCGATCGTAACGTGCGGAAAGCAGGGCACGCCCAATTGCTCCTCGTGAATCGCCCACTTGGCGATGGCCTCCTGAGCGAACGCGTCGTAGTCCGGCTGCCGCGAGAGGTTGACCCACTGATAGTGTGTCACGCTGTCGATGCCCAGCCGCTGGATGACCTGTTTCTGGACGCTTTCGCCATCGCCCTGCACGCCGGTGACATCGCCGGGCAGGCCGCGGCGCGAGATCACCTGAAGATGGAGCAGTCCGAGCCCGTGCGCCTCGGCCTGGCGCCGCAGCCAGTTCAGCGCGTCGGCGGCCTGGTCCACCCCGCCCAGCCCGCGCACCAGCACCCCGACCTGGTAGATGCAGAAGACCGGCGTGCCATTGATCCGGTAGTAGGATGGATGGCCGAAGTAGCACTCGATCAGACGCTGCCCCAGCCGCTCGAATTCCGCGCGGTTCTGGCTTCCGAGCCAGATAACCTGTTGATCGTGCGAGTTGCGGATGTCCCAGAGGGTGGTCGCATCGTGATTGGCCCACATGAGGAAGAAGCGAACCTTGTGGTTGTTGCGGGCCTGCAGATAGCCGGTGTTGAGTGCCCCTTCCAGAAATGGCCGCCCGTCGTACCAGTACCAGTCATAGATGAAAACATTGACACCATGTTCGGCGGCGACATCGATCTTCATCTCCATCACACGGGGATCTGCGTCGTTCATATATCCCCAGAGCGGCACGCGCGGCTGACGGTGGCCGGCGAACTTCGGCCGCGCATCGATGACCGTCTCCCACTCGCCCATGCCGCGCGGGAAAAACTGCCGAGCACGCGGCTCGTCGTGATAGGCGGGCCAGATATAGGCCGCGATGTCATAGGATCGGCTTGTCGCCAGAGGACACCATCGAGTTAGAGGGCCGTCACACCGTACCGATCACACGTAACTGCTTATAGCAGAAATCCGAAAGGTGATCAAGTGTGAACGCATTTTCCCTCGCCATTCAGGGTCCTACGACATATCCTCCTACCGACCTTAGTGCTTATAGCAGATCGGCTGTGGTAATGCTCACGACAATGGTTCTCCCGCACTTTTGGTGAAGCGGCTGAAGTGGCCCAAGAGGGTCCTTCCGGGTTTATCAGGTCGAGCTTGCCGCAGAAGAAAAGGATGGCGGTGCGGAAGCGTTGGAAGTTGC
>CAZFDT010000049.1:0-37668 GCA_964518335.1 uncultured Phycisphaeraceae bacterium
CGTAGGGATCATCGGCAAGACTCAAACGCAAACTGCAAGTTCTTTTAGGTGCTCTTAGCCGCAAGCTCACCCCATCACAGCCCGCGGCGTGGCACACCCATATGATCCCTTCATCGCCCTCTGATGGGCAACCTCGTCGATGAGGAACGAACGGTCTGCCCGAAGGATTCTTCACAACCCGATGAACTTCGCGATGATCGTGGCGATCTCGTCCACGAATGCGGCGGGCACGCGATCGACGAAGCGGGCTTTCCGCTCTTGATAGTCCACGCTACGGACCTGATGCAGCCGCACGTATCCTTGTGGCTGAGGGAGCCTGAGGCCCGTGGGCAATGGCCGTTGCACCTTGTCCCCGTAGTTCTTGCTGGTGCAACCGATGACGATCGCCATGCCGGTCGCACGCTGATATGCGGCTGGGCTGAGCACCAGACCGTAGTGCTTGCCGCCCAGTTCATTGCCCGCCGATGGCGTGAAGTCCATGTGGATGATGTCGCCGCGCTCCGGAATGTACGGCTTGCGACTCACCACATCTCCTTCCCGACGGGCTTGCCCCAATCCATCTCGCCGCCGACCATGTCGGGCGTCACGCCGTCGAGCAGTTCGGCAAGCGTCGGCTCACTCGTGGATGGCCGCAACGTGATAGCGTCGCCGGAGACCTGCACGCTCATCGCGCTGCCCTCATCGAGCTTCAAGCGCTTGACGGCCGAAGCGGGAATCCGCAAAGCAAGGCTGTTACCCCACCGGCTGACGCGCACGATGTCGTGGGCGTGTCCAGCCCTTCGCGGAGAGGACCGATGTTTGGCACGAACGGAACGAGGCATACGGACCTCCTGGATATACAAAGTATATCCATCGGATCGGGCCCGTCCAGCACCGATCATGGGCGCCGTCAGATCCGAAAGACCGGGCGTTTGATGCGGGGGAAGGGGGCGGGCTTGGGCGGCTCCTGCGGGCGGGGGTGGATGCAGGCCTTGGCGCGAACAGTAGCCCCGATCTTGATCTGCAGACTTTTACCGACGAGTTGGCCCGAGGTGTAGGATCGGGGCGTGAGCTCGATGTCGCCGAAGACGGTGACGGAGCCCTCGAAGCGTCCGCCCTGGTTGACGAACCCGCCGCAGACGACGCGTCCGATGACCTCGCTGGGCTGCTCCAGGCGCACGGTTCCCATGGTGGCCAGTTCGCCCTTGAGGCGATGGCGAATGATGACATCCTCGAAGCGCAGGTGCCGCGTGCAGGCCGGGCATCGCAGGGAGATCGCTTTGACGCTGACCTCGAAGCGATGAGCGCAATGCGGACAGTTGACGCGACGCATGTCGCGCGGCTGCGGCTTGCGAGGGTGTACGGCGGCCAGGGCTGGTCGGATGGGGCTCACAACAGCGATCCCTTCTCCGGGGGCTGGCCGGGGATCAGGCGTTGTGACCGTTGCTGCCGTTGCTCATCGTGCGCGGCTGCAGGCCCGGCGCGGTGAGGACCTTGGTGCGGCGACGCTGCAGAATGCTGCTGACGTTGCTCGACACGGTCTTGACCGGCGACTCCTCGTGCGACTCATCGAGGTCGAGGCTCTCGTGGTCGTCGTGATCGCGGCCGTGGCTGCTGGCGGTTTCGACGGTGGTGTCGGTCTGCAGCGCGGCGCCGGCGGCCTGCATGGCGTTGGGGCCGATGCACACGTCGCCCTGGAAGGTCGCGCCCTCGACGACGGACAACTGCGTCGTGTAGATCTGGCCCTCGACCTTGGCGCCGGGGAGCAATTCGACGCCACCCTCGGCGGCGATGTCGGCGCTGGCCGTGCCCGCGGTGCGGACCATGCCGGCGATGATCGTCCCGCCGACCTTCGCCGAGTCGGTCAGCTCCAGCATGCCGCTGATCCGCAGCGTGCCCTTGAACTGACCCATGATGACTGCATCGCTGTCGAGCGACAGTTCGCCGCTGATCTTGCAGTCGGGACCCAGCACCGTCTTGTTGTTGCTGCTCATGTTGACCTCGTTGTGGTTGCCCATGGTTCGACGCTCCCATAAAACGCGGGGCGGCCGGAGGCGACTTGCCCCTAAAGCTCTGCAATCATCGGTATCCGGGGCCAATTTCACGAAGATTTGCGGACCGGCCCCGCACGCCGACGACAGCGGCGTTATTCCCGGACGTTATTCCCGACGTGGACGTTATGCTGTGGTCCATGGACGCCAGACTCGGCCGCAAAGTGAGGCAGCACCTGCGCACCGACGCGCTGCTGGGCGTGGAGGCGGTGCCGCTGGGTCAGGCGCGAGCGGCGGAGACGGTCGCAGACGCGGCGCCGCAAGCGCTGCCGCAGTCCAATCGTGTCGCGGCCAAACCCGCGCCGTCGCACGGCGATCGCACCGTCAAGCTGCAGTTGCTCGAAGCGATGGATCGCGATGAGGTCAAGGGCTGCGTCAAGTGCGCATTGAGCAGCGGCCGAACCCACACCGTGTTCGGCGAAGGCGACGCCGACGCGCGGCTGTTGTTCATCGGCGAAGGCCCCGGCCAGACCGAGGACGAGCTGGGCCGCCCCTTCGTCGGCCGCGCCGGCGAATTGCTCGACAAGCAGATCACCGCGATGGGACTGACGCGCGAGCAGGTGTACATCGCCAACATCGTCAAGTGCCGCCCGCCGCAGAATCGCGTGCCCGCGCCTGACGAGGTGCAGGCCTGCTTCGACTACCTCCTGCGGCAGATCGAGATCATTCAGCCCGAGGTGATCGTCACGCTGGGCGGGCCGGCGACCAAGACCATCCTGCAGACCAGCGACGGTATCACGAAGATTCGCGGCACGTGGTTCGAGTTCACCGGGTTGGTGCTGCGCGGCGGCGAGGCGATCCCCGTCATGCCCACGTTCCACCCGGCCTACCTGCTGCGCAGCTACACCGTGGACAACCGTCGCAAGGTGTGGAGCGATCTGCAGCAGGTCATGCAGCGGCTTGGGATCACTGCAGCAAAATAGTCATCGCGGCGCCTCGGCCGTCGCCCACGGGCGCAGCCGCTCCAGCCGTTTGGGGCCGATGTCACGTACCCGGGTCAGCGCCTGCACCGACTCGAACGGCCCATGCGCAGCCCGGTCGTCCACCACGCGCAACGCCAACCCCGGCCCCAGACCCGGCAATAGCGACACCGCCGCGGCATCGGCGGCATTGACGTCAATGCGGTGATGCGTGCGCCGTGGCGTCACCTGGCTGTACCGCACCGGCCTGGCCACGCCCAGCCACAGCGACGCGGCCCACACCGCCACCGCCCAGACCACTGCAACCCAGAACAGACGGCGGCGCATGTCAGGCGCTTTCTTCTGCGGCGTTCGTCTTGGCCGCCGCGGCCTTGGGAGCGCCGTGGCCGTTGGAGCCCAGCGTGTGACGACGGAAATTCACGATCCGCCGGAACGATGCCTTCGGCTGCAGGTCTTCGCCGATGAGCCCGCCCAGCGGCATCTCGATCTCCGGGTGATCCATCAACTCCTGCCACGACACCGCCTCGACGAACGGCTTGCTCATGGCGATCTGCAGCACCGCCTCCATCCACCGGCTCTGCACCAGGCCCGACCACGGTTTGCGCCATACGCCGCTGTTGGGGTCGATCGGCTCACCGCCGTCGGGCGCCGCCAGCATCGCCTGCGTCACCGGCTCGCTCGGCGCCGACAGCGTCAGGTGGATGGGCTTGCTGAACACCGCCAGCGCGTCGAGCAGGTTGCTCACCTGCATCAGGTCGCGCGTGAACTGGCCGGACACGGCCTGGCCCATCATCAGCTTCACGCCCAGGGCGTCGAACTGGATCGCGTTCTGCACGATCAGGTCGCCGTACATCAGCGGCGGGATGGACCGCTGGTTCTGCGAGTAGTACTCGCCGAAGGGCTGGCGCAGCTCGATGATCGCCTTGGCCGCCGGCTGAATCTTCTTGACCAGCATCGTCGTCATGCGCGTCAGGTCCATGAGCTGATCGAACGTGAACGCGAAGTGGCTGTTGACGTGCAGGCCGCTGACGATGTTCCAGCCGTTGATGACATTGCGATAGCGATTGACCACCTTCTCGACGTGCTCGTAGATGACGTCGCGGACGGTGTCGTAGTCGTGCTCCCAGATGTAGAGCCAGTCGGGAAGCTGGGTCGGGTCGAATGCGACCAGAGGCCCGGCGGTGATGGGCAGACGGTGCTTACTGCACCATTCGACCCAGTTGTCAATCGGGGCCCAGCGGTATTCGCCCTCGACGGGAACGACCTGCTTCCAGTTGACCGGCAGGTTGATGAAATCGAACGCAGCGAGGATGCCTTGGCGGACGCGGTCGCTGGACTGATCGATCGCCACGCCCACGCCCACGGGATGGCGCGGCAGCGAAGCGGTGGCCTTGCGGCGATTGAGCAAGAGTTCGGCGTGAGCCAGCGCCAGTTCCTCGCTGCCATCGACGGAAGTCACCAGGCAGTCGTGGGCGATCTGACTGGCCCGATGGGGGTCGGTCATCTGCAGGCACAGGGCCTCGACGAACATCTTTCGCGCCGACTCGACTCGTTTCATCACCGCGTGGTCGGGCGACAGCTCGAACATGGCCCAGTCCTCGAGCTTGTTGTAGAGGACCATCAGGCGATGGCGGGCCAATTCGAGGCTGAGCAGGTAAGGCTCGTCGCGTTCGGGCAGGAGGCAGGTCTGCAGCGTCAACTCGCCGCACTCGCCCACCGCCTGCTGCAGGGCCAGAGCGGCCGCGCCCCCCTCGCGCTTCTCGCAGAGGATCATGCCGTGCTCGGCGTCGAAACGGATGTCGCAGCGCATCGCGCTGCTGTCCGACCCGAGCAGATAGGCATTGCGCAGCGACCACCTGGCCGCGGGCTTGCCCTCGTCGTACACCATGAACTTCAGCATCTTCGCACCGCCGCTTCGGCCAGGCCGGGATTAGGGAATGAATAAGTCCGTATGGTACGGCGGCCCAACCCGGTGTCCTCCGGACCAGCGATTATGACGACCCAAGCCCGCGGTTTCAATGGCAGGATATCATGTCGGTATGAAGATCAAGATCCTGATCGAACCCGGCGAGGACCACGGCTACGTTGCCCATGCCCCGGCACTCCGCGGCTGCTGGTCGCAGGGCGACACGCGAGAACAGGCGCTGGCCAATATCCGCGAGGCGATCGAGGCGTGGCTGGAGACCGAGCAGGACAAGGCCGACGCTTTTTCGACCGCCGACGTCGAACTCATCACCGTCTGACCCAGCCGGGCGATCCATATGCCGCAATGACCGGTGGTCAGTGGACGTCAGGCCCGTCGCGCTTTCGAGAAGGACGGCTGGATTTTCAACCGCCAGCGCGGCAGTCATAATGGTGCTCGTGAAACCGGGCATTCCGGTCAATCTGTCGATACCCGACCACCGTCAACTGGACCGCGCGCGGCCTGCTGCGGGGCTTGATCCGCGACTCCGGCCTCACCGTGGATCAGTTTCTGGCACTGTTGGGCTGACGCTGGCTTAACCCGGCCAGAAAATCGCCGCAGCGCAGAGCAGCCACATCATCACCGCGACGGCGAGTTTGCCCAGCGTGCCCCACAGCTTGCCCCAGGCGGCGCCTTTGCCCGCCTGCCACGCCGCCTCCCATTGCCGCCCGGCCCATTTGTCCCCCGCCATCGACCCGGCCCCCGCCCCGATCATCGCTCCCGCGATCGTGCCCACCACCGGGATCGGGATCACGATCGTGCCCAGGATCGCCCCGGCGATCCCCCCGACCACCGACCCGACCATCGCCCGCTTGGACCCCCCCGCCCGCCGGCTGCCTGCCGCGCCCGCCAGCGTCTCGATCAGCTCGCCCAACCCCGCCAGAAGCCCCATGAACACGATCGGCCACCACCCGATCCAACCCGGCCAGATCAACTCGAAGGCGATCGCCGCGAGGATCATCAGCCATGTGCCCGGCAGTTGCATCGCCACCATGGCCACGCCCACGACGTTGACCAGCAGGAGGATGACAATGGCGGCATAGACCATGCGTAACCCTTTGGGAACACGATGATATCGGACGCTGGCCGATCGCGTCAGACCGCTTGACGGTCGCGCATAAGCCCGATAGATTGCGGTGGCTACAAGTCTTGTAGCCACAAGGAGTCCAACCATGTCGCGACCGAAGCAGGCGGCGCTGCACGTTGTCGTAGGTCTGTTGGCGGCGCTGGTCCTGACCGGGCCGCTGTTTGCTCAGGCGCAGCGGACGCCGGCCCAGTTGTGGGATGACTTCAATCACTACGTGCTGATCGCGCGGCCGGACCTGGCCGCCGCGGCGGGCGAGGCGCTGCTCAATGCCGCCGAGCCGGCGGCGATCCTCGACGTGGTCGAGGCCAGCGACTTCAAGGACCTGCGGGCGTTGGATCAGGGCACGCGGATCGACGACGTGCGCGAGGTCGCAGCGCGCCTGGCACAGACCATTCAGGACGCGCGCATCGCGCGCAGCCGCGAGGATCAGCGCATCGCCGCCGACATCGAACTGCTGGACAAGGGCCAGCGTCCGTTCTCCGAAGCCACCGAGCGCCTGCGCGCCGCCGGTCAGTATGCCGCGCCGCAGTTGCTCGCCACGCTCCTGGATGACAGCAAGTCACTGCAGCACCCGTCGGTGCTCTCGTCGATCGTGTCGATCGGTCGGCCGCTGGTGTATCCGCTGAGTGTGGCGTTGCCCGATCTGCCGCCGGTGACGCAACGTCAGATCGCTCAGGCGCTGGCTGAGATCGGCTATCCACTGGCGCTGCCGTACATGAAACGGGTGCTCGAAGATGCCGGGACGGATCCTTCGGTGAAGCAGACGGTGCAGACGGCGTACAACCTGGTCGCCGCCCACGTGCGCACGCCCACAAACGTGAGCGCCGCCGAGCTGTTCTATCAGTTGGGCATGAGCCAGTACACGGCCGCGAGTGTGGGTCAGAAACCGGTGGGCTTTGACCCGGCGACGGGCAAGGGGCTGGTGTGGGCGTTCATCGGCGTCGAGGGCGGGCTGGTTCCCACGCCTGTGCCCGGCGAGATTTTCGGCGACGTGCTGGCCATGCGAGACGCTCAGCAGGCCCTGGCGCTGGACGCCCGTATGGACAAAGCCCTGACGCTGTGGCTGATGGCCAATCTTCGCCGCGAGAACCGCCTGCCCGAGGGCCAGACCGATCCGAGCTACCCCGGCCATCTGCAGCCGGCCTCGTACTACGCCATGCTGGCCGGCCCGCAGCGCCAGCACGAGGTGCTCAACCGCGCTCTGGACGACGGCGACGCTGCACTTGCCCTCGATGCCATCGCGGCGCTGGGCGCCACCGCCGGACCCGACGCGCTGGTCAACAAGCAGGGCGCGGTCATGCCGCTGATCCGGGCGCTGACCTATCCCGATCGCCGGGTGCGTTACAGCGCGGCGATCGCCTTGGCACATGCGAGGCCGAAGGCCGACTTCCCCGAGTCCTACCGCGTCGTGCCCGTGCTGGCCGAGGCCGTGCGCCAGACCGACACGAAGTACGCCGTGGTGGTCGGCCGCACCGGCGAGGACGCCAACTCGCTGCGTGCGTCGGTGGCCGAGCTGGGCTATGAGACGTACGCCGACACGTCGCTGGACGCGATGCGCTCAGCGATCGCGGGGCTGCCCGGCGTCGATCTGGTGGTCATCAGCGGCGACGCCGACGCCGTCGAGTCGTTCGTCCGTCGCACCGGGGGAGACTACAAGCTCGCCACCGTGCCTGTGCTGGCCATCGTCACCACCGGCGACCAGATCGAGCTGTCCCGCCGCATGAATACCGAGAAGCGCCTGTCCACCACGGTGGCGGGCGACCCCGCCCAACTTCGCTCGGCGGTCGAGCAGTCGGCCAAGTCGCTCTCGGGTGAGCCCATCGCCGGCGACGAAGCCACCGGCTACGCCACGCGGGCGATCGACATGCTCGGCCTCATCGCGCTGGAGAACAAGGGCGTGCTCAACCCGATGGACGCCCAGCCGGCGCTGGTCTCGGCGTTAAGCGATGACCGCGACGAAGTGGCCGTCGGCGCGTCGCGCGTGCTGGCGATGCTCGACAGCGCTGACGCCCAGAAGGCCGTCGCCACGGCGGCGCTGGCATCGAGCGATCCGCAGGTGCAGGTGCCCATGCTCAAGAACCTGGCCACCAGCGCCAACACGTTCGGAAACCGCCTCGAGGCGTCGCACACCGACCGGCTGCTGGAGCTGGTCAAGACCGGCGATGGCGACACAGCGCTGGCCGCCGCCCAGGCGCATGGTGCGCTGCAGTTGCCCACCAGCCACGCTGTCGAGTTGCTGCTGGTCAAGCCGACCGCCAACGGCCAGTGACCTCGCGCGACGATAACCCGATAAGGCAACGGGCCGCCGGCGTCACCGGCGGCCCGTTCCATTTCAGCGGCGTGGACCGTAAGCCGAATTCTGTTCCTCATTGCTGAGGGACGGCCATTTCTCTAGGTCCGCCGTTGCCGACGGACTCAAGCGACCTACCCGCCCCACTGCACCCAGACCGGTGAGCCCCCGGAAGTAAAACTTCCGGGGGCGGGGGCTGCTTGGTCTTGCACGCGGTGGGGCTTGCCGTGCCTGAGCGGTCGCCCGTTCAGCGGTGGTCTCTTACACCACCATTTCACCCTTACTGGAAGAGGTGTCTGGGTGCCTATGTGTCTAGGTTGTCTGGTCACAAAGACACTCAGACACCCAGACCACCAGACACCTCTTCCAGCGGTATGTTTTCTGTGGCGCTGTCCCTGGCGTCGTCGTCGCCAACGATGCCGGTGGGCGTTACCCACCACCGTGGTCCGGTCGTGTTCGGACTTTCCTCCCCTGGAACAACTCGCGTCATTCCGGGGGCGGCCGCCGCGTCCACGCCGACATCAGTATAGGCGGCGTGAGGGATCAGTGATCAGTGGTGGGCAAGCGTGACCCCTCGCAAATGATCCCTCACCACTTACTCTTCCATGCTATTCTTCCTTCATGGCCGATGCAGTTGCCGCGGAAGTGACGATCTGGACCGACGGGCCGCGGGCCGCGGCGGTGGGTGATGTGATCGAGTTGATGGGGGGTCAGGTCAAGCCGATCGGCGTGGGCGGACCGCGCGTCGCCGAGGTGGATGAGCTGGCGCGGCGATGTGATTGCCGACGGGACGACGATTTCCGCAAGATGCTGATCGATCGGCCGGCATCCTACGTGGTGCTGGCAACCATGGACGAAGCGACGTGCGACGACCTGACTTACGCCGCGGAGCAAAGCTCGACCATACTGGCGATCGAGCCGCCGGCGACGACGGGCGACGACCTGGACACACTGGTGTCGGCGATGGATGCCGGGGCGCAGCGCATCGTGCCGATGCCGGCCTTCGTCGCCACGCCCGGCTGGACGCGCGCCGCCGATCCACGCGAGACGCTCGGATCGCCGCGATCGCTCGTGTTCGACACCTGCGGCCGCCTCAGCGAGACGTCGCTGTTCGCCCGCCTGCTCGACGCATGGCAGACGCTCATGCACTTCACGGGTATGCCCCAGAGCATTGACGCGGCGCTGGCCGGCCCCATCACCGACGTGCCGCGCGATCTGCGTGGCATGACGGGTTCGATCACCGCTCACGCGCGGCTCACGGACGGCGCATCGGCGGTGATCCGTGCCACGGATCGGGCCGGCGTGTCGCGGCGGCTGCTCCACGTCATCAGCGACGCCGCCGATCTGCAGGTGCGTGACGCCGACTACGAGTTGCACGACGCAACGGGCACACTGATCGACGAGCACCGCCCCAAGCTTGCCCGCACCGGCCTGGCGGACCTGATCGCCGCGCAGTGGCAGCGGTTGATCGAGCGCCGCGGCGACGCCTCGACCTGGCCCCACGGCCTCGACGCCGACGCCTTGGCGTGCTGTCAGGCGTGTCTCCTCAGCGCCAAGACCGGCACGCCGGAGGACCCCGGCAAGCTCCTGCGCATGCGGCGATAGTCGCGGCGGCGGCGAAAGGGCCTCGCCACGCGATCGCGATCTCACGACGTCGCCGACTTGACCAAACTCCCGCGTGGCTCGATACTTGGAGCCACTTCACCCCCGGAGCGATTCCCCATGAAACAAGTCGTCGCGGTGTTGATACTGGTGTGCATGGCGGCACTCACGACCGGCTGCGAATCCTGGGCGACCTCGGGCCAATCCAACCTCCTGCTGGACGCCGTCGATGCCCAGCGCCTGGGCTACGCACCGGGCTGGGCCAGCTCCATCGCCCTGCGCGGCGGTCAGAAAGTGCGTTCCGCCGCGCTGCTCGGCGATCTGCTCATTTTCGTCGAGGAGCCCGACAACCTCGTCACCGCCCTGTCGTCGCGCGACGGCAAGCTCCGCTGGCGAAAGGTGATCGGCGGGCCCAGTGACGTGCTCTACGGACCCTACCGCACCGGTGACGAGGTGTACGTCAACAGTGAAACCCAGTTCTTCAAGATCGACGCCAAGACCGGGGACCTGCTCGAGATCCAGAGACTGGATCACCCCGTGCGCAGCGGCGCCGCCGTCACCGACGGCCTGGCGGTCTTCGGCGGGGCCAACGGCCGCGTCTTCGCCCACCAGGTCGCCGCCGGCTACGCCAAGTGGCAGTACGACCTGACCCAGCAGATTCGCGTCGCGCCCGTTCTCACCAGCGTCGATGTCTTTGCCGCCGACGCCGGCGGCGTCTATGCCATGCTCGAAAGCAGCAGCGGAACCTACTCGTGGCGCGGCCGCACGCACGGCGCCGTCAACGGCCAGCCCGTCGTCAACCGCTTCTCCGTCCTGCTGCCCTGCGACGACGGCTCGCTCTACGCCCTGGACCGTTCCACCGGGCGCGACCAGTGGATCTATCGCGCACGCCAGGCCCTGCGCACCACGCCCGTCGCCATTGACGCCCAGGTGTATCTGCACCTCAACGAGGGAACGCTGGCCATCGACGCGCAGAACGGCAAGGAGCTCTGGACGCGGCCCGACGGCGCCAAGCCCCTGCTCCGCCGCGACAACACGCTGCTGTTGTCCACCGGCAGGAGCCTCATCCTGGCCGCCCTCGACTCCGGCACCACCCTCGACGAGGCGCGCACCCGGCCCCTGCGCACCGTGATCGCCGGCCCGGACAACGCCAGCATTTTCCTCGTCTCCACCCGCGGCGACGTGCAGCAACTCACCGCCCGCCAATAACGCTCCGATCTGAAGCGCCCACACTTACACCGCGACCGTGTCGCTCGTGAGTTGTGTGCGCACCAGGCTGCGGTAAGCCTCGCATCGCTCCATGAGCCGGGCGTGCGAGCCCTGGTCGAGGATGCGCCCGTCGTGCATCACGACGATGAGGTCGGCATCGACGACGGTGCTCAGGCGATGGGCGATGGTGAAGGTGGTGCGACCGCGGCGGAAGTCGCGCAAGGCCTGGTTGATCTTCGCCTCGCTCTCGGCGTCGATCTGGCTGGTGGCTTCGTCGAGGATGAGGATGGCCGGGTCGCGCAGGATGGCACGGGCGATGCACAGGCGCTGCTTCTGCCCGCCGCTGAGACCCTCGCCGCCCTCACCCAGCACGGTGAGATACCCGTTGGGCAGCGCGGCGACGAAGTCGTGGGCGAACGCGGCGGTGGCGGCGGCGACGATCCGGTCCATCGGCGTGTGCCGTCGCCCATAGGCGATGTTCTCGGCGATCGTGCCCGCGAACAGCACGCTCTGCTGCGTCACCACCGCCATCTGCTTGCGCAGCGATCGCAGGCTCACTGCAGCCACGTCGATGCCGTCGATGCACACGCGGCCGGACTCGGGCTCCATCAGGCGAGGCAGCAACGACAGCAGCGTCGTCTTGCCCGAGCCATTGCCCCCGACGATGGCGACGTTCTGGCCATGCGTCACGTGCAGAGACAGCTCGCGCACCGCCGGGCGATCGGCGCCGGGGTACGTGAAGGTCACGCCCTCGAATGCGATGTCGCGCTGATGCGGCGGCAGGTGCCGGTCGTGCGGCCGGCGGTGGCCGCTGTACGTCGGTTCCACCGGCGTGTCGAGCGCTTCGAGCACCCGCGCCGCCGCAGCCTCGCTCTCCTTGAGCTGCGTGTGCAACTGCGTCAGCGGCTTGAGGCTCGCACCCGCCGCCACCAGGGCAAAGAGCACCGTCATGAACCGCTGCGGCTCGTCGTTGCGGTTGAAAATCAGCCATGCCGCGATCGTCGCCACCGCCATCACGCCCAGGATTGCCACCGTCTCGATCACCGGCGACGACAGCGACCGCGCCCGCCGCATCTTCATCTGCTCGCTGAACAGGCTGCGGTTGAGCTGGCTGAATCGCCGCCGCTCGTAGCCCTCGGCCTGATGCACTTTCACCACGCGCAGGCCGCCCAGGGACTCGTGCATCGCCCCGATGATGCGACCCTGCTGGTTGAGCACCCGCTTGCTCGCACGACGGATGATCTTGCCGAACTTGCGCAGCAGCACCACGATCACCGGCGCGCCCACCAGCACGATCAGCGACAGCATCCAGTCGATCGCCAGGGCGACGGCGAGCGCGGCGACGCCCTTGAGAATCTCGGCGACGGCCTTGCCCAGGATCTCCTGATGCCCGCGGGCCAGGGCGCGCGTGTCCACCACGGTGCGGCTGATGTAGTCGGCCGATCCTCGCTGCAGTGACACCGCCATCGGGGCGTGGACGAACCGGCGGAACATCCGCGCCCGCAGGTCCATCGCCGCTCGCTCGGCGATCACCAGCGTCGTCACCGTGTGGATGTAGCGCCCCGTGCTGCCGATGAGCGTGAGCGCGGCGATGATCGCCATCACCACGACGAACGCCCAGAACGGATCGGCGGGCATCGCCGACGCGGCGCCGTGCAGCAGGTCGTACAGCCACGCCGGCATCGACTCGGGACGCAGGTAGTGGTCCACGAGCTCCTGCACCGTGCGCTTCTGCTGCAGCAGCAGGCTGAAGGTGGGCAGCATCATGCCCAGGCCCGCGCCGAAGCAGGCGGCGGAGATCATCGCCCCCCCCAGCGCGATCGCCAGCGCCCGCTTGTAGGCGAAGAGCGTGCCGACGGTTTTCCAGAACGGGTTACGCATGCCTTGGCGTCGAAGCCGCGGGCCTTTCCGGGGGCGCCACGCGGCTAGGAAGCGATCCGCAAACGCTCAAGATACTCGAAGAAGTCGGGGAAGGTCTTGTTGACGCAGGCCGGATCGTGGAGGGTCAGGCCCGGTGATGTCGGGTGCAGGCCGGCCACGGCAAAGCTCATCGCCATGCGGTGGTCGTCGTAGGTGTCGATCGCGGCGGGCAGGAGCTTGGGCGGCGGTTGGATCGTCAGGTCATCGCCGTCGATCGTCACCACGGCGCCGAGCTTCTCCAGTTCGGTCCGCAGAGCCGCCATGCGGTCGGTCTCCTTGACGCGGAGGTTGCCGACGTTGCGGATCGTCGTCGGGCCATGGGCGAATAGCGCCGTCACCGCCAGCGTTTGGGCCATGTCCGGCATCGCGTTAAGGTCCACGTCGATGCCACGCAGGCCCCCCGTCGCCGGCGCCATGACCGTGATGGCATCCGGCTCGTAGATCACCGCGGCGCCCATGGGTTGCAGCACGCGCTCGGCGAACCAGGCGTCGCCCTGCACGCTGCGGAAGCCCAAGCCCTTGATCGTGACCTTGCTGCCGGGGATCACTGCAGCGGCGGCAAGGAAGTAGCTGGCGTTGGATGCGTCGGGCTCGATGGTGTAGTCCAGCCCGCGATAGCGGCCGGGCCTGACCGCGATGCGGGCGAAAGCTTCGTCCACTTCGGCATCGATGCCGAACCGCGCCATCAGCGCCAGCGTCATCTCGACGTATGGCCGCGACGTGACCGGACCACGAAAGCGCAGCACGATTCCTTCGGCCATGCACGGGCCAGTCATGAGCAGCGCGGTGATGAACTGGCTCGACTGGGTCGGCGCCATCTCGATCTCGCCGCCGCGCAGCCCGTCGGCGACGATCCGCAGCGGTGGGTAGCCTTCGGCCATGGCGTAGTCGATCCGCGCCCCCAGGCGGCGCAGCGGCTCGACGAGCTCGCCGATGGGCCTCTGCCTCATGCGGGCGACGCCGTCGAGCGTGAACGTGCCGCGGCCCAGACAGCACGCCGCAGCCAGCGGGCGCATGGCGGTCCCGGCGTTGCCCAGGTTCAGTGCAGCACCCGTCGCGGGGATGGCGCCGCCGCCGCCGACGATCGACGCGTGTTCGTCGTGCCGGCGCACGTCGAAACCCAGGTCGGCCAGGGCCCCGAGCATGACCGTCGTGTCGTCGGCGATCAGCGGCCGACGGATCGTCGATGGCCCCTGGGCCAGCGCCGCCAGCAGCAGCGCCCGGTTGGTCAGTGACTTGGAGCCCGGCGGCGTCAGCGTCGCACGGATCGGCCCCGTCGGCGTGATGGTGATGGAATCGGGCATTGTCTTTCCCTCTCCCTTTGGGAGAGGGTGGCGAGTCTTCGAGCCGGGTGAGGGTGCGTCCAACTGTCACTGACGCCCGTGATACGGGACACGCCCTCACCCCAGCCCTCTCCCGGAGGGCGAGGGAGCTAAGAGGACTTGCGGAACACCGCGACGATGTTTTCGACGGGGACGACGAACAGCCGGTTGTCGCCCTCGAAATCGACGGGGATGGCGTCCTTGGGATGAAACAGCACCTTGTCGTACTGCTCGATCGGATAGTTGGCGTCGCGGGCGACCTCGGCCGAGACGGTCACCACCCGCCCGGTGAGCGTGGGGATTTCGATCTTGTCGGGCAGATGGATGCCGGACTTGGTCGTCTTCTTGTCCTCATCCTTGCGGATGAGCACGCGCTTGCCGATCGGCTCGACGGTCTCCAGCGCCGGGGCCTTGCGGGTCGAGGAGGAAGTATCGCTCATGCCCTGATCTTAGCGGATCGCGGCGATCGCCGTCGGATCACTGAATCCGCAGGGCGCGCAACTGGCAGGGGTAAAGCGACAGCGTAATCGTGCCGCCGTTGGCCTCGATCGCCTCGCCGGTGGCGGCGTCGGTGACGCGGCCCTTGGCCGGGAGCTTCACGGTGACGCTGCTCTTGTCCGTCATGCCGGTGTTGACGACGGCCAGGTACGTGCCGTGCTTTTCGGTGGCGATGGCACGGACGACGACGTCGGAGTCGCTGGCGGCGTTGGGGACGAGCTTGCTGGGCAGGGCCGGCAGCGAGAGGAAGGCGGTGTTGAACTCGCGGACATACCGGGGGAATCCACGGGCGTAGGTGCCGCCGGAGAGGTAGCCGATGTGCGTCGGGTCGCCGTGGGCCATGGCGTGGGCCTCGGCCATCATGCAGAACGGCCCGGCGCGTTCGACGTCCACCACGAAGTAGCCGACCTTGGCCTTGTCCTCCTTGTCGAACATCATGTTCTCGTTGAGGGAGTAGTGTCGGATGATGGCCAGACCCGCGGGGGTGCGGAAGGCATCGAAGGTGGCGGGGTCGCTGACGGTGTAGAGACGGTTGAAGGCGTGTGCGAGCATGAGACCGTCGGCGTCCTTGTAGGTGTCGGGGTCCGACGGCGGGGAGGCGTGATTGTTCTCCCACCCGCCCCAGGTCAACGGCTCGGCCTGCAGCGCTTCGAGGTAGCGATGGTTGGCGACGATGTCCGCGATATCCAGCGGCGCGATCGGGCGCTCGCCCTTGAGGTACAGCGGCTGGTTGAGGATCGACTGCCACGCGGGCACGTCATCGACGACGATGGTGGGGTCCCAGCTCGGGAATCCGACGCCCGGCTCGCCGCCACAGGTGGTGTAGAGCATGGTGGCGTGGTCGATGCCGTTGTCGCGGAGATAGTCGCGCATGGCGGCGAGGAAGTCGCGGCGCTTGCCGTACCACCACTGCTTGTAGCGGGCCAGCAGGGCGGGGTCGTCGATGAGCTGCTTGCGGGTGACGGTCTTGCCGCCGTTGGCTTCATCGGCGAAGCGCTGGCGTGTGGCGTCGCCGAAGCCCATGGGCAACTGCGCCCGCGGCCGCAACCACGCCCCGACGAACTTCGCCTTGTCCTTGTGGCGAAGGATCGTCAGATCGAGCATCTTCTTAAAGTCCTCGTAGGTGTCGGGATCGGTGATGTCGGCGTTGGAGGACTCGACCCACTTGATGTGGGTGAACGCGTCGTCGCGGGTCAGCGGCTTGGCGCGGCGCTGCGGGCCAAGTCCGGCCGAGCCTTTGCTGCCCGAGTATTCGTAGTAGGGAAAAACGTTGAACCCAGCCTCGCCCATCATGGCGACGATCTGGCCCCAGGTGTCCTTGGCTTTGACGTTGAAATAGACCCAGCGGTTGCCGCCGTATTCCGACGAGTCCCAGTGCTGGCAGGCGCCGAACTCCAGCAGGTCCTTGGTGTAGGTGTTCATGCCCAGGAACTTCATGTTGTCGCGCTTGAATCGCCACCAGTCCAGCGGGTTCTTGAGGCCCCCGCCGTTGCCCTTCTCAGGCTCGAACCCGACGACGCCGTCGGCCATCTCCTCGCGCCAGAACAGATGGCGCTGCGGCAGGCCGTCGGGCAGCGTGTATTGGGCGTCGAGCTTCTCCGGCTCGGGCACGGCAAGCAGTCGGATGCGCGACACCGCGGCGCCCTTCGACGCCGGAATGTCCCGCGCCGAGAACTGGGCGATCGTGACCGTGAATCCATCCTCGGGTGTCAGCTCGCGCGTGGCGCTGCCGCGGATGAAGGCGACGTTAGGCGTCAGATCGTGCAGACGGAAGAGACTGGTCCACGTCTCGTATCTGCCCGATAGAGGCGTGGCGATCGACTCGTTGAGATTGTTGACGTACTTCGGATGCAGGGCGTCGCCCAGCGCGGCGCCGGTGTGGAATCCGCGCGAGGTCTCGTCGCCGCCATTCATCACGATGACGGTGCGCGGCGCGTCCTCGGGGTATTGCACTTCCAGCACGTAGGCCATGCCCGGCTCCAGCAGCTTCATGCGCCCGATGCGGTAAGAGAAGAACGCCGACTCGTCGGGGGTCTTCTGCAGCACCCGTGCACGCTGGCCCAGGATCGTCTCGATCCGGCTGGCGCCGGCGGGGCTCTCGACAAAGTGACGGTCGGCGTCCGGCTCGGCAGCGCAGTCGATCTCGTCGATCAGGTACAGCTTGCCGAACGGCGGCCCCACGTCCACCAGCGGACGCTTGCGCATCTCCTCCTGCGCCTTGGCGATGGCGGCTTCGCGCTCGACACGGGCCTTCTCCTCGGCGGCCTTCTGCGCCAGCATCGCCTCGAACGCCTCGGGCGTGTATTCGTAAAGAGCGATCTCCGTGAAAACCGCGCCCGGCTCCTTGCGCGTCAGGCGCACGTAACGCGTGGCCACGTCCATCGTGATGGGGACCCACGCCTTGTACTTGCCGCAGTCGTAGGTGGCGTGCTCGACCCACGCACCGGGCTCGCCCACGGAGACGACCACTTCGCCCTTGTTGTTCGTGTCGTAAATCCAGAGCTTGGAGAGGTTGCGCGGGCTGCCCAGATCGATGTGGGCGCTGAACTGGTCGGTGGTCTTCCACAGGCCCGAGTTGATCGACCAGCCCTGGCCGGGGTTGCCCACGGGCGGGCCGATGATCTTGTCCTGCTCATCGACGAGGGCGCCGGCGTCACCACCCTGGGGGTTCTCGGTGACGACCATGCTCGGGTCCAGACGGACGCGGAACTCGGACAGGTCGGTGTCGGCGTGAAGCGGCGCCAGCAGGCAGGCCATCAGCGCGGCCGCCGTCCAGAGGGTGAGGTTGCGGGCGGGCATGGTCGTCTCCTTATTGGGTAAGGCTGCGGGAGCAAGAGCAACTGTTGCTCGCGCGTGGGCATGGTATCACACCTTCCCGCGCCGGTAAACCCCTTTCGTCCGCAAATGAACTTCAAAGGTGTGCAACACACTTATATGACTAAGGTTGCGCGCCGACCATCCGGACAAACTCTCGCGGCAGAGGGGACTCGAACCGCATCGACTCGCCCGTCATCGGGTGCGTCAGGCCCAGCGTCGCGGCGTGCAGCGCCAGCCGGCCCCGCGCACGCCAGCGCGGATGACGCGCCCGCATCGCCTGATAGCGCGGGTCGCCCAGCACCGGGTGGCCGGCGTCGGAAAAGTGGACGCGGATCTGGTTGCGCCGCCCCGTCTCCAACCGGCATTGCACGTGCGTGTAGTCGCCGTGTCGGCCCACCACGCGGTAGTGGGTGATCGCCAGTTGCCCCCGATCGCCGCGGCGGGTGGAGACCTGGTCGAGATTTGGCGCGGTGATGAGGCGGCTGCGGAACGTGCCCTGGTCCACTGCAACAATCCCCGCGACCAGGGCGTGATAGATCCGCTCGGGCTTGCGCGATGCGAACTGCGCCCGCAGTCGCTGCGCCGCAGCCTGCGTCTTGGCCAGCACCAGCAGCCCGCTGGTGCCCTGATCCAGGCGATGCACGGCGATCGCCTCCCTGCCGCGGCTGGTCTTGCGCAGGTAGTCGCCGACCCGCGCCACGAGCGTCTTGCCCTCGTGCGCCGCCGGCCCGGTGGGCACGGTGAGCACGCCTGCCGCCTTATCCACAACGATCAGGTGCTCGTCCTCGAAGACGATGCGAAAGGCCGCGTCCCGCCACTTGACCACGTCCCCCCGGGGAATGTTGTGCGGATCGTACGCCACCGTCACCAAGTCGCCGGCGGCGACGCGGCGGAAATCCTCGCTGCACTTGTCCCCATTGACGCAAATGCCCCCATGCCCGACGATCCGCCGGACCTGCGCCCGCGACAGGCCGGTCAACTGCATCACGAGGCGATCGATTCGCCCCGCTTCGGATGCCGCCACGACATGACGATGGGCCTTCTCCGCCATGGGCACGCTCGCCTCAGCCGTGACAACTCACCACCAGGCCATCGTACGCCAGATGCACGTTCTCCGGCAGGCGCGGCTCCAACTCGGCGTGGCGGATGTCGTGGGCGATGTGCGTCAGGTACGCCCGCTTCGGCGCGATCTGCTCGATCTCGCGCAGCGCCTGGTCCACCGTCAGGTGCGTCGGGTGGTGCTTGTACCGCAGCGCATCGAGCACCAGGACGTCCAGGCCTTGCAGCAGCGGGTAGGTCTCGGGCGGGATGCTCGATACATCCGTGCAGTAGGCCACCGCGGCGCCGTCGAAGTCGATGCGGAACCCGACGATCGGCAGCCGGCCGTGCAGCAGGCGCAGCGGCGTCCACGTCGCACCCCCGCCGGCGGCAGGCAACTGCAGCGAGCCCCCCTCCGGCGCCGGGCCGATCGCATTGGGGATCAGTGACGCCACGAACGTCTGGTTCACGTTGCGGTGCGACTCGAAGATGTACCCGAACGTCCCCCGCAGCCATTCGAGCACTCGCGGCTCGGCGTAAATGTCCAGCGGCGCGCCCATCACCGCGTTGAACCGCCTCAGGTCGTCGAGCCCGAAGACGTGGTCGGCGTGATTGTGCGTGAACAGCACGCCGTCGATCCGATTGATCCGGGCCGTCACGATCTGGCTGCGCAGCTCCGGCGTCGTGTCGATCAGGTACTGCCGCGCCGCGCCACCGCCGTCCACATAGCGCACCACCGCGCTGGGCCGACTGCGCCGATCGCGCGGATCGTCGCTCGTGCACACCGCGCACTCGCACCCGATCATGGGCACGCCCGCGCTCGTCCCCGTGCCAAGAAACAACAGTTCCAGCGACATGCCCCGATTGTACGGCACGGGCCGTTCCCGGGAGTGACCGCGGTGTCAGATGCCAAGGTCAAGCGGCGATGTCAGCGCCGTTGAGATCGGCCGCACGCAGTGCAAATCTACGGCAGCGTCGTCGAACAAACGAGACACTCTCAGTCGAAGGGGACAGTCATGCTGAACCGTCAAGGTTGGCGTTGTGCTGTGGTCGCGACGTGCGTGGCGGCTATGGGCGTGCTGGCGAAACCGGCCGCGGCGGAGGATGCGAAGCCCGCAGAACAGGCTCCGGCGGCCTCCACCGAAGAGATGATGGCCAGGTACGCGGCCCTGGCCGAGCCGGCGCCTGAGCACAAGATACTGGCGATGATGGCCGGCACGTTCACCGCCGACTGCACCTCGGTCTGCGATCCGTCGGGCCAGCCGCAGAAGTTCGAGGGCACGCAGACCAGACGGATGATCCTCGGCGGCCGCTTCCTCCAGAGCGACTTCAAAGGCGAAATGATGGGCATGTCCTTCGAAGGCCACGGCATGATCGGCTACGACAACGTGAAGAAAAAGTACATCAGCCTCTGGACCGACACCATGGGTACCGCCTGGATGACCTCCGAAGGCGAGGCTTCTACTGCGGGCGGGGATAAGGTCATCACCGTCACCGGCTCTTACGACGATCCGGTCACCGGCAAGAACGTCACCATGCGCCAGGTCACCGCGCTCGTGGACAACGATCACCACACCTTCGAGATGCACGGCCTCAACCCCGACCCCACGCGTGATGGCGCCGAGATGAAGATGATGGAAATCAAATACACGCGCAAACCGTAAGGTGTTTACCGCGCTTTCGGCGTAAACACAGTCTGCGCGATCGCGAGTCAGAACGGGGGATGGCCAGACTTTGCCGCGAGCAACGTCGGGTTCCTATTCGCATTTAGCACTCGATCAAGCGTTGCTGGAGGGTTGGGCGGCATACCCTCGAATGCTGTACACTGTACGCGACCTGTCCACGGGGCGTGCCATGTGGGATGTGCTGTTCAACTTCAACGAGCTGACCGGCTTTGGGATCGACGCGATCGTCTATCTGGCCATGGCGCTGATCGGCACGGTCCTGTTCCTGCTGCGGCTGTGCCTGTCCCTGTTTGCGGGGTTGGATAGCGATGCCGACCTGCAGCATCCGGATCTGCATGCCGGCGATGGTTTCAACCTGGTGTCGATGCTCTCGATCACGGCGTTTTTCATGGGGACCGGCTGGGCGGGGCTTGCCGCGCGCATCGAGTGGGAATTGGGCACGATCGCGGGGGCGGCGGTGGCGCTGGGGTTCGGCTTCGCCATGATGATGCTCGCGTCGGGGCTGATGTTCGGCGCCCGGCGTCTGGCGCAGGAGAACAAGGTGGACCTGCGGACGGCGGTGGGCCACCGGGCGACCGCGTACGTACGCATTCCTGCCAAGGGCGGCGGCAGCGGACAAGTGCGCGTCATCGTGTCCGGCCGCCAACGGATCGTCAAGGCGGTCAGCGCCGGGCCTGCCATCGATGCGTTTGGTGATGTCAAGGTGATCGACGCTCGCGGCGACGACATGCTGGTGGTCGAGCCGTCGAGCGAATAACTCTTCCCAAGGGGTCTTTTATGTTGCAGTTGACTCATCCCGTGCCGCTGACGTTGGCGGCGATGTTTGACAGTGGCATCGGCCTGACCATGATCGCGGGGCTGGTCAGCGCGGCGGTGGTCTTTGCCGTCATCGTGTTCATCGCGCAACGCTATCGCCGCTGCCCGTCCAACCGCATCCTGGTGATCTACGGACGGGTCGGCGGCCAACTCGCCGCCAAGACGCTCCACGGCGGCGGCGCGTTCATCTGGCCGGTCATTCAGAGCTCAGCCTACCTGTCGCTGGAGCCGATGACCATCGACATCGACCTCACCAGTGCCCTGTCGAAAAAGAACATCCGCGTCAACGTGCCCTCGACGTTCACGATCGGCATCTCGACCGAGCCGGGCATCATGAACAACGCCGCCGAGCGGCTGCTGGGCCTGGACGAACGCATGATTTCGGCCCAGGCACGCGACATCATCCTCGGCCAGATGCGACTGGTCATCGCCACGCTTTCGATCGAAGAGATCAACCAGGACCGCGAGAAGTTCCTGGACCTGGTGAACAAGAACGTCAACTTCGAGCTGAACAAGATCGGTCTCGAGGTGATCAACGTGAACGTGCGCGACATCATCGATGATTCGGGGTACATCGAGGCCCTGGGCAGGAAGGCGGCGTCGGAGGCGATCAACACGGCGAAGGTCGAGGTCGCCGAGGCCGACCGGGCCGGCGCCATCGGTGGCGCTTCGGCGGCGCGTGAGATGCACGTGCGCGTGGCGGAGCAGACAGCGCAGTCGGCGATCGGGCAAAAGGATGCCGAGCGTCAGCGTCGCATCAAGACGGCGGAGTTGGAGGCGCAGGGCCTGGCTGGTGAGGCCGACGCCAAGCGAGCGCAGGACATCGCGATCGCCGAGCAGGAGTCGAAGGCCGAGCAGGGCCGCAAAAGCGCCCAGGCCGAGCAGCGCATCCGTGTGGCGCAGCTTGAAGCCGAGGCGGTGAAGGGCGAGAACGAGAGCAAGGCCCAGATCGTGGCGTACGAAGCGACGCTGGCCGAGCGTCAGGCGGAGGCGAAGCGTCGTGGTGAAGTGGCGCTGGCGCAGGCGTCGCGCGACGTGTTGATGGCGGAGAAAGAAGAGCAGCTTGCCAAGCTGGAAAAGGAGGAGATCGCCCAGCAGATGATCGAGCGGAGGAAGGTGGAGATCGATGCGGAGGCCGAAGCCGAGCGGATCCGGCGGATCGCCAAGGGCCAGGCCGACGCCGTGTTGGCCAAGTACCTTGCCGAGGCCGAGGGCATCCAGAAAGTGCTCGACGCCAAGGCCCGTGGCTATGAGCGCCTGATCACCGTCTGCGGCGACCGCAAAGACCTGGCCCCCGCACTGCTCATCATCGAGAAGCTGCCTGAACTCGTCGCCGAGCAGGTCAAGGCCATCCAGAACCTCAAGATCGACAAGATCACGGTCTGGGACAGCGCCGGCCAAGGCGGTGCCGTCCCCGGCAACGCCACTTCCGGTGGCGCAACCTCCGGAATCTCCGGAACCACCGGGACCACCGCACACTTTCTGCGCAGCCTCATCGGCTCGCTGCCGCCGATGCACGAACTGGCGAAGCAAGCGGGGATCGACCTGCCGCAGGTGCTGGGCAAGGTGTCCGCCGACGGCCAAGCGCCGCACCCGGCCGCGTCCGACCGTCTGTCGCCGGTGTCGCAGCCTCCGGCGTGATCCCGCCCCACAGGAACGACCCTGCACGGTTCTGATCTTCCGGAAGCGGTTTGGCCACGACTCGGCCAGCCGCTAACATGATCGGCCGCTTTCCCGACCAACGGAACACGACGCATGGCCACCAACGGCACAGCCAACAGCCCCACCCCCGCACCCGGAAGCGCTCAGCAGTACTTCCGCGACATCTTCGACTCGGTCAAGAGCATCCTCATCGGCATGAGGATCACCCTCAAGTACTGCTTCTCCAAGACCGTCACCATTCAGTACCCCTTCGAGAAGATCAGCTTCGCCCCACGCTACCGCGGCATCCACGAGTTCGAGCTCGACAAGTGCATCGCCTGCGACATGTGCGCCAAGGCCTGCCCCGTCGATTGCATCTACATCGACAAGACCGGCCCACGCAAGATCGACAAGAAAACCGGCAAGGTCGATCCCAAGGGCGGCGAACTCATTCGCTACGCCATCGACTACCAGAAGTGCATGTTCTGCGCCCTGTGCACAGAGCCCTGCCCCACCGACTGCATCCACATGGGCAAGAACCACGACCTGTCGAGCTACAGCCGCGAGGACATGGTCGTCGAGTTCACCGAGCTGGACAAGAAGGGCCTGCGCACGCCGATCCCGCTCTGGGTCGAGCGCAACGCCCCGACGATCCCCTGGGTCGCCGCGGAAAAGAAGCGCCTCGAAGCGGGCGAGCTGGCGACCACGGCGGCGGACATCCCGTCGGTGTGAGGCCTCTCCAGCCGCTGGCGGCTTAGCGTCTCGTTCCCCGACGCGCTTCAATCGTGCGTCTGCTGATCGTGCCGTAGCAACTCATGCCAGAACGACGGCGCGGGGCGCTGCGCTTCGCGCCCCAGCGGCGGGCCGTCTTTGCAGAAGGCGTGCAGGGCGCGGCTGATGGGCAGATCGAACCCACACCGCTCCGCTTCGTCGAGGAAATACAGCAACTGATCGACCTTCACGCCCACGAGATGCCCCTGCCCCGCCGCCACCTGCGCCGCCACGCTCGAGAGCATCGCCCGCCAACCCGTCGCGCCGCCGACGGCCCTCGTCAGCGTGTCGATCCCCACGCCCGCACGCACGCCGAACGCCAGCGACTCAAGCACCGCCGCGTTGACCAGACCCATCGCCATCTGGTTGACGCCCTTGACGATCTGCCCCGCGCCGCTGGGCCCGCACCAGGTGACGCCATCGGGCGCTGCGATCGCCGCGAAAATGTCCCGGCAGCGCTCGAACACCACCTCGTCACCGCCCACGAACACGCGCAGCTCCCCGCGGGCCGCACCGCTAGGCCCGCCGCTCACCGGCGCGTCCAACAACGCAGCGCCCCGCGCCGCAAACGCCGACGCCAGCCGCCGCGCCTGCGCGACCACCACAGTCCCCAGATCGATGAACACCTTGCCCGGCGTCGCCTCGGCCAGCAGATCCGACTCGGCCACACGCACCCACACCTCCGAACTGGGCAGCGACGTGAGCACAAACTCCCCTCGCCGCGCCGCCTCACGCGCCGACGCGGCCGCCTCCGCTCCCTCGGCCACAAGCGCCCCGAGCCGCGCGGCGTCGGCATCAAAAGCAATCACCTTGAACCCCGCCTTCAACAGACACCGAGCCATGCCCCCGCCCATCGCACCCAGACCCACAAAAGCAATCTCCGCCGTCATCGCATCACCTTTCAGTCACGATTCAAGTTAGTCCACTGCAGCACCTGTCGCTCGTTCACGCCGGCCCCCCCGCCCTTGCCGATCTGCCGCATAATCGTCGGGTCCGTGATCTTCGTATCCGCCGCGAGCAGGAACGCCTTGCTGAGGATCACCGACAGCGTGCCGTCGCATCGGTGAGACAGCTCCAAGCCTCAACGCCGAAACGATCGGCGACGCTAATCATCCAAACGACGCACTTCCAAGTCGGCAAATTGTATGGTTGTCCCTGCAACCTTGATTTACTCGCCGCCGAGGCACAGTTGCGATTGGCGTAGAAACTCTGTCCTATCTTCGAGCAGCACGCCTGTGTGTATGGGCTGTCCGTCCATTTCGACCCACGCCATTTCATTGTTGATGCGAATACTGAACCGAGACTCGTTGCCCAACTGCACCTTTGCCACGAGTGCGGGGACATTGGAGGAGGGTCCGATTTTCTTCAATTCGCCGCTGTCGCGCACGAACAGAAAGCCGCGGTGCATGTGGGGGGCCCAGTATTCGTTGGCAAACAGAATTCCCGCGTTGAAGTACTTTGGCTTGACTTGATGGATGTAGCGAATGACGCCACGAATCTCCATCTGCCGCCCGATGTCCATGTCGAGCAGTAGCCGCAGGCCACGTGGATCGGTGACACCTTCCACAGTGCGATCATCGACACGCTTCCACACGCCCATCAGGGGGATCCAGCCGCTGAGTTCCTCGTCGAACGTCAGCGGCGTCCATTGATGCGACTCAAAAGATTCGCGCCAAGTCAACTTCGTCAGTCGCTGTCGCAACAGTCGCGTGGCATAAGCGTCGTCTTCGGCCAGTTTCATCGCTTCCTGATAATGGCCGATGGCGCGTTCGTAAGCCTTGTCTTGTTCGGCACTCAGGGCCATATCGATCGCTTTCCGTGCCGCGCCGCCGCGTGCCACCAGCAACAACAGATCGCGATCGGTGAACTGATTGCCCATGACCGAGTAGCCCCGGTAATAGCTGAAAATCTCACGATCGAATTCTCCGTCAAGCAGCGGCCACATCTGACGTGCCACCTCGGGTTGATCAAGCAGGTGGCACCAGAACAATAATTCGCTGACATAGGACCTGCGGCGATCGCGATCGACTTCGTGTCCTATGTAACCCTCCAGCACCTCACGAACAAGCGGGAACACGTGGAGTTGCTTCAGACGCTCGTAACCGCCTTCATTCTTCTCATCGTTGCCGATCATGCGAACCATATGCACCACCCGATAGGGCACGAGCGTGTCGTAGCGCCCGGTATCGGCGCATTCACGTGCAAATGCCAGTAGCGCCTCGTGACTTCCTCCCCATCGCGGCAGGAGCGCCACAGCCAAAGCGCCGTAAGCCCCCAGACAATCGAACTCGCGCGACACCGCCTGGTCAAACCAGTAGCGGGGGTTGGCCGGTGGATCGGGGGCACCAATGCCACCGTAGCACACTTCAATCATCTTGGTGGCCGGTTCGGCGAGCCCCGGCACCATTTCGTGCGCCCGCTGCAAATGAAAACTGGCCGTCGCCATTTGCTCTGTGTGTCGCTTCCACTGATCGTCTCGAACATTGGCGGCCCATGCACTTCCTCGCGCCGACCATGCCTTTTGCAGACAGGCATGGCCTGTGGCAAACTCGATAATCCACTCGTCCACACCGTGGGCCTTGAGCTGAGTCAGGAACTCATCCACCATATGCCAATCTTCGGCCAGGTCCGCCGCCGGCGAGGTGTACCATCTCACGAGCTTCAAGAAACGCTCCAGTGCATCGCCCCTCCACTCATCTGGCTGGTCCGTCACCCACTGCATGAGCAAGCGGCGTCCGGTCTGGTTCATCTCGCGTCGGCGATCATGTTGACGGTCCCGGCGATAAATGCCCTCCAGTATCTGCGCCGATTGTGCGGCCAGATAGTGCGAATAGCTCTGTTCAGGCAGCTTTTCGATCGCACGTTTGAGATGTGTCTCCCCCGGCGCGCTCGACGCTGGTCCGTATGAGTACCCATATGCGAAGCTCACCAGGGCGTCACTGATCTGCGCTTCAACCATGAGCTTGGCCTGTCGTCTCAGCTCATCGCGCTTAGGATCATGGTCATCCAGAAGCATGCACCGCTCGGCCTCGGCCAGAAGCCGGAGCATGGCCTCATCTTGCGCGACATTTCGATGAGCACGCGCGATGTATGCATCTGTCAGAATGCGATGCAGGAAGCGTGCATCGTGCTGCTGCAACTGTGCCCGCGTCCGTGCCTGAGGATGCAGGGGAATCTCTGCACGGCTTGTGGTGGCTAGGAGTGTAAGAATGCACGCGATGGCGAGTTTGCGAGGTGACATGGCAGTGCTCCCATCAGAGGGCAAGTCCGTTGATGATGGTGATGACGTGTATTAGTGGTTGGTCAGCTTGGATCACCTGATTAGCCATGCGGTACAGTGCTCGGGTTGGCGGGCGTTGTAATCCTTGACCTCCTGATAGACCCGCTCGGGGATGAGTTCGCGGACGGTAAGGGTGGCGGGCATGACGGGCCTCCGGGCGGCCTCCGGAATCGGAGGTCGTGCCATCATGCCAGCGGCGGGCGGCGGAATCAAGGCATGGGTGCAACAAGCGGGCGCGGCGGTCGGCCCAGATTCCCGGGGGATTAGAAGGTGGCCCCATGCCGAGGATACGTCATGCCCGCGCAGGCGGGCAGCCAGTCCGGCGACAGTCGCGCCAGTGAGGAGGGTACGGGTTGCACGTTCACCGCGCTCCCGCCCCCACCTTCGTGAGGGCAGGCCCTGCACGGGAATGACGGGCACGCGGGCGGCCCGGCCCGCCACCCGAAAGACTGGACGGACTCCGGGCACGCCGCGTGCCCGACAGTCCAGGCGGGCTGTTGTCTTGTACTCGTCACCGCGGCTGGCTGAGCCAAGTATCCCGGAAATCCCGGGGGATTTTCCTATGCGCCGCACGGCGGTGGGGTAGAATGAAGCGTTGCAGTGGACGGGGGGAGGAGGAGCGGGTAGCGGGTGTCGGGTGTCGGAAGGCAGAATGCAAAAGGCAAAAGGCGGAAGGGATCGGCGAGCAGGGAACAGGGAGCGGGGATCAGGGGTCGCAAGTCAATGGGAGTGGCCGCATGACGTGGTTTGGCTTCACATCATCCATCAGCCATCAGACCTGGCCCCGGAGGTCCGCTGCCATTCTGGGAGGCGCGTCGGCTGGTGAAGGTGAAAACCCAGTGATTCCGATTAAGGCCGGACGCCCCGGCCCGCCCCGGATGGCCCGAATGTTCAACGACAGACGCGGGGGCGGTATTGCATTGGGCCGATGCGAGGTCGAGTCGAAGGCGAGCCGGGGACTGCTCCGGGGAGTAGGAAGAAGGTAGGCGGATGCGGTAAGCTACGCGGGCGATGGCTGCACCAGTGGGATCGCGTGTGTATCGGTATGCCCTGTTCGCCGTGCTGCTGGCGTTCCTGGGGGCGTTTCTGATCTGGCCGATCGTGCTGACGGTGAGCGGTGGGTTCATGGAGCCGACGGTGGAGACGGTCGGGCCGGGGGGCCAGACGATCACGACCGGGGGCGGGTTCACATTCAAGTACGTGGCGAGCATATTCACGGATCCGATCGCGATCGAGGGACTGGTGAACTCGCTGCTGATCGCGGTGTGCACGACGCTGCTGTGCCTGGTGATGACGCTGCCGCTGGCGTTGATAGCGGGCAAGTACGACTGGCGGGGCAAGCCGCTGCTGACGAGCCTGTTGCTGGTGCCGCTGATTCTGCCGCCGTTTGTGGGCGTGATCGGGCTGCGGTCGATCCTGGGGCGGATGGGGGCGCTCAACACGCTGCTGCAGAACCTGGGCATTCTCGACGCGGGCAGTCCGGGGATCGACTGGCTGGGAGGCGAGGTGGGCGGGCGGTTCTGGGGGGTGGTGGTGATGGAGGCATTGCACCTGTACCCGATCCTCTACCTCAACGTCACGGCGGCGCTGGCGAACCTGGACCCGGCCCTCGACGAAGCGGCGCAGAACCTCGGCGCCGGCAAATGGCGCCGGTTCTTCCGCGTCACCCTACCGTTGATCCTGCCGGGGATTTTCGCCGGGGCGACGATCGTGTTCATCTGGAGCTTCACGGAGCTGGGCACGCCGCTGATGTTCGACTACTACACGGTGACGCCGGTGCAGATTTTCTGGGGGATACAGGAGGTCTCGACCAATCCCCGGCCGTACGCACTGGTGGTGGTGATGCTCACCGCGGCGGTGGCGATGTACCTGGTGGGCAAGTTCGCGTTTGGCGGCCGGGCCTACGAGATGCAGAGCAAGGCGACGGTGGCGGCGACGACGCGGCCGCTGCGCGGCGGCGCGGCGGTGCTGGCGGCGACGCCATTTGTGTTCCTGACGTTCGTCGCGATCCTGCCGCACATCGGCGTCGTGCTCACGTCCTTCACCGATGTCGGCGGCGGCGAAAGCTGGTACCGCAGCGTCCTGCCCTCGGCGTTCACGGTGCACCACTACGAGCAGGCCCTGAGCCATCCGCTGGCGATGGGTTCGATCCGCAACAGCCTCATGTACGCCTCGGCGGCGATGGTGGTGTGCGTGGCGGTGGGTCTGGCGATCTCGTACCTGAACATCCGGGCGAAGATCAAGGGTGGTTTTCTCCTCGACGCGCTGGCCATGCTGCCCCTGGCCGTGCCGGGCCTCGTCATGGCGTTCGGATTCGTGGCGATGACGCTGCGCTGGCCTTTCACCATGATGCGCGACTGGTGTGAGGGAGCGGGACTCGACGGCCTCGCATCGCTGCTGTCGATCACCGGCAGCAACCCCAACCCGACGCTGCTGCTCATTATCGCCTACGCGGTGCGGCGTCTGCCCTACGTCGTGCGCTCGGCGTCGGCGGGCCTCGAACAAACCTCCGGCCAGCTCGAAGAGGCGGCGCTCAACCTCGGCGCCTCGCCACTGTACGCCATTCGCCGCGTCGTCGTACCGCTCATCATGGCCAACCTCATTGCCGGCGGCATCCTCGCCTTCAGCTTCGCCATGCTCGAAGTCAGTGACTCGCTCATCCTCGCCCAGAAAGAGCAGCACTACCCAATCACCAAGGCGATTTTCGACCTGTTCGGTCGCCTGGGCGATGGCCCGTACATCGCCAGCGCCATGGGCGTGTGGGGCATGGCGCTGCTCACGGTGACGCTGGTCGGCGCAAGCCTGCTGATGGGTAAGAAACTCGGGGCGATCTTCCGGGCGTGAGCGACCTCCACGCCGGAGCTGAGTCCTCGAAGCTCCGGATCGAGCGCCGGGTTGTTCGCAACGCACAAGTGCAGACTCAATCCGGACCTTCGAAGACTCAGGTCCGGCGTGGAAACCTACTGAGATGTCCAGGAAACCCGACCAACTGCGGAAGACCACCATCGAGCCGTTCGCCACCGGCGCCCCCGGGAGTGTCCTGATTTCTGCGGGGCAGACGCGCGTGCTGTGCACGGCCAGCGTCAGCCGGGACGTGCCTCCGTTCCTGATCGACAAGGCGACGGGGCTGACGACGCAAGGTTGGGTGACCGCCGAGTACGCCATGCTGCCCGGCTCGACGCCGCAGCGCAAGAAGCGCGGCCCCGACGGACGAAGCACGGAAATTCAGCGACTCATCGGCCGCTGCCTCCGCGCGGCTGTGGACCTGCGGAAGATGCCCGGCGTTACGATCGCCATCGACTGCGACGTGGTGTGCGCCGATGGCGGCACGCGCACCGCGGCGATTACCGGCGGCTATGTCGCCCTCGCCCGAGCAATCGCCCACGCCCGCGCCAAGGGCCTCATCGACCGCCATCCGATCATCAGCCCCATCGCCGCCGTCAGCGTGGGCATCATCGACGGCAAACCGCACCTGGACCTGGACTACCCGCTGGACGTGCGGGCCGAGGTGGACTGCAACGTGGCGATGAACCACAAGGGCCAGTTCGTCGAGGTGCAGGGTACGGGCGAGCAGGGCCTGTTCACGCGCCGGCAACTCGATGCGCTGCTCGACCTGGCGGCTCGGGGCATTCGGCAACTCATGACGATCCAGCGCAAAGCGGTGGGCTAAAACCCTGTGCGGCCCGAAAGGCGGCGCGTGGCTTTGCTCCATAGCGTGCGGGGCAGGGACACGCGACCCTCGCCGGGCAGGCAGAGAATGTAGTCGTGCTTGAGGCGACCCAGGCGCATGGGGTCGCCCTGTCCGGGGGCCGGGCGGTTGGCGGTGCGGGCGTCGTGCAGGCCCCAGCAGGCCGAGTCATACCCGGCGTCGCGGGCCAACTGCAGCGCCCGGTCCGTGCCCGCCGACTCGGGGAAGCACAAGTGTCGCACCGTTTTGCCGGGCAGACGATCCTCGATGATCCTGCGGGCCTGGCGCAGCTCCCACGCCTGCGCATCGGCGGTGTCGCGCAAAAAGGGCGGCGAGCCGTCGCGCGGCGGGTCGTACGCATGGTCCTGCGACAGGATCGGACAGGCCGGGCCCAGCGGCGCGCCGAGCATCGTCGTGGCCGCATCCTCGGGCCAAGGCTCTCTGGCGTCGATCGGCGCGGGGATCAGGTACGGATGATTGCGGTACTGCGGCGTCAGGAACACGTCGGCCCGCGGCGCGGTCATCACCCGCCGGTGCAGCGTGGTGTGCGACTCGATCCGCACGTGGCCATCACGGTGCATGGCTTCGATCTCCGCCCAGTTGCAGGTGGTCTGACGGTCGCCGATCTCGTCGCACGCCACGGCTCCATGTTCGATTGTCGGCCGGGGCGTCCCCTCCCGCGTGTATCCGGGGATGATGAACGCCGTGGCCGTCATATCGTACTTGCGCAGCAGCGGAAGGCCCACGGTCCACGTCGAGAGCCGTGCGTCGTCGATGGTGAGCACGATGGCCTTGTCGGGCAGCGCCGCTTGGCCGCGCAGATGGGCGACGGCGTCATCGAGCGTGACGGTGCGGTAGCCGTTGCGCTGCAGATGACGCAGTTTGGCCTCGAAGCTGGCCGGTTCGAGGCTGTGGAAGGTGAAGACGGGCAGGTATCCGCCATGGTTGGCGGGGGTACGCGGCCGGGTGAGGAAAGCGGGCAGGCGTCCGCGTACGAGGTCGCCAAGTTCTCGCAAGGCCACGAGTTTCACGGGCGAAACCTAAGCGGCGGCGGGGGTGGAGAAATCGCTATCGACGATGCGCTGCGATGGAGCTTGCGCCAGTGAATCTTGCGGCGCCAGCGCTGCCAGGCCACGGGGCCGATGCCGATACGGCTCGTTGCTCAGGGACCGCCGCACCAGGCGCCAGTAGGCGATAAAGAACCCGCTGGCGCACGTCGCCACGCGCTGCAGCAGCGACGAATGCGTGAGCACGCCGGTGATGAGGATGGGCGTGCCCTCGAGCAGCGACGCATCACCCACCGCGCGGCGCTGCTGCACATACCGTCGCCGCCTCATGATGTCCGACCAGTCCCGAAGCACGCGCAGCGTAGCCCGCATGTGCATTGGCGCCAGACCCTTGAGCAATCCCAGGCCGAACATCATCAGGTCAAACGCCGCGATCGCCGGCGTCAGCAGGAGCAATCCTCGCGCCGAGTAGTTGATGAGCATGAGCCGGTAACGGTTGTAGAACTGGGCCTCGGCGCGGTGCGTGCCATGCTCTTTTTCCACGTGCAGCGCCAGGGCCGTCGGCACCGTCCAGGTGTCGAACCCCAGCATCCGGGCGCGCACCGCCAACTCGGCGTCCTCGCCCCACCCGAAGAGGTAGCCTTCGTCGAACCCATCCAGTTGAAGGGCCACAGCCCGATTCACCAGCATGATCCCCGAGCCGATCGAGGGCACAAGATCGCCCGCAGGCAGGTCCGTAGCTCGCCGTCCCCGCACCGAGCGGGCGGAGATGCCCAGGTAGTTGAGCCCGCCGCCGTCGATGTAGATGCGATCCGGGTCGTTGTGATAGACGATGCGGGGCGTGGCGCGGAACGTGTTGGGTCGTTCCAGCATCACGACCATCAGCCGCTTGATGCTGTCGGGCGTCATGGCGACGTCGTTGTCGAGCAGGAGCACGTAGGGCGTGGTCGCCTCGTGCAGAGCGAGGTTGCGCGGCACGCTGGGCATGTGCTTGCTCACGGGCACCGACACAATGCGCACGCTCGGATAATGAGCGTTGACGAAGGAGACGCTGCCGTCGCCGGACTGGTCGTCCACGAGCATGATGTTGAGGTTGGGGTAATCCACGCGCGCCAGCGCGTCGAGCGTGTCGCGCAGCACAGCCATACCATTGTGGTTGATGACGGCGACCGTCACGCCGGGCCAATCGAGGTGCTGAGAAGGTAAAGCGACCATCGAGCCTCGTCCCTGGGCGGGACACGCGCCTCGCTGCGTGTCACCGCCGATGCGCCCTACCGGATTGTAAGAGCCGAGGGACATTCCGCCATGTGTTATCGGCAAAATCAAGTGGCCCCATCATCGGGGTAGCTTGACAACGGCGGGCGACATGTTCCACGGGGCCTGGCCTGGCTTTTACACTGAAATGAGCCGCAGGATCGCGGCGTTCGCGGTCACGGCCAAAGACTCCCAAGCACGCGGAACGCACCTCGAACCGCTCACGACTGCACCGCCCGCCGAATGATGGTTTCGGCCAGGGCGGCCGCGTCTGGGGCGGGCGTATCGGTCATGGCCAGCCAGTACACGCCGCCGAAGCGCTTAAGCCAGGTGCGCTGACGCTTGGCGAAGCGGCGGGTCTGGATCTTGGTCTGCTCGAAGGCGTCGTCCATGCTGCAGTGGCCCGCCAGGGCATGGAGGACCTGTTTGTAGCCCAGGGCTTCGCGGGCTTGCGGCCCCAGCAGCCCGGCGGCTTCGAGACGGCGGACCTCGTCGCAGAGGGGTTCGGGGTTCGGGTGTTCCGGGGATCGGGGATCGGGGAAGAACATCTCTTTGACGCGAGCGTTGATGCGGCGGTTGATCGCCTCGATCGGCCAATCGAGCCCAATCAAGATCGGATTTCGACGATACCCCATACCCGATACCCCATACCCCTCCTCCCGCCACTGCGTCTGCGCCGCGCTGATGGGCGTGCCGGTCAGCTCGAACACCTCGATTGCGCGGATGAGCTTCTTGGTGTCGTTGATGTGGATGCGGGCGGCCGACGCTGGGTCCACTGCAGCGAGCCGGGCGTGGAGCTGGTCGTTGGGCAACTGCGCCAGCTCCGCACGCATGTCGGGATCGGCCTCGGGGCCCTCGAACATGCCTTCGAGCAGCGCTTTGATGTAGAGATTGGTCCCTCCCACCACGATCGGCCAGCCCCCGCCCTCGCCCCCGGAAGTGGTGAGCAGACCATCGATGATCGGCTCGGCCAGCGCCAGCCAGTCGGCGACAGTGAACCGCTGTGTCGGCTCGACTACGTCGATCAGGTGATGACGCACGCGCTGCCGCAACGCTGCGTCGGGCTTGGCCGTCCCCGCGTCCAGATGACGATACACCTGCATCGAGTCGGCGCCGATCACCGCTGCGTCGCCGCCATCGCCACCAGCCCCGGGGCCGGAAGTGGCCAGGCGCTCCGCTAATGCGACGGCAAGCTCGCTCTTGCCCCCGGCGGTCGGGCCAAGAATGACGATCAGACGCGACATCGGCGCGAGTATAGCGAGCACGGGATGATCGATTCTTCAGCCCGTGCTACGATGGAGGGCTACTTGCCATCCTTCACGGAATGAGTCACCATGCCGCGCATCGACACTTTTAAAGCCAGGACCACCCTCGATACGCCTCTGGGGTCTCGCACCATCTACAAGCTCGACGCCGTGCGCGGCGTGGGCGAGATCAGCCGTCTGCCCTACTGCATTCGCGTGCTGTTGGAGGCGGTGTTGCGGAACATGGACGGGTACGTCTATACCGAGGAGCACGTTAAAGCGCTGGCGCGCTACAACGCCAGGAGCGTCGGCGAGGAGGAGATCCCCTTCATGCCCGGGCGCGTGGTGCTGCAGGACTTCACCGGCGTGCCGGCCGTGGTGGACCTCGCGGCGATGCGCGCGGCCATGAAACGCATGGGCGGCGATCCCCGCAAGGTCAATCCCCTAGTGCCCTGCGACCTGGTCATCGATCACAGCGTCCAGGTCGATGCCTTCGCCAGCGGCATGGCCCTGACGATCAACAGCCAGAAGGAGTTCGAGCGCAACACCGAGCGTTACACCTTTCTCAAATGGGGTCAGCAGGCGTTCGACAACTTCCGCGTCGTCCCCCCTGCCACGGGCATCGTCCACCAGGTGAATCTCGAATACCTAGCCAAAACCGTGTGGGACAGCAACGGTGAGCTGTACCCCGACAGCCTCGTCGGCACCGACAGCCACACGACGATGATCAACGGCCTGGGCGTCGTCGGCTGGGGCGTCGGCGGAATCGAGGCCGAGGCCGTCATGCTCGGTCAACCCATCTACATGCTCATCCCCGAGGTCGTCGGGTTCAAGCTCAACGGCAAGCTGCCCGAGGGGGCCACTGCAACCGACCTCGTGCTGCGCGTCACCCAGATGCTTCGCGCCCACGGCGTCGTGGGCAAGTTCGTCGAGTTCTTCGGCCCCGGTATGGTCCACATGCCCGTCGCCAACCGCGCCACCATCGCCAACATGGCTCCGGAGTACGGCGCGACCATGGGCTTTTTCCCCATCGACGACCAGACGCTGGCCTACATGCGCCTGTCCAACCGCGACGACAAACTCATCGCCACCGTCGAGCAGTACGCCCGGCTGCAGGGCCTGTGGCGCAATGACTCCGACGAGATCACCTACACCGATGTGCTCGAGTTGGACCTGGCCAGCGTCGAGCCCGCACTCGCCGGTCCCAAGCGCCCGCAGGACCGCGTCGCCCTGTCGGCGATGAGGAACCAGTGGCACCAGGACCTTTCGACATCGTTCGGCAAGCTCGCCCCGACGGCTACCCACGACTCGACGCCCCAAAGCATGACCGACGAGGGCGGCGTTGCAGTGGCCCCGTCACGCACCAAAACCGACGTGGGCTTTGACGGCGTAGATGTCGAGTGCGACGGCGCACGCTTCAAGCTCAGGCACGGCGCCGTCGTCATCGCCGCCATCACAAGCTGCACCAACACGAGCAACCCGGAAGTCATGATTGCCGCCGGGCTCGTCGCGCGCAAGGCCCGCGCCCTGGGCCTGACGCGCAAGCCCTGGGTCAAGACCAGCCTCGCCCCGGGCAGCAAGGTCGTCACCGACTATCTCAACCAAGCCGGTCTGCAGGCCGACCTCGACGCCATCGGGTTCAACACCGTCGGATACGGCTGCACGACGTGCATCGGGAACTCAGGCCCCTTGCCTGACGCCATTTCGGCGGCGATTCAGAGGAACGATCTTGTCGCCGCCAGCGTGCTTTCCGGCAATCGTAACTTCGAGGGACGCGTCAATCCCGACGTCAAGGCCAACTACCTGGCCAGCCCCCCGCTCGTCGTCGCCTACGCTCTGGCGGGCACGGTCGATATCGACCTGGCGCACGAGCCGATCGGCCAAGGCAAGGCAGGCCAGGCCGTCATGCTCAAGGACATCTGGCCGACTCAGCAGGAGATCCTGGACACGGTGGCCTCGTGTGTCACGCGAGACCAGTTTCGCACGCAGTACGCCGATGTGTTCCGGGGCAGCGAAGAATGGCAGGCCGTCGCCGCGCCCACGGGCGACTTGTTTGCATGGGACGCCAAGTCCACGTACGTGCAGGAGCCGCCCTTTTTTCAAGACCTCGCCCCCGCGCCCAGCCCCATCCAGCCGATCCGCGGCGCCCGATGCCTGGTCAAAGTCGGCGACAGCGTCACCACCGACCACATCAGCCCCGCCGGATCGATCAAGAAAGACTCGCCCGCCGGCAAATACCTCCAGGCCAAGGGCGTGCCTGTGAGCATGTTCAACAGCTATGGCTCCCGCCGTGGCAACGACCGCGTCATGGTCCGTGGCACCTACGCCAACATCCGCGTGAGGAACCAACTCGCCCCGGGCACGGAGGGCGGGTTCACCAAGTTCGTGGGTTCGGGGAACGGGGATCAGGGATCGGGGTTGAAAAAAGGCGACATCACCACGATCTTCGATGCTGCAGTGGCCTACGGCGCAGCACAAACGTCCGATCCCGATCTCTACCCGATCCCCGATCCCCGATCCCCGCGCCCCGCAGCCGCTCCGCCGCTGCTCGTCCTCGCCGGCAAGGATTACGGCATGGGTTCCAGCCGTGACTGGGCCGCCAAGGGCGTGTTCCTCCTGGGTGTGCGCGTGGTCATTGCCGAGTCCTTCGAGCGCATCCACCGCAGCAACCTCGTGGGCATGGGCGTTCTCCCATTGTGCTATAAGGATGGCCAGACCGCCGCGACCCTCACATTAACCGGCGAGGAGACTTTTGACGTTGCGGTCGATGACACCGTCAAGCCGCGTCAGTCCATCCAAGTCACCGCCACCCGTCCCGACGGCAGCAAGCTGGCCTTCGATACGATCTGTCGCATCGACACCCCGGTCGAAGTGGAGTACTACCGCAATGGCGGCATCCTTCACACCGTGCTCCGTGGTATGGCGAAGTGATGACATGCCGTATGGTCTGAATCGCAGCGCGCGATCTGCCACGCGCGGCAAGTACAAGCTTGGCTCCACAATCAGCCCGAACATATGAGGCGCATCGATATGCATACGGCAGCACGACGCGCATCGTTGAGGTGGCAAGCATAGAGGGCGATGAGGGCAACCTGAGTCTTTGCGTACTCGTGATGACCAAGCAAGCGGACTGCCCTAGATGGAATCGATTCGGTGCCCCGGTCCCCATAGGCCCAAAGTGCCGTGACGGGTGGGCAGATCTCGCTGGCACGATTGCGTCTGCATCCGACCCCTACGGACAGACATGTTGCCGAGCAAACACTTGGCCGATCCTACAAACCACTGCAAATGGGTCCCGGCGTGAGTCGGACACGCGACCTCACCCTTATCGTAAGCGCTCGGCAATCTCCCTCCCCCGCGGGGGAGGGGCTGCACCACACCATCCAGCCCAAGTGGGTCAATTCCTCGTGATCGTTAGTGGGTCATTTTGAAGTGAGCGTTCACAACAGGCAACACCCGCTGGTCGCAGGCGCGTGTTCGCTGGCTGAATCATTGTTTCGATGCGCGCCACTCGACCTATCAAGACGCCCACAGCAGGCCACGAGTGGGTTGGCCGCACGCTTAGTTTCCTTCATCAGTCACAGTG
>CAZFDT010000050.1:0-37543 GCA_964518335.1 uncultured Phycisphaeraceae bacterium
GGGGCCGTTGAGACTCTCATACCAACTGGATCAGTTTTCGGGGAGCAGGCCAGTTGTTCCTGGTCGAGGACATCGCGCAGTCGAGGCGAGAGCATAACTTTCGCTTGTTCGTCAAAAGTGATCAGCCCTCGGTCGAAGGCGCGGTCGTGGAGGGCGTTGAGGCATAGGCCATTGCGGGGGTCGGCGCGGCGGGCGGGGTCGGTGCGCCAAGGGATGATGTGGCTGGCGTTGAGCAGGGCGGGAATGGCAAGGCCCGTCAGAGCGCAGCGTCGCCCGTAGGCCATGAGTACGGCGTGACGGAAGAAGCGTTGCACGCGACGGACAGTGACGATGCGTTGCGATTCAGTTGGCCCCTCGGGGTGTTGCAGAGTGTGATTCAGTTTTGTTGCAGCCGCAGCGTCCTCGCTGCGCGAGACGCCTCCTCGTGTCAGTCTTTCGTAGATCGCTTCGGCTTCGGCGGCGACGGCGGCGCTGTCGGCGTTGAACTCGTCCCAGATCTGCGGTTCGAGCTTGCTGGCGTTGGTCAGGCCGCGCACGCCGCGGGCCTGCAGCAGCGGGTCGAAGCTGGCGAAGTTGCACGCCTTCATCGAAACGGCCGAGGGCGTGCGGCCCAGCAGTTGGGCGAGCGCGATGATCGTGGGGTTGCCGTGGCGCAGTTGCCCGAACGCCGTGCGGCAGTAAAGCCGAAACGCTAGCAACGATTCCTCGCGTGACCACGGGCGGCGAGTCCGGCGGTCGGCCATGGCCATAGTGTCGCCACGCCAGGCGTTACTTCAAGTGACCCAGCGCACGGCTGACGAGATCGTCGATAGCGAGAGCGTCGAGGCCACGTCGTGCATGTGCCGGGGCAGTGTATCGCGTGGGGGGCGGTGCTGGCGGTGATGCGTGGCGGGTGCCGGGGGCGCGGGTCACTCGGCGGCCCCCGGACGAGGGGCGGGGGTGTCGGAGGGGGGTGGCAGGGCGGGGGGATATTGTGTAAAATAGCCTGTGATAAATCGATTCTTCGTGCTGAGGCGCGGCGTGGGGTGGAGTTGGCATGACGGTTTCGCTCAAAGATGTCGCCAGGGCTGCGGGCAAGTCGCCGGGCACGGTGTCGCAGGTGCTCAACGACCACCGGGCCAACGTGCGGATCAGCGACGAGACGCGGCGGATGATCCGCGAGGCCGCCGACCGGCTGGGGTATCGGCCCAACCCGATCGCGCGGTCGCTGCGGACGCGGCGGACGCAGACCATTGGCGTGCTGATCAATGCCCTGGGGCCCAACCCGCGGCAGTTTGACATGATCGAGCGGATCGCCGTGCGGTCGGGGTTTCAGTTGCTCATGTCGGTCAGCCGCAACGACCTGGACCACGAGGAGCACGCCATCAAGCACCTGGTTCGGCGTCAGATCGATGGCCTGCTGGTGATCCTGCCGGCGATCCGTGCGGGTCATCGCAAGACGCTGGAGCGGCTGGTGGCGGATCGGTTTCCCGTGGTGGGGATTGGATTGCTGCCGGTGGCGGGCGGGTCGTACGTGGACTGGGACCGGGTGGGGGCGTATCGGGCGCTGGGGTTGCATCTGCTCAGTTGCGGGTGTCGTCGGATTGGGTTTGTGGGCTATGGGATGACGCCGGGCATTCGCGGGCGTCTGGAGGGGTTGCGAGCGGCGCTGGGGGGAAGTCCGCAGGCGGAGCTGGAGGTGTTTGGTTGCGATGCGCAGTCCGAGTCGCTGGGGGTCGAGGCGTTGGCGGGTCGGTTGCGGCCGGCGCTGGAGTCGCGGCGGATCGATGCGGTGGTGACGCAGAACGACACGCTGGCGTTGGCGGCGATGCAGGTGGCGCGGTCGCTGGGTCTGTCGGTGCCGCGCGACCTGGCGGTGGCGGGCTGCTCCAACTACGAGTTCGGGCGCATGCTGGACGTGCCGCTGACGACCACGAGCCTGCCGGACGTTCAGCTCGCCGAGCGGGCGATGGACAACCTGATCGATCGGATCGAGCGGCCGCACCAGGCCCATCCACCGCTGGCCGAGACGATCCCGGCGGAGCTGCTGGTGCGACGATCGAGCCTGTTCGGGACGGCGGGATAGGGGGGCGGGGCACGGGCGGGGTATGCTGTTTGGCATGGCCGACACCAATGCCAGGCTTGAGGCGATCTTCCAGCAGATGGCCGACGTGACCGAGATCACCGGCGGCAACAAATTCAAGGTGCTGGCGTTCCAGAAGGTCGCGCGACTGCTGGGCGAGATGAGTCAGGACGTGGCGACGATCGACCGCGGTGAGCTGGCGTCGCTGCCGGGGGTCGGCAAGGGCACGGCCGAGCGCATCGGCGAGTACCTCGACACGGGAAAGATCGCCGAGCACGAGGCGATGCTCGAGCAGATCCCGCCGGGGCTGCCGCAGCTGCTGGACATTCCGGGGATGGGGCCCAAGACGGTGTCGCTGCTGTGGAAGCAGGCGGGCGTCGAGAGCAAGGCCGACCTGCAGGAGAAGCTCAAGGACGATGCGCTGGCGCAGTTGCCGGGCTTCGGCAAGAAGAAGCTGGAGAACCTGCGCAAGAACATCGCCTTCGCCGCGGAGGCGGGCAAGCGCACGCGCCTGGGCGAGGCGCTGCCGCTGGCGGCGTGGATCGTCGGGCAGCTCCGCTGCGTCAAGGGCGTGAAGGAAGCCAACTACGCCGGGTCGCTTCGCCGCGGCCGCGAGACCGTGGGCGACATCGACATCCTCGTCGCATGCTCCGACGACGGCGCGTGTGCTGCAGTGAGCGCTGCGTTCGTCGAGCTCCCGGGCGTCACGGACGTGCTGGCGCACGGGGACACCAAGTCCAGCGTGCGCATGAAGCCGGGCATCCAGGTCGATCTGCGCACCGTCGCGCCCGACCAGTACGGCGCGGCCCTGCTCTACTTCACGGGCAGCAAGGAGCACAACGTGCGCCTGCGCCAGCGCGCCCTGGACATGGGCTACACGCTCAACGAGTACGCCCTGGCCGACAAGGACGACAAGAGCAAGATCGTCGCCGGCAAGAGCGAGGAGGAGATTTATAAGAAGCTCAAGCTCGCGTGGATTCCCCCGGAGTTGCGGGAGGACCGGGAGGAGATCGCGCTGGCGGCCGAGGGCAAGCTGCCGCTGCTGGTGAAGCTGGGCGACATCCGGTGCGATCTGCACGCGCACACGACGGCGAGCGACGGGACGTGGACGATCCGCCAGCTCGCCGAGGCCGCCGCCGAGCGCGGGTTCCACACCGTGGCCGTGACCGACCACAGCAAGAGCCAGTTCCAGGCGCACGGGCTGGACGCCCGGCGGCTGGAGAAGCACATCGCCGACGTGCGCGCCGTCGCCGCGGAGATGCGGAAGTCCATCGCGATCCTCGCCGGCAGCGAGGTGGACATTCTCAGCGACGGCAGCCTCGACTATCCCGACAGCCTGCTCAAGCAGCTCGACATTGTCGTCGCCTCGCCGCACGCCGCGCTGTCGCAGGATGGGGCCACTGCAACCAAGCGGCTGCTGCGGGCGATCGAGAACCCGTGGGTGACGATCCTGGGCCACCCGACCGGGCGGCTGGTCGGCCGCCGCGAGGGCCTGCACCCGGACATCCGGCAGATCGTCGCCGCCGCCAAACAGCGGGGCATCGCCCTGGAGATCAACGCCAACCACTGGCGGCTGGACCTGCGCGACGCCCACGCCCGCCTGGCCGTCGAGGCCGGCGTCAAGCTCGCCATCAACACCGACGCCCACGGCCCGGCCGACCTCGACCAGCTTCTCTACGGCGTCCTCACCGCCCGCCGCGCCGGCGCGACCGCCGACGACGTGGTCAACTGTCTCACCGTCGACGCCCTGCGGCAATGGATCGCCTCGACGCGTGGAACGCTATAATGACGATCGTTTCGGAGACGTACCCATGATGCCCGACGCACTTGCCGCAGAACTGGAACGTGAGCCTTTCAAGCCCTTGCGTTTGAATCTGTCTGACGGGCGAAAAGTCGATATCACCAACCCGGGCACGGCCTTTATCTCCCGGCAAAGCTTATATGTGTTTCATACCAAGCGTGTCGGATCGGCGCGAGCCGACGACTCGATGCTCATCTCGTTGCGGCACATCGTGTCCATCGACCAACTCGAACCGGCGGCGTGAAGCAGCCGCTTCTGTCGTCGCCTTATCGTGCTGCAGTAACCCACCTCAACCCGCGACGGCCTGGGGGATGGCCGCGGGGCGCGGCGGCTCGACGGCGCGCACGTGGATCGCCGGCTGGCGCGTCCGCGCCTCGGACGCCCGCGCCAGCGCCGCCAGCGCCGCTTCGGGGTCGTCGTCGGGCGGCGCCGCCGGCTGCGTCGCCTCGGCCAGCTTGCCCGCGCGCACCAGCGCCGGGTCGTACGCCATCACTCCTGCCGCCAGCTTGCGGTAGTCGGTCGCCCCGTGGCAGTCCGGCGCGTAATCGAAGATCGACTTGCCGAAGCTGGGCGACTCGGCGAGCTTGATGTTGCGGCGGACCGGCGGCTGGAAGACCACCGCCTCGGCCCACGGCTGATCGCTGCCGCGCGACGCCTCGAGGAACGTCTGCAGATCGCTGATAACTTCCGCCGCCAGCAGCGTCTGCTGCTCGTGCATGCACAGCACCACGCCGCTCACCCGAAGCTGCGGATTCATCGCCTCACGCACGAGCTGCACCGTCTCCATCAGCTTCGACAGGCCCTGCAACGCCAGGAAGTGCGCCTGCATCGGCACCACCACCTCCCGCGCCAGCGTCAACGCGTTGATCGTCAGCAGCCCCAGCGACGGCGGACAGTCGATCAACACGTAATCGAACTGCTCCAGCGCCGGCTTGACCTTGTTGCGCAGGATCGTCTGCGCCGCGCCCACCGCCACGCGATCGGCCAGCTCGCTCTCGGCGCCCGCCAGGTTCACCTCCGCAGGCAGAATCGCCAGCGTTCCCCCCGCCGCCACCTCCGCGATCGAGCCGGCCTCCTGCATCACCTCGAACACGCTCGTGTCCCGGTCCGTCAGCAGGTCGTACACGCTCTTGGGCGTCCGCTGCGGCTCCACCCCCACGTGCAGCGACAGGTGCGCCTGCGGGTCCAGATCGATCAGCAGCACCCGCTTGCCCGCGCGCACCATCGCCGACCCGAGGTTGGCGCACGTGGTCGTCTTGCCCACGCCGCCCTTCTGGTTCATCAGGGCGATCACGCGCCCCCGGAAGGGGGTTGCGTCCGGGGTCATGTTGAGATCAGGCTCGGTCAAGGCGACGCCTCCGTGCGTCCGTCGGGGCTGAATCAGGTTCAGAGTATAGCACGCCGCCGCGTTCGTGACAGGTGTAACCTGCGAATCCCCGCGGCACGGGTCGGCCCGATTTTCCCGGGGCGCTGGGCGGGGGTAGTCGCTAGAATGCCGCCATGCGATGCTGGGCGGTCATGTTGGCGGGTCTGCTCCTGGCCGGGTGCGTGCAGCGGACGATTTCGATCACCAGTCAGCCGGCGGGGGCGCTGGTGTATCTCAACGATGATGAGGTCGGTCGCACGCCGCTGCGCGTGCCGTTCACGTTCTACGGCACGTACGACGTGAGGCTGGAAGCGGACGGTCATCGCCCGTTGTGGGTCAAGCAGGCGGCGACGCCGCCGCTGTGGGAGTATCCCGGTCCGGACCTGTTTGCCGAGGCGGTGCCCGGGGCGAAGGTCGAGCTGCAGTGGCACTTTGACCTGGAGCCGCTGCCGCCGGTGGAGGAGCGCGACGCCGACGCCCTGGCCGGCCGCGCCGCGGAGCTGCGGCAGAAGTTGGCGGCGACGCCGACGCCGGTGGAACTGCAACAGCCCGCCCAGCCCGAGCCCGGCGCGACCGAGTCGGCGCCCGGTGGCGAGTGACCGCGATGAGCCAGCCGCCGCCGATCTGGGACGCCGTGGCGCTTCGCCGCAAGTACGGCCGATTCTTCTGGGGCAGCGCGTTTCTCGACCGCTTTTACAACCAGACGGGTTGGCCGCTGACCGAGCTGGTGATCGCCTACGCACGCGGGCTGCCCGCCGGGGCGAGGGTGCTCGACGCCGGCGCCGGGCCCATGGTCCACCGCGACGCCTTCCACCACTGCCGCTACGAGGCGTGCGACGTGGGCGGGTACGGCGCCGTCGAGGGCCTCTACAGCCCGGACCCGGCCTCGCCCTGCTTCGAGAGCGACCTCACCGCCATCCCCCGCCCCGACCGATGCTACGACGGGATCATCTCGACCAGCGTGCTCGAGCACGTGCCCGACCCCCGCAAGGTCGTCGCCGAGATGGCGCGCGTGCTTTCGCCCACCGGCGTGCTGCTGTTGTCCACCAGCGGGCTCTACGGCCTGCACATGGAGCCGTGGCACTTCTACAACACCACGCCCTACTCGCTGCTGCAGTTGACCAAGGCGGCGGGCCTGCGTGTGCTTTACCTGGCGCCCCGCGGCGGGTGGTTCAACATGGCCGGCGGAACCCTCCCCAAGGTCGTGGACCTCAACCTCAAACGCGCCCGCAAGACCTGGCTGCGGCCGCTCCTGGCCCCGCTCACCCACGTCGCCGTGCCCATGCTCTGCGCTGCAGTGGACCGATTCGACCGGCTCAAGCAGTTCAGCGTCGGCTGGGACCTGCTCGCCGCCCGCGCCGACGCCGCCGACCCGCCCCGCTTCGACGACGCCCACCTGCCCCCGCGCATGCGCTTCGCCCGCTACCAGCCCGCCACGCTGGCGCAGCGCCACCCCTCCGTCAAGGCCCTGCTCGACGGCGCGTGAGGGCGCGACCGGCCTGGGCGCTCATGCGCGGGTGGCATGCGCTTGCCGGGCGAGCGCCGCGGGGTCGATCGTGGGCCAGGGCGGGTCGTATCGGCCGGCGACAGTGAGCCAGTCGTCGTAGTGGAAGCCGTGGAATCGCCAGCCCAGCTCCTCGGGGCGCTGCAGAATGTCGGCGATGAGCGCCAGGGCGTTGCAGACGAGGTTGACGCCGTGGATATCGCCCTGATCCTGCTCGCGGGTCATGACGATGTCGTTGAGCTTGCGGATGGACCCTGCGGGCGTGAGCGAGAAGATGCCGTCGCTGCGCTGGAAGACTCTGAACCAGTCGATGCGCCGTGCGGCGCCGGCCACGACTTCGTCGCGGCGATGGTCGCTCAAGCGCAGGGCGATCGCGGCGAGCACGAGGCTGTTCATCTCGTCGCAGGCGTTGAACTGGGGGTTGTCGGCGCGGAAGTAGGCGGTGTCGTTCCAGTTGGCCAGCACGCTGTCGATGACGCGGTCGGGCCACTGCAGCGGGCGTCGGAACGTGCTGAACAGGCGGGTGACGACCTTGAGCGCCGAGTTGATGCGCAGGCGGTGGTGGCATGCGGCCGAGCCCCACAGGCCGGTGGCGGGGTCCTGCCGGGCTTCGAGCCAGGCGATGCCGCGGGCGATGACGGGGATGAGGTCGTGCTTGCCGCGGCGGGCCAGATAGTCGAGGGTCGCCAGCGAGTTGGCCGCCGCCGAGCCGCCAGCCCAGGGGTCACGGTCCCAGTCGAACGTCGCCAGGTGATCCTCGATCGACTCGCGCGCGGGGTCGAAGCCCAACTGCTCGTCGCGGATCTCGTGGTCGGGGACGCGGCCCAGCAGGAGCATGGAGCACTGAGCCTGCTTGGTCGTGTAGCGGCGGTGATTCCACAGGGCGCTGCGGCCGTGACGCTCGACCGGGGGCAGGTGGCGCTCCAGCTCGGGGTCGATGAACTGGCCCGTGGCGGGGTCCTGCATCGACGCGAACCAGCCCGCCCATTCGCCGGCCTGCCGTGGGGTCAACTGCAGCACGCCCAGGTAGCGCTGCAGCCCCACCACGTACGAACTGCTCGCCAGGTTCGCGCCCACCAGGCATTCCTGAGCGTGGCGGAAGCGGCCGAACGGCTCGCCCGGCTCCATCAGCCGCGCCAGCCACGGCCCGAGCCTGCGCTTCGTCTCGTGCACCCAGTCGGGAAAAATCACAGCGATGTTCTCCTGTCGCGCATGGCGGCGGTCTTACTGCAGCGCGGCATCCAGCACGTCGAGCATCTGCCGCCGGTAGTGATCGGCCCGATGCACGGCGTCGGGTTGGCCGCACACGTTCGCCACGGCCTCTTCGAGCAGCGCCGCGGCGCGCCTGGCGTGCTCGCCATCGCCGCGCGCTGCCGCATCGAGCTGCCGCAGAAGCTGGTAATCCTGCCACCCGCTGAACCACGCCTCGTAGCGGCGACTGGTCACCGGCGGGTCGCCCGCCACCATCGGGTAATACGCCGTGCCCACGCGGTCGCCCTGGTGTTTCCAGTACGTGCAGCCGTCGAGCTTCAGCCGCCACGCGTGCCAGAACTTGGTGCGGAACTTGCGGTACGGCGGCTCGCCGCGCTGCGTGTAGCCGGGGTCGTAGGCCCAGATCGGCTTGCCCGTCGAACGCATGAACGCCAGCCGGCCGTCGCCGTCCATCGCATCGAGGTCGTCGAACAGCGGGCACCACACGTCCACGTACGGCGCGACGCGCTGGTACGTCTGCAGGTCCGCCGACAGATCGCTGAAAATGCGGTAGGACGGATCGAGGCCCCGGATCAACTGACCCACCTGCACGAAGCGCTCGCCCAGGTATTCGTCGAAGGTGTAGTGCAGCACGTGCTCGCGCGGCACGCCGTGCGATTCGAGGTGCGCCTGCGTCTGCGTCAGCAGCGTGGCGAACGCCTTGCGCCACGGCTCGGACATGAACGTCAGCGGCGCGCCCCTGGCGCCGTCGGCGTCGGCGGGCACGCCCGGCGACTCGCACACCAGCATGGCACGCTTCGCGTCGTGCAGATACCAGTTCACCAGGATCGATCCGCCCGTCGCGCGCTGCGCCCGCAGCAGCGGCTCGAGCCCGGAAAAGTCGATCGCTCCGAGCAGGTTGCCCTCGGCGTCGAAGCGATAGCGCAGGTCGTAATGCACGTTGAGCAGAAACGAGTTGACGCCATGGGCGATCTGGTCGTCCCACCACGACTGGGGCAGGTGATGCCCGCCCCACCAACTGAAGACGGTCAGATCGGTCCGCGGCGCGAGCGTGGTCCGGGCGACATCGACGTGCACGGCGACGCCCTGCTGCTTGAGGCTGATCTGGTTTTCGACGGCGATGCTGCCGGTGTAGCGTCCGGGCGCGGCGTCGCGGGGGACGTTCACGACAAGCCACAGCGCGCGTGTCGTGCCGGGGGCGAGGTCGAACGCGCCCATCGGATTGATCGGGGGCAGGGCGTCGGTCGCCAGGGGTGCGCCGACGACCATGCCGGTGGCCGCGACGATCGAGAGCGTGGGCGTGAGCGTCGCCCCGTCAGGCCCGCGCAGGGGCTGGACGAACAAGCGGAAAGGCACGGTGGTGTCACTGTCGCTGTCCAGGCGGAGGAAGATGGCGCCGCACGCGCTGCCGCCGCGCGGCGCGGCAACGTCCACTGCAGCGGCGGGCTCCGCCGGCGGGGCCAGGTCCGGACGCAGCGGATGCACGTAGGGACTGTCCGCCCACACGGTCAGACGCCCGGCGAGCTGCTCGTTGGCCGAAACGTTGCCCACGCCCGGGCGAAACGCCGCGTCGCTCGTGAGCACGAAGCGATCGAGGTGGGCCCACTCCCAGTTCGCCTGCACCTGGATCGCTTGCTGCTGGGCGTCGAGGTTCAACGGCTCGGAGCGCAACCAGATGAAGTTCTCGCCGTCGCCGTGCCAGTCGAGCGTGTCGCGCAGCGTCTGCATGGCGATGCGTCGGGCGCCGAGCGTGACCACGTACCGCGCATCGTCGCCTTCGTGTTGGAAGTGGTCGCCGTTCCATCCGCTGCGGGCGCGGAGCCAGAAGTAGTACGTCCCGGCGCGCGGCGGCCGGACGGTCCACTGCAGCGGGCGTGACTTGGGGTACAGCGACGCCTTGCCCGAGGCGTGCTCGTAGGCGGCAATGAGCCACTGCCCGCTGTCGGCGTGCAGGCCCACCAGGGCCTCGGCCTCGACCGCCAGGGTGTCAGAAGCAGCGTCCACGGACTGCCCGTTCGTCGCGGCGCCCAGCAGGCCGATCACGCCCGCCAGCGTCGCCATCGTGACGTACCTGCGCAATGCTCGACTCCTCGTTGAAGGGTGCGGCCGCGCCGTCGCAGCGGGGCCGGCGATCGATCAGTAACCCTTGCCCCGGCCATAGGCGTACGCACCGTACGGGGCCGTGCGATACCAGCCCCACCACTCGTCATCGCAGTCGGCGTAGAAGGGCATGGTCCCGTTGGGTCGGCCGCTCCGCCACGCCTCGACGTGCCCGTCGAGCAGGAGGATGAAGATGCGCGCCTCGTTGGCGGGCGGCACGGGGTCGAACGGTGAGGTGCTGCCGTGCGGGCCGGCGCGGTCGGTCACGATCATCGCCTCCGACGGCGACGCGGCGCGACTGATCCGCTTGCCCGGCACGCTGAACGCGCTCGCATTGGGATCGCCCTCGCGCGCGAACTTGCCCGAGTAGTTGTAGCTGCTGCCTTGCGGTGCGTAGGTGGGGTTGAACGGACACATCCAAACCGTCCCGGTGCGCGGCGTCACCTGCGGATCGTACACCGGCGTGAGCAGGTATCGCCGCAACGCGCCGGGAAGACCTCGCACATCCGTCAACGTGCTGTTGCTGCTGATGCCCGCCTCGGGCCCGTAGGCGACCGAGTCCGGCAGGCGCTCGCGCCCGTCGGTGGCGTAGGCGGTGATGGCGATCCCGATCTGCCGCAACTGGCTGCGGCACGCCGTCGCCTTGGCCGCCTGCCTCGCCTTGCCCAGCGCCGGCAGCAGGATGGCAATCAGCAGCGCGATGACCGAGATCACCACGAGCAGCTCGATCAGGGTGAAACCATGTCGCCTGGCGTGCATCGTTGCTGGCCTTTCGTCCGTCGCGCGTGATCCCCCCAAGCCGTGGCGGCTGCCGACGCCCGCGGATCACCGACGCCGCCGCGTCATCATCAGCATCCCGACCGCCGCCGCCGCCGCCGCGGCAGGCTCGGGCACGAGGCTCACGTCGTCCACGTACACGCCCATCGATCGGCCGTCGCTGCTCACGCCGTTGCTGCCGCCGAAGGCGTTGACCGAGAACGTCGCGCCGCCTGGGAGGGTGTAGCCGAAGGTCTTCACCGTGTCGCTGAGCGTGTCATACACGTTGAACGCGAACTGACGGGTGTCGGCATCATAGCCGATGACGATCTGATACCACTGCTGGAACCCGCCGACGATCTTGGCGGCGTTGACGTCGTCGCCGGTGGTGATGCCCCGCCACGCGCCCTGGACATCGACGGTGAAGCCGTACATCGGGTGACGATCGGCGTCGGCGCCGCCGAGGTTCACGCCGATGAAGTGCTTCATCGACGCCTGGCTGTTGGTGCTGCCGGCCGTGGAAGTCGAGTCGAAGAGTCCGACGAAACCGACCGACGCCGCGGAGTTGGCCTTCTGATAGTTGTTGATCCAGAACGACAGTTCGAAGGAGTCGTCCTGCGTCAGCGGCTCGGTGAGGACGGTGTTGTCGAGGGCGCGATATCGCGTCCCGTTCTGATTGGCGGCGAGGAAGCGCCAGCCGAAGTCGCCCGTGTGCTTGGCCGCCGCCTGCACGGCCTGGCTCGAGTTCGTCCCCGTGCCCGTCGTCGTGCCGATGCTCTGGGACTCGGTGTACCCCGTCTCAAAGTCCTGCTGGTAGATCGCCGCATGAGTCGGCGACAGGGCCAGCAGCGAGGTGATCATCGACAGGCCTCCGATCAGAAGTGCGTTACGCATGAAATCATCCCTTTCCTGGTTAACTGGGCCGGGGCATGCGTCCAGGCTCACGCTGAGCCGGGTCCGACATTCCCAGGCGGTCCTCCTGCGGGCCGTGGCCGGGGCTGCGCCTCGGCGTGGACGACGGCCCGGATTGGCTCATGCTGCGAATAACTCCCATGAAAAATCGATTTGTCATGGGCATTATACCGCCCCGGGGCCGTTGTGCAAGGCGCTGGTGGTCGTGCCGTGGCGACGCGGGCCGGCGGCGCTGACCGGCGACCGGGGCAGCGTCAAACATCACTTGCTGTGGGCCCGGTCCACCTCTAAACTTGGGGGAATCGTCGGACGACGTTTCCCGTGGACGCTTGCAGTTGCGCTTCGGGGTGATGTCCGGGATGTCCGGGATGTCCGGGATTTCCGGGGGGATGTCCGGGGGGGCTTGAGGCGGACGGAACCGGGGGGGGCAGACGTCGCCGCATGGCCTGCCCGCATCTGTGCGCCTGTCGGGGTGCTTACCGATTGATTGGACAGGACTTAAACGGATGACCACCGCCACCGCCGGCAAGAGCAAGGCCCCGCCCGCCCCCAGCGCCACCGAGGCGTCGCGCCCCTCCGCCGCCCTGTCCACCGACCGGCTGATCGAGCTCTTCCGCCAGATGCTGGTCATCCGCCGCTTCGAGGAGCGCTGCATGCAAAGCTACATGCAGCAGAAGATCGGCGGGTTCTGCCACATCTACATCGGGCAGGAGGCCGTCGCCGTCGGCACCATCGCCGCCCTCGAGCACGAGGACCCGATCATCACCGCCTACCGCGATCACGGCCACGCCCTGGCGCGGGGCATGCACCCCAACTACGCCATGGCCGAGCTGTTCGGCAAGATCACCGGCTGCGCCAAGGGCAAGGGCGGCAGCATGCACTTTTTCGACAGACCCAACCATATGTTCGGCGGGCACGCCATCGTCGGCGGGCAGTGCCCCCTTGGCGTCGGGCTCGCCTTCGCCCACAAGTACGAGGTCGAGGTGCTCGGCAAGGGCAAGCCCCGCGTCACCGTCTGCTACTTCGGCGACGGGGCGCTCAACCAGGGCGCCGTCCACGAGGCGATGAACCTTGCCGCCATCTGGAAGCTGCCGATCATCTTCGTCGTCGAAAACAACAAGTACTCGATGGGCACCGCCATCGATCGCGGCACGAGCATGGCCCACGACCTGTCGGTCAAGGCGGGGGCCTACGGCATGACGTTCGCACGGTTCGACGGCATGGACGTGCTCAAGACCTACGACGCCTTCAAGCCGCTGGTGGACCAGGTGCGGGCCGGCGAAGGCCCGGCGTTCGTCGATGCCCAGTGCTACCGCTACAAGGGCCACTCGATGAGCGACCCGCAGAAGTACCGCACCAAGGAAGAGGTCAGCGAGTACGAAGCGGGCGACCCGATCCACCGCCTCACCCAGCACCTGATCGAGCACAAGCACGCGACGCAGGAGCAGCTCGACGCCCTCGACGCCGAGGCCAAGAAACTGGCGACCGACAGCGTCAAGTACGCCAACGAATCCCCCGAGCCGGGCGTGGAGGAACTCCACACCGACGTCTACACGCAGCCCTACGGCCCGCCGTACAGCGTGGGCGAGCTGCCGCTGATGGTGCGGGAGGCGGAGTAGGAGGGGTATGGGGTATCGGGTATGGGGTATGGTCAGAAGAAGAAGTGGTGGGCCGGGGCATGAATGAGGAATCGTACCGGAAGCTGGAGGTCTGGCAGAAAGCGATGGACCTCGCTGAAACGGCGTATCGGATCAGCCGGGGGTTTCCGGAAGATGAGCGTTTTGGGATGACCGCGCAGATTCGGCGAGCGGTCATCTCGATTTCCAACAACATCGCCGAAGGATACGGTCGCATCCATCGAGGTGACTATGTGCATCACCTGTCGATGGCCAGAGGCTCACTGATGGAAGTGGAAAACTGCCTGACGCTCGCCGTTCGCCTCGGATTCGCACAGCGCGAGCAAGCGATTCCGACGTGGCAACTCTCGCAAAGCGTCGGCGCCATGCTCACCCAACTGATCCGTTCGCTCGGCAAAGACCTCTGACCATACCCCATACCCGATGTCCCGAACCATCCAATACCGTGAAGCCCTGCGTGAAGCCATGAGTGAGGAGATGCGCCGCGACCAGCGCGTGTTCCTCATGGGCGAAGAGGTCGCCCAATACAACGGCGCGTACAAGGTCAGCCAGGGCATGCTCGACGAGTTCGGCGACAAGCGCATCGTCGATGCCCCCATCAGCGAGACCGGGTTCGCCGGCCTGGGCGTCGGCGCGGCGATGTACGGCCTGCGGCCCATCATCGAGTTCATGTCCTGGTCCTTCTGCCTCGTCGCCGCCGACCAGATCATCAACAACGCCCCCAAGATGCTCTACATGAGCGGCGGCCAGTTCGGCTGCCCCGCCGTGTTCCGCGGCAACAACGGCGCGGGCGGGCAGCTCGGCTCCACCCACTCCTGGTGCGTCGAGTCCATGTTCGCCAGCGTGCCCGGCCTCAAGCTCGCCATCCCCTCGACCCCGCGCGACGCCAAGGGCCTGCTCAAGACCGCCATCCGCGACAACGACCCGGTCTTCTTCCTCGAATCCGAACGCATGCTCGGCCACGGCGCCCGCGGCGACAAGGACTTCTCCCGCTACCTCCACGCCCCCGGAAGTGTCGGCTGGGCCCCGCCCGAAGTCCCCACCGGCTACACCCCGCAGGAGGGCGACGAGGACGATTTTCTCATCGAGTTCGGCAAAGCCGACATCAAGAAGCCCGGCAGCGACTGCACCATCGTTACCGCCGGCCGGCCCGTCCACTTCGCCCTCGAAGCCGCCGAGCAACTCGAAGAGGAAGGCATCGACGTCGAAGTCATCGACTGCCGCACCTATCGCCCGCTCGACATCACGACCATCGCCGACAGCGTGCGCAAGACCAACTACTGCGTCGTCGTCGATCAAAGCTGGCCCTTCGCCAGCATCGCCAGCGAGATCGCCGCGCAAGTGTACGAGCGCTGCCTCGACGACCTGGACAACAAGGTCATCCGCGTCAACAACGACGACATCCCCGCCCCCTACAACCGCACGCTGGAGCAGGAGATGCTCCCCAACGCCCGTAAGATCATCGAAGCGGTGCGCGCGGTGACGTACAACGCGTGAGGTGATCAATCATCCTTGTGCAATGCGCACGGAGAGTTTCTGCGATGACGATTGTTATGAGCATCGGCATCGGAGTGTTTATCGCCGGATGCGCTTGCGCATATGTTGGCCTCAAGGCTTGGCCAGAGATCGGACAATTCGTTACCGGCGTGGTGATGGCATCCGTAGGCCTGTTGATCATTGTCCATGAGGCTTTTGAGATCGCGCGCGATCGAAAACATCGGGAGGAATAACGGGCGTTTGTCCTTATCCTCGCCGCCGCGGCTGCCAGAGCTTGGTGAGGGGGATGGGCAGGTCAGGGAACGGCGGAAGGTGGACTACTGCAGCTCCTTCGCCCTGGCCGCAGGATTCGTAGCGATCGCCTTTGAGTCGCCACGCTTCGATTGTTTGCTTCCGGGGGTGCGGGCGGGGATCGACGATCCAGTAGTAGGCGACGCCGCCCCTGGCGTACTGCTCGAACTTGCGTTCGCGATCGGTGGCGTCGCTGCTGGGGCTGATGATCTCGACGCACAGGTCCGGCGGGCCTTCCATCGCCTTCTCACCGATCAGGTGCAGGCGGTCCTTGCGGAAGTAGATCAGATCGGGGCGACGGACATCGTATTCGCCGAAGATCGTGTCCACGTCGCCGTAGAGTTCACCAAGATCGTGCTCAAGGATGTGCTTGCCGAGAATGATGGTCAGCATCTTCTCGGTGTACGAATGACGCGGTACGGGACTTGGGCTTACCTCGATCTCTCCATCGACCAGCTCCAAGCGCACCCCCGGCGGGTCTTCGCCTAGCTCGAAGAACTGGGCGGCGGTCATCTTGGTGGTGCTGAAAGCCGGCATACGGCAAGTGTATCGGCGTGCCATGGCTCGCAGACGCTGACTGGTTGACGAGAAGGTTTCGCCGCTTCACACCCGGCTCATGCGCCACACCGCGCGGTAAAGCCCGGCGACCTGTTCGCGCGGGTAGGTGCAGGGCTTGAACCGGGGGTTGAGCGGGAGCAGGCGGATGCGGTCTTTGCGCCGGCCGGTGAAGGCGATGCGCTTGAACGTCGTCTCGTGGTCCGGCTCCAGCCGCACGAAGCAGTCGCAGCCGTCCACCACCTCGGCCTTGGGGCTGAACACCACCAGGTCGCCCTCGCGGTAGTCGGGCAGCATCGACTCGCCGACGACGCGGGCGGCGAAGGCGTCGGGGTCGTGCAGCTCCGGGCAGCCGATGTATTCGTCGGCCATACGCGCCGGGTAGCCCAGGTCGGTGAAGTCGCTGGGATAGCCCGCGGCGATGCGGTTGATCACCGGGACCAGCGGCAGAGGCGGGCGCGGCTCGTCGGCGCGGGCGCCCGCGGCGGGGGGGTCACTGTCGATTTCGCCCAGCGTCTCGACCACGCGCTTGCGCAGCTCGCCCGTGCGGAACAGCCGGTCGAGGTTGCGCCCGCCGCCGGCCTTGCGACTGGTGCTGTCGAGCAGCCACTGCGCCAGCGTGTGCGCCTGGTCCACGGCGGCGGCCTGCTTCTGCAGCGTCTGCTTCACCAGCGGCGGGGCGGCCTGCCACTGCGCGGCCTCCGTCAGCTCGCCCCCGGTCAGACCCAGGGCCTGCTCCAGGCTCGCCAGCACCTTGGCCGACGGCGGCGGCACGCGGTGGTTCTCGATCATCGACACGTACGCCTTGGCGATGCCGGCGCGGTCGGCGACGCGGGCCAGGGTCAGGCCCCGCGCCTCGCGCGCCTCCCGGGCGATCTGGCCGACTGTCTTGCGCATCGCCTCGCCGCCTGCCCGAAAAAAAGTTCCCGCCGCTTGTTCAATAACCATTGAACACAGCCGCCCGCCGTGTTACAATCCTTACATCAACCAAACACTCTACCCCGGCCGCCGCGGCCCGTCAACCCCGCCGCCCGGCGCCTTCCGGAGTTCGTCCATGCTCCTGGCCACCTCGCCGCCCACACGCAGACTCCGACGCGAACTCGTCCTGCGCATCCTCGACCGCGCCGCCTACCTCGCACCACGCGACCGCGCCCTGCTCGAGCACGTCTATGACCGCGGACTCTCCGTCGCCAGTCTCGCCCGCGCCACCGGCCTCAAGCCCCGCATCCTCCAACGCCGCCTCGTCGGGCTCCTGCGTCGCATCCGACACCCCATCTTCCTCTTCCTCATCGAAAAACCCGACCTCGTCCCCGACGACGCACGCCCCGCCGCCGAACTCTGGGCCTTCCACAACCTCCCCATCCGCTGCATCGCCCGACGACTGGGCCTGAGCCTCCACACCGTACGACTCAGCCTCCGCGATATGACCACACTGGCTCGCTTATGGGGCTACCGCTGACCCCCGGAAGTGACCCCGGAAGTGACCCCCGGAAGTTCATCCCTCGCGCGAAGAAAGACATGACCATGCCTACCCTCATGCTCCAACTCGATCGCACCACCGCCGTGACCCCTTCGCCGCGCGTGCTCGCCGTGGCGGGCATGTTCGGCCTGGGCATCGACCGCGCCCACACGCTCACGATCGTGCCCCGCGTCGAGCTGACCCTGCCGCCCGGCGGCGTCGTCTTCGTCACCGGCGCCTCCGGCTCGGGCAAAAGCTCACTGCTGCAGTTGATCGCCGACCAGATTCCCCACGCCATCCGCTTCGACGCCCTGCCCCCGCTGCCCGACGCGCCGCTCGTCGATGCCCTGGACGATGCGCCGCTGACCGACACCATGCGCCGCCTCACCGCGGCCGGGCTCAGCGACGCCTTCGTCATGCTCCGCCGTCCGGGCGAGCTGTCCGACGGGCAGCGTTATCGCCTGCGCCTGGCGCAGGTGATGGCGATCGTCGAAACCCAAGCCCCGCATTGGCATGGCGGGGCTGCGGCGTGCGTCGTCCTCGCCGACGAGTTCGCCGCCACCCTCGACCGGATCACTGCAGCGGTCCTGGCCCGCAACGTGCGACGCTGGGTCAGCCGCCGCGGCGACGTCTGCTTCGTCGTCGCCACCACCCACGACGACCTGCTCGAGCCGCTCGACCCCGACGTGCTCGTGGAAAAGCACCTCGACGGCGGCATCGAGGTGGTGGCGAAAGAGGCAGCAGGGAGTAGGCAGTAGGGAGTAGGGAGTAGTCAGAAATACCGACAAACCGCCCGCGTTCTTTCCGCATTCTCTGCTGCTGCCTACTCCCTACTCCCTACCCCCTGCTCTTCCTCCCATGTGCACCGAACTCACCAACCGATTCGCCGCGCTGCCTGGCTCGCCCATCGAGGACGCGCTGCAGTTGTCCGTGGGGACGATGCGCGACTACGCGGCGCTGGCGCGGTTTCACTACCGGTCGAACCGGCCGGCGACGTGCCCGCGGGTGCTGGCGCTGCGGCACGCGCGGCCGTCGGTGGTGGGGCGGTTCCTGCGACGGCCCAACGAGTCGCAGGTCGTCGGCGTGCTCGTCGAGTCGCTGCCGCCCATCCACTGCATGCTGCGCGACGTGGCCCTGGACGGACGCTACACGGGCATCGGCGACGCGAGGCAGCGCCTGATCGCGCTCAACCACGAGCTGCGCTGCATCAGCCGCGTGGTGGTCCACCCGCAGTGGCGCGGGCTGGGCCTGTCGGTGCGGCTGGTGCGCGCGTCGCTGGCGACGGCGGTGACGGCGATGACCGAGTCGCTGGCGGCGATGGGCCACGTGCACCCGTTCTTCGAGCTCGCCGGGATGACGGCTTACCGCCGACCGCCGCACGCCTTCGATGCGCGGCTGGGCGACGCGCTGCGGTCGGCGGGCATCGACCTGCTGCAGTTGGCCGACGCCGACGCCGTCGCCGACGCGATCGCCGCCTCGCCCATGCGGGCGCTCCTCGACGCCGAGCTGCGCCGCTGGCATCGGGCGGTCCACCGCGGCGGCGCCTTCCCCGGCGTGCGCGCGGGCCTCGTCGCGGCGCGGCGCAAGCTGCTGGCCGAGCCGGTGTATTACCTGCACGTCAACGCCGCACGGGCCCTTAAGCGCCCGTGCCGCCAGGGAGAACGGCCATGACCGCGCAGCGCATCGCACTCGATGACCTCGTGGCGCATCCCGCCAACAGCAACGTCATGCCGACGGCGCTGCTGGACAAGCTGGCGGCGCACATCGCGCGCAGCGGGCGCTACCCGCCGCTGATCGTGCGCCCGATGCCCGGGGGGCGGCCACCAACTGCTCGACGGCCACCACCGCGCGGCGGTGCTGCGCCGCCTCGGGCACACGCACGCCGACTGCGTCGTCTGGGACGTGGACGACGCGCAGGCCCTGCTGCTGCTGGCGACGCTCAACCGCCTGGAGGGCGACGACGACCCGCGTAAGCGAGCGGCGATCGTCGCCGAGCTGGGGTCGCTGGCGTGTTTCGACGCCTCCGCCCTGGCTCAACTGCTGCCGGAGGACGCGGCGGGGCTGGCGAAGCTGGCGGCGTTGCACTTGCCCCCGTCGCCGCGCGACCCGGCCGTCGCCGACGCCCTGCCCGTGGCCGTCACCTTCTTCGTCCCGCCCCCGACCAAACGCGCCCTCGAAGCCCGGCTCGCCGCCACCGGCCTGCCACGCGACCTGGCCCTGTGTCGCCTCCTCGACCTGGAGATCCCCCCATGCCCGACGACCACGACAACGACCTGATGCTCCGCCACCTCGTCGAATCACCCGCCTCACTGATGGAGCTGGCCCGACGCCATGGGCTGACCCTGCGCGACCTGGCCGGGCGCATCACCGACCGCGACCTGTGCGCCATGCTGGCCAACCTGATTCGGCTCGGCGACGTGCAGGGCCAGATGATGATCAGCCAGTACCGCTACCTGGCGGCGTCGCGACTGGTGGGCATGGCCGGCAACCCCGACTCGCCGTCGCGCGACACGCACCGCGCCTGCGTCGATCTGATTCGCTTTGACATCTCGGGCGCGGCGTTCGACGACGAGCCACTGGCCGACGACGAGTGCCTGGACTACTACCGTCGCGTCGATGCGGGAGCACGACCATGAGCATGACAGGCAGACAGGCGCAGGTGCTGGCCAGAGCCGCGCTCGCGCGACCGGGCGATCCCGACGAGCTGCACAGGTTCGTCAAGTTGATGCTGGGCCATCAGATTCCGCGGCGGGCGCTGATGGCGGGCAGCGACGCGCCGTTCGATTACCTGGTGCACTCGTATTTCGAGGGCGGGCCGTCGGCCGACGTGGTGGTCTGGGCCAATCGGGGCGGGGGCAAGACGTTTCTGGGCGCGGTGGCGACGCTGCTGGACATGCTGTTCAAGCCGGGCATTGGCGTGTGCATTCTCGGGGGAAGCTTCGAGCAGTCCAGTCGGATGTATTCGCATCTGCTGAAGCTGCTGAGGCGCCGGGGCGTGCGGGGGATGGTGGCGCGGGAGCCGACGCGGCGACAGGTGACGTTCATCAACGGCTCGCGGGTGGAGGTGCTGTGCCAGTCGCAGCGGAGCGTGCGTGGTCTGCGGGTGGAGCGTCTGCGGTGCGACGAGGTGGAGCTGTTCGACCCGGACGTGTGGGAGGCGGCGCAGCTCGTGACGCGAAGCCGGACGTTGGGCGGGGTGGAGGTTCGTGGGGGGATCGAGGCGTTATCGACGATGCACCAGCCGTTCGGGCTGATGTCGAAGCTGGTGGAGCGCCGGGACGTGCGGGTGCTGCGTTGGGGGGCGATGGACGTGGCGGCGCGGTGCGAGCCGAATCGGCCGTGCGAAAGCTGCGTGCTGTGGCGCGACTGTCAGGGTCGGGCGAAGGAGGCCGATGGTTTTGTGTCCATCGACGATCTTGTCGCGCAGCGTCATCGCAGCGGCGACGAGCAGTGGGATGCGGAGATGATGTGCCGTCGCCCCAGCCGTCGTCACGCGGTGTTTGGTGAGTTGCACGAGAGGCACGTGATCGAGGCGACGGCCGCGGTCGCGCCGTCGCAGGCGGGCCAGCTCATCGCCGGGATGGACTTTGGCCTGCGCAACCCGCTGGCGATGGTGTGGGCCGTGGCGACGCGGCGCGGCGACGACCCGCTGCAGTGGCCCGTCGAGGTGATCGACGAATACTGCGGCGGCGGGCTGACGCTCGACGAGCATCTGCGGCGGATCGACGCGCGGGGCCACGACCGGCCGGCGTGGATCGGGGTCGATCCCGCCGGCCGCGCCGTCAACGCCCAGACCGGGCGCTCCGACATCCAGTGCCTCCAGCGCCGCGGCCACGTCGTGCGCAGCCGACCCGCAGCCGTCCGCGACGGCATCGACATCATCCGCCGCCGACTCGACCGCGGCACGCTCACCCTCCGCCGCCACTGCACGCAGCTCATCGACGCCATGCGCCGCTACCACTACGACCCGCAGCGGCCCGACAGCGAGGCCCCGGTCAAGGACGGGCCCGATCACCTGTGCGACGCGCTGCGCTACATGCTCGTGTGCCTGGAGCGCGGCGGCGGGGCGGTGAAGACGAGACTGTATTGACCGCGCCGCGCGCCACTACTGCGCAAGAGGCGCGGCGCCGAAGTACGCCTTGATGCGCGGCGTGAACATGAACACGAGCAGGACGATGGGATAAATCGCGCCGATGCACCCGCCCGCGAGTCCGCCGATCGCCCCGCCAACGGCGCCGGCCATCTGCGCATCGGGGCGCTGCTGCGCCTGCTCCAGCAAGGGCTCAACGAGGTAGATCCAGTTGATGACGCTGCCCAGCACGACCATGACCAGCGAGTAGCCTGCCCAGGTGATGCTGTAGGTGCGGGCCCAGCGGTGGCCGTTCATCAGCCCGATGCCGGCGAAGATCAGCCCCAGGCCCAGCAGCGTGCCCACCGCCGTGCCGATGAGGGTGAACGCCTTGTAGATCGGGTACTGGTTCATCAGGGCGATGACGGGGTTGTCGTCCTGATTGGGCAACAGCAGCGGGAGCATGGCCGCCAGCCCGCACAGCGCCAGGGCGCCGAAGATGATGTTGCAGATGCCCAGCACCAGCGCCGCGGTCGGTCGAGCGGAAGTGTCGGTCGTCATGTGGATACCCCTGGGGACGGTGGCCCCATCATACCGCGGGGGCGACGAAGTCGATTTCGCCGGGGTCGGGGATGAGCTTGGCGGCCAGGGCCTCGTGGAGGAACTGGCGCACGGCGCGTCGGCCGCGATCGCCGTAGTCGAGCGTCTGCTCGTTGACGTACATGCCCACGAACTCGTCGGCGAGGTCGCGGCCCATGTCCCGGGCGTAGTGCAGCGCGTAGCTCACCGCCTCGGCGCGGTGCTCCAGGGCGTAGCGGATCGACGCCAGCAGGATGCGGCAGACCTCCGGGAGTTTGTCGGCGCCCAGGTCGCGGCGAATGGCGTTGCCGCCCAGCGGCAGCGGCAGCCCGCGCGTGTCCGTCCACCACTTGCCCAGGTCCTCCACCAGCGACAGACCCGCCTCGCGGTACGTGAGCTGGCCCTCGTGAATGATCAGCCCGCACTCGAACTCACCCGACGCCACGCGTGGAATGATCTGGTCGAACGGGACCGCCTCGTGATCGATCGAGTAGTCGCGCGTGACCTTGCCGCCCTCTTCGATCAGGCGCAACTGCAGCGCCAGCCACGCGCTCGTCCGCCCGCCCGGCATCGCCAGCCGCGGCTTGCGCGGGCCGCCCTCGGGCGTCGTCATCGGCGTGATCAGATCGCGCAGGTGCATCGGACGCTTCGACACCACGATCGGCCCATACCCCTCGCCCATCGACGCGCCGCAGCTCGTCAGCACGTACCGCCTGGCGACGTACGGATACTGCGCAATCGACAGCGCGGTGATCTCCAGCTCCCCCTTCTCGCTGCGCTCGTTGAGCGACTGGATGTCTTCGAGCACGTGAACAAAGTCGTAAGGCCCGGTGTTGATCTTGGGCGTGAGCTGCGTGCCGTCCGGCGAGGTGCGGTTGGCCAGCGGATACCACATGAAGGCGTCGTCGGGATCGGGCGAGTGCCCGATGCGCAGCGTCAGACGGTCGGAGGCGGTGGTCATGATGGAGAGTGTAGGGACTGCGGGCGAACGTGTCAGGGCGTGTAGATGGCGTGGACTGTGATCATTGCGATGACGAGGACGAACACCGCCAGGCCGATGTATCCCATCACGAGTCCGACGATGGCCATGATGCGGGCCCGACGCCAGTAGGGTTTGCCGCGGGTGACGACCAGGGCGTGGTGGCCGAAGCCGATGGCGAATCCGGCGGGAAGGATCTGGATGGTCATGCAGAGGGTGAGAACGAGGGTGAGAATGCCGCAGATGAGGCTCCACGTGGCGGTCCAGGGCGCGTTGACCCTGACTTGATCGCCGACGGCCAGGGCGAGGCGCATCGTCTCAGGCCGGCGGGGATCGAAGGGCGTGCCGCATTCCGGGCAGACCGTCGAGGTGATGGCGTGGAGGGTGTAACCGCAGCGGATGCAGACGTAGCGTGTGCCGGTGACGGCGGGGGACTGGTCGATGTCGGGCTGCGGCGGGAGCGGACCCTTGGCCCGGTCGGGCAGGCAGGCCAGCACGATCAGGCCGATGATGCTCAGGAACCCCATGAGGCACCAGACCGGCGACTGGCCCTTGGCGGCGGCGTAATAGCCCAGGCCGACGAAGAGCAGGGCGGTGCCGATCAGCATGATGGGCGCCGCGATCGCCTGCGCACCCGTGTCGCTGCCCAAGGCGATGCCGGTGATCTGCAGCCCGATGCCCGGCACGCCAAAGAGCAGGCTGAGGTTGTTTTTTCTGGCGTCGATGTTCGCCCCCGATCGCGGCTACGGCGAGGTGCGCTGAAGGATGTCGTGGAGGATGCGTTGTTCGAGCTGGAGGTCGCGGCCCTGGGGGAGCCAGTCGTGGGCGGTGATGCCACGCTCCTCCCACTCTTCGGGGACAGTGCGCAGTGAGCCGAAGACGTTTCGCCCGGCGGTCGAGCCGGTGAGTCGGCGCGTCGGGCGCTGCTGGCGCTCGACGGTGACTTGGACTTCGAGCAGGTAGCGGTCGTAAATGACGACGGTGGCGGGCTCGTCGGTGTCGAGCGTGTCGTCGATGTCGCGCACGGCGGCCTCGATGCCGGCGAACGCGACGCTTTCGAGATCGACGCGCACCTCCTCGCGGGCGCTCTGCTCGTCGGGCCTGATCGTGACCGCGACGATGCGGCGCTGGTGGTTGAGGGTGCTTTCGGCGGCCTGGGCGGCGGTGGTGTTCTGGCCGTGCCACGGCTCGAAGAAGGTCGGGGCGGTCAGCGGCTGGGTGGTCACCTCGCCGAAGCGGTAGTCCTGACGGTCCAGGTCGAAGCCCATGTCGCGCAGCGATTGGCCTGCGGCGGCGAAGGCGCGGTCGTAGGCACGGCCGTCGATCGGCGAGGGGTTGGGCTTGCTCACCTTCACCGCGCGGGAGCAGCCGGCGACGACGATCAGGCAAAGCAGGCAAAGGACGGCTCGCATGGTGCGGAGTTTAACACAACCGCGGCTCAACCTGGCCCGATATCTCGCCGATGTCATCGGATGAGCGAACGGTCGCGCCGCCATGGCGCCGGGCGACACGACATGCCAGGCTTTGCCACACCCACCATTCTGCTGGTCGAGGACTCGCCCGCCCAGGCGAGGCTGGTGCGGCAGGCGCTGCGCGAGCACTTCGGGGAGGACCGGGTGGTCCACGTGGCCACCTGCGCCGACGCCGACGCCGCCGACCTGACCGCCATCGACATGGTGCTCAGCGACCTGCACCTGCCCGACGGGACGGGGATGGACCTGCTGCCGCGGCTGCTGGACCGGCGCTGCGGCCTGCCCATCGTCATTCTCACCGCCGAGGACAGCTACGACGTGGCCCTGGAGGCCATCCGCCGCGGCGCCTACGACTACGTGGTCAAGACCGGCGACTACCAGGCGGCGCTGCCCGTCATCGTCGAGAAGAACCTGGCCATCTGGCGCACCAAGCGCGAGAACAACCGCCTCCAGGAGCAGCTCACCCACACGCTCACCGACCTGCGTCGCAAGAACGAGCAGCTCGAAAGCGCGGTCGCGCAACTGCGGACGATGGTGACGACCGACCCGCTGACCAACCTGGCCAACCGTCGCGCGTTCAACGACGCGCTGGAGCGCCTGTTCAACGAGTCGATGCGCTACGGCGGGGACCTGTCGTGCGTGATGATCGACCTGGACCGATTCAAGGCGTACAACGACGCGCGGGGGCACCAGGCGGGCGACGACCTGCTCCGCCGCGCGGGGCGGGTGCTCAAGGCCAACTGTCGCGCCAGCGACGTGGCGGCCCGGTTCGGGGGCGACGAGTTCGTGCTGCTGTTGCCCCAGACCGACGCCCAGACCGCCGCCCACGCCTGCCGCCGCATCGCCGGCGAGTTCCACGTCGTCACCGCCGACCTGGGCGACACCGTCTGCACCTTCAGCGGCGTGACCATGAGCATGGGCGTGGCCAGCCTCGCCGCCAGCCGGCCGGGCGGCCCCAGCCAGCTCATCAGCTTCGCCGACCAGGCCCTCTACAGCGCCAAAGCCACCCGCCGCGGCGAAATCGTGGTGTTCGACACACAGGCCGTCGGCAGCAGACAGTAGCCAAGAGCGCGAGCCAACGGTCACATCTTTTTCTGACTACTCCCTACTCCCTACTCCCCTATGCTGATGCCATGTCCACGCCCGACCCCTCTGGGCCCTACGTCTCGCGCGGCGGCGTGAAGCTCGCCGCTGCACTGGACCACTTCGGACTCGACGTGGCGGGGCGAACCTGCGCGGACCTGGGCTGTTCGACAGGCGGGTTCACCGATTGCCTGCTGCAGCGCGGCGCGGCGAAGGTGTACGCGGTGGACACGGGGTACGGGCAGCTCGCGTGGAAGCTGCGCAACGACGGGCGCGTGACGGTGATGGAACGGACCAACGCGCTGCACGTCGAGCCGGCGGCGGCGTGCGACGTGGTGGTGGTCGATCTGGGTTGGACGAAGCAGAAGCTGGCGATCGCCGCGGCGCTGCGCTGGTTGGCGCCGGAGGAGGCTGGGCGGATCGTGACGCTGGTGAAGCCGCACTACGAATCGGGCCGGCACCAGCTCGACGACGCCGACGCCGACGCCATCGTGCAGCGGGTGCTCGCCGCCGACCTGCCCGCGCTGGGCGTCGAGGTGCTCGACACCATCCGCAGCCCCATCCGCGGCGGCAAGGGCGGCAACCTCGAACACCTGGCCCTGCTGCGCCGAGTCGCCAAATCAACAAGCTCGCCTTAGCTTATTCACATTATGGCCAGACGACGGCGAACTCTGGAAGCAGTGCTGCGAGGCGGTTCCGATGCGAACATCGACTTTGACAGCCTCTGTCAGCTTCTCCTCGATCTGGGCTTTGCCCCTCGTCATCGCGGCGGTCACCATATGTTCACGCGCGACGGCGTACCCGAGTTGATCAACCTTCAGCGTGAGGGACGCCACGCCAAACCCTACCAGGTCCGGCAGATTCGACGTATCATTACACAGTACGGCATTGTGGAACCCGACTGATGCACAAATACGAGATCATCATCTACTGGAGCGATGAGGACGACGCATTTGTCGCCGAAGCGCCCGAGTTGCCCGGTTGCATGGCGCATGGGGCTTCTCATGACCAGACAGTCAAGTCCATCAACGAGGCCATCGCCCTGTGGCTGGACACGGCGCGCGAGTTGGGTCGCCCGATCCCGCAACCCAAGGGCCGACGCCTGATGCTCGCCTGAAGATTCGCAGCCAACCACGCACCGGCATCAGTCTTCCATGCCAGTCATGCCCGCTATGTCCTTCCGCGCCGTCATCCTCGGCCTGACGCTCGGACTGTTCATCGCCTGCTTCACCTACTTCAACGACTTCGTCATGAAGCAGACGCTGATGATCGGCAGCTTCCTGCCGGTGAGCGTGTTCGGCGTGACGGTGGTGCTGGTGATCCTGGTCAACCCGCTGCTGCGTCTGGCGGGGTCGGCGGCGCCGCTGCGGGCGGGCGAGATCGCGGTGATCGCGGCGATCGCGCTGGCGGCGTGCGGGTTTCCCGGGGCCAACTTCTGCCGCTACTTCACCACCATGTCGGCGATGCAGCCGCACCACGCGCAGCGGCGGCCGGTGTGGCAGTCGCACCAGGTGATGTCGTATCTGCCGGGCGGGTCGCACCTGCTGGCGCCGGGGCAGGTGCGCGACTGGCCGGCGATGGTGGACGCGGTGCTCGCCGGGCGCGACGGCGCCTCGCCGCTGGGCCTGCTCTACGACCGGGCGACGCCCGACGTGCAGCGCACCTGGCGCGAGGCGCAGAGCGATCCGCCGGTCAAGCCCACGCAGATGCTGACGCTGACGCACGGGATCAACCGGGTGATCGTGGACCCGGCGTTCCTAGGGCCGGGCGCGCCGGAGACGGAGCCGGAGCAGGAAGTGGCGGGGCGGGCGCGACTGGCGGCGCTGCTGCCGGGCGCGCTCATCGATCCGCCGGCGGGCGATCACGTGCTGGTGACGGGTCATCGGCTGGAGCCGGACGTGACGACGGCGCTGGTGACGGGTCGTGGCGACGATCGGGTGATCGCGCTGGACGCGGTGCCGTGGGACAAGTGGTGGCCGACGATGCGGCTGTGGGCGGGTTCGGCGGTGCTGCTGGGGCTGGCGTCGCTGTGCTTTGTCGTGGTGGTGCATCCGCAATGGTCGCAGCGCGAGCTGCTGCCTTACCCGATCGCGCGATTCGTCAGCGAGCTGACGCGCCCGGCGGAGACGGCGGGCCACGCCCATCCGTGGGCGTCGGCGATGCTGCGCTCGCGCCTGTTCTGGATCGGCCTGTCGATCCCGGTGGTGCTGCACCTGGTCAACGGGCTCAACGCCTGGTTCCCCGAGGTGCCGCGGATCGAGATGGCGCTGGACTTCACGCCGTTGCGCACGCTCTTCCCCAACGCGGCGCGGTCGGCGCAGTCGGGCTACGTCTTCAAGCCGGTCATCATGCTCAGCGTGGTGGCGTTCGCGTTCTTCCTCGATCGGCAGGTGTCGTTCACGGTGGGCATGGCCAACTACATCTTCGTCGTGATCGGCGCGGCGTTCGTGGCCAACGGGTACGCCATGGAGTACGACAAGTTCACGCCCAACAAGATGAACTTCCTGCGCTTCGGCGCGTTCGTGGGCATCGCGCTGATGATGCTCTACACCGGCCGGCGGTACTACCTGGACGTGCTGCGCGGCGGGGTGGGCCTGGGCACGCTGGTGACGACGCCGCGCTCGGCGGTGTGGGCGGCGAGGCTGGGCGCGGCGTTCACGGCGATGAGCGTCGCGCTGCTGTTAACCAGTGGCCTGTCGCCGATCATCGCCGTGCTGCTGGTGTTCACCTTCGGGCTGATCTGGATCGTGATGACCCGGATCGTGTGCGAGACGGGGATGTTCCTGATGGCGGGCCCGTTCCTGCCTCTGGGCGTCTGGCCGGCGCTGATCGGGCTGGAGGCGATGGGCCCGACGCAGATCATTCTGATGGGTCTGGCGGGGTTCATTCTCGTGGGCGATCCGAAGGAGGCGCTGATGGGTTTTCTGGCCACGGGCACGCAGGTGGCCTGCGGCGATCGCGGCCGCGGCGGCGCCGGGGCGCAAGCGGGCACGAGCCCGGGTCGGCTCGCGCCGGTACTCGGCGCGATGGCCGTCATCGCCATGGTCGTGTCCGTGGTCGTGACGCTGGGGCTGCAATATCAGCACGGGGCCAACGTGTCGGACGGCTACGCCTACGAGGCGATGCCCAGCCGCCCGTTCAATGACGCGGCCCACTTCGCCGCCAATGCGATGACGCACGGCGAACTGGCGTCGAGCGTCGAGCCGGGCGAGTGGTCGCGCCTGGGGCGCCTCGAGGCCGACCCCGCCGCCGTCGCCTGGACGATCGCCGGCGTGGCACTGGTCATCGCCGTGTCGGCGGCGCGGCTGCGCCTGCCGTGGTGGCCCATCCACCCCGTGCTCTTCCTCATCTGGGGCACGTGGGGCGTCGGCCACCTGGGCTTCTCCTTCCTCCTGGGCTGGGCACTCAAGTCCGCGATCGTCCGCACCGCCGGCCTCCGCGCCTTCGCCTCCCTCTCGCCCCTCATGATCGGCGTCATCGGCGGCGAACTCCTGGCCGCCCTCGGCTGGCAGATCACCGGCGCCACCTACTACTTCATCACCGACCTTCCCCCCGAACGCTACATCATCTTCCCCTGACCCTCGCCCTCACGCCTGCGCCTTCGCCTCCGCAGCCTTCCAGCACCCGCGCGCCAGCTCCGCGTACAGCAGCGCCTGCTGCCACCGATCGCACTCCTCGCGCCCCTCGAACGTGCGCGCGTAGAAGTTGGACGACTGCAGCAGCTCCGGCGCGAAGATCAGGTAGTCGCCCGACTTCGCGTCGGCGCGGAACCCGCGCATCGCCGCCGTCCACATCGCCTGAAAGTGCTGCACGTAGCTCGGCCAGGCGCCGTCGGCGCCCCGGGCCACCTTCACCTGCATGCTCCCGGGGTTGCCGATCCGCCCGTGAATGAACCGCACGCGGTCGAGCACCGGCGCCATGAACGCCCACTTGGTCTCGACCCCGCCGTACACCATCTCCAGGCCCGTGTACCAGTGCGAGAAATCCCCGTTGAAACGCACGCCCGGGAAGCGCCGCGCCAGCTCGACGGTGCGCCAGATGTCCTGCGTGATCGTCGCCCGGTGCGTCTCGATGTACATCGGCAGGTCGTGCCTGGCCGACGCCTCCAGCACCGCGCCCACCAGCCGGTCCACTGCAGCGTCGTCCTCCATGCCCCACGCCACGTGCAACGTCGCACACTCGGCGCCCGCGTCCCGGTTGCGGCGGGCCACCTCGTCGGCGTCGCGCGGAGCGTTGACCCGGCCGTCCCCGCACCAGCCCAGCCCCGCCTCCCGCGCCTGCGCGCCGTCGCCGCCCTGCACGCCCTCGAATCCCGCCGCCTTGATCGCCGCCAGCACTTGCTTCGACTCGCCCCGCGGCGCGGCGCTCCACTCGGGCAACTGCGTGAGCGTCCCCATGTTCAGATACACCGCCAGCCGCGGCGACCGTCCCGTTCCGTCGTTCGTGTTGCGGATCATGGTGCGGCCATGGTAATGCAGCGGTCGTGCACATGCTCACGGTTGGGCATCCGGAGTTGGCGCCTCCGCCGGTGGCGACGTTGGTGGATCGCCGAACAACAAGGAGCCGGACCGTCTGCCCAGTGCATCGCTGACCGTGATGCCGCCCGCCCAGCGTCCGTCGGGTTTCTGATAGCGGAACTGCAGGCGCTTGAGGCGGGGCCCAAACCGCTGGCGCAGAACCTGATACCCCGGCCGCACATGCAGATTCTCGACGCGCCCTGTGCAATAGGCGACCACGGCCATGGGAAAGATCAGGCCCGACACCACCAGGTCGGCCAACTGCAGCCCGACGTGATTGTCGCTGTGCCCGAACGTGGGCATTTCCAGGATGCGGCCGAATGCATCCCCTGCGGCCTGAAACTTCTGAGTGAAGATGGAAAAGGCCACAGGTACGTTCTGGCCGGGGCTGCGACTGTCGGCGATCACCAGGCCGCAGTCGCCTCGCTGGGTCAGGTAGCGCTCAAAGCAACCGCAGATCGCCTGCATCGATGAGGTGAACACGGCGTTGCCGTCCATCGGGTAGCGCAGCGCCTTGATCCAGACCCTGCCAAACACTTTGGCCTCGTGTTTTTCCAGCAGCGTGACGACATGGTCCAGAAAACCCAGGGCTCGGCGGGACTCCCGTCGGCTGCTGGACAGCGCCTCCTTGCGCAAGGCGGTTCCCTTGGCTTCGTGAAGCAGAATGTCGAAGCGGCCGGAAAGTCGTGACGCCAGAGCTGGGGAGAATCGCGCCTTGAGGTCAATGAACTCATGCGTCAGCGCGGCAAGATGCGTGTGATCCAGGGCCACCCCCAGAATGACCAGCACCGGCTGAATCGGGTGAGTCGGCGATGCCAATGTCCCCGTATCCCCAGACTCGTCCACGTAACAGAAGTGCATCGCGGTACGCCCCCACAAACAACTACGGCCACCCAAAGGTGGCCGTAGGAATTGCCGCCTGGTGTCACCCAGTCACGGCGACGACTGAAGTCTGATTAAAGTCTAGCATCGGTCATCAACGAGTCAAGATTCACCACGACATGCCCGGAATTGCCGCACGCGGCCTGTTGGCTGACGTTCCTGTAAACTCAGTTCATGGCCCATGCAGACGCCGTGGTCGCCGAGGGTCCGTTCGGGTTTCGCGCGTGGTGTCGGCGCGGGGTCAATCGCATGGCCGCGGCGCACAGCCACGGCGACGTGGAGATCAACTTCAGCCCTGCCGGCGAGTTCCGTTACCTGCTGGGAGGCGAGCAGGTGAGCATCCCGCCGGGGCGGCTGGGGCTGTTCTGGGGTGCGGTGCCGCATCGCTTTCTCGACCTGGTCGGCGACGCGCAGGCGATGTGCTACTGGGTCACTGTCCCGCTGCACCTGTTGCTGGGCTGGTCGTTGCCGGACGCTTTTGCCCGCGATCTGCTGGCGGGGCGGATGGTGGTGGACCGCCAGGCCGCGCCCGCCGACGAGCTGCAGTTGACCGCCTGGGCCTCGGACCTGGCCCGCGACGCACCGGCCGCACGCCGCCGCACCGCCGCACTGGAGGTCGAGGCCCGCCTCCGCCGCCTGGCGCTGGACCACGGCTGGTCCAGCTCCGCCCGCGCCCGCCGCACCGGGCCCGACGCCCGCCGCACCGACGGCGACGACCCCGCCCACCGCATGGCCCGATTCATCGCCGATCGCTACGCTGACCCCATCACCGTCGCCGACATCGCGGACCACGTCAGGCTCAACCCCAACTACGCCATGACCCTCTTCCGCGCCCGCATGGGCACCACGCTCACCGACCACCTCACCCGCCAGCGCGTCGCCCACGCCCAGCGCCTGCTCCTGACCACCGACCGCACCATCCTCGACATCGGCTTCACCGCCGGCTTCGGATCGGTCAGCCGCTACTACGCCGCGTTCAAGCGCATCACCCGCCGCAGCCCGCGGGCGTACCGCCAGGCGGTGCGCGGCGGAGGCTGACGCCGATTCACGGCGCATCGGCGGCGGGGTGCTCGCGGAGGATCATGCCGGTGAGGTAGGTGAAGTCGCCGAGGTTGGCGTAGGGGTCGGTTTCCTCGGGGAAGCCGACGATCACGGTGATGAGTCCCTCGGGGGTGGGGCGGATGTTGGCAAAGCGCAGGACGTTGCTGCGGTTGCCTGCGCCGGTGGTCCTGTCGCCGGCGGCGAGGAACTGGGCGGTGGTCTCGCGGCCGGCGACGGTGTATCGGCCCCAGCGCATGCCGTTGCCGGTGCGCGACGCCCAGAGCGTCAGGTCGTAGGCCTTGTCGGGGTGGACCTTGAGGACGAATCCGCCGGTGGGGTTGTCCTGCCCGCGGTGGGTGAAGAGCGTGCCGACGGTGCAGGGCGCAAACTCGGCGGCGTCGCCGGTCAGCTCGCCCTTGACCACGTCGGGGTTGGCGCGCGGCTGGAAGGGGTCGTTGAGTTCGAGGGTGATGTCCGACTCGCGGCCCGCGGCGTCGATGAGCGCGCGGGGCGGGGCGGCTTCGCCCTGGATCGAGTTCCAGCCGGCGACGGAGGTTTCGCCGCCGAAGTTCACGCGAATCTCCACGGGGGACTCGGCGCGCACGTCGCCGGTGGCAAGGGTCAACAGCAGCAGACTCAACACGCTGACAGACACGAGGCGATGCATGACTGCAACCTTTCACGAAAAGAGGGCGGGGACGATCATTTGGCCGACGCGGTGGCCGGCTCGAGGTGATCGGCGGGCTTGAACTGCCGCACCGTCTGCCACGCGTGCTGCTGCAGTTGTCTTGCCAGCTTCGGGTCGATGTTGACCAGAATGTTCTCGTTGGTGAGCCAGTTGTGGCCCTCGATGCGGCTGACCTGCCCGACGGGGCTTTGCCCGGTGATCGTGGCGTAGAGCACGCACGCGGCCAGGTAGGCCCCCGTCTCGTTGGGATGCGAGGCGCGGTCGTCGCGCACCAGCTCGATTTTCGGGTTCGCCTCGTGCCATCGGGCAAATGCGATCCCCACCGGCGCGACCTTCACCTTCATGTCCACGCCCAGACGGCAGTAAGCCTGCGTCACCGTCACCTGGTCCTCCGGCACGAGCTTGCGCGCCCAGGTCATGTAGAACACCGGCTCGGCGTTGGTGTGCTCGCGGATGTACTCGACGAACTTGCGGCCGTATTCGTCGAAATACGCCCGCTCCGTCAGCGGGTTGGTGCTGGCGTTCTGCAGCACGACCACGTTCCACGGCAGCTCGGCGCGGATGCGCTCCAACGCCCGGCCGGCGATCCAGTGCTTGGTCAGGCTGAACCCGCTCTGCGTCTGACGGCGCATCTCCGCGTCGCGCCCGGCGTGGCGGCACATCGCCTCCACCTGCTTGGGAATCACGTAGAAATCGCAGAAGCTGTTGCCGATGAACAACCCCTTGAGCGGCGCGGGCTCCTTCTGCGGCTCGGCGCCGCCGGCCTGCACCGCCAGCACGCCAAACGTCACGGCAACGACCGTCCACCATCCGCTTGCACGCCTCATCTTCGACACTCCATCGCGCATGGCGGCCATGCGCGTCAGTCCTTCTCGATCCAGAACTCGTACGGCCGATGCGCCGGCGCGCCCGAGCCGACGCGCAGCTCGAACGTCGTGTAGGGCCCGGTCAGCAGGTATCTCTCCCACAACGAGTTGGGCTTGAACTGCAGACCCGTGGCGAAGCGCCCGCCCAGGGTCTCGACGTGACTGTCGGCAAAGAGGATCGGACGCGGGTTCTGCCCCGCCGGATCGTGCCACGAGCTGTGCATGACGGTCTGGTTGTCGGTCGAGACAGACGACCCGGTCACTGCCACGGGGATCTTGAACATGCTGCAGTATTGCAGGGGCGAGCGCGAGGATTGGCGGAAGTGGTCCATGCGGATGCGTGCGGCGGCGGAGATATCGGTCTCGGTGACGGTTCCGGGCGCCGGTGCGCCGCCGGGGTTGTCGGGCCATTTGTACTGGTAGGCGTAGTAGAGTGCGCCCTGGTAGCCGTTGCCTTCGCCGCCGGCGCCGTTGCTGTAGAGGAGCTGGCCGTTGGCTTCGTTGAAGCCGGCGATGGGCGCGGCGGGGCACCAGAAGGCACGGTTGCCGCTGTTGCGGCCGGGCGCGGTGGATTCCTTGCCGGCGAAGTAGCCGCGGAACAGGTACTCCAGGGACTTGCCGAAGTCGCCGCGGCGCCAGCCGTTGACGTTGGGCACGGGCGGCTGCAGGTAGGGCAGGTGATCGCGGTTGTCGGCGGCGTAAGAGTGATACGCCTGGCCGTAGCTGCGAAGCGTCGCGGCGCAGGCGACCATCCGTGCGGCGCTGCGCGCCTGACCCAGCGCGGGCAACAGCAGCGCAATCAGCAAGGCGATGATGCTGATGACCACCAGCAACTCGATCAGAGTGAAGCCATGTCGTCGCATGATCGGTCTCCCATGTCACGCGCCGCGCCTGCGCGGGCGCAGGCCAACCAGGAACGCACCCATCGTCACGATCGCCAGGCACGCCGGCTCGGGAATAGCGCCGGTGGACTGGCTGAACATCCAGTCGTACATGAACTGCTCGTTGTACGCGCGGCTCCAGATGGCGTGCCCGCCGCTGAAGTACTCGGTGTAGCGGAGCTGCTCGTATTCGAGGAACGTCGCGCCCAGCGAGCCGGAGGTCGGGTAGTACGGGCTGCCGTCGTAGAAGTCCTTGCCGTCCGGGGTATCGAGGGGGTAGGCCATCTTGGGATAGCCGTAGCCATAGAGCAGGATGTTGTTGACGTTGCTGCGAGTCTGATTCACGTCGATGGCAGAGTCATTGCGGGCGTGATAGGTCCACACGGGCATGGAGGCGAGGACGCTGGCCATCGGGTTGGCGCGGATCCAGTCGCCGCAGATGGGCACGGCGGCGGCGAATCGGCCGGGGAACTTCGACGCGGCGTCCCACGCCCCGTTGCCGCCCGCCGACAGACCGGTGACGTACTGGCGGTGCGGATCGATGTTGTACGTCGCCAGCGCCGCGTCGAGCATCTGGATCGAGCGGGTCATCTGCGTGGTGATGTTCGTGCCGCTTCCCGACCACAGGCCGTTGGCCGACTGCGGGGCGTAGAGGAACGCCTCGCGGGTCTTGGCGGCGGCGAAGAGGTTGTTGATGTTGGGGCCGACCTGTGACGTGTTGTTGTTGCCGCCCTCGCCCGAGCCGTGGAAGAACACGATGATCGGGTACGACTTGCTCGGGTCGTAGTTCTGCGGCACGTACAGCCGGCCGGGCAGCAGCGTCGTACTGCCCGACATCAGGCTCCAGTTAAGGAACTCATTGGGGTCGGCGGCGCGGGCCACTCCCACGTGAGCCAGCAGCATGGCGGCGGCAAGAGCGAGTGGGGTGCGTCGGTTCATGATCCGGTTCGGTCAGGGTCGGTCAGGGTCGTCGAAGCGCGACGAATGCGGTGAGCATCCGCCGCGGCGTGGGTGATCCGCGGTTGCTCGCGCGGAGTCACCGTGAGGAGGTTCGGCGACGGATGCACAACAGGCCACCCAGGGCCACGAGCACCATCGACCCCGGCTCGGGGACAAGCGTTCCCGTGAGTTGCACGAGGTCAAACCCGATGTTCTCTGTCGCACCGACGCCGATCAGGCCTGGCCCCGTTCCGATACGCAGGGCGATCGACGTTGCGGAGTTGGGGATATTGATCGTTGCCTGTTGCCAGCCGTTTGTCGTCTCATTAAAGGCGACGGGGGCAAAGACATTGACCTTATCCCCAAAGCCGCTGCCGGTGTCGATCTGATAGAAGATGTTCTCATTGGGATCAACTGCGATGGCGTTGTAGTAAAACGAAACCTGGACGTCGTTGTAGGCCGAGATGTCGAGGGTGGCGAATGTCAGGTGGAACTCCGTGAGTGCCCCGCCATTGCCATTAGCGTTGACTTCCACAAGATCCTGTGCGCACCAAAAGAGGCTGCCATGGTGCGGCCCGGTGATCGTTCTGGATGTTTGAGGCGCCCACACGTTGCCCGAGACGTTGTAGGGAATCACCGCGTTGGAACCAAATGTCCAGGTGTCGCCTGAGGTTTCAAAGCTCGTCGAGGCAATCACGTCGGCAGATACGACGGTCGGCAGGACGGACACGAGCGAGAAGACGGCTGCGAGCATCGCAAGGCTTTTCACGGGAACCTCCTTCGGGGTGAAATGGAGCATGGTTACCACGTCAGACGCTAAGGTTTGTTTTGACAGCCATTTAGATCAAAACCACCGCCCCGGTATCTTTCCGTGTTAACTGTAAATCCAGATCGCCCCGGGTCAATACGGATATTGCGGCTATCATTCCTGTAAATGCGTCAACCCGAACCCCGCCCTGCCGGCAGGCCTCAGCGCACGGTCATCATGACCTACAAGCTCATGGGCCACTTCCATCGCCAGACCACCCGCGGGATCATCGACTACAGCCACCGCTATTCCGACGTGGCGTTCGCCCTGGGGTATGAGCCCACGCCCGAGGAGCTGCCCCGGCTGGGCAACGTGGGGCTGATCGGGCACGCCGACCGGCACGCCATCATCGCGCGGGCGCGCGAGCTGGGCGTTCCTTACGTGGCCCTGGGCAGTTCGCACCGGCCGCCCGAGGCGCCGCTGGTGAGCATCGATGAGGATCGCTTGGGCCACATGGCCGCCGAGCATCTGGCGGGTCTGGGGCTGCGGCGATTTGCCTACACGAGTCACCGCAACTGGCCCTTCGCCCTGCCGCGCGCCGAGGCGTTTGCCGCCGCGCTGATGGCGATGGGCCTTCGCCGCCCCGCGCGTTTTATCCGCGCCTACTACGCCCAGGGCCGCCGCGTGCCGCTCGACAGGCAACTGCAACAGTGGCTCAGGCGATTGCCCCGGCCCTGCGGCATCCTCGCCGCCACCGACTACATCGCCCAGGAGGTCATCGCCGCCGCTCGCCGCGCCGGCCTGCGCGTCCCCGACGACCTGGCCGTCCTGGGCGTCGATAACGACGACATCGCCTCCGCCCTCAGCCCCGTGGCCATCTCCAGCTTCGCCATGCCCGCCTACGCCTACGGTTACGAGGCGGCCAAGACGCTCCACGAGCTGTGGCTCACCGGCAGCACGCAGCGCCACGTCGTCCGCCTCTCCCCCGTGCGCATCATCCAGCGTGCCTCGACCGACCTGGTCGCCATCGACGACCCCGACGTCGCCGACGCCATCCGTCTCATCCGCGATCACGCCCACGAGTCGATCGACGTGGCGTGGCTATGCGCCCGCCTGCCCGTGTCCCGCCGCGTCCTGGAGCGTCGCTTCAAGCAGAGCGTCGGCCAGACGATCCTCGAACGCATCCACCAGGCGCGATTCGACAAGGTCAAGCAGATGCTGGCCGAGACCGACCTGCCCCTGAAGGTCATCGCCCGTCGCACCGGCATCGCCAACGCCAAGTGGCTCTCCGACAGCTTTCGCAAGTACGTGGGCATGTCGCCCAGCACCTACCGCCGCTCGTTCCAGCCCGCCGATCACGACGCCCCGACGACGCCGACCGAGCCGGCCGCGGCCACGTGACGCCGGATCGATCGCGCGTCTCGTCGATACCGACGTCCATCCGTCAGCCGCAGATGATGTGCAGGTTTTAGGTCGCCGGCGTCGCTTCGGCGGCGACTTCCGCGGGGCCGGGGGTGAAGTGCTGCTCGCGCCCGACCGGCATGATGTCGGGGAAGAATGTCTTGGGCGGGTTGCGCCGCCACGACAGCAGGGCGACGAGCACGATCGCCGCACACACCACAAAGCCCACGACGCCGAGGGCGGTGA